>NZ_JBNPTO010000015.1:0-190391 GCF_051167715.1 Bradyrhizobium sp. HKCCYLS20291 | reverse complement strand
TCCAGCAAATCGCTCCGCTCAGAGAATCATATTCGCACCACGGCTGGCATCAAAAGATTCACAGCCTCGTAGGGTGGCAAGAGGCTACCGCAACTGCGCCGTGCCCGCGCTCCGCCGTATCGCTCACAGCTGCGCCTCGATCCCTGCTTTGTCGATCACCGACCACACCTGCGCGATCCGACCGTCGCGGAATTCGTAGAATACATGCTCGGCGAAGGCGATGCGCCTGCCGTTGTTGGCGAGCCCGAGAAACGCGCTCTTTGGCGTGCAGTCGAAGTCCAGCCGGCTCGCGACCCGCGGCGGGTCTGAGACCAGCAAGCCGATGTTGAAGCGCAGGTCGGGAAGGTCGGCGAAGTTGCCGATCAGCATGTCGCGATAGCCGGCCAGTCCGAGCTGCCGGCCGTTATGAACGACGTGCTCGTGCACGAAATCGCCGAGCGCCGGCCACGCCTGCGCGTTCAGGCAGACGATGTAGGCGCGATAGTGATTGGCCAGTTCGGCTGAAGTCATGGCGCTGTGCTCTGACCCAACGACAGTGAGCCAACCGTTCGCAACGGCAACGGTTCCGAGCCGCGATCAGAGGCCCTCGAGGATCAGTGTGATGGTTTCCAGCGGGAATGCTGCTGCCAGCGCGCCGATGACCAGGCCGACGAGGCCGAGCACGACAGCGCCGATCCAGCCGCCCGTGTGAAGGCCAAGGGCTGCTCCTGCGAATGTGCCGGCTGCCATCGCGCAGACAGCCCACACCGTATGAAGGATGAGTCCGATCGTCCTCAGCATGCGGTCCTCGCGCATCCGTGGTCTCACCCGTCCCTTTGGATTCGTCTGTCCAGTCCCGCGTTGTGCGGCAGCGAACACGTTCACATCGTCGCGATGCGGTGGTGTTGCGAGCGCTTGTCGTTCGCTGCGTCCTGCCCTACTGCTTGCTCAGGCGGACCCGTCGAAATCTCGCAGCGATAGCGGGATCGTCCGCGCATCAGGGAGGTTTCATGAAGACGCTGATCAAGGCGGCCGCAACTGCGGCTTTCAGCATGATCGCCACGCAGCTCGTCGCCGCGCCGTTGCCGGAGGCGAAGCCCGACGAGGTCGGCTTCTCGCAGGCAGGGCTGACGCGCATGGACGATTTCTTCGCCCGCGAGATCGCGGCGAAGCGCGTGCCCGGCGCGGTGGTGGCGATCGCGCGCGACGGCAAGCTGGTGCACTACAAGGCCTACGGCCAGCTCGATCCGGTCAAGGGCACGCCGATGCCGCTCGATGCGATCTTCGCGCTGGCGTCGATGACCAAGCCGATGGCCGCGGTCGGCGCGCTCACCTTGATGGAGCAGGGGCGGCTGCCGCTGCAGGCGAAGCTCGCGGACTACTATCCGGGCTTTGCCGACATGAAGGTCGGCGTCACCCAGGAGAACGGCGCGCTGCTGCTGGTGCCGCAGGCGCGTGCCATCCTGATTCATGATCTCTATCGCCACACCTCCGGCCTGATGTATGGCGGCCGCCCCGACAGTTCGAGCGCGGTGGCGCGGCTCTATCCCGACGGCACGGCGCCGGCGATCGAGGGCGACACGCAGGCCTTCATCGAGCGCATCACCAAGCTGCCGCTGGCGCATCAGCCCGGCACGCAGTTCGAGTACAGTTTTTCGATCGACGTGCTCGGCGCCGTCGTCGAGAAGGTCAGCGAGCAGCGGCTCGGCGAGTATCTCTCCAACAATGTCTGGAAGCCGCTCGGCATGACCGATGCGACGTTCGCGCCGTCCGACGCGCAACGTCCGCGGCTGGCGCGGCCGTTCCCGAACGACCCGCTGACCGGCAAGCCGCAGGCGATCAAGCTCCTGGATACGCCGACGAAGTCGGATTGCGGCGGCGCCTGCTCGTTCGCGACCATCGGCGACTACGTCCGCTTCGGCCAGATGCTGCTCAACGGCGGCGAGCTCGACGGCGCGCGCATCCTCAGCCCGAAGACGGTGCATCACATGACCTCCAACCATCTCGGGCCCGAGATCAAGAACACCGTCGCCACCGTCGAGCCGCATCGCGCCGGCTTCGGCTTCGGGCTCGGCGTCGCCGTGCGCGTGAGCGAGGGCCTGTCCGCGGTGCCCGGCAATCCCGGCGAGTTCAGCTGGAACGGCGCGTTCGGCACGCAGTTCTTCTGCGATCCCAGGGAGCGGCTCGTGGTGGTGGTCGGCACCGCGGCGCCCGGGGATCTGCGCAAATATTATCGCGAGCAGGTGCAGGACATCGTCTACGGCGCGATGGTGAGGTGAAGCATGCTCACCGTTCATCACCTCGGCAAATCGCAATCCGAACGCATCGTCTGGCTGTGCGAGGAGCTGGAGATTCCGTATGAGCTGAAGTGCTACACGCGCGACGCCAGGACGATCCTGGCGCCGGCGGAGTACAAGGCGCTTCACCCGATCGGCGCGGCGCCGGTCATCACCGACGGCGATCTGGTGCTCGCCGAGTCAGGCGCGGTCGTCGACTACATCATTGCCAAATACGGCCAGGGCCGGTTGCGGCCGGGGCCCGGCGATCCGGGCTTCGCGCCGTTCCTGTACTGGTTTCACTTCGCCAACGGCACCTTGCAGGCGGCGATGGGGCGGATGATGATCCTGAACCGGCTCAATTTGCCGGACGACAATCCACTGCTCGGCGCCGTGCGCGGGCGGCTCGACCGCGCCTTCGCCGCCGTCGAGGCGCGCTGCGGCGAGGCCGACTATCTCGCCGGCGGCGCGCTCACGGCCGCCGACATCATGACCGTGTTCTCGCTCACCACCATGCGCTACTTCCTGCCCTACGACCTCGCGCCGTTCCCCCACATCCGCGCCTACCTCGCCCGCATCGCCGCCCGCCCGGCCTATCAGCGCGCGATGGCCAAGGGCGATCCAGGGATGACGTTGTTGTTGAGCTGATCGTCGAGGGTGGTGGGACGAAGCTCTGACTGCAGTGGACATGCGGCCGCGTGAGAGGCGGCTGCGCTCATCGCATTCATGTCTCTTTGAGACGCTCTGCGCCGGCCCGGGCGGTGCAAACCTCTCCCCGCCCTTTGCGGGGAGAGGTCGGATTGCGCAGCAATCCGGGTGAGGGGCATGGCACATACGCCGCTCAGATCGGAAATCCATCGGACGGGCACGACGGCTCCGCGTCGATCAGACGGTCGCGAGACGGCGGCACTTCCCGTGCGGCTGCCCCTCACCCCGACCCTCTCCCCGTGAAGAACGGGGAGAGGGAGCAGACTGCCCGAAGGGCGATAGATCGTCCTACACGATCATCATCGACCAACTACGTCGGCACCACCGCGCAAACCCCTTCGCTACTCCCTCACTTCTGCCACTTCCGGCTCCACTCGAGGTACGAGCGAAACAGTTCGTCCTTCTCGGCCTTCGACGGTGCCTTGGCCTGCGAGGCCAGGAACGCCTCGAGACGGTCCTGTTGCGACAGGCTGCCGGTGGCAGCCGGTGCGGCGAGGCTGACATCGGCGTCCTTCTTCATGCGCTCCAGCACCGTGTCGACATAGGGATAGCGCTGCCAGCCCGGCACCTGGGCCTCGAGATTGAGATCCTTCCAGCCCGGATGGAACGGCGGCCGCTGCAGCCGCGCGAGATTGGTGAACAGCGTATCGACGAAACGATTGACGCGGTCGGCGCGGTCGCTGCCGGGCTTCCAGTTGTAGACGGCCAGCACCGAGGGCACGGCGATCGTCTCGATCGAGGCGTCCGGCGCCAGCAGCGCCGGATAGTTCTCGGCCTTGATCGACGTCGGGTAGTAGAAGTCCGAGAACTGGCTGGTGTAGGGGATCGGCACGAAGTGGAATCCCGGATCGGCAGCCTTCATGCTGCTGAACACCTCGCCCGGCTTCGACGCGACATAGACCATCGCGGCGATCTCGCCCTTGTGCAGCTTCTCCAGCGCCACCGGGCCGCCGACCGCGACCGGCTCGATGTCGATGCCGAGCCGCCGGAAGATCAGCGGGCCGGTATGCGCGGCCGCGACCCCGGCTGTGCCGACGGCGACCTTCTTTCCCTTGAGATCCTGCAGCGTCTTGAACTCCTCGCGCGCATAGATGTGCACGTCGGAGATGAAGAAGCGCAGCACGTAGCGGATGCGGTCGTTGATGTTAGAAAGGCCGGCCTGCTTGGCATAGAAGTCGAACGCGTCGGCATAGGTGACGGCGACGTCGACGCCTCGGAGATAGAGCAGGTCGGCGATGTTCGACGTCGTGCCGCGCGTCACCATCGGAATCAGGCGCATGTTGTCGCCGTCGTCCATCGTCCGCGCCATCTCGCTGGCAAACCGCACGAAGCCGCCGTCGGGCAGGCCGGCGGCGAGCCCTACGGTCCATTGGTTCATGCGCGCCTTGATCGCGTTCTCGTCCGGCGCGCTGCGCGCCTCGGACGCGCTCCGCGGCTCCGGCGCACGCACCTGGACGACCCGCGGCTCGGCCGCGCGCCGCTCCGGCGCGCGCACGGGTTTGAGGGAGAGCGGGGCTGAGGGTTGATCCTTGACAGCGTCCTGGCCGGGATCCTGGGCCCAGGCGATGCTTCCGGCCGTGAACAAGGCAACAGAGATCGTTGCCAGCGCAATCAGCGCTGGACCAGCGAACGTTCGACGCATGACACAAGTCCCCCGATCGCGTCTGCTCCCGCATCCCCGCGAGCAGAGCTATGTGACCTCAATCCAAGGTCGTGTGACCGTGAGACGTAAACCCGGCAAATTTGCGGCAGAAACTACCTACGGTTTCAGATAGCTCCAACCGCTCTCCTGCAGTTCCATCAGCCTGACCGCGCCCGATGGCACCAGGCTCGCCTCGGCGACGATCGGGATCGGATGCCCCTCGCGCTTCTCCATGCCGCGCTTGGTGATGTTGCAGGCGGAGAATTTGATCTTGGCCGGAAAGCTGAGCTCGGCGATCTGCTTCAACCGGTCCTTCACCGGCGAGGTGTCGTCGCGCAGCATGTTCAGGCCGGGCCCGTAGGTGACGAGCTCGATCTCGACCTCCTCGCCCTTCTCCTTGAACGTTTCCATGATGTTGCTGGCGTTGTTCAGCGCCAGGTTCATGATCGCCGGATCGTTCTGATCGACCTGGATCGAGACGCGGTGAATCTTGACGTCGGCGGCGAGGCCGCCGGTGGTCGTCACGATCAGCAGCGCGCAGGCGGCGGTGACGGTCTTGAGATCGAAGCGCATGCCAGACTCCAATGGACGCAACAGGAATGTACGCTACAGGGCATTGGGATGTGGTCGTGATCCGTCACAACCTCAGCTCCATTCGATGAGCCTCAATCATGGCGAGACTATGCGCAGCCGACGCGGCGTTGCCGCGCGGGCGCCGCGATGCATGATCACCGGTGTCTCGGCACTTGGCGTCAGAACGCCAGCACGACGGCGTTGTAGACCATGTGGAGTACAACCGTCGGCGCAAGCCGGCCGTAACGTTTGAACAGCATGGCGTTGATCATGCCGAGGGCGGCGACGGGCGCCCAGGAGACGACCGGATGATAGATCGCAAAGAAGGCCCCGGCGCCGACGACGGCGCGCCAGCCGCCCCATTCGCGATCGAGCGCGCGGTACAGCAGGCCGCGAAACAGGAACTCCTCGGCAAGCGGCGCGAACGCGACGGCCATCATCCACACGGCCCAGCGATCCCCCGGTGATGCGGCGAGCCGGCTTCGGGCGGCATCGAGCGCCTGACCGAGGTCGGGCCACCAGTGCAGCAAGTGCAAATAGAGGTGGGCCAGCAGACCCAGACCGGCCCCCACGGCCGCGGCTGTCGCGACAAGGAGGAGAACGCGGAGCTTGCCGCTGAGGTTGAGCTGCAGCAGCGGGCGCGACTTTCGCTCCGTGGCGTCCCACAACCAGATGTCGCGTTGGGTGACGCCGCGCCCGGCAAGGAAGGTGCTGACGCCAACTGCCGCGGCGGTCGCACATAGCCCGTAGATGAGGGCGACGATCCCAGCGCTGACCTCGCCGCCGCCGGTCCCCGCCGCGAGTCCCGCCAGGACGGCAATGGCCTCGATCATGGCACTGATCGTGACCATGGCGTGCAGCAGCGTCGGCGCCGGCGGCAGTGTCTCCGACCAGGGGTCTGCCAGAAAAGGCAGACGAAAGCGGAAGTGCTGCCACATCGCCGCGGCTGTCAGCTGCGAGTAGACCACGCCGGAAATTGCGAGGGGCCATTGCCGACCGAACACGCCGACGGCAAAGCTCATGCTGCCGAGCGTTGCGGCCCAACGCAGCCCGGCCCGTGGCTTCTCCCGCTCGCCAGATGACGCCGTCATGGTGGCGAGCGTCACCGTCTTGTCGGCAAGCGAACGCGCGAACACATACCAGGCGAGGCCGAGGGCCGTGGTCTGTGCGATGTCGGACGGAAAGCGAAATGCCGCATAGAGCAGGATCACGCCGACGATCGCGGTCGCAATTTCGGCCCATAGCTTCGCCTTGGCCTTCAGGAGGCTTTCCAGTCCGCGCGGCCATGTCTGGGCAATCCACAGAGCCTGCCCTTCCGACACCAGCGATCTCGGGCCGAGGACCAGCAGGAAATACGTGCCGAACAGGATTGCAGCGCCGCAGATCGTGTTCCACGCGCCCATCGCGCTCGACAAGACGCCGCGCATGTTGAAGGCCTGGACCGCCGCAAGCGACAGAGGGAGCAGCACCGCCTGCACGAGGGCGCTGCCGTCGCGCCGGAACCACAGCAGTTCCTTGCGATAGAGCGGATCGCGACCGAACCGCATCTCCACGGAGCCGCGCTCGGCCGCCGTCCGCGGCCGGTAGCTCAGTCCACCCCGTGTGCTGATCCTGGCGAGCGCGATGGCGGCGAAGATCAGGAGCGCGGCCAGCAGCCAGCACAGCAGCAGCCCCTTCCAGAAGACGAAATCGCCCGAACCGGTCTGTCCGACCAAAAGCCGGGTGCGCGGCCAGGGCACGTGGCTCGCTGCGAGCAGCCAACGACTGATGGTCGTGAAGATGGTCGCTGTCTGCAAGGCCAGGAACAGCCAGACCGCAAGCGGGGCGAAACCAATAGTGCCGATCAGGCCGAGCACCGCGCCGCGCTTCCGCGGCGACAGCCGCAGCAGAGCCCAGATCTCGATGGCCTTGCTCACGCACGCAAGCGCAATGGCCGCGGGAACACCAACCAGGAGTGCGCCGGCGATCCCGCCTCCCCAGCCATAGGCCAGGCCGTACAGCACGCCAGGAAATAACGGCGCGGTCAGGAAAATGGGGTTTGCCGCGATCGGTGCGAGCATTTCGGCAACGAAGACCGCTGCCGGCGGGACGGGATGGCTGAACACCCATTCCCACATGGGATCGCGGGACCTTTGCGTGTCGAGATCGGGTCCATCGCCCTGACAGATCATCATCAGGCACCACGAAGCCGCGAGGATCAGCGCCATGAGGTCGGGCAGCCGTCCCGGCTGCGCGGCCAGCAATCTGGACGACAGCAGAGCCTGCGGATCGTTGCGGACGGTCGCCGTGAGCTGTGCGGAGATCGCGGCCTGATCGCCATGTTTTTCGCGGGCGAGCTGCGCGGCCTCGGTGGCGATGTAGCGATCCTCCGCGCGGCTGATCTCGGCGCGGCGGAGGGGCGTGGCGGCCGCATCGGCTTCGCTTCTCGCGATCTGGACGGCGAACCAGTCATCGACGATGATTCGTCCGTTCGCTTCGGCCTGGACCTGCTCGGCCGACCGCACCGCGAACGCGACCCCGACAGCGGCGCCGATGTTGACCACCAAGGCGACGACGATGACAAGTCTGAGCGCGACGTCGGGCGCGACCGCAAACCCGCCGCGCTTGCGTTGCTGCGCCAGCCCGCGTCGCGTGCGCCCGGCCGCGCGCCTGCGGGCCGTGCCCAGCAGCAACAGAACGACCGTCCAGAACCGGGGCGCGGCGGCGCGATCCGTCATGGAGCGGCCGGCGTCTGGGTCAGTTCGCGAAACACGTCCTCGAGGCTCTTCTCGCCATGTGCGGCGCGGAGTGCCTCGATGCTGCCCTTGGCGACGAGCGCGCCGCGATCGATCACCACGGCGTGCGAACAGAGCCGCGCCACCTGATCCATCAGGTGGGTCGAGAACAGCACGGTGGTGCCCTGCGCGGCGATATCGACGATCAGTTCGTAGAACAGATGCGTGCCCTCGACGTCGAGACCGTTGGTCGGCTCGTCCAGAATCAGCAGCTTCGGCCGGTGCAGCAGCGCGAGCAGCAGCCCGAGCTTCTTCTTCATGCCGCGGGAATACTCCTCGGCGTAATTGTCGATCTCCGCCGTCAGCTGCATGCGGTCCATCAGCGGCTGGATGCTCGCCATCGTCGCGGGGACATCGAGGCCGTGCATGGCGGCCGACAGCTGCAGCGTCTCGCGCGCGGACAGATAGGCGTAGAACACCGGCTCGTCGGGCAGGAAGCCGATGGTGCGCTTGAGCTCGACGCGATCGTCGAAGGCATCGAGGCCATCGACCGTGAGGCGTCCCGACGTCGCCTTCAGGATCCCCATCAGCAGGCGGAAAAATGTCGTCTTGCCTGAGCCGTTGGGGCCGAGCAGGCCGCAAATCTGCCCGGCCGGAACGGAGAACGAGACGCCGTTCAGGGCGCGCTTGTCGCCAAATGTCTTCACGAGGTTGTCGGCGGAGACGAGCAGCGGCGGTCGCAGCCCGCTCGGCGGGACTGAGGCCTCCGGCATGACAGGTCTCCTCATCGATCATCGGTGCGGCGCCAAGCCGACACCGGAGTGATCGGGATACCTTATTTCCGAACGCTAGAAAGGCAAGCACGGGGAACTTGCAGCCGGATCCCCGCGGCGACAGCTGTCTGTCACGCGCTAGCTAAGCCCACCACTGTCGTCCCGGGCAAGCCTCGACGGCGCGTCAGCGCTGTCGAGGCGCCGACCCGGGACCCATACCGCGTGATCTTTCGTGGGACGCTCGAGTGACGACGAGTCTTCGTCAAACTGCGGCCTGTGGTTATGGATCCCGGGTCGGCGCCCGACCAACGCTGTCGCGTTGGCCGTGCTTGCCCGGGATGACGGCGGAGGTTGAGGCGGCGGCGCCGTGCTACGCCCGCGGCGCGGCAGGCCGGCATCAGTTTTCTGAAAAAAATAAATCTATTGCGTTTTTACAGAAAGCGTGATTATGTGCCCGCCATCCCGTCCCAAGCCGAGGGGCGTAGCGCGCGATCGTCACGACACGCGGGGCGGGGAGCGGTGGCCGCGATCATGCCGCAGCGTGAGCGAAAGCTCGTGCGGACGAACGGCATGGCGTGGACGCGAAGTCGTGTGGTCCTGACCTCCCGGTGCCGAGGTCAAGTGGACGCCCGCGCGAATGCGCGGCGTCGGCGACGGGGTCAATTCAGCCGGTCCCCGGGGAGAGCACGAAGTAAGCGTGAAGACCATCGCGCAGGGAAAGCCGGGCGTTCTCGGCTGCACCTGTGGTACCTGCCGCCTGCATTTTTTTCTGCAGGCGGGCCACGGGCGCCAGCCGGCGCTCGGCCTTCCCTGCGCCCTCTGTCTCGGAGGGCGAACGAAAAGAACAGCTCGGACGCCGCTGGCGCCGCGAGGAGGCGAAGCCATGTCCAGGGTGATCTGCGCTGCCATGATCAGCTCTGCAAGAATGGGCACAGCCGTTACCTTCCCACACCCGTCATCGCCCGCGAAAGCGGGAGATCCAGTACGCCGCGGCCTTTCGGCTCTATCGCTGCCGTCACGGCGTACTGGGTCGCCCGGTCGAGCCGGGCGACGACAGCGCGAGGTGGGCACAGTGTCGCGTCCCAATCCACGTCAACCGCTGGCAAAATCACCCCGCCATGGTTACATTGCCCGGGCGAGGCTGCGACGCGCGTCCGGAACCAACATATCCCCGGGGCCTTATCGATCCTTTAGGGAACTGTCCCTGGCCAGGTCCGTGGATCTGGACATATGGTGCCCACCTACTTTCGTAGGGAACTCCGGGATCGAGCGTTTCAACGGCGATTGCGGCTTCGCGCTTACCTGTCTGCCTCGTTGCCTGCCCCTCTGCCCCCCTTCGGTTGCCGACCTGCCGCGTTTCTGCAACGTTGAAGTGCCCGCGTCCGCGCGCTTTGAACGGAGGTCCCGTCGCATGCCGATGAAGGCCGCTCAGCATACCAAGCAGCAGCTGCGGTCCGCCGCGCTCGCCGCCCGCGATGCCCTGAGCGACGACGTCAGAAGCGCCGCCGCGCAGGCCATTGCCGCGCGCGGGCTGCCGTTCGCGCTTCAGCCGGGCATGGTGGTCTCGGGCTACGCGCCGATCCGCAACGAACTCGATCCGATGCCGCTGATGCAGGCGCTGGCCAGGCAGGGCGCACGGCTGGCGCTGCCGGTCGTCCTGGCGCGCGGCCATTCGCTGTCGTTCCGGGCCTGGTCGCCGGGCGACAGGCTGACGATGGGCTCGCTCGGCATTCCCGAACCGTCGCCGGTCGCGGCCGAGCTGGTGCCCGACGTGATGCTGGTGCCGCTCGCGGCGTTCGACCGCACCGGTCATCGCATCGGCTATGGCGGCGGCTACTACGACTACACCTTCTCGCATCTGCGGAAGGCACATCATCTCATCGGCATCGGCCTCGGCTTTGCCATCCAGGAAACCGAGGCGATCCCGGCCCTGGCCCACGACGCGGCCCTGGATTATGTGCTAACCGAATGCGAGACCTTGGATTTCCGGAGCAATTGAGTTGCGCATTCTCTTCGTCGGCGACGTCGTCGGCCGAACCGGCCGCAGCGCCGTCTCGGACCACCTTCCTGGCCTGATCCGCGACTGGGCACTCGATCTCGTCATCGTCAATGGCGAGAACGCGGCCGGCGGCTTCGGCATCACCGAGGCGATCTATCAGGAGCTGGTCGACGCCGGCGCCGACGCGGTCACGCTCGGCAACCACTCCTGGGACCAGCGCGAGGCATTGGTGTTCATCGAGCGCGCCCCGCGCCTGGTGCGGCCGGCAAATTATCCGGCGGGCACGCCCGGCCGCGGCGCGGCGCTGATCGAAACCAAGACCGGCGCCCGCGCGCTGGTGGTCAACGTGCTTGGACGCGTGTTCATGACGCCGTTCGATGATCCCTTCGCCGCGGTGGGACGCGAGCTCGGCGCCTGCCCGTTACGCGAGGCGGCGGATGCGATCGTGGTCGACGTGCATTGCGAGGCGTCGAGCGAGAAGCAGGGCCTCGGCCATTTCTGCGATGGCCGCGCCAGCCTCGTCGTCGGCACCCATACACATGTGCCCACGGCGGATCACCAGATCCTGCCGGGCGGCACCGCCTACATGACGGATGCCGGCATGACCGGCGATTACGATTCGATCATCGGCATGCAGAAGGACGAGCCGCTGCGCCGCTTCCAGTCCGGCATCCCGTCGGCGCGGTTCGAGCCGGCCTCGGGCCCGGCGACCCTGAGCGGCGTGGCGGTCGAAACCG
Source organism: Bradyrhizobium sp. HKCCYLS20291 (assembly GCF_051167715.1). Classification (NCBI taxonomy): domain Bacteria; kingdom Pseudomonadati; phylum Pseudomonadota; class Alphaproteobacteria; order Hyphomicrobiales; family Nitrobacteraceae; genus Bradyrhizobium; species Bradyrhizobium sp. HKCCYLS20291. The sequence continues at coordinate 178,990 of NZ_JBNPTO010000015.1, read as the reverse complement.
ATGATGCGACCGGGCTCGCGGAGCGGATCGCGCCGGTCCGGATCGGCGGACGATTGTCGCCGGCCAAGCCGTCGTTCTGGGGAGCGTAGGCCGCGCGCGTCAGGTTTTCAGCCGAAAGCCCATCCGGAACGCGCCCCAATGGCGGCCCTTGACGACAATCGGTGCGGAGAGGTCCTTCATCAGCACGAACTGCCCGCCGCCCATGTCGCGGCGGTAGGTCTGCAGCAGGAACGGCTTGTTGCTGGCGGCGGCGACCTTCTTCACCGCACGGTCCTCGAACAGCCGGCGGTTGCGGCAGTTGGCGTTGTTCCAGACCGGGTCGGGCCCCTGCGGCTTGCGGTAGTTCGGATTGTGCGTCGGCAGATAGCCGCCGCGCGCCCAGGCGACGCAGAACACGATGCGCGGGTCGCTGCCCTGGATCGGGTCCTGGATCGCGGGCAGCACGCGGTCGGTGAACTCGACGTAGCGGGTGAGATATTGCTTCGGGTTGCTGCCGGGAATTTCGCGGAGATCCTCGTCCATCAGGTCGGCGAGCGTGATCTCGCCGCGCTCGACGGCGGCCTCGAAGGTCGCGGAGATCTGCCGGGCGGTCTCGACGACGGTGCGGATCAGCGGCGCATCGGCGGTCTCGACGCCGCTCTCGGCGATCATCCCGATCAGCGCCTCGGAATTGTCGAGCAGCTTGGCGATGCGGCTGTCGGCCTGCTTGAGCTCGACCGAGGACTGGTCGACGCCCTTGGCGAGTTCGGCGAGCTCGGTGATGACGGCATCGCAATGCGCGAGGTTCGAGGTCGCGGCCTTCGCCACGCCGTCGATCTCCTGGCCGACGCTGGTGAAGCCGTCCTGGACGCGGACGATGATGCCGCCGATCTGCTGGGCGCCTTCGCCGGCGGTCTTGGCGCGCGAGGAGGCCTGGCCGCTCTCGCCGAGCAGGCTCTTCACCTGCGAGTCGAGCCCGCGCAGGGTGTCGCCGATCTGCTGCGTCGCCTGCCGGGTGGCCTCGGCGAGCGACTTCACCTCGCTCGCGACGACCGCAAAGCCGCGGCCGGCGCTGCCGGCGCGGGCAGCCTCGATGGTGGCGTTCAGCGCCAGCAGATTGGTCTGCTTGGCGATCGCCTCGATGGCGACCGAGACCTTCGCGACCTGCGACAAGGCATCGCCGACCGAGCCGAGCCGCTGCTCGATGCGCTCGACGGAGTCGACCAGCTCGGAGATGTGCCGCACGGCGGTGTCGACCACGCTACGCGACTGCGCGATGTCGCCGACCGCGGCGGTCGTCGCCGTTTGCACCGCCTGCGAGGCGGTGGCGATGTCGTGATTGGCCGTCACCATGGTCTTGGCGGTTGCCTGCAGATGTCCGAACCGCTGCGACTGGTAGGCCACGCGGTTGGCGACCTCCTGCACGTTGCCGGCGACGTCGGCGAGCTCGACGCCGAGACCGCCGATGCGGTCGGCGATCTCGTCGATCAGCCGCTCGGCACCCGACTGCGAGTCGTGACTTTCCAGGATGGCGCGTTGCGCGACGGACATTTGCAGGCTCCCGGGCTCGTGGGGTTCAGCGAGTCACCGCTCGATTCACAATTTGTAGGCGGTGCGGAAGCCGCCCCAGTGGCGGCCGCGGACGCGGATCGGCACGTCGATTTCGCGCATCATGACGGTGTTGCCGTTGCCCATGTCGCGCGCGTAGCTCTGGATCAGGTACGGCCGCTGGTTGCGGCCGGCCGCGAGACCGGCCGGATCGTTGAAGATGCGGCGGTTGCGGCTGTTGGCGGTGTTGAAGGCGACATCGCCCGGCCGCTGCGGATGCGAATAGATCCGGTTGTGCACCGGCAGATAGCCATTGCGGTCGATCGCGACGCAGAACACCATCCGCTGATCCCGCGCCAGGAACGCCTCCTGGAACGAAGGCAGCGCGCGCTCGGCCCAGTCGAGGATCCGGCTGCGGTGCTGCTGCGGATTGGTGCCGGGAATCTCGGCATAGTCGGTGTCGAACATGTCCTCGAGCGTGATCTCGCCGCGGCTGACCGCGCTCTCGAAGATCCGGTTCAGCTCGGTTCCGGCCTCCATGGCGCGGGTGACGAACTCGTTGTTCTCCTCGTGCAGTGCCCAGAGCTTGTCCTCGATCTTCTCGCGCAGCTCGGCGCCGGGAGTCTCGAAGCGCGCCTGGGCGCCGGCCTTGACCTGCTCGGTGATGCACAGCCGGCACGGGCCGACATCCTCGAGCATGGCGTCGAACCGCTCGTTGACGCCGAGGCGGCTGGCGTCGGGGCCGGTGATCAGCACGCCGTCGTTGGAAATCTCGTAGACCGGCGCAGCGAACGATCGCGCGCCCGATTTGATCTCGAGCTTGAGATGGCAGGGCAGGCGCTCGCTGCCGCTGCGCACGGTGCGGTCGCCCTGGCGCAGCAGCACGGCGCAGCGCGCCTTGAGTTTCTGGGCGTACATCGTCACCGCGCGCCCGGCGCTGGTCACCCGCTCGCCATAGCTCTCGGCCTGCTGGGTGGCGCTGCCGATGTCGGCGGCGCTGTCGACCACGGAGGCGATGAACTGCGACGCCTGGGCGGCATTGTCCGACATCTCGCCGGTGGTCTGGTCCTGCGCGGCAACCGCGCCGTTGACGTTGCTGAACACCGGGCGGATCGCCTCGATGGCCTGCGCGATGCGATGCACGGCGTCGGCCGAGCCGGCCGCGTCCCTCTGCAGCGCCTCGATCTTGCGGGTGATCTCCTCGGTCGCGTTCTGGGTCTGCACCGCCAGCGCCTTGACCTCGGTCGCGACCACGGCGAAGCCGCGGCCGGCCTCGCCGGCGCGGGCCGCCTCGATGGTCGAGTTCAGCGCAAGCAGGGTGGTCTGGCGGGCAATCTGGGAGATCAGGTTGACGACGTTGCCGATCGCCGCCGAGGATTCGCGCAGCCGGTCGACGTTGCTCCGGGCCTCGCGGGCGGCGGCGCTGGCCTGGTCGGCGAGCTGGCCGGCATCCTGGACCTGGGCGCGGATGCCATGGGCCGATTGCGTCACCTTCTCGGCGGCCTGGGCGAAGGTCGCGGCCGTGCCCTGGGCGGTGCTGCTGCGCCCGCTCAGCGCGTCGGCGCGCTGGCGGATGTCCGTCAGCGTGCCGGCGGTTGCTTCGGCGCCGCTGGAGACCGCATTTGCGGCGCGCTCCAGCTGGCGAATCATGCCGCCGAGTTCCAGCTCGAGCAGGTCGAGGATCGCCTTGGCGGAATCAGCCTCACCCGACGCCGCCGGCTCGGGGGCAGGCGGGGGCCTGGCCTCGATCACCGGATCGGGCAGAGCGGCACGTCTTGCAAAGAAACCAAACGCCATGGCACGCCGAACCGTGTGAAAGGGGACGGAAGCGCGGCATCCTTGCACTTGACGGTGAAGCCATGGTTAACGTTTGGCTTATGGCCCAGGCAGCGCCTACCCGTGCCTTGCCGGTGGCCTGTCCCCTTGAAACCACCCCAAATCTTTGATTTTGACGAGTCCTCGGCCTATAAGGCCGCGCTTCTCCCCTGACCCCAGACGATTGCAAGAGACCTCGCATGGCCGGCCATTCCCAATTCAAGAACATCATGCATCGCAAGGGCCGGCAGGATGCGATGAAGTCCAAGCTGTTCGGCAAGCTGGCACGCGAAATTACGGTGTCGGCCAAGCTGGGCACGCCGGATCCGGCGATGAACCCGCGGCTGCGCGCCGCCGTGGTCGCGGCCCGCGCCGAGAACATGCCCAAGGACAACATCGAGCGCGCCATCAAGAAAGCGCTCGGCGGCGAGGGTGAGAACTACGCCGAGATCCGCTATGAGGGCTATGGTCCCGGCGGTGTCGCCGTCATCGTCGAGGCGCTGACCGACAACCGCAACCGCGCCGCCTCGGACATCCGCTCCTACTTCACCAAATCAGGCGGCAATCTCGGCGAGACCGGTTCGGTCGCATTCATGTTCGACCGCGTCGGCATCATCGAATTCGACCGCAGCGTCGCCTCCGACGACGCGGTGCTGGACGCCGCGATCGAGGCCGGCGCCGACGACGTGATTTCGGGGGAGGGCGGCCATGAGGTCTATGCCTCGCCGGACGGTTTCCACGAGGTCGCCAAGAACCTCGAGGCCAAGTTCGGCGAGCCGCGCAAGGCGGCGCTGACCTGGAAGCCGCAGAACACGGTGGCGGTCGACGACGAGACCGGCGAGAGGCTGGTGAAGCTGATGGATCTGCTGAACGAGCATGACGACGTCCAGAACGTCTATGCCAATTTCGAGATCTCCGACGCGCTGATGGCGAAGATGGGCGGTTGACGGACGGTTAACCGTATCGCCGGCGCAGTGGGTGGCTGTTCCGTTTATGTTTCCACCAGGACGGCGCGAGGCTATCTCTAACCCATGAAAGCCCAGCCGATTCGCTCAGCCGTCCGCATCATCGGGATCGATCCCGGCCTCCGCCGCACCGGCTGGGGCGTGATCGAGAGCGAGGGCAACCGGCTGATCTATGTCGGCTGCGGCTCGGTCGAGCCGCCCGACGACCTGCCGCTGGCGAACCGGCTGCTGGCGATCCACGAGGGGCTCGCCAAGGTGCTGGCCGACTTCCAGCCGCTGGAAGCCGCGGTCGAGCAGACCTTCGTCAACAAGGACGGTGTCGCCACCCTGAAGCTCGGCCAGGCCCGCGGCATCGCCATGCTGGCGCCGGCGATGTTCGGAATTTCGGTCGCCGAATACGCGCCCAACCAGGTCAAGAAGACCGTGGTCGGCGCCGGCCATGCCGACAAGGGCCAGATCGCGGTGATGCTGAAGATCCTGCTGCCGAAGGCCGAGCCGCCGTCGGCGGACGCGGCCGACGCTCTCGCCATCGCCATCACCCACGCCCACCACCGCCAGGGCCAGGCGCTCCGCATGAAGGTCGCCGGGCTATGATCGGCAAGCTCAAGGGGCTGATCGATTCCTATGCCGAGGACTTCGTGATCCTCGACGTCGGCGGCGTCGGCTACCAGGTGCACTGTTCGGCGCGCACCCTGCAGGCCTTGCCGTCGCCGGGTGAAGCCGCCACATTGTCGATCGAGACCTATGTGCGCGAGGACCAGATCAAGCTGTTCGGTTTTCGCTCGGATGTCGAACGGGAATGGTTTCGTCTTTTGCAGACCGTGCAGGGCGTCGGCGCCAAGGTCGCCCTCGCCGTCCTTGGCACTCTGCCGCCGGCCGATCTCGCCAACGCAATCGCGCTGCGCGACAAGGCCGCGGTGGCGCGCACGCCAGGCGTCGGCCCGAAGGTGGCCGAGCGCATCGTGACCGAGCTGAAGGACAAGTCGCCGGCGTTCGCCAATGTCGATCCCGGCGTCGCCAGGCTGTCCGGCGCGATCGAGGAGTCCCGCGCGCCGCAGCCGGTCGCGGATGCGATCTCCGCTCTCATCAATCTCGGCTATGGCCAGCCGCAGGCCGCTGCGGCAATCGCCGCAGCCTCGCGGGCGGCCGGCGACAAGGCCGAGACCGCCCAACTCATCCGCCTCGGCCTCAAGGAGCTGGCGAAGTAGGTTGCAAAGTAGGTCGCCGCGCCGGGCGAGCAGAAGGACAACGATTTCTCCCATGGTGAGCAAGAAGGACAAGGAGCTGATCGAGGCGGCCGCATCGGCGGTGAAGAGCCGCTACCGCAACGATTGGCAGGAGGTCGGCGCGGCCATGCGCACCCGCGACGGCCGCATCATCACCGGCGTCAACATCGACGCCTATCTCGGCCGCAACGCCGTCTGCGCCGAAGCCATCGCGATCGGCCGCGCCATCACCGAGCACGGCGACCACGGCATCGAGACCATCGTCGCGGTGCGCCATCCCAAGCCCGGCGAGCCCGGCGAGGTCTCCGTGGTCTCGCCTTGCGGCACCTGCCGCGAGCTGATCCATGATTACGATGCGAAGGCGCGCGTCATCGTGCCGTCGAACGGCAAGGGCCCCGACGTCGTGACCATCGGCGAGCTGCTGCCGAACAAATACAGGCGCGGCAACGAATGAAGCCGCCCGCGCGCATGGTCAGCCCGGAGCGGCGCTCCGATGATGTCGGCGACACCGCGCTGCGTCCGCAGCAGCTGTCGGAGTTCGTCGGCCAGCAGCAGGCCCGCGCCAACCTGTCGATCTTCATCGAGGCGGCGCGCAAGCGCGGCGAGGCGCTCGACCATGTGCTGTTCGTCGGTCCCCCGGGCCTCGGCAAGACGACGCTGGCGCAGATCGTCGCGCGCGAGCTCGGCGTCGGTTTTCGCGCGACGTCCGGCCCGGTCATCGCCAAGGCCGGTGATCTCGCGGCGTTGCTAACCAATCTCGAAGAGCGCGACGTGCTGTTCATCGACGAGATCCATCGCCTCAGCCCGGCGGTCGAGGAGGTGCTCTATCCCGCGATGGAGGACTTCCAGCTCGACCTCATCATCGGCGAGGGCCCGGCGGCGCGCTCGGTCAAGATCGATCTGTCGAAGTTCACGCTGGTTGGTGCGACGACCCGCGCAGGCCTGCTGACAAACCCGCTGCGCGATCGTTTCGGCATTCCGATCCGGTTGAACTTCTACACGATCGAGGAGCTGGAGAGCATCGTCACGCGCGGTGCGCGCGTGCTCGGCGTCGGCATGACCGCCGATGGCGCCAACGAGATCGCGCGCCGCGCCCGCGGCACGCCGCGTATTGCCGGCCGGCTGCTGCGCCGGGTGCGCGATTTTGCGTCCGCTGCTGACGCCAGCGCGATCGACCGCGCCATTGCCGATCACGCGCTGAGCGCGCTGGAGGTCGATGCGGCCGGGCTCGATGCGATGGATCGGCGCTATCTCTCGACCATCGCGCTGAACTACGGCGGCGGCCCGGTCGGCGTCGAGACCATGGCTGCGGCACTGTCGGAGCCGCGCGATGCGATCGAGGATATCATTGAGCCTTATCTGATCCAGTGCGGCTATCTGCAGCGCACCCCGCGCGGCCGTCTCCTGACCTCGCACGCGTTCAAGCATCTCGGCATGGCCGAGCCGAACCGCGATCCCAGCCAGTTCGGCCTGTTCGGTAACGGGGACGATGATTAACGAAACTGCTGACAATCTGCACAGACACACCCGAAATCGGTTGCAATGATTGGCGAGAAGGAAGCCGCTGCGAGGAATTCGTCCATGCTGTCACGCCGTCGCTTCCTGTCCTTCTCAGGCGGACTTGCCGCCACCGGTTTTTCCACCGCCACCTATGGCGTCGGCGTCGAGCCGCTCCGCCTCGGCGTGACCGACTATCAGGTCCGGCCGCGCAACTGGCCGTCCGGGCTGACGCTGAAAATCGCCGCGGTCGCTGACATTCATGCCTGCGATCCCTGGATGTCGCTGGCGCACATCGAGACGATCGTTGCGCGAACCAATGCGTTGCTGCCGGACCTGATCGTTCTGCTCGGTGACTATGTCGCCGGTCACCGCCATCACGTCGGCCGCATCGACGCCTCGGAGTGGGCGCCGGTGCTCGGCCGCCTGAAGGCGCCGCTCGGCGTGCACGCCATCCTCGGCAACCACGACTATTGGGATGACAAGACCGTGCAGCGCGACGGCCACGGCGTGCCCTACGCGCAGCAGGCGCTCGAGGCTGCCGGCATTCCCGTCTATGAGAACGACGCCGTGCGCCTCAGCAAGAATGGCCAGGCGTTCTGGCTCGCCGGTCTCGGCGATCAGCTCGCCTACATGCCTGCGCGGCGGTTCCGATCCGTCCCGCGGATCGGCGTCGATGATCTCGCAGCCACGTTGCGCAAGGTGACGGACAGTGCGCCGGTGATCCTGCTCGCCCACGAGCCGGATGTTGCGCTCCGGGTGCCGTCGCGGGTGGCGCTGCAGTTGTCGGGACATACGCATGGCGGCCAGGTTCGTGTGCTCGGCTGGTCGCCGGCCGTTCCCCCGCGCAACGGCGTCAATCTGGCCTACGGCCACATCCGCACCCAATGCGACGTCATCGTCTCGGGTGGCCTTGGCTGCAGCATCATGCCGGTGCGGATCGGCATGCCGCCGGAAATCGTTCTGGTCACGGTCGGCGGGGAACCGATGGAGGTGACCTCCTAGCTTGCGCTCGCGGTCGAACTGGGCGAAACGGTCGCATTGCCCGGCGATCGAGGATTTCCAGTGACCCATCATCTCGACGGCCAGATCCGCGACGGCCGCCACCATATGCAGGTCCGAGTCTACTACGAGGACACGGACTTTTCAGGCATCGTCTACCACGCCAACTACCTCCGCTTCATGGAGCGCGGCCGCACCAATCATCTGCGGCTGATGGGCGCCGAGCAGCACGCGCTGTTCGCGGAGGCTGCCAGCGAAGCCCCGGGCTTCGCCTTCGTCGTGCGTTCGATGACGCTGGATTTCCTGCGGCCTGCGCGCATGGACGACGTGCTCGATGTCGTCACCTGGCCGATCGCGGTCAAGGGCGCCTCGATCACGCTGGCCCAGGAGGTGCGGCGTTGCGAGGAGGTGCTCGTCAGGGCCGATGTCCGCGTCGCCTTCATCAGCGGCGGCAAGGCGCAGCCGATCCCGAAGGCGCTGCGCGACCTGATGAAGGCGGACCTCGCCTGAGCCGCTCAGGGCTGCGCGGCAGGCGAGGCCTCCTGCGGCATGGTCAGCAGCTCCCCCTCGCGGCGGAGCTTGCCCGCGTCGAGAAGGACCTCGAGGCTGCCCTGCACGGCCTCACGGAGTTGCGCGCTGGTGGAGCCGAAGCCGAACAGACGGGCCACCGCCTGGATCAGCTGGTCCTCCTCGGCGCCGAAGTTCTGCTCCACGACCTGCATGATCGCCGCCTTGATCTCGTCCGGCGGCAACATCTCGGGCTTGCGCAACGTCGTCGATTGCACGTCCTCGCGGTTCCGGACGACGATCGCCTGACCAGGCACGGCGTAGAACGGTCCTCCGGCGATCTGACCCTTAGTCACCGCTGCGTTCAGCGCGGCGCGCACGGCGTCGCGGATGCGGTTGCCGGCGCGGGCGAGGCCCCAGGCCGATCTGATCCGGACGATGATTTCCGATTCGTGCACCGGTCCCTCGATCGCGACGATCTCGACCACGTGCTTCGTCATGTTGGCGAGCGACGTCTCGTGCGGCTCGATCTCCCGGCGCACCCGCAATTTGGCCTCCTCATAGGGCACCATCGTCGGCGCCTGTGCGGCGACCTCTACGGGACGATCCGCGGTCTGCTCCGGCGGCGGAACATCCGGCATGGCTGGCGGCGGCTCGGGCTGCGCCTCGGGAAGCGCGTCGTCGATCTCCTTCCAATGCGCCTTCGCGGCGTCGATGGCGCGGACGACCTTCTCGATCTCCTCCTTGGGCCGGAGAAACCAGTCCGTCGACCAGATCCGATGCAGCACCCAGCCATGCGCTTCCAGCACGTTCTGCCGCAGACGATCGCGGTCCCGCGCCGAGCGCGAGGCGTGGTATTGGGCGCCGTCGCATTCGATGCCGAGCAGGAAGCGGCCGGGCTTGTCGGGATCGACCACGGCGAGATCGACGAAGAAGCCGGCGGTGCCGATCTGCGTCTTCACGTCGTAGCCCAGCGCCCGCAGCTTGGCGGCGACCTGCTCCTCGAACACCGAGTCCGGATCGCGGCCGGTCTCCTGCGCGATGCCGAGCTGCCCGGTCTGCGCAAAGGTGAGGAACGTCTTCAGCGCAGCGATGCCGCGGCCCTTGGCGCGCGACAGGTCGATGTCGTCGCCGGTGATCGAGGAGAAGACCTCGCAGCGCAGCTTGGCGCGGGAGATCAGCACGTTCAGCCGCCGCTCGCCGCCATCGGAGTTCAGCGGGCCGAAGCTCATCGAGACGAAGCCTTCCTTCGTTCGCCCGTAGCCCATGGAAGTGAAGATGACGTCGCGCTCGTCGCCCTGGATGTTCTCGAGGTTCTTGACGAAGAATGGCTCGCTGGTGCCGCGGACGAAGAAGCCCTCCGTCTCCGGATTCTCCTTGCGAAGGATTTCGAGCTGATCCTGGATCGCCTGGCGCTGGGCCACAGAGAAGGTTGCGACACCGAGGCTGCGCTCCGGCATCTCGCGGGCATGACGCATGACCGCCTCGGCCACGATCCGCGCCTCGCGGGGATTGGTCCGGCTGCTGCCGCGCTCGTAATGCGCATCGGGGTTGTAGTTGAACTTCAGCCCCATGCCGGCCACCGCGTCATAGGGGCTCGGCACGATGAACAGACGGTTGTCGTAGAACTGCTTGTTGGAGACCGCGATCAACGACTGATGCTTGCTGCGATAGTGCCAGTTCAGCATCCGATGCGACAGGCCCTTGGCCAAGCAGAGGTCGAGAATGCTCTCGGCATCCTTCACCTGGAAGGTCGGTTGCTCGTCGTCCTCATTGTCATCGTCATCGTTCCCCGTCAGCTTCGCGAAGAACCGCGTCGGCGGCAGCTGCCGCTCGTCGCCGACCACGACCATCTGCCGGCATCGCGCGACCGCGCCGAGCGCATCGACGGGTTCGATCTGCGAGGCCTCGTCGACGACCAGCAGATCGAAGGCGATCGCACCGGGCTTCAGGAACTGCGCAACCGACAGCGGGCTCATCAGGAAGATCGGCTTGATCTGCTGGACGACCGGACCGGCGCGCTCCAGGAGCTGCCGGATGGGAAGATGATTGCGCTTCTTCGCCAATTCGCCGTTGAGGACACCGAGCGGCCCGATGCCGCCTGCGTTGCGCGGCAGCGCAGTCGCATGCTCATGCGCGATCTGGTCCCGGGCGAGCTGCATGCGTTCGACGTCGAGCTTGCGGAAGCCGTCGACGAGCCGGTCGTGCAACTTGCCGTCGAAGCGTTTCAGTTGCGGATGCTGCGCGAAGATCACGCCGCGCATGGCTTCGTAGTAGGAGTTGTCGAAGGCCTGTGGCAGTCTATCCCCCGGCAGCGATCCGTCCAGCGCGCGATCGACCAGCGCCGTGAGACCATCCGCGCGGGCGAGCCGAACCCGCTCCATGAACGCGATCCAGCGGGTCAGGCGCTCGGTGGCGCTGCGCCACTCCGAGAGCGTCCGCGACAGCTCATCGAATTGAACCCCTTCGCCCGGCTGCAGTGGGATGCGAGAGGGGGCCAGCTGCAGAAAATCGATCAACTGCTGCAGTTCGGATCGCAAGCCGGCGAGATCGCTGCTCAGTTTCGCGATCGCTAGTCGATCTTCGGCCGACAGCTTCAGATGCGTCAGGCGGAGCCGCATCTCGTCATTGGCGAACGACTTCGGAAACGCGGTCCACCAGGCCGTCAATCTCGACAGCGCGTCCCAGTCCGACAGCTCCTTCTGCCAGGCGCTCCCGAAGGCTGTGCTGCCGGCGCCCGCCACCTCCGCGAAGGAGCGGCGCGCAACCTGTGCCGCGATGAGTCCGTCGATCAGCAACAGGCGCTGATCGAGGGATTTCGGCATCGGTACCTTCAAATACGAGGTCAGCAGCGCCATCTGCTCGCGGTAGCGCGAGCTCAGCAGGCGAAACCACGAGCGGCCTTTCTCAGCGATTACCTTGCGGCAATCAGCAGCCGACGCCTCCCAGGCGGCGTCGACGAAGGCCCCCTCGAAAGCGGCCTTCAACTTCGTATAGCGGAGCCCCTTGTCGACGACGTCGACGATCTCATGCGGCCGACTCCAGATCGGATCGCCAAACGCAGCCCTGTCGCATTCCGGCATCGCGGCTGCCGCCTCGGCGACGGCAAGCAGGTCGCTCGCCGCGGCCAGGTTGGTGGGCGTTGTGACTTCGAGCAAGGCGCCAATGTGCGCAGCTCCTGTCACGACGTGGCTGAGATGATTCGAGATGCTGTCCAGTAACGTCAGCAGCTTCGCCATCTCGCTCGGGTCGAGGGCGTCGCGGCCGACGCCCCGCCACGGATGCAGGTGAGGCGCACCATCGGTCGCGATGCGGTCGGCCAACTCGACGACCAACTCGCGCCGCCGCTCCAGGTCCAAGGGAGACCAAAGCTCTGGCCCTTGCAACGGCAATGCCGCCTGATCAGATGCTTCCCTGCAACGCACGAGGTGGCCGAGCAGCCGGAATGGTGTCAGCTCACTTGGCTGATGCGGCTGGTGCATCATGTCGGCGTGGCGATTGAGGTTGTCGCGACTGTCGGTCAGGCGCTGCACCAGAGTCGCTTCGCCCGCTGATGCCGGCACGGTCGCCGATTTGGAGCGCTTCAGTTCCTCCAGCACAAGGCGCTTGTTGGCCTTGTTGGAGTGAAGCTCGAGCGCGAGCGACCCCAGGCCGACGCCCTTCAGCCGCCGATGCACGACATCCAGCGCCGCCATCTTCTCGGCGACGAACAGGACTGTCTTTCCCTCGGCCGCGGCTGCCGCGATGATGTTTGTGATGGTCTGCGACTTTCCGGTGCCCGGCGGGCCCTTGACGACCAGGTCGCGTCCGCGGACCACTTCCTCGATCACGACGGCCTGCGACGAATCGGCATCGACAACGTGGTTCATCGCAATCGGCTGGATCACGGAATCAATCTTGCCGTCGTCCGGGACGATCGGCTCCTGCCCCTCGAAGCCGTTCTGCAGCAGTGCCGCGATCAGCGGGTGCCGATCCAGCGCGCCGTCGGCCGGCCAGTTCTCCGGGTCGAGGTCGCGATACATCAGGAATTTGGAGAACGAGAAGAAGCCGAGCACGATCGCGTCGGCCCTGACCTCCCATCTCTTCTTGTTTGCGACTGTCTCGGCAATGCCGGCCAGATAGCCGGCGATGTCGACATCGTCCTCGTCGCCGAAATCCGCGAGCTTCAATCCGAACTCGGCATCGAGCTTCGCCTGCAGCGAGAGATTCGGCGAGGGCGGCTCGGCGCGCGAGACCAGATGAAACCGATCGGCCGCGCTGCTGCGTTCCAGCCGCACGGGCAGGAGCACGAGCGGCGCGAAGCGCTCGACGTCGGATTTGTCGTCCTCGAACCATTTGAGCAGGCCGAAGGCGAGATAGAGGATGTTGACGCCCTGTTCTTCCTCGAGCGTTCGCGCGTCGTACCAGATGTCGAGCAGCCGCTTCTGTAGCGCCTCCGACGACAACCGGGTCTGCAGCCGTGTATCGGCCGGCCGGGTCGGCGTCTCCGATTCGCTTTCGCTCCGTTTTGGGCTTGCGCTCGGCGGAGGCAGCGGCAGAGTTGGAGCGGATGTGGTCTCGCTGGTTTCTGCAGCTGTCTCTGCCTTGGTCGGAAGAAACGTGAATCGCTTGCCGTCGCCGAGCAGCTCGTACAACTCGGCGGAGCGTGCGCCGACGATGTCGATGGTGCGGATGGTCTTGGTCTTGAGCGGGATGTGCACGAGCCGGTTGCGCGTGCCCAGATCGAGCAGCGCGCGCCGGTCCGCCAGCAATCGGTCTCGTACGGATGTGCTTGCCACGTGCAATCCTCCTGCGATTCGAGGATTGCAACCCGAACTGACCGCGGTCAAGCATCGCTGCTAGGCAGCTGCCTTGTGCCGCGCGAGTTCCGCCTTGTAGAGTTCGAACTCCTCGGCGATCGCGCGGGCGATCGATGGCCGCGTGCGCAGGCGTTCGTAGTAGGCCTTCACGGCCGGCCATTTGGCGAGCTCGATCGGCGGCGTCGCCATCGTCCAGTTGATCACGGTCACGAGATAGGCATCGGCGACGGTGAAGTGGTCCAGCAGAAACGCGCGGCCGCGCAGATGGTTGTCGAGATGATCGAGCCGCGACAGGTTCTTCTTCAGGACGTGAACCTTCATCTCCTCCGGTGCCGTCCGGTCGAGGACCGGAATGAACAGGCCCTTGTGCAGCTCGGTGCCGATGAAGCAGAGCCATTGGTGCAGACGGCTGCGGTCCATGCCAGGTCCGGTGCCGAGCTTCGCCTCGGGGAAGTGGTCGGCGACATATTGGAGAATCGCTGCGTTCTCGGTCAGCAGGTCGCCGTCATCGGTGCGCAGCGTGGGCACCAGGCCGAGCGGGTTGACGCTGCGGAAATCCGAGCCGTCGTTCATTACGATCTTGGTCTTCGGATCGACCTCGAGATAAGTCGCCTCGGCACCTGCCTCATAGAGCGCGATGCGGGTGGCGAGTGAGCAGGCGAGCGGCGAGAAATACAGGTCCATGGACGTCTCCCGGAGCTCCGGAGCGGAGCATTGATTGATTTTTATACTGTCTCGCATAATATGAAATGGGTCAAGGAATTTAGTGCGAAATGGTACAAAAAAAGAAGGGGCCGCCGCATGGCGACCCTCCCACCGAAAAGCCCGCCGCGACGGCCGAGCCGAAACGGCGCGGTCGGCCGCGCGCCTATGAGCCGGACATAGCCCTCGGCAAGGCGCTCGACCTGTTCCGGTCGACGGGCTTTGCGGCGACGTCGCTCGACGACCTCAGCGCCGCCACGGGCATGAACCGGCCGAGCCTCTATGGTGCGTTCGGTGACAAGCGCGAGCTCTACATCAAGAGCTATCAGCGCTACCGCGACAACGCCCGTGCCGTGATGGGGCACATCTTTCGTGATGACGCGCCGGTGCGCGAGCAATTGCAGAAGATCTTTGCGGCCGCACTCGACATCTATCTCTCCGGCGAGGAGGGGCCGCGCGGCTGCTTCACGGTGATGACCGCGGGCTCCGAGGCCGTCGCCGATCCGGACATCCGCGCCATGGTGCAGAATGCGCTGACCGAACTCGACAAGGCGTTCGCGCATTGCTTCCGGCGTGCCAAGGAGAAGGGCGAACTGCCGGACAGTGCTGATCCCCTCGTTCTGGCGCAACTGGCGTCGGCGACGGTCCACTCGATCGCGGTCCGTGCCCGGGCGCGGGTACCGCGTGAGAACCTGGAGGCGATCGTCGCCGGTGCGATCGATGTGATGGTGGGCGGCAGATAGCGTCTCAGTACCCCCTCTCGCGATCCACCATGTTGCGCAGTGCGCCGCCGGCCTCGAACGACGCGATCTGCTCGGCAACATAGCGCGAGATGGCGTCGGCATCGGTGTCGGCGGCGTTGTGCGGCGTCAGCACCACCTTGGGATGGGTCCAGAACGGGCTGTCAGCGGGCAGCGGCTCCTGCCCGAACACGTCGAGCGACACCGACCCGAGCGTGCCGTCGTCCAGGCAGCCGAGGATGTCGGCCTCGTTCTGCAGGCCGCCGCGGCCGGCATTGATCATGACCGGCGCGCCGAGCGGCGACGAGCGCCGCAGCTTCGCGAACATGCTGCGATCGAGAATGCCGCGCGTATCCGGCGTCAGCGGCAGCAGCGACACCAGGATGTCGGTCCGTGCCAGGAATGCGTCGAGCTGCGCCGCGCCATGGAAGCTTTCGATGCCGTTGACCTGCTTCGCGCTGCGGCTCCAGCCGGCGACCTGGAAGCCGATGCGCTTGAGCACCTCGGCCGCATCGGCACCCAACGTGCCCAGCCCGAGAATGCCGACGTTGATCGCGGCCGCCGGCCATTGATATTTCGGCGCCCAGCGCTTCACGCGCTGCGACTCGCGCAGATACAGCTCCTGACGATGGTGCATCAGCACGTGCAGCACGACATATTCGGTCATGCGCGCGGTGAGGTCGTCGACGGCGACCCGGACCAGCGGCACGCCGGGCAGGGTCTTGTCGGCCATCAACGCGTCGACCCCGGCGCCGAGGTTGAAGATCACGCGCAGGTTCGGGAAGCCGGCGAGCTCGCCGGGGACCGGCTTCCACACCGCCGCATAGTGCACGTCGGCCGGATCGAGCCCGGCATCGGGCAGCAGCACCACGGGCCGATCGGCGCAGACGTCGTCGAAGCGCGCCTTCCAGCGCTGCGGCGACCAGTTGTCGGTGCCGCCATGGATCAGGAGCGCCAGCGCGCCTTTGGTCATCGGAGGATCCTCGAAGCTTGAGTGACCTGTCCCACATACCAGATCGGGCGGGCAGGCCAATCTCCGGTCATCAACACGGAGACATCGTCATGCGCAAACTGCTTCTCGTCACCGCCCTCGTCGTCGCATCCGCCTCGGCCCAGGCTCAGACCATCGACGTCGGCTCGATCCTGTCGGCCAACGGCATCTCCATCGGCAAGGGCGGCGGTCAGCCGCAGGCTGCAGGCCAGCCGGGCGGTGGCGCACCGGGCATGGCGCAAAATGCGGGCGGTCAAACTGCCGCAGGGCAAGGCCAAGGGCAGGGTCAAGGTCAGGGGCAGGGCCAGTCGCAACGTCAGGCCGGACGGGCCAAGCAGCCGCGCGAAAGCGCCCAGGAGACGCGGGCGCGCAACATCGCCGCAAAGTACGGCATCTCCTGGTAGCCGGAGCGTTTCCGCCGAGGGAACCCGCGAATTTTCTTCGCGGGCCTGTCGGCCACGGGCATACTCCGCCGTCTTGAAGACGAATGGAGATGTGTGCCGATGCTGTATGCGCTGCTTTGCTATCACGATGAGGATGTCGTCTGCGCCTGGAGCAAGGACCAGGACGCGGCGGTCATGGCCAAGCTCGCGGTGATCCAGGAGAAGCTCACCAAACAGGGACGGCTCGGGCCGGTGGCGCGGCTGTTGCCGACCACGGCGGCCACCACGCTGCGCAAGGAGGATCCGCCGCTCGTGCTCGACGGCCCCTATGCCGAGACCAAGGAGCAGCTGCTCGGCTTCTACATCGTCGATTGTGCCAATCTCGACGAGGCGCTCGCGGTCGCGCGCGACCTCGGCGAGGCCAATCCCGGCGGCTCCTACGAGATCCGTCCGGTCGGCACGTTCAGGCCGGGCGGAGCGCTGGCATGAGCGACGCGGCCTGGATCGATGCGGCCCTGACATCAGCACGCCCCCAGGCCGTCGGCGCATTGCTGCGCTACTTCCGTAACCTCGACACCGCGGAGGAGGCGTTCCAGAACGCCTGCCTGCGCGCGCTGAAGAGCTGGCCGCAGAACGGGCCGCCGCGCGATCCGGCGGCGTGGCTGATCATGGTCGGACGCAATGCGGCCATCGACGAGGTCCGGCGCGTCCGCCGCGAGCAGCCGCTGCCGGAGGACGAGGCCATCTCCGATCTCGACGACGCCGAGAGCGCGATCGCCGACCGGCTCGACGGCTCGCATTATCGCGACGACATCCTCCGCCTGCTGTTCATCTGCTGCCACAAGGATCTGCCGGCCACGCAGCAGATCGCGCTGGCGCTGCGCGTGGTATCGGGATTGACGGTGAAGCAGATCGCCCGCGCCTTCCTGGTCAGCGAGGCGGCGATGGAGCAGCGCATCACCCGCGCCAAGGCGCGCGTCGCGCAGGCGGAGGTGCCGTTCGAAACACCGGGCGCGGTCGAGCGCTCCGAGCGCCTGTTCGCGGTCGCCGCCATGATCTACCTGATCTTCAACGAGGGCTATTCGGCCAGCGGCGACACCGCCGCGCTGCGCAAGCCGCTCTCGGACGAAGCCATTCGCTTGGCGCGGTTGTTGCTGCGGCTGTTCCCGAGCGAGCCTGAGATCATGGGACTGACCGCGCTGCTGCTGTTGCAGCACGCGCGGACGGCCGCCCGATTCGATGCCGAGGGCGCGCCGATTCTGCTCGAGGACCAGGATCGCACGCTGTGGAACCAGTCGATGATTGCCGAAGGCGTGGCGCTGATCGACAAGGCGATGCGGCATCGCCGCAGCGGTCCGTACCAGATCCAGGCCGCGATCGCCGCGCTGCATGCGCGTGCGGCCAGGCCTGAGGACACCGACTGGACGCAGATCGACCTGCTCTATGGTGCGCTCGAGGTGGTGCAGCCCTCGCCGGTGGTGACGCTCAATCGCGCCGTGGCCGTCTCCAAGGTGCGCGGCGCCGAAGCCGCGCTCGACCTGATCGCGCCGCTCGAAAGCCGGCTCGGCAACTATTTCTATTTCTTCGGCGTGCGCGGCGCGCTGCTGATGCAGCTCGGGCGCAACGAGGAAGCGCGGACCGCGTTCGATCGCGCCATCGCGCTGGCGCACAGCTCGGCCGAAGCGGCCCACATCCGCATGCAGCTCGACCGCCTGATGCAGGACGGCACCACCGCTCGCGCGAGCCGCTGAGCCTGAGATGAGCGTCATTTTTTCCGCACACATGTCGGACGTATGATCCCTCTTTCGTCCTTGAATCAGCATCACCGGGAGGAGCTTGAAATGTCGACGATCACCCTGGACCAGCCAGTCTCGCGCGCCGAGTTGTGGGGCGGCCGCATCCTCAGCGGACTGGTGATCCTGTTCCTGGCGTTCGACGGCGCGATCAAGCTGATCCCGTTGCCGGTCGTCACCCAGACCATGGATCAGATGGGCTATGGCGGCAGCGACGCCATGGCGCGGGCGCTCGGGCTGATCACGCTGCTCTGCACCGCGCTCTATGCGCTGCCGGCGACCTCGCTGCTGGGGGCGATCCTGCTCACCGGCTATCTCGGCGGCGCCATCGCCTCGCATGTCCGGATCGGCAGTCCGCTGTTCAGCCACGTGCTGTTCGGTCTCTATCTCGGGCTGATGGTGTGGGGCGGCCTGTGGCTGCGCGACCGCCGGCTGCGCGCGCTGTTGCCGCTGCGCTGACATCTGACGTCTCAACCAAGGAGCATGACCATGATCTGTCCCTATCTCACCTTCAACGGCGACTGCGAGCAGGCCCTCAAGCACTATGGCGACGTGCTCGGCGCCAAGGTCGACATGATGATGCGCTATGGCGAGGCTCCGCCGGAGATGCCGTCCGCGCCCGAGCACAAGGACAGGATCATGCACGTGCGCTTCTCGATCGGCGGCGATGCCGTGATGGCCTCGGATTCGCCGCCGGAATACTATCAAGGCAAGCCCAACGGCATTTCGGTCTCGCTCCAGATCACCGATCCGGCCGAGGCCGAGCGCAAGTTCAACGCGCTGATCGCGGGCGGCACCGTGACGATGCCGTTCGGCAAGACGTTCTGGTCGAAGGGCTTCGGCATGGGCGTCGATCGCTTCGGCATTCCGTGGATGATCAATTCCCCGGCGGACGGCTTCGAGGCGTGACGCCGCTAGCGGCACGAGGCGTACATCGCCTTGAGCTCGCGCCCGCGCAACAGCAGAAGCCGCGACGTCAGGCCGCCGCGGCGCTCGATCCAGCTGCGCACCGGTGTTGGATAGGTCTTTAGCACCAGCTTGGAGGCCTCCGGCTCCGCATAGATGCGGCCGCGCCGGTCGACTGATCGCGCGGCGTGGAAGCCGAGCGACGCGCGGCGCGTCACGCAGATGCGATCCCCGGGCACGACGCTCAGCACCAGCGTGCAGGCCGACAGGCAGGGACCGTCGATCATGACGCGCTCGCCGGAGGCGCGCACCTTCTCGAACAGGTCGAGGAACGAGCCGACCTCGCCGCCGGGCGAGGAGATGATGCGGATATCCGCGCGCGCCAGCATCGTCGCGATCCCCCACAGGACGACCGCGAGCAGCAACGTCAGGATGATGCGCATCCGGCTCGGCATCTTAGTCTCATGCGTTCCTGCGTTGACCGCGCAACGTCGGCAGTCCGATTCCGGCGGCATCGAAGCCGCCGTCCACGGCCAGCACCTGTCCGGTAATATAGCTCGATCGCTCGGAGCTGAGGAAGAAGATGGCTTCGGCCAGCTCCTCTTCGAGACCGTAGCGGTTGAGCGGAATGGCATCGTGATAGTCGGCGCGGATTTCCGGCGTGTGCACCGCCTTGGCCATCGCGGTCTCGACCGGGCCCGGCGCCACGGCATTGACGCGAATGCCGGCCGAGGCGAGCTCGACCGCAAGCTGCTTGGTGAGATGCGCCAGCGCCGCCTTGCTGGTGCCGTAGGCGGAGCGCAAGGTCGATGCGCGCACGGCCGAAATCGAGGTGATGTTGACGATCGCGCCGCCATGCTCGCGCATCAGCGGCACCGCCGCGCGCGTGCACAGGAACGGCCCCGTCAGATTGACGTCGAGGATGCGCTGCCAGTCGGTCTCGCTGGTCTCCATGATCGGCGCGAAGCGCGCAACGCCGGCATTGTTCACCAGCGCGTCGAGGCGGCCATACCGTCCATTGATGCGCTCCAGCGCATCGGCCACCATCGCGGCATCGGAGACGTCGCAATGCAAGGCGAGGGTCCGCTCCGGGCATTTGAGTGAGGTGGTCGCGTCGGCGAGCAGCTTCTGCTCGATGTCGAGAAGCGCCACGCGCCAGCCTTCGTGCAGAAATCGCCTGGCGGTCGCCAGCCCGATGCCGCGCGCCGCCCCGGTCACCAGGGCCACCTTTTCGCTCTGCGTCGTCGTCGGTGAGTCCGTCACGGCAATCGGCTCCTTCGGCCGGCGGCCCGGCTCTTTCTCATTGCGGTTCCTAACATGGGCGGTGCGGACAGGCTGTGAAGGCCGTCACAAACGGTGAGTGTGCGTTCAATCCGGACCGCGACATAACGCAGCGAAGTTCGCGCACCTTGTCAAACAGCCAGGGGTAGCAACAGGGGCATCGATTCGCGTTCTCGCGGCGCGAAGCGCCCGAGCTTTGCTCGATTCGTCTCCCTCACCGATCGGAGGGAGCAGGGAAGACCGGGAGCTTGCCGCCCCCATGGCCCCCGTGCGGGAAGAATGCACGGGGCAGGAACCACAGGTTCGGCTGAGACATCCCGGCCTTCCCTGCGCGATGGTCTGACGGCTTATACGCGCTCTCCCCGGGGACCGGCTGTCTTGCCCCCGTTTCGGCCCCAATGCGCACACGCACCGGACACGGCACCAGCTTCGGGATGCCAGGACCACACGATTTCGCCGTACGCGCCACGTTGTTCGTCTGCGTGTCCATTTCTGAGCATGATCTTGTCGGAAAGCTGTGGCGCAATACGCGTCGACAGCCTCCGGTTCCGAATCATGCTCCACGCACCAACATCGACGCGTCCACCGCATCCCACTCCCAACGTTCGTGACGACCGCGAAACGTCCCTCTCGATCGGGAACAGGACATGGTTAAGAGATCAAATTTTCTGTAAAAACGAAAGTGGAAAATTTTGACGGCAAGGACTGGACACGGGTGATCGACTTGAAAGTCTTCACGAAAAAAGCTTCTTGGCGCGGCGGGTCGATGTCGGCGCCGACGCGTCCAACAGGGCGTTTTCTGTAAAACATGATACGGCGAGCCCGTCGGCTGATTTGCCCGTCGGGTCGGATTTGGACGAATCCTGAACCGGTAGCGTAGAGTTCGAGAGCCTCGGTAGAATCGACATGGGCGGTCAGTTCATCAGCCAGCGAATCACCATTCTTTCCCAGAGCAACGGTAGCCGGAGGCTGCCGGGCGGGCTGCTGTGCGCGCATCGCACGCTGCTGCTGTCCTGCGTCCTTCTCGGCCTGACGGCGCACGGAGCGTTGTCGGCGGACGGCGCGGTCGCTGCGAAGCCCGCGGTGACAGAGCAGGCGCTGCCCCACGACGCTGCATCGCCGCCGCAGGCTCCGCCGTCCCAGCCCGCGCTGCAACCGGCACAGCCGCAGAAGCCGGAGCAGGAGACGGTCGGACGTCCGTCTGAAGCGCAGTCGTCGAGCACGAAAACCGTCATGCCGTCGACCGAGCCTGCGAAGCCGGCGACCGCCGAGCGCAAGACCGATTCGAACAAGACGGATTCGAAGACCTCGGGGCGCGACGCCAAGGATGCGAAGAGCGGCAGGAATCTATCCGTCCCGCAGCGAGCACTGCCGGCCGATGTGGCGCAGATGATCGGCCGCAAGATCTGGATCAACGAGGCCGGCGGCCGGCGCGACGCGATCACGTCGTGGAATGCCGGCGAGGAGTTCGCCTCGCTCGGCATCGGTCATTTCATCTGGTACCCGGTCACTGCGAAGCCGCCCTTCGAGGAGGGCTTTCCAGGGTTGATTGCGTTTCTGCGCAAGAGCAAGACGCCGGTCCCGGCGTGGCTCGACAAGTCATCGGTTCCGCCGTGCCCGTGGAACAGCCGGGCCGAGTTCAAGAAGAACTTCAATTCGCCGCAGATGCGCCAGTTGCGGCAATTTCTGCTCGACACGATCGCCCAGCAGACGCAGTTCCTGGTCGCCCGCGCGCAAGGCGCGATGGACAAGATCCTCGCCAACACGCCCGACAGTGCCGAGCGCGAGCACATCGTCGCGCAATATTCGCGCGTCGTGCGCGCCTCGGACGATCTCTATCCGCTGATCGATTACATCAACTTCAAGGGCGAGGGCACCAACCCGTCCGAGACGGCCGTGGACAAGGAGACCGGGCAGCGGCAGGGCTGGGGTCTCAAGCAGGTGCTGCTCAAGATGAACGGCACCACGACCGAGCCCAAGGCCGTGCTCGCGGAATATTCCGACGCGGTGCAGGGCGTGCTGCAGCAGCGGGTTCGCAATCTGCCGTCGAACCGCGTCTGGGAGGCCGGCTGGCTGCGCCGTGCCGAGACTTACCGCCGTCCGATCGCGCAATTGGAGCAGGCCCCGGAACGGGCGCCGCGCAAATCGTCGCGCTACAGGGCCGACAACACGCAGTTCTGATCGGCCCGGCGCCGCGTCCGATTACGCCTTGCTCGCAGCAGCCTTCCTCTCAGCGACCACCTTCTGATAGGCCGCCTGCAGCCGCTCGCCGACGCTCGGTCCCGCCTTCCTGCGCCGCTTGATGCCGAGATGGATCTCGCGCAGCTCGTCCATGAAGTCGGCCCACATCTTCGGTCCGCCTTCCGTCAGCAGCCGGGCGCGGATGCCGAGCTCGTCTGACACCGGCAGATATTTGTAACCCCAGCCGGCCATCTGCGCGAGGATCGGCAGCAGCTCGATGCCCTGCTCGGTCAGGGAATAGATGCCCTTCTGCTTGTGGCTCGGATCGTCCTCGCGGCTGATGATGCCGGCGGCGAGCAACGTCTTCAGCCGGTCCGCCAGGATGTTGGAAGAGATGCCCTCCTCGGAGCCGCCGAGCAGCTCGCGGTAGTGGCGGCGGTTGCCGAACATCATGTCACGGATAATCAGCAGGCTCCATTTGTCGCCGACCACTTCGAGCGTGAGGTTGATCGGGCAGCCGGAGCGCTGAAGTTCGGACATCGGAATCTCATCGGGCAATGTGCGATAAACTGCTTGCAATATTGCACCGGTCCCGGCATTCTCCAACTGCTTGCAAAATGAAAGCGGTTAGGGAGGCGTCGATGGACGGCTGTTCAAGCTGGGGCACGCATGAAGCTCAAGCTGATCGATAGCACGGCGCTGTCGAGCGGCGTCTTGATCGCGGCGCTAAGCGCCAGCGCGGCAGGCGTGAGCGCTCGATGGCGCGCCAACCTCTCCCCGCCCCTTTGCGGGGGCGCGACGAGCTGCGCTCGCGCTGAGAGGTCGGATTGCGTAGCAATCCGGGTGAGGGGCATGGCAGTGACGAAGCTCGGATCACGGTCCGTCGGACGGGCACAACTGGTCCGCAGTGATGGAAGAGATAGGGCGTACTTATCCTAGCAATCTCGTTCACCGCACAGAACCTGCACCGCCCGTGTGGCTGCCCCTCACCCCGACCCTCTCCCCGTAAGAAGGGGGAGAGGGAGCGCGCACCGTCTTAGTTGTACGAGCGGGGCGCAAGCGAAAGTGTTGTCACATCTACCAACCAGGAGCGCGCCATGTTCCTTACCCTCTACTATCACCCGCTGTCGTCGTTCTGCTGGAAGGTGCTGATCGCGCTGTATGAGAATAATGTCGCGTTCACGCCGAGGCTGGTCAATCTCGGTGATGCGGAGGAGCGCGCTGCGTTCCTGAAGCTGTGGCCGGTCGGAAAATTTCCGGTGCTGCGCGACGAGCAGAACGGGCGCACCATCCCGGAATCGAGCATCATCATCGAATATCTCGATCAGCATCATCCGGGCGCGACGCGCTTCATTCCCGAGGATCCCGACCGTGCGTTGCAGACGCGCCTGCGCGATCGCTTTCTCGATCTCTATGTGCACCTGCCGACGCAGACCATCGTGTTCGACCGGCTGCGCCCGGCCGATGCGCGCAATGCCGTTGCCGTGACCGAAGCGCGAAGCCGTCTGAGGTCATCCTATGCGATGCTCGAGGCCGAGTTGCCGCCGCAGGGCTGGGCCACCGGCGATCGCTTCACGCTGGCCGATTGCGCCGCCCTGCCGGCGTTGTTCTACGCCGACAAGGTCGAGCCGCTCGGTGCCGACCTGCCCGCAGTGACGGCCTATCTCGACCGTCTCAAGGCGCGGCCGAGCGTCGCACGGGTGCTCGCGGAGGCCGAGCCTTACTTCCATATGTTCCCGCAGGAGCCGGGTTGATCCGGGAACGGCAAAAAATAATCTCGAACCGTGTCGGTCGGCGCGGCCGCGGATCGTCTTTCTGAGGAGAGCAGGGCAGTCCTGCCGAGAGCATCAGGGAGAGCGACCATGCGGTTCATGGTGATCGTGAAGGCGACCAGGGACACGGAAGCCGGAATCCTGCCGACCACGGAGGAGTTCGCGGCGATGGGCCGCTTCAACGAGCAACTGATCGAAGCCGGCATGATGGAGGCGGGCGAAGGTCTGCATCCGACGGCCAAGGGCGCGCGCATCGCGTTCTCCGATGGAACTGCGCGCGTCGCACGCGGGCCCTTCGACTACACGAGCGATCTCGCCGCCGGCTTCTGGATGCTCAAGGCTGGTTCGCTCGATGAGGTGATCGCGTACATGCAGCGTGCTCCGTTCCCGAGCGGCGAGATCGAGATCCGCCAGGTCTATGCGGCGGAGGATTTCGGCGAAGCGTTCACGCCGCAACTGCGCGAGAAGGAAGAGCGGCAGCGCAGATTGTCTGCAAAGCGCTGAGTGCCCGGCGCGCGGATCAGGAGGAAATACGCCATGCGATTCATGATGCTGATGATCCCGCTCGGCTATGAGCGCGCGCCGCCCGACGTGCAGCTCGATCCCGAGCGCGTCGCGGCGATGATGCGCTACAACGAGGCGCTGAAGGATGCAGGCGTGCTGATCACGCTCGAAGGACTGCATCCGCCGTCGATGGGCGCGCGCGTCTCGTTCGCCGGCGGCAAGCCCGTCGTCACCGACGGACCGTTTGCCGAAGCCAAGGAGGTGCTCGGCGGCTACTGGATGATCGAGGTCGACTCCCGTGCCGAAGCGATTGTCTGGGCGAAGCAGTGTCCGGCCTCCGACAACGAGATCATCGAGATCCGTCAGGTCCAGGAGATGACGGATTTTTCAGAAGAGGTGCAACAGGCCGCGGCGGGCTTTTCCGAACTGCCGCATGCTGGCCGCGCCTGATGAGTCCATTCACAGCAGGAAGGGAAGTGCCATGAGCGACAACAGCAATACCTATCTCGCCGTCTTTCTCGGCAGCAGGACCAGTTCCGCCTGGAAAGCCTGGGAGGCGATGTCGGAGGACGAGCGCAATACCAAGGGGCAGCAAGGCATGGCCGCCTGGCACGCCTGGGTCGAAAAGCACAAGGACGCGATCGTTGCGATGGGCGGCCCGCTCGGCAAGACGAAGCGGGTCGACAAGGGTGGCGTCAACGACATCACCAACGAGATGGGCGCCTTCACGGTGGTCCGCGCCGCCTCGCACGAGGACGCCGCCAGGATGTTCGAGAATCATCCGCATTTTTCGATCTTCCCCGGCGAGCGCGTCGAGATCATGCCGGTGCTGCCGATCCCGGGAGGTTAGGGAGCACTGGTGAGAGGGGGCAAGACCAGCGCCTCCTCTCGGCGTAGAACCGCAAACCCGCGTCTCGCGGCAAGTCTGGTGCCGACCCTCTCCTGAAGGGGGAGGGTCGGCTCGGATCCGCGAAGCGGAGGCGAGCCGGGGTGGGGTGACAGACCCTCGGCGATCTCGACGCCGATGTTTAACCGGTCACCCTTGGCTACCACGGTCTGTGTATTTCATTCTGACCCCCGCTCGCCCGCTGCGCGGACGATCGACCCCCCCCTCAAGGGCAGGGGAATCGCATGTGAACCAGCCCTGTAAGGCATTGTGATCTGGTCAAAAATCGATTCTGAAGGTGGCTCCTGAGATGGAAGGAGCTGCCGATGGATCGATTCTCGGAATGCTTCGAAGACCTGCCCGACCCGCGCGCGGACAATGCGCTGCACGATCTGACCGAGCTTCTGTTCGTTGCGCTGATGGCGACGTTGTGCGGGGCCACCAGTTGTACCGACATGGCGCTGTTTGCGCGGTCGAAGGCCTATCTCTGGAAAGATGTGCTGGTGCTCAAGCATGGATTTCCGAGCCACGACACGTTCAGCCGTGTGTTCCGCATGCTCGACCCAAAGGCGTTCGAGACGGCATTCCGGCGCTTCATGGAAGCCTTCGCCGAAGGCGCGAAGATCGCACAGCCGCGGGGCGTGATCGCGCTGGATGGAAAGGCGCTCCGGCGTGGTTATGAGCGCGGCAAGAGCCACATGCCGCCGGTCATGGTCACGGCGTGGGCGGCGCAGACGCGCATGGCCCTGGCCAATGTTCTGGCGCCAGACAACAACGAAGTGGCCGGCGCTTTGCAATTGCTGCAACTCCTGCAGCTCAAGGGGTGCGTTGTGACAGCCGACGCGCTGCACTGCCATCGCGAGATGGCCAAGCAGATCGTGGCGCGAGGTGGCGACTACGTCCTGGCGGTGAAGGAGAACCAGCCCGCTCTGCTGGCCGACGCACGTGCGGCAATCGCCGCAGCGGCGCGCAAGGGCAGCAAAGCGGTTGCTACGACCGATGCAGCCCATGGCCGCAAGGAAAAGCGCAGTGCGCTCGTGGTGTCCGTCAAGGACATGGGGGCGAGGCATAACTTTCCAGGCCTCAAAGCCGTCGCGCGGATCAAGAGCAAGCGCGGCAAGGACAAAACCGTCGAGCGCTACTTTCTGATGAGTCAGAACTTCAGCCGCACGGAGGTTCTGCGCATCGTTCGTACCCATTGGAGCATCGAAAACGGCCTGCACTGGCCGCTCGACGTCGTTCTCGACGAGGATCTCGCCCGCAACCGCAAGGACAACGGTCCCGCTAACCTTGCCGTGCTCAGGCGCCTGGCCCTCAATGTCGCCAGAGCCCACCCCGATACGTCCACCTCGTTGCGTCTCAAGCTCAAGCGCGCCGGTTGGAGCGATGACTTCTTTTTCGAACTCCTCGCTCACGTGCGATAGCCCTGCCCTCAAGGGGAGGGTGGCACCTGAGTCCTGGGCCTTGAAGACTTGGCAATTGCGAACGCCTGAAAAGTTTCTGGCGTCCCTTCATGCGGCTCATGTAAAAGCCCTTCACATGAGCTGGCGTAAGGAAGAGCGCCGCGCCGAGCGCGGCTATCATCACGGCAACCTGAAGGAGGCGCTGCTGCAGGCGGCGCTCGACCTGATCGCGCAGAAGGGCGCCGCCGGCTTCACCTTCGCCGATGCCGCGCGGATGGCCGGCGTCAGCCCGGCTGCTCCGTACCGCCACTTCCGCGATCGCGACGAATTGCTGTCCAGCATCGCCCAGCGCGGCTTCGAGCAGTTCGAGGCCCAGCTGTCGGCAGCCTGGGATGACGGTCGCCCCGACACCGTCACGGCGTTCGAGCGGGTCGGCAAGGCCTACCTTGCCTTCGCGCGTTCGGAGCCCGCGTTCTATTCGGCGATGTTCGAATCCGGCGTGGCGGCGGATTCCACACCCGGACTTATGGCTGCTGGGGAGCGCGCGTTCGGCGTGATCCGTGCCGCTGCCGAGCGGCTGGCGGCGCTGGCACCGGCCGGCGTGCCGCGGCCGCCGGCGATGATGATGGCGCTGCACATCTGGTCGATGGCGCATGGCATCGCCTCGCTGTTCGCCCGCGGCGACGCCGCCCGGCGCAAGCTGCCGATGTCGCCGGAGGAACTTCTGGAAGCCGAGGTGCTGATCTATCTCCGCGGGCTCGGCTTCCCGACCGATCGCCGGCCTGCCGCGTCCGCGGCCGCCGAGCCGCCGCCGTTGCCGGATGACGAAAAGCCGGCCGGGCCCTGGGGCCGGCCGAAATAGGTTCAAAGCCAACCCAAAAATAAAATCGAGCGGCGCGTCAGGTGGCCGCCTTGACAAAATGCCGGCTTGGTCTAGCTATGTAAATGTTATTTACATTCACACGGCATGGCGCCGCGAATGGAGAGGGAGATGGCCTACACCGCAGATGTCAATCGTTGGCGCGGTTCGGAGGAGGAGCAGAGGTACCGGCCCCACATGATGGAGTCGCCCTGGCACCCCGGCTGGATCGCCGTGACCGTGCTCGGCTTCATCATCTGGTGGCCGATCGGACTTGCCCTTCTCTTTTTCACACTCGGGAGCAGAAAGATGTCGTGCTGGAACGGCGGTGACCGCTGGTCGAACAAGATGGAGCGGATGCAGTGGAAGATGGACCGCATGCGCGACAGGATGGAGCGCCGCGGCTTCAACTTCGGCTTCTCGCAGCCGGCGACGAGCGGTAACCGCGCCTTCGACGAATACCGCATGGAGACGCTGCGCCGCCTCGAGGAAGAGCAGCAGGAGTTCCGCGACTTCCTGACCCGGCTGCGTCACGCCAAGGACAAGGAAGAGTTCGACGCCTTCATGGCCCAGCACAAGCCGCGTCCGACGCCGCCGACCGACCAGCCGCAGAGCTGATCGCCTGCCGATCCCTTGGCCTCGGGGCTTTCAGCCCCCGCCCTGACGGTCGAGGACGGTCGCAAGATCGGTTCAGAGACGCCCGCCCGCGGTTCCCCCGCGCCGGCGGGCGTTTCCGTGTCTGGCACCCGCCGCCCTGCGGCGGCTCGCCGCTGCCCGTCCGGCCACCGCACGCGCAAGAGTCTGATCACAAAGGCTCTATCTCGTTCGCCGGGCTCACCCTTTGACCTCCGTATCTTCCCGCGGTAACCCCGCCTTAACCCCGGAGGGGGTTTGGTTAAGGGGCGCTTACGGGCGCCGAGAGCCCTTGTTTTGACACGTTGGCAGAGGAAGCAGGCCGCTTGTGGCTTCGGCGGGCCTCTTAAAGCGATCAGTTCAGGGTTTCTCGCGTAGGCGTTTTCGCCGCGATGGCGTCCGTTGTGGAACGGCGGATGCATGGGTTCGGATACCCGGGACGGTTGGTTGAGAGGATTCTGCGGATGGACGGCGACTTCTCCCTGATTGCGCTGTTTTGGCAGGCGCATTGGGTCGTGAAGGGTGTGATGCTCGGCCTCATCGCGTGCTCGGTCTGGGTCTGGGCGATCGCGATCGACAAGCTGTTTCTGTACTCGCGGACGCGCCGCTCGATGGACCGCTTCGAGCAGGCGTTCTGGTCCGGCGAGTCGATCGAGGAGCTGTATCGCGCGCTGTCGGCCAAGCCCACGCAATCGATGGCGGCCTGTTTCGTCGCGGCGATGCGCGAGTGGAAGCGCTCCTTCGAGGGCCACGCGCGTTCGTTTGCCGGACTGCAGATGCGGATCGAGAAGGTGATGAACGTGTCGATCGCGCGCGAGGTCGAGCGGCTGGAGCGCCGCCTCCTGGTGCTCGCCACCGTCGGCTCCGCCGGCCCGTTCGTCGGCCTGTTCGGCACCGTCTGGGGCATCATGTCGAGCTTCCAGTCGATCGCGGCGTCGAAGAATACCTCGCTGGCGGTGGTGGCGCCGGGCATCGCGGAAGCGCTGTTCGCCACCGCGATCGGCCTGATCGCGGCCATTCCGGCGACGATTTTCTACAACAAGTTCACCTCCGAGGTGAACCGGCAGGCGCAGCGGCTCGAGGGCTTCGCCGACGAATTTTCCGCCATCCTGTCCCGTCAGATCGACGAGCGGGGATGAGCGCAGCTATAGTGGCGCCCCGAAGGTGAGTACCAGACGATGGGCATGAGCACGGGAAGCGCGTCCGGCGGCAGTGGTCGCCGCGGTCGGCGCAGGGCACCGGTGATGGCGGAGATCAACGTCACGCCGATGGTCGACGTCATGCTGGTGCTGCTGATCATCTTCATGGTCGCAGCGCCCCTGCTCACCGTGAACATCCAGGTCGACCTGCCGCAGGCGCAGGGCGGCTCCGCCTCGACCGCCGATTCCAAGCCGCCGCTCGAGCTCACCGTGAAGAAGACCGGCGGCGGCTGCGCCTCCAAGGTCGACATCTATCTTGGCGAGACGCCGATCGCGATCAACGAGCTCGGGCCGAAGATCAAGGCGATGAAGGAGGCGGGCGCCGGCGGCGGCGACAACGTCGTCAAGATCCGCGGCGACCGCGATGCCTGCTACGCCGACATGATGAAGGTGCTGGGGCTCGCGCGCGACGCCGGCTATCGCGCCAGCATCGTCGTGCTGCCGGAACAGGGCTCATGACGTTCTCCGACCTCACCCAGTTCGTCCGGACGCGCAAGGGCACGGTTCTGTCCGTGGTGCTGCACGTCCTCGTGCTGGGCTGGGGTCTGTTCAGCTTCTCCGCCCGCTCCATGGTGGTCCCGGCCGAGGACCTGGTCCCGGTCGACGTGATCTCCGAGGACAACACCTCGAAGGCCAAGGCCGGCGCGCTCATCGGGAAGAAGGAATCGCCGAAGCTGCTGGCCGACCGGATCGGCGAGAAGAAACCGACCGAGGACATCGTCGGCAGGGTCGACACCAAGCAGGTCACCGAGACCGATGCTGCGCCGGATCCGCAGCCCAAGCCGGAGAAGCCGGTCGAGAAGAAGCCCGATCCGCCGAAGCCCGTCGAGAAGCAGCCGGACACGCCGAAGCCGGTGGCCGAGAAGAAGCCTGATCCGCCCAAGCCCGCGCCGGCCGAAAAGCCGAAGCCGGAAGAGAAGAAGCCGGACGCGTTCAATCCGGATCAGATCGCCAATCTGCTCAAAAAGGACAAGCCGAAGCCGCAACAGACCGCCGCGGCCACGCCGGAGCCGCCGAAGCACAAGAGCGAACGCAAATACGATGTCGAGAAGATTGCGGCCGCGATCAACCAGAAGGATCCGACGCGGCAGGCGGTGACCGGTGACGAGATGAATGCGAATGCGGCGCTGGGATCGGTGCGCGGGACCTCCGAGGCCAACGTCGCCAGTTGGCAGAATGCCTTCCAAGAGGCGGTCAGCCGCTGCTTCAATCCGCCTTACAACGGCGTGGACGAGGACAAGATCGAGGTCGATATCGACATCCTGCTGCGCCCCGACGGGTCGCTCGCCGGAGTGCCCAACGCCGTGGCCATGCGCGGACCGACGCGGTCGGTCAATCTGGCGATGGCGGAAAGCGCAAAGCGGGCGGTCGAGAATTGCGCGCCTTATTCGTTCCTGCCGAAGAACCGGTACAGCGAGTGGAAGCTGATACCGACCACGTTCAATCTCAAAATGATGAATTCCATAAGAGGCCGAACTTGACGACACCTCCGACGCGGAACACCGGACAGATCACGCGACGCCAGGCCCTGCTGGCGGGCGGGACCGCCATGGCTGCGTTGGGCCTCGGCCCCGCCTGGGCGCAGCAGCAGGGCCGGATCCCAATCATCCCGAGCGGCGAGTTCAAACCGTTCCCGATCGCGATCCCGCCCTTTGTTCCGGGCGGTGCCGGCGACGTCGATGTCAGCAACGGCATTTCTCAGGTCATCACCAACAACCTCAAGCGCAGTGGATTGTTTGCGCCGATCGATCCGGCCGCCTTTCCCGAACGCATCAGTAATTTCGACGCGCCGCCGCAATTTGCCAGCTGGAAGCCGCTCGACTTGCGAGGCCTGGTGACGGGCCGCGCGACGCGCCAGCCGGACGGAAGATTGAAGGCCGAGTTTCGGCTGTGGGACCCGAGCTCGGGCCAGCAACTGACCGGCCAACAATATGTCACCGCCCCGGAATATTGGCGGCGGATCGCCCATATCATCTCCGACCAGATCTACACGCAGATGACCGGCGAGAAGGGCTACTTCGACAGCCGCGTCGTGTTCGTCGACGAGAGCGGGCCGTCGGAGCGGCGCGTCAAGCGGCTGGCGCTGATGGACCAGGACGGCGCCAATGTCCGCTATCTCACCCGCGGCGCCGATCTCGTGCTGACGCCGCGGTTCTCGCCGTCGAGCCAGGAAATCACCTACATGGAGTTCGGGCAGGGCGACCCGAAGGTCTATCTGTTCAACATCGAGACCGGCCAGCGCGAGATCGTCGGCAACTTCCCCGGCATGTCGTTCTCGCCGCGCTTCTCGCCGGACGGCCAGCGCATCATCCTGAGCCTGCAGCAGGGCGGCAATTCCAACCTGTTCGTGATGGATCTGCGCTCGCGCTCGACCACGCGCCTCACCGACACGCCGGCGATCGACACCTCGCCGTGCTACTCGCCGGACGGCAGCCAGATCTGCTTCGAGAGCGATCGCGGCGGCAAGCCGCAGATCTACGTGATGCCGGCCAATGGCGGCAACGCGCAGCGCATCTCGTTCGGCGAGGGTAGCTACTCGACGCCGGTGTGGTCGCCGCGCGGCGACTACATCGCCTTCACCAAGCAGGGCGGCGGCCAGTTCGCCATCGGCATCATGAAGACCGACGGCTCGGGCGAGCGCATCCTCACGTCAGGCTTCCACAATGAGGGCCCGACGTTCTCGCCGAACGGCCGCGTCATCATGTTCTTCCGCGATCCCGGCGGGACCCAAGGTCCGTCGCTCTACTCGATCGACGTGTCCGGCCGCAACGAGCTCAAGGTGCCAACGCCTGGCTACGCCTCCGACCCGGCCTGGTCGCCGCTGTTGTCCTGACCGACTGCGGCCCGCGGGCCGCAGCCGCTCACGCCCTGGTGGCGCGATTTGTTCGGTCGCGTCATGCGTGTTGTCGAAAAAATTGGAACCGCTCGTTGCAACAAATAGGTAGGGTTTGCCTAGTTTGCTGAATTTTCATTGGAATTTGGCTGCTTCGCGCCTGCGGCAACGGTCCGCTAACGATGTTCCCTCAGAAAGACTTCACCTGCGAACGGTAATAGTACGCACCGAACAGGACGCGTGCCACGAATGCAGGTCATCAAGCAGAGCGATGAAATCGACTACAGGTTGCAGTCGTCAATCAATGCTGCCCTGGTAGATTCGCTATTCCAGAATCCACAATCGCTCGCCGCCGGGGCCGCGCTCGTCGCGATGGCGGCCACGCTCACGGCGATGAAGACCGGGCTGCCCGCGTTGTGGGCCTGCGTCGCTCTGCTGGTGCTGAGCGGGGCGTGGCGAGCGCTCGACATGTACTGGTACCGCGTCGGCCGTGCGCATGCGACGGCGTCGCAGGCCGAGCGCTGGGAGATGCGATACCAGATCGGCGCGATCGTCTATGCCGCGGCACTCGGAGCCTGGTGCGCGATCAGTCTGCTGTTTTCCTCGGATGCCGTCGTGCACATGATTTCGATCGTGGTCACCGTCGGCTACATCGCGGGCGGCGTCGGCCGGACGTTCGGACGGCCGTGGATCTATCATCTGCAGATTGCGCTGTCGTTTGGGATCACCTCGATTGCGCTGATCTTCCACGGCACGGTCTACTACATCGGCCTGTCCTTCGTGGCCGCCGGCTTCCTGTTTGCGCTGCGCGAGATCACCAACAATCTGCAGCAGATCTTCGTCGATGCGTTGACCGCCCGCGACCGCGAGGCGGCACTCGCCAATCAGTTCGACACCGCCCTGAACAACATGCCGCATGGACTGTGCATGTTCCGCCCGGGCGGCCGTCTTGCGGTGATGAACCACCGCTTCGGCGAGATGATGGGACTTCCGGACGATCTGCTGCGCCACGGCGGCGCGGCGGCCGACATCATCAATGCCTGCGTGCTCTCGGGGGCGATCTCGGCCTCGAGCGGCCGGCTGATCCTGTCGGAGATCCAGAACACCAAGACCCACAACATCATCACGAGCGATCCCGACGTCGTGCGCGATCGGTCGCTGTCATGGACCTTCCAGCCGATGGCCGACGGCGGCGCCGTGGTCCTGCTCGAGGACATCACCGAGCGGCAGAATGCCGAGGCCCGGATCTCGCATCTCGCCCGTTACGACGAGCTCACGACACTGCCGAACCGCGTCAGCTTCCGCGACGAGATCGAGCGCCTGTTGAAGATTCCGCAGCGTCACGGCGAGTTGTCGGCGCTGCTGTTCGTCGATCTCGATCGCTTCAAGCAGGTGAACGATACGCTCGGCCACCCCTGCGGCGACCAACTGCTCTGCGCCGTCTCCGAACGGCTCCGCGACATGCTGCGGCCGGAAGATTTCGTGGCGCGCTTCGGCGGCGACGAGTTCGTCGTGTTCCAGCGCAACATCCGCTCCAACGACGACGCCGCCGTGCTGGCGCGACGCATCGTCGACCAGCTGAGCGAGCGCTACAAGGTCGACAATCATCTGGTCGAGATCGGCGCCAGCGTCGGCATCGCCATGACCGCGCCGGGAATCAGCGCCGACACGCTGCTGAAAAACGCCGACATGGCGCTGTATCGCGCCAAGGCGGAGGGACGCGGCACGTTCTGCTTCTTCCGCGACGAGCTTGCCCAGACCGTCGAGGCCCGGCGCATCCTCGAGCTCGACCTGCGCAAGGCGCTGGCGAACGAGGAGTTCGAGCTGTTCTATCAGCCGCTGGTCAATCTGAAGTCGGGCAAGATCTCGACCTGCGAGGCGTTGCTGCGCTGGAATCATCCGGTTCGCGGCACCGTCTCTCCGGTCGACATCATCCCGGTCGCCGAGGACATGGGCCTGATCGTGGATCTCGGCCGCTGGATCCTGCGCAAGGCCTGCCTGGAATGCATGAAGTGGCCGGACGCGGTGAGCGTCGCCGTGAACTTCTCGCCCCAGCAGTTCCATCAGCGCGACGTCCTCAGCGAGGTCCGCTATGCGCTCGAGGTCTCCGGCCTGCCGCCGCACCGTCTCGAGATCGAGATCACCGAGTCCTCGTTGCTGCGCAACACCCAGCTGACGCATGACGTGCTGTCGCAGCTCCATATGCTCGGCGTGCGGATCTCGCTCGACGATTTCGGCACCGGCTATTCGAGCTTGAGCTATCTGCACAACTTCCCGCTGGAGAAGGTGAAGATCGATCGCTCCTTCCTCGAGGGCATCGACAGTGATCGCCCGCTGACCCTGCTGAGGGGTGTGGCCCGGCTGTCCGCCGATCTCGGCATGTCCGTCGTGGTCGAGGGCATCGAAACCAACGAGCAGCTCGAGCTGGTCAGCGCCGATGGCACGGTCACCGAGGCCCAGGGCTATCTGTTCAGCCGTCCCGTTCCAGCCTTGCGGATTCGCCAGCTCCTGAACGCTTCGCACGGGCGGCGTATGGGTGAAGAGGTGCTCATGACCAGCGACGGGATCCGCTCCATCGCCTGACGGCGCACCCTGTTGGTACAATCGCAAATTGCGTCACACACGCAAGGAGATTTCGTATCCCAGGTGATTTTGCCTTAATATGCTACAGAAGTGAACCGAAACGGCTTTCGCCTCGCCCATCCAGCTCCGGTAAACCACGGGAATAGCGTCGCTATTCGAGTCGCTGTTAACTTTATACCACCGAATGTTTTGCGCCGCATTTTACGAGCTGTTAAGCTTGAGCAAGCTCGTAAAAGTTGCGTAACGTGAGGTTTCTCTAATGGGTGCTGCGACAGCGGCGAAAAGCGCGGCCAGCATGCGGGGTTTGGACCTGCTGGACCACGTGGACTACCGACTGGCTCAGACGGCGCAGGAA
Source organism: Bradyrhizobium sp. HKCCYLS20291 (assembly GCF_051167715.1). Lineage (NCBI taxonomy): Bacteria > Pseudomonadati > Pseudomonadota > Alphaproteobacteria > Hyphomicrobiales > Nitrobacteraceae > Bradyrhizobium > Bradyrhizobium sp. HKCCYLS20291. Next base: position 143,648 of record NZ_JBNPTO010000015.1, on the reverse strand, counting down.
CGGGACGAGATCTATCATTTGCGCTACCGGGCCTATCTTCGCGAGGGCGCCGTTCATGCCTCTGCGGACGAGCGCGTCTTCGATGAATATGACGAGCTTCCGAGCACCTGGATCTTCGGCGTTCATGTCGACGGCCAATTGTGCAGTTCGATCCGGATCAACATCGCCACGCCGACCTGGCGCAAGTCACCGTCGGTCGACGTATTCGGCGACATCATGCATCCCAAGCTCGACCAGGGCCTGGTGTTCGTGGATTCCACGCGCTTCGTGGCCGATCCGGACAAGGCTAGAACCTGGACGGCATTGCCCTACGTCACCGTGCGTCTCGGCTCGATGGCCGGCGTGCATTTCGATGCTGATTATGGACTCGCGATGGTGCGGCCTGAGCATCAGGCGTTCTATCATCGCGTCTTCCTGCATGAGACGTGGGGCCCGCCGCGCCTGTTCCCCGGACTGGTCAAGCCGGTCGGCCTGATGGCCTCGCATCTGCCGACGGTTCGTGAACGGGTTCTGGCGCGCTATCCGTTCCTTCATTCCACCATGTTCGAGCGTCGCATGTTGTTCGACCGGCCGTCGCCCGACGCCTTCTCTGATTCGTTCAGGATTCATCCGGTCGCCAGCGTCGGCTGACCAAAACGGCCGGCCACCAGCCTTCCGGCCGGTGCGGTCCCCGTCGACGCGTGGCTTTTGCGCCAAAACCAGCGGAAAAGCGCCGCCATGCGGGCGCGGCAACACTTGCCTTCACCCTGGCGCCACATTTACAACCCATTAACCATCGCGGTCGCTTTTTCGGGTTTCGTTAGCATTTGACGGGGTTCGGCAACACCCCATCAAGGTTGACGGAACGTTCGCTTAACCATCGCCCTGTAGACCGGATGGCAGTTGAGAACGTGAGCGTGGAGGCTCCGGGAATGAAATATCAGATGCGTATCCTCCAGGGATTGAAGTTGGCCGCCGTGCTCGCCGTCGCGCTGTCGATGGGCGCCTGCGCCAACAAGAATCTCACCGGGGCCGATGGTGCGATGGCCAGCGCTGCGACTCCAGGCAGCCAGCAGGACTTCGTCGTCAACGTCGGAGACCGCGTGTTCTTCGAGAGCGATCAGACCGATCTCACGCCGCAGGCGATCGCGACGCTGGAGAAGCAGGCGCAGTGGCTGCAGACCTATCCGCGCTACAGCTTCACCGTCGAGGGCCACGCCGACGAGCGCGGCACCCGCGAGTACAACATTGCCCTCGGCGCGCGCCGTGCGCAGTCGGTGCGCAACTTCCTGGCCTCGCGCGGCATCGACCAGGGCCGCATGCGCACGATCTCCTACGGCAAGGAGCGTCCGGTGGCGGTGTGCAACGACATCTCGTGCTGGTCGCAGAACCGCCGTGCGGTGACGGTGCTGAACGCCAGTTCATAAATCTGAACGGATAGCTGTTCATGAAGCCGGCGTCGGTGATCGACGCCGGCTTCATCTTTTCGTCTTCGCTTGAACGTCATTTGTCGCTAATCGGATTCTGACGTACAGCCTTCGCCCGCAGGGCTCGTTTTCACCGTTCGTCGATCCGGTCGTCAGGACAGCATGTCTTTGTCATTTCTCCCCAGGAGCGCCGCCGCGATTGTCGCAGCGCTCGTCGTCTTCTCGTGTCAGGCCTTGTCGTCGCGGGCGCTCGCCCAGACCGACGATGATCCGGAGATCCGGATCCAGCGGCTGGAAAACCAGCTTCGGCAGCTCACCGGCCAGAACGAAGAGCTGCAATATCGCAACCGGCAGCTCGAGGAGCGGCTGCGTCAGTTGCAGCAGAACGGAGCGCAGACCGCGGCCCCCGCAGCCCCGCCGGCCGCGGCGGCGCCATCGCCGCAGACCGCTCCGGCCTATGGGCAACCGGGCCAGCCGGCATACGGTCAGCCGCAATACGGTCAGCAGCAGCAGCCTTATCCGCAGCAGCAGGCCTATCCGCAACAGCCGCCAACCTACGCGCAACCGCAGGCCGCGCCGGCCGCCCCGATCGCGCTGGATCCGCCGGCGGCAGGGCAGGGCACCCGCCGCCGCGGTGATGCGTTCGATCCGAACCAGAATCCGAGTGCGCCCGGCGCACCGCAGGCGCTCGGTGGCGGGCAGCTGCCGATGCAGCCCGGTGGCCAGCCGGTGGCCCGGCCCGGTGCGGGTGCCCGCGTCGACCAGGCGCCGCCGGCCGCTGCGGCGGCCGCAGGACTCGACACCGCGCCGCCGACGCAGACGCCGCGCGACGAGTACGATCTCGGCATCGGCTACATGCAGCGCCGCGACTATGCGCTTGCCGAGCAGACGATGCGGAACTTCACGCAGAAATATCCGAACGATCCGATGATCGGCGACGCGAAGTACTGGCTCGGCGAGAGCTTCTATCAACGCCAGCAATATCGCGAGGCGGCCGAAGTGTTCCTGGCGGTGACGACCAAGCACGAGAAGTCGTCGAAAGCGCCGGACGCGCTGCTGCGCCTCGGCCAGTCGCTCGCCGCCTTGAAGGAGAAGGAAGCCGCCTGTGCGGCATTCGGCGAGATCTCGCGCAAATATCCGCGTGCGTCAGCTGGCGTGAAGACGACAGTCGACCGCGAGCAGAAGCGGGTGAAGTGCTGAGCGGGCGGTTCGCATAGGGCTCTCGCGCGCGATCGGCAACGCCGCTAGTCTTACGCGCCATGTCCAACGGCCGATCCGAAGACGAACTGCCGATTTCCGTCGGCGAAGCGGAGCGCCTGTTCGCGCCGCTCGCCGGCAGCAGTGCGCTCGTGCTCGCGGTGTCCGGCGGCCCGGACTCGATGGCCCTGATGTGGATGGCCGCCCGCTGGCGCAGCGCCTTGAGCGACGGGCCGCGCCTGCTCGCCGTGACGGTCGATCACGGCCTGCGCCGCGAGGCGCGGCGCGAGGCGCAGATGGTCAAGGATGTCGCGCGCCAGATCGGTCTCGCTCATCGGACATTGCGCTGGAGCGGCGACAAGCCTGAGACCGGAATCCCCGAAGCGGCACGCCTGGCGCGCTACCGGCTGCTGGCCGGCGCGGCGCATCGGGCCGGCGCCAGCCATGTGGTGACCGCGCATACCCGCGATGATCAGGCCGAGACTGTCTTGATGAGGCTGTTGCGCGGCAGCGGCATCGTCGGTCTCGCGGCCATGGCGCCGGTCAGCCACCGTCACGGGCTGCTGCTCGCACGCCCGTTGCTCGACATCCCGAAGGTGAGGCTGGTCGCCACGCTGCAATCCGCCGGCCTGCCTTGCGCTGATGATCCGACCAATCGTGATCACGCCTTCACCCGGCCACGGCTGCGCGCGCTGCTGCCGGCGCTGGCGGCCGAGGGCGGCGACGCGCGCACTTTGGTGACGCTGGCCGCTCGGCTGCGGCGGGCCAACGCAGCCATCGAGCTGATGGCGGATGGCGCCGAGCAGTATCTCGCGCAGCGGTCCGCCGCCGAGGAAACGGGGCATGCAGAAGCGGGGCAGATGTTCCAACCGCGCGCCTTTGCCGCACTCCCTGCGGAACTCCGGCTGCGGCTGTTGATGCGCGCCATTGATCGTGTCGGCACCGAAGGGCCGGTGGAACTCGGCAAGGCCGAAGCCCTGCTCGATCGGCTGGACCGGATTCTTGCGGGGACCGCGGATGGTGGTACAGCTGTGCCGGGCAGGTTAAAACAGACCCTTGCCGGTGCACTGGTAAGCCTGACGAAGGGCTCGCTCCGCATCACGGCCGCGCCGCCCCGGCGATCGCGCGGCAGATGATGCGGCCGACACCCCTTCGCGGAGCCTTAACCACCTGCATCGGCGATGCTTTCGGTAGCCATTTTTTGAGCGGGAATCAGGCTATGATGCGATAAATAGTCCTGTCTGGTTCCCTTGGCATTGCTGCGAGTGGTACCTAGATTACGAGATGGTCGACCGGGGGCTTCCCTCGTGGCTACCTAGGGATGAGTCCGAGGACAGACGGCCGCGATCCGCGCGACCACGAAGGAAAATCGATGAACGCCAATCTGCGCAATTTCGCCCTTTGGGTCATTATTGTCCTGTTGCTATTGGCGCTGTTCACGCTCTTCCAGAATCCTGGCCAACGCGCCTCGTCCCAAGACATCACGTTCTCGCAGCTGCTGAGCGATGTCGATGCGGGCAACGTGCGCGACGTCGTGATCCAGGGGCCGGAGATCCACGGCACCTTCAAGAACGGGTCCTCATTCCAGACCTACGCGCCGAGCGATCCGAACCTCGTGAAGCGGCTCTACGACGCCAAGGTGTCGATCACCGCCAAGCCGCCCGGCGACAACGTGCCGTGGTTCGTCTCGCTGCTGGTGTCCTGGCTCCCGTTCATCGCACTGATCGGCGTCTGGATCTTTCTGTCACGCCAGATGCAGGGCGGCGCCGGCAAGGCGATGGGCTTCGGCAAGTCGCGGGCGAAGATGCTGACGGAAGCGCATGGCCGCGTCACCTTCGAAGACGTCGCCGGCGTCGACGAGGCCAAGCAGGACCTGCAGGAGATCGTCGAATTCCTGCGTGACCCCGGCAAATTCCAGCGGCTCGGTGGCCGCATTCCGCGCGGTGTGCTGCTGGTCGGACCTCCCGGCACCGGCAAGACGCTGATTGCGCGCGCCGTCGCCGGCGAAGCCAACGTGCCGTTCTTCACCATCTCCGGCTCGGACTTCGTCGAAATGTTCGTCGGCGTCGGCGCCAGCCGCGTCCGCGACATGTTCGAGCAGGCCAAGAAGAACGCGCCCTGCATCATCTTCATCGACGAAATCGACGCCGTCGGCCGTCATCGTGGCGCCGGTCTCGGCGGCGGCAATGACGAGCGCGAGCAGACCCTCAACCAGCTGCTGGTCGAGATGGACGGCTTCGAGGCCAATGAGGGCGTGATCCTGATCGCCGCCACCAACCGTCCCGACGTGCTCGATCCGGCCCTGATGCGTCCCGGCCGCTTCGATCGTCAGGTTGTCGTGTCCAATCCGGACATCATGGGCCGCGAGCAGATCCTCAAGGTCCACGTCCGCAAGGTGCCGCTGGCGCCGGACGTCAACCTCAAGACCATCGCCCGCGGTACGCCCGGCTTCTCCGGCGCCGACCTGATGAACCTCGTCAACGAGGCCGCGCTGACCGCCGCTCGCCGCAATAAGCGGATGGTGACGCAGGCCGAGTTCGAGGAGGCCAAGGACAAGGTGCTGATGGGCGCCGAGCGCCGCTCGATGGTCATGACCGAGGAAGAGAAGATGCTGACCGCCTATCATGAGGCGGGCCATGCGATCGTCGGCCTCAATGTCCCGAGCCACGACCCGATCCACAAGGCGACCATCATTCCGCGCGGCCGCGCGCTCGGCATGGTGCAATCGCTGCCCGAGGCCGACCGTCACTCGCACACCCGCGAATGGTGCGTGTCGAAGCTCGCGATGATGTTCGGCGGCCGCGAGGCCGAGGTGCAGAAGTTCGGCGCCGAGAAGGTCACCAACGGCGCCACCGGCGACATCCAGCAGGCCACCAACCTCGCCCGCGCGATGGTGATGGAATGGGGCATGTCGGACAAGCTCGGCCGCGTCCGCTACCAGAGCAATGAGCAGGAGGTGTTCCTGGGGCATTCGGTGGCGCGTTCGACCAACATCTCGGACGACACCGCGCGCCTCATCGACTCGGAAATCCGCGGCCTGATCGAGGCCGGCGAACTCGAGGCGCGCCGCATCATCACCGAGAAGCACGACGACTGGGAGGCGATTGCCCAGGCGCTGCTCGAATACGAGACGCTGACCGGCGAGGAGATTCTCGACCTGCTCAAGGGCAAGAAGCCGAATCGCGAATCGGCGATCGAGCCCTCGACGCCGCGCGCATCGGCCGTGCCGCCCGCCGGCAAGCCGCGTCCGCGGCCCGATCCGGATCCCGGCCTGGAGCCGCAGCCCCAGGCGTAAGGCCGATCATGTCAGCGGGGCGCGCGACGTGCCCCGCGACACAGGACATCAAGAGATTGAGACGACAGGCCCGGTTCGCAACCGGGCTTTTCGTTGTCTGCAACCCATTGTCGTTGTTAACGAATACCTAAGGGCTGGGTATTCGGATGATGATGATTTTGCGTACGGCACGCCGTCCGGCGTGCAGGTTTTTGCTGTTGTCTTGCGTCGGTTTGGCCGTATTTGGCGGCCGTGATGCTGCCGCGCAGGGCGTTTTCGATACCGCTGCAGCGGGTCCTTTCACGTCGAGCTATTTTGGCGAGGCGACCCACGCGACCGGCAGCAGCTGCTTCGGCTCCTACATTTACGGCACGGGGGTGAGCGCGTCGGGGCTCGCGGTCGGCAGTGCCGGCAAGATCTGTGAGACGCCCTATCTGCGCGTCAGCGCGATCGAGGTGCCGATCGTCTGGACGCCCAACACCGCGAGCGGCGGGCTGGACTCGGGCGCCTTCACCGAACTCGCTCTGCCCACGGCGCGGCTCAGCAATTTCGTCAGCGGCGCGGCCACTGGCGTCGACGCGGCCGGAAGGACCGTCGTCGGCGTTGTGCTCGGCGCCGATGGCAGCCAAGCCAACTACGACATCTACCCCTACATCTGGCAGGCCACCACCGCCGGCGCGTTCGCCGGCGTGACGCCGACGCAGCTGCCGCTGCACGGCGCCGACACCGATGGCGCCGCCTACGGCATCAGCCCGGCCGCGACCTATGCCACCGGATGGAGCGGCAACCTGCAATTCGGTTCGAGCTGGCCGCACGACATCCTGACCGGCACCAGCACGATGCAGGCCGCGATCTGGAATCTCTCCACCAATTCGGTGCAGCTGCTCGGCGCGACGCCCGATCCGGTCAACGCCCCTGCTAGCGCGGGCAAGGCGGTGGCCGACAACGGCACGGTCGTCGGCTGGTACGGGCTGTTTCCGCGCGGTGCCTTCACCAACGACATCAACCTCGCGCGCGGCTCGGGCCTGTTGCTGTCGGACACCAGCGGATTCGGCGACTACACGACGATCTGGCAGCCTAAGCCGTTCGTCTGGACGCTCGCATCCGGCACGATGACCCAGCTCGGCATGACGCCGCTGAACAACAGCTCGACGACCTACACCTATGGCGAGGCGCGGGCGCTCAACGCGGGCACGAGCAGTGTTGCCACCGCGAGCGTCGCTGTCGGTTGGCTCGGCAACACGGCCAGCAATTTCGAGGCGGTGCGCTGGAGCACGACCGACAATTGGGCGACGCATTCGACCCTGCAACTCGCCACGGTCACGCCGACCGATGCCGACAATCTCGGCCGCATCGGCACGGTCGCCAATGCGGTCGATGCCTCCGGCAACAACGTAGTGGGCCGCGTCGAATACGCCTGCACGGCGAGCAGCAGCGGATCGTGCTCGCAGGCGGTCTACTGGTCGGTCTCCGCCGACGGCCAGTCATCGTCGGACGCCACGCTGGCCTCGATCCTGGCGAGCCTCGGCGTCGGCACGAGCAACGTGACGCTGACCGACGCGACCGGGATCGTGGTGTCCACGAGCAATTCGTCGTCGCAAGTCCTGATCCTCGGCAACGGCACGCGCAACGATGCTGACAGCACGCGGGACCTGTTCCTGATCAAGCTCGATCGGGTCTCGTCGACACCGACCTCCGGCGGCATCACCAGCGTGCGCGAGCAGCAGGGCTCGCTCGCAAGCCTGGGCGTCATCGCCAACCAGGGCGTGACCGCGACCGATGCGGCGATGGGCGCGCTGGCGACTGCTGCGGACCATTATCGTTGTGCCAAGACGGCAGGCGGCGAGGCGGCGCAATGGTGCGGCTTCGCCTATGGGCTGGTGGCTGGCAACGCGAGCTACGGCAGCAGCGGCACCGAGCTGTCGGGCACCTTCGGCCTGGCCCGTGCGCTTGCGCCGTCGACTTCGATCGGCCTGTCGGTCGGCGTCGCCGGGCTGCGCAACGGGCTCGGCTACGGCGGCCGCTTCGATGCGCCGGGCGCGACCTTCGGCGCCTACCTCGCGCATCGCCCGGACAGCGGATTTCAGTTCCTGGCGATGGCAGTGGCCTCGCTCTATCCCGAGCTGACGCTGACCCGCGGCTATCTGAACGGCACCGCGCTGACGGGCTCGCAGGGCACCACCCATGCCAATTCGGCCGGCGCGATGGCGCGGGTCGGCTGGGCGCTGCCGGTGCCGGGAGGCAAGGCGACGGTGACGCCGTTCGCGCAGTTGTCCTACGTCAACGCGCGCGTCGGCGGCTTCGTCGAAAGCGGCGGACCGTTTCCGGCGATGATCTCGGCGTTCAACGCGTCGGCGACTACGCTGCGCGTCGGCACGCAGCTGCGCGGCACGCTGACGACGCGGATCACCGCATTCGGCGGGCTCGCCTGGGCCAGCAATCTCGGCAACGATGCGCCTGTCGTGCGAGGCTCGCTGCTGGCGGCCGATTGCACCGGCGCCGCGCCGCTCACGGCGTTCTGCGGCCTGTCCGGATCGGGGCCGCGCCTGAGCCGGAGCTGGGTCGAGGGCCAAGCCGGCCTCCGCTTCGAGCTTGCGCCAGGCTCTGCGGCGATGATCAGCGCCAATGCCGCAAGCCAGAACACGCTCACCTATGGCCTTCAGCTCGGCTACAGCCGCGCCTTCTGAGCGCGGCGGAGGCTGCGCTTAAGCCTTCTTCAAGCGTCGGCGCCTATGTCTCGACGAGGTGCGCGCCTTGTCCGGGGCGCCGGGCGAGGGTGCCGATGGCCCACACTTCTGATGCCACCGCGACGCCGTCGACGCGTCGTGCCATTCCGTCCAGCCTGTTCGCAGCGTGCTTCGCGCTCGCCTGCATCAATGCGACGTTCTTTCCGGCCGGTCTTTTGTCCGGCGTCTGGATCTGGGGGGCTGACGGGCTCGGCATCCCCACCGACTTCGTCAACGTCTGGGCGGCCGGCAAGCTGGCGCTGCAGGGCCAGCCGGCGCTGGCCTGGGACTGGGACGTGCAGCGTCGGATCGAGCTCGATCTGCTGGGGCAGGATTTCCCGGGCTATTTCGCCTGGCACTATCCGCCGCCGTTCCTGTTCGTTGCGGCCTTCCTCGCGCAATTTCCCTACGTCATCGCCTTTGCCGCCTGGGCCTATGCGAGCTTCATCCCGTTCGCGCTGGTGATGCGCGCCATCGTCGGGCGGAGCTTCGGCCTGCTGCTCGCGGCGGGCTTTCCGGCGCTGTTCTCGAACACTTTGGTCGGGCAGAACGGATGTCTCACCGCGGCCCTCGTCGGCGGCACCTTGTATCTGCTGCCGGTGCGGCCAGTGCTGGCCGGGATCTGTCTCGGGCTGCTGACCTACAAGCCGCAATATGGCCTGCTGTTTCCGATCGTCCTGATCGCAAGCCAGCGCTGGACTGCGTTTGCCTCCGCGAGCATCACCGCTGTCCTGCTGGCGCTGGTGTCCTGGCTCGCCTTCGGGCTGGAGAGCTGGCAGGCCTTCGTGCACTGGATGCCGGCGTTCTCCCAGGCGTTTCTGACCGAGGGCAAGGCCACCTGGTGGAAGTTGCAGAGCCTGTTCTCCATGGTGCGCTATTTCGGCGGCTCCGAAGCGCTGGGCTGGACTGTGCAATGGGTGTTCACCGCGGCGGTCGCCGTGGTGCTGGTGATCGTGTGGCGGAGCCCGGTCCGCTACGCGCTCAAGGCCGCGGCGCTGGCCGTCGGACTGCTGCTCACGACGCCCTATCTGTTCATGTACGACATGATGGTGCAGGCGATCGCGGTGGCCTGGCTGGTGCGGATCGGTCTCAGCGAAGGGTTCCGCCGCTATGAGCTGCCGGCGCTCGGCGGCAGCGCCGCGCTGCAGATCACCTTCATGGTCAGCGGAATTCCTCTTGGCCTGGCGTCCAACCTAATCGTCGGCGGCCTCGTTCTGGCTCGGGCGGGCGGATGGTGGCGGCGGCAGCCAGCGGACGTCCACGCGGTCCCCGCCGCGGCTTGAGGGCCGGGCTTCGGCCCCTGCGCAACAACGCTCTTGTGTTGTGCTCTGAACAGGTGTTCAGTTCTTCCCGAGATTTGGGAGGACCTTCCTCCAAAAAAGACTGAACCAGCATTCGCCAGGTCCTGCCTGGACGACATGCGTCCGGGACGAGAAACGCCATGGTCTACCGGCGAACCCACCAGGTCGTGAAACGGCTCGCCGCGCGCCGCAGCGCCATCCTGGCCGCCGCGCGTGACGCCGCTGCCGAGGGCGGCATGTCGGCCGTCCAGATCGCCCCCGTGGCGGTCCGCGCCAATGTCGCGGCCGGCACCGTGTACCGCTACTTTCCTTCCAAGGCCGACCTGATTTCGGAGCTGATCGCCGAGGTGTCGCGCGACGAGCTCGCCGCCGTCCGCCGCGCCGCCGATGCGGCGCCCGGGCCGTCCTCGGCTCTCGCCGCCGCCGTGTCGACGGTCGCCGTCCACGTCCTGTCCCAGCGCAAGCTCGCCTGGGGCATCCTGGCCGAGCCAGTCGACGTCGATGTTACCGCCTCGCGTATCGCCAGCCGTCGGGAGATCGTCGGCGAGATTGCCTCCCGGATCGATGCCGCCGTCCGCGCTGGCCATCTGCCGGCGCAGGATACCCAGCTGGCGGCAACGGCGTTGCTGGGCGCGCTGCACGAGGCGCTGGTCGGACCGCTCGCGACCGATATCCATGAGGATCCCGCCAAGCTCCGTGACACCGTTCAGGCCGTCACACTGCTGGCGTTGCGCGCGGTCGGTGTGATGGATGCGCGTGCCCGCGGTCTCGTCGTGCAGGCCGTGTTGCCGGTGAAGAGCCTGGTCGGCGCCTGAGCGCCACCCCCGGCGCTTAAGCAAGGATTCATGCCTGGCCGCCATGGTCGAGTGCGGCGCCGGGACGGCCGCCGTGGCTCTCGATTCCCAGGCGTTGCTCCCGCATCCATGGCCCTCGCACGCAAACAATTGGCGACGCCGCTCGTGATCGCCGGATCGGCGGCCGCAGGCGCCATCTATGCCTACCTCGCCGGCGAGGACATCAATTGGGATTGGCAGAACTATCACGAATATGCCGGCTACGCGCTGCTGCATGGCCGCTTCGACGTCGACGTCGCGCCCGGCGGTTTTCAGAGCTACCTCAATCCGCTGATCTATGTGTTGCCTTACGTTGTCCGGCACGGGCTCGCTGCGCCCTGGTGGGGGATCGCGCTCGGCGCGCTGCACGGGCTCACGCTGGTCATCGTGTACTGGGTTGCGCGGATGCTGCTGGGGCGCATGGCCAATGCCGCCACGCTCGCCGCCGCTGTCGTGATCGCCGCGCTCAGCCCCATGGCGCTGTCCGAGGTCGGTACCAGCTTCGCCGACATCCTCACCGCGATGCCGATCCTCGCCGCGATCGGGCTGATGTTCAGTGATGACGAGCAGCGCGGGCGACGGTTCGTGCTCGCCGGATTGCTGATCGGCGCGGCCACTGGATTGAAGCTCACCAACGCGATCTTCCTGGTCGGTGCCGGCGTGTCGCTGCTGCTGGTCGCGCAGCCGTTGCGCGCCATGATCGGCTTTGCCGGCGGCAGTGCGCTGGCCGGGATCGTCACGGCGGGACCATGGGCGCTGAAGATGGCGCGTGATTTCGGCAGTCCGCTCTATCCGTTCTACAACAGCATCTTCCGCTCGCCCGAGGCGCCGCTGGTCTCGATCGCCGACACGCGCTTCATGCCGCATGGTGTGCTGGATGCGCTCGCCTATCCGTTCTACTGGGTGATCGGCAAACATCCGTCCTCGGAGGAGCCGTTTCGCGATCCGCGCTTCGCCACCCTCATCGTGCTGCTGATCGCGCTGGTGGTCACCGGCCTCTGGCAGAAGCGCGAGGTGCTGCCGCTGCGCGATCGGCGTCTCATCATCTTCTTCTGGGTCAGCTACGTCCTATGGCTGCTGGCCTTCTCGATTCAGCGCTATCTGATGCCGCTGGAATTGCTGTCGGCGCCGTTGATCCTGCTGCTGCTGCTGCGCCTGATCGAAGCCTGGCGCGAACCGGTCTCGCCGGGCGCGACATCAGGGCGGGTGCAGGGCGCCGTCATCGCCGTGGCGCTTCTCATCGCGCTGACGTCCATGCCGACCGACTGGATGCGGCGGCCCTGGTCGGATCCGTACCGGCCGCAACTCGCGCAGGCGCTGCAACAACCGGCCACCTTCCTGCTGCTGCACAAGCCGCTCGGCTACATCGTCTCGCTGCTGCCGGAAGGCTCGCGCGTGTATCAGCTGTCCGAAGTGGTCGTTCCGATCGTCCCGGGCGGCGTGCGCGACCGCCGCATTCGCGCCGGCCTATCAGATGCGCTGCCCGGCGGCGTGTGGGCGTTGTATTTTTCCAAGTACCGGGACGACAATCCGCCACGGCTCGAGGCGCTCGCGGACTACGATCTCGGGATCGACGATCCCGATCATTGTGAGCGCATTCCAGCCGTCGACAGCATCGACATCCTGGCCTGCCGGGCAACGCCGCGCGGCGCGGCCGCGGCATCGACCGCGGGCCTGAAGCCAAGTAGCAGCACCGACTGATCAGCTCAGACTGATAAGCTCAGAGATTGGCTTCGCTGGACGGCCCGACATAGGCGATGCGCACCATGTTGGTGGTGCCGGGTGTGCCGAGCGGAACGCCGGCGACCACGATCACGCGCTGGCCGGCGCGCACGAAGCCGTCGCGGAACGCGATCGAGCCGGCACGTTCGACCATGTCGTCCTGGTCACGGGCATCCTCCGCCACCACGCAATGCACGCCCCACACCACCGAAAGCCTGCGGCCGGTCGCCAGATTGGGCGTGATCGCCACCACCGGCGGCTTCGGCCGTTCGCGCGCGACGCGGACGGCGGTGGAGCCGGACGATGTCCAGCAGATGATGGCGGGCAGGTCGAGGGTCTCGGCGATCCGCCGCGCGGCCTCGGCGATGGCATCGCCGGCGGTGGATTCGGGCTCGGGGCGCTGGGCTGCGATCACCGAGCGGTAGACGGCGTCGCGCTCGACCTCTTCGCCGATCCTGTTCATGGTCGCGACGGCCTCGACCGGAAACTTGCCGGCCGCCGACTCCGCCGACAGCATGATCGCATCGGCGCCCTCATAGACGGCGGTGGCGACGTCGGAGACTTCCGCGCGGGTCGGGACCGGCGACTGGATCATCGATTCCAGCATCTGCGTCGCGACCACCACCGGCTTGCCGGCGCGGCGCGCCAGCCGCGTCATCTGCTTCTGCAGGCCGGGCACGCGCTCCAGCGGCAGCTCCACGCCGAGATCGCCACGCGCCACCATCAGGGCGTCGGAGACGTCGACGATGTCATTGAGACGGTCGATTGCCTGCGGCTTCTCGATCTTGGACATCACGGCGGCGCGGCCGCGGATGATCTTCTTCGCCTCGAGCACGTCGTCGGCGCGCTGCACGAAGGACAGGGCGATCCAGTCGACGCCGGTGTTGAGCGCCGCGTCGAGATCGGCGCGATCCTTCGGCGTCATCGCCGAGACCGGCAGGTCGGTGTCGGGAAGGCTGACGCCCTTGCGGTCCGACATTTTGCCGCCGATCACCACCCGCGTGACCGCGCGGGTCGGCGAGGTCTCCTCGGCGATCAGCCGCACCTTGCCGTCGTCCAGCAGCAGCGCGTGACCGGGCTGCAGCGCGGCCAGGATCTCCGGGTGGGGCAGGTGGACCCGGGTCGCGTCGCCGGGCGTCTTGTCGGAGTCGAGCAGGAAGCTCTGGCCGTTGTTCAGCTGCACCGGCCCGTCGGCGAAGGTACCGACCCTTAGCTTCGGCCCCTGCAGATCGACCAGAATGCCGATCGGCCGGCCGTAGCTGGATTCGACGCTGCGGATCGTCGCCACCATCTCCCGCAGCTTGTCGTGCGGGGTGTGGCTCATGTTGATCCGGAAGATGTCGGCGCCGGCCTCGAACAGCTTGCGAATCATCGCGCTGTCCGACGATGCCGGGCCGAGCGTGGCGAGGATCTTGATGCGTCGCAGCCGCCTCATGGTTTCGGCGCTAGCCCCGGCGCGCCCGCGGGCGGCGTTCCCTGCGCCCCATTGGGCAGACCCGGCACATTGCCTCCTGGACCCAGGGTGCCCGGAATGCCGGGAACGCGCTGCTGCGCCGGCTGCTCGTTGGCCTCGGTCAGCTGCACCGTCCAGGCGCGCTGGTCCCCGGTGTCGACCTCGAAGAAGCCGGTCCGGTCGAAGCCGCGGGCCAGACAATTGTCGGTGCCCTTGATGGTGAATTCCTTGTCCCGCGAGCACATGAACGCCTGGCCCGACCATTCGCCGCCGCGGTCATAGTCGAGCGCGTAGATGTAGTAATAGCGCGCCACCAGCGTGCCCTTGAGCAGGGTTTCGCAACTGCGAGATGACACGTTCCACCAGCCTTCGGTGGTCCAACCCTCGGCATCCTTGTAGCCGAGGGCGATCCCGACCCGGCTCGAGGTGTTGTTGCACAGCCGGAAATCGGCTGCCGCCGGGCTGGAGGACAGACACAACGCGGCGAGCCCAAGCAGCGAAAGCAGTCCGAAACCGGGGCGGCGGGGAATGCGATGCAAGAGGGAGGAGGTTTTGGGGATCATTGCGCGACGCTATATCAAACGTTGGATGATGTCGCGTGACTCGGCTGCGGCTGTCAACGGCAAGGCGACATCGTGGCAACGGCGGATGCGCGCGCGATTCTCGCCCGTGACGGTGCTGCGATATGTAAAAGCCAGCGACGACGCCGCATCCTATAGCAGACATCCGTCATGGCGCGGAACAGGGAACGAAAGAGACGACGATGGACACCACCACCAGAACCGAGCTCGAAGCCGCCGCTTTCCGCCGGCTCGTCGAGCACCTGCGGACCAGAACCGACGTTCAGAACATCGACCTGATGAATCTGGCCGGGTTCTGCCGCAACTGCCTCTCCAACTGGCTGAAGGACGCAGCCGATGCCAAGGGGGCGGCCCTGACCAAGGATGAGAGCCGCGAGGCCGTCTATGGCATGCCCTATGAGGAATGGAAGGCGAAGTATCAGCGCGAGGCCAGCGCCGAGCAGATCGAGACGATGAAGAAGGTGCATCCGGGCCACTGAGCCCTCCAGCCCGGGCTGGCGGTCTGCGAATCGGGCTGCTGTCCGGGAGACGCACAAAAGGCAAGCAGCGTGGCCGATGATGTGGCCGCGCTGCTCGTCGTGCCCAACAACATGTGGGCGCTCTGTGGATGAGGGCGATGTCAGCTTGACGCAGGGCACGCCAGATTTGAGGGTCGCGCCGAGCACGCGCGCCTCACCGGCGCCTTCACAGGACACACGAGTTCCACTCAGGAGTATCAGATGGCCACCTCCGCCGCCGCGAAGGACGACGACTCGCCCGCGACCCGCTTTGCCGTAGATCAGCTCAAGTCGATCATCGAGCGCATCGAACGGCTGGAGGAGGAGAAGAAGGCAATCTCCGAAGACATCAAGGACGTGTACGCCGAGAGCAAAGGCAATGGCTTCGACGTGAAGGCGCTGCGCACCATCATCCGGCTGCGCAAGCAGGATCCGAATGAGCGCCAGGAAGAGGAAAGCATTCTCGAGACCTACATGCAGGCGCTCGGGATGATCTGAGCCGCCGCGCCCCCCACGCCCGAGGACGTTCGATGCCCCCGAAATCAACCGCCGGGGGCATTTGCGTTGTGAGGTCGTGTCGCAGGAGGCGCCTGCCTGCTCAGCGCAACGCGGCGGCGCGCATCGTGAAGCTTCGGGTTTCGAGCTTGATGATCGCAGGCCCGCTGAACTGGTCGTAGCTCAGTCCCGGCGTCGGATCGGCGGCGAAGCCGAGGGCCAGCGCCACCTGCGGCTTGACGAAGAAGCTGCGCATAACCGTCAGGTCGGCATCGCCCATCTTGGTGACCGACATCGACGACGACGCGCTTGGCGTCAGCATGATCGCCCGCATCCAGGTCGAATCCGGACCCTTGGCAGCCGCGATCCGCGTCGACATCGTGATCAGGCCATCCTGGCCCTGGCCGTTCCTGGCGGCCGGCGCTGCCGTTTCCGGGGCGGGGGCTGCACTGCGAGTCGCGGGTCGGGAGTTGCGCGCGGGAATCGGTGCCGTCGCGGCAGTGCTACGATCGACGGAGGAGGGCGGCGGAGCGAAGGCCATCGCCTCCATCAGGCTGGCAGTCTGCGACGGCTCGATCGTCGACAGCGCCCGGCGGGCGTTGATCGCCGCCACCTGCTCGGGCGTCGCCTGCCTGGGCGTGCTCGGATTGTCGCCCCAGAAGCCGCGCGCGTTGATGATGTCGGCAACGCTCTGTGGCGCGCCCTCACGTGACCCGCCGGCGATCGCGCTCGTGGTCTCCGGCTTCGCATCCGGCTTGGATTCTGACTTGGCTTCAGACTTGGCCGCCACCGGCTGCGCGCCCTGCGAATCGGCCGAAGCGAGCTGCAGGGCATTGGTGATCTTGCCGCGAGCCGTCGACTTGGTGTCTGCCTGCTTCGCAGTGAGCGCGGCAGTCTGCACCGGCTTCGTCTCCGCCTCCGACGCTTCCTCGTCATCCTCGGTCGGGCGTCCGCGGAACAGCCGCGCGAACAGGCTGGGCCTGCCGCCCGAGGCGTCGTCGCCGTTGCCGCGCTTCTCGATCTCGGCCTTGGCGAGCTCATAGCCCTTCAGCGGCACGCCATTGGTCGGAACGTGCACGGTCTTGCCGTCCGGGAACACGCGGGCGAGCTGGTCGGCGGTCATGCGCGGCCAGTGGCGGATGTTGCCGGTGTCCAGGTGGACGAAGGGCGAGCCGCTGGTCGGATAGAAGCCGACGCCGCCGCGCTGCAGGCGCAGGCCGGCGAAGCGGATCTGCTCCAGCGGCACGCCGGGAATGTAGAAGTCCATCGCGTGGCCGAGCATGTGCTGGCTGTGGCGGGCGACCCCGGAATGCGCCGAGCGCCGGCGCAGCATCGAGTTGGTGGCAGGAGAACGGTATGACGAGATGATCTGGATTGGCTGCTTGCCGTCGACGTCGCGATAGACTTCCCAAAGGATGTCGAACAGCCGACGGTCCATGACCGTCTCGTCCTGGGTCCGCCAATCGCGCAGGAAGTGGTTGAGCTTCTTCAGCGAGTCTTCGTCGTAGCGGCCTTCGCGCTTGAACGTGACCGTCAGATCTTCGCCGGAATGGGTGTGGTGGAAGGCGAGGGTCTTGGTCTCGTTGAGGGCCGCCGCATCATGCACCGTTCCGGCACCGAGCAGCAGCAGCAGAGCTGCCAGCCCGTACTGGCATCCAGCCTTCCAACCCGAAACCGATTGGCGCGCGAAAACAGACAGCAAATGCAGCCCACCCCGTCGACGAGCGTTTACGCAATACCCTCTTGCGGCCCGTCCGGCGGAAGAGAGAGGAAACGCTTACCTAAGGCGGGATGGTTAAGGGATACTGACCGACCCGCCCCCCAATTACCCTTAACATATACTCTTGAGTGTGGCGAAAAAGTGCCATCGAATCGTGGTTGATCATTGTGGTTAACCTAAAATGAAAGACCTCGCCGGCGGAAGCCCGCCGGCGAGGTCTTTGATCTCTCATCGAAATTCAGGTTGGGCCGAAGCCCTGATCAGCGGGTGAAGACCCGCCGTGCCGGGCGTCCGACCGGGGCCGGCGGGGTCGGCTGACCGCCACCACCGAACAGACGTTCGAAGAAGTTGGGGCCGGGGGAGGGGCCGGACGAGAAGCTGTTGTCGCTGACGTTGACCGCGTTGGGCAGCGGTCCCTTCGGCCGCGAATAGTTCGGCTGCGCGTGGGCGACGACGTTCTCGAGATCCTTGCCGCGGCTGTTCTTGAGGATCGAGATCATGGCCGCGTCGCGGCCATAGACGTCCTTGCGGAGCTGGAGCTTGCCGGCATCGTCGACGAAGGCGGTCTGGTAGGTGATGTTGACCGGGATCGGCGTCGGGAATTTCAGGTCGATCTCGCTCGAACCGTACATGCTGCGGATGCGCTCCGGCGTGTAACGCTCGCCCGGCATGGTCAGGTTCAGCAGCACCGATGCGTATTGATCCGGGTACTGAACGCGCATGCAGCCGTGGCTGAAGGCGCGTTCGTCGCGCGCGAACAGGTTCTTGTCCGGCGTGTCGTGCTGATAGACCAGGAACTTGTTCGGGAAGTTGAAGCGGATGCGGCCGAGCGCGTTGGCTTCGCCCGGTGGCTGCGAGATGTGGATCGAGCCGTCGCGGGCGCGCTCCAGCCGCAATCCCATGCGGTCGAGCACGGTCGGATCCTGCTGCAGCGCGGGCAGATACTCGTTGTAGATGATCGACGGCGGCACGTTCCAGGTCGGATTGACGGTGATGAACTTCATCGTCTCGCTGAGCAGCGGCGTCGCGTGCTGGCCCGGCTTGCCGGTCACGACGCGGGTGGTCCACACCTGGGCGCCGTGCTGCATCACCTTGAGTGTATAGTCCGGAACGTTCAGGATCACATAGGCATCGCCGATCGCGGGCGCGCCGAGGTCACGCGGCAGCCAGCGCCAGCGCTCCATGTTGACGACGATCGTGTCGATCTGCTTGTCGCGCTTCGGCGTGTTCAGCGCCTTCACGGTGCGGTCGTCCAGCACGCCGGTCGGCTTGAGATCGACGCTGTCCTGGAATTTGCGGACTGCGGCGGCAACCTTGGCGTCGTAGCGGATGTCGTCGAGGTTCTCGGTCATGCCGAGCTTGGCGCGCAGCTTCGGCACGCGCGGGTCCGACATCTGCGCCTCGGCCTCCGGCGCATTCTTGCCGCGCGCCGGCGTGTATTTCAGCGGCTCGCCTTCGTCGATGATGATCGGGGGGCCGTCCTGGCCGCCGCGCAACTCGGCGAGCTTGGCGCGAAGCAGCTTGTAGAGCTTGTGCGGCGGGTTGTAGCCCTCCAGCGCCGCGGAGGCGTTCTTCGCCCCGGTCACGTTGGCGAGCACCTCGTTCGGGTCGATCGGGTGCTCGGGATACTGGATGTCGGCGGAGACCTGCGACCAGTGCATCCGACCGCTCTGGGCCTGACGCGCGTAGTCCATCATGCTCTCGGTGAGCTTGAGGTCGGCCTCCGCGAGCGCGTCCGGCGCCGAGCCGGCAGCGGCGAAGTCGGGCACCGGGTAGTCGGCGGGGTTGAGGCCGTCGGCAGCGGCGTCCTTGAGCCGGGCAATCACGCCCTTGGCGGCCGGAGTCAGAGTGCCCGCCTGCGTCCAGATCGGCGCGTAGTCGCGGCCGGTGTAGAACTTCTCGACCGCCGCGCGCTCCGCCTTGCGATCGAAATAGCGCTGACCCTTGGTGGCGATCAAGTCGCGCAGGCGGTCCGCAACCGGCTGGTCCGCCGCGGGAACGTTGCTCGCCGCCTTGACCGGATCCTTGGCAGGCTCGGGCGCGGTCGCAGTGGCCGGGGCCGCCGCCGGCGGGTTTGCAACGTTCTTGGCCGGATCGGCCGCAGGTGCTGCGGCGGAGTCGATGGGCTTGGTGGGTTCGGGCGCCTTGGCCTGGCTGGGCGAGACGGTCGCGGTCGTGTCGGGCTTGAAATCGCTGGCGGTGGGCGGCGGCACGTTGGCAGGCTCAGGGATCGGGACTGCCGCATCGATGGCCAAGTCGGCAGCGCTGCGCGGCGTATCCCCCTGGGCGAGGGCCGCGGTCGAGGACATCGCGAGGAAGGCTGCCGCAACGGCCATCAGCACCCGGTCATATCCGCCGCGGGTGGTCACACAATCTCGCATCGTCAATCCCTCGGATGATTCTGTTCCGCCAGGAACAGGGTCGGTAACAAGGTCGCTTCTGCCCGCCGGCTTCGGCTCAAGTACCCGCGAGTGAGAATGGGTCACGCCTGCACGCAAAGAATCACGCTCAAACGGTACTCAAGCCCCACTTCTGCGGCCAGCGCCACACGGGACAACTCACGACAAACTGACTCTTGGGAAACCCCGGCCAAACCGATCGTGCGTTTGTGCCACGCGTCTTTTCCTTTGTCTGTCACCGCAAGGCAACGGTTCAGAGGTTCTATCGTTGCGCGGTGTTGCGGCATTTTTCGGACATGAGCCGAGCGCAACGATGTCTCCTGACACAATCGGCTCAGCCAAGCGGCGGGCTCTCCGTGGTGGGCGTTTCGCCATTGGCCTCGTCGAGCTTGCGGTACAGCGTGGAGCGTCCGATCTTGAGACGCCGCGCCACCTCCGACATCTGGCCGCGATAGTGGGCGATGGCAAAGCGGATGATCTCGTGCTCCAGCTCCTCGAGCGGCCGCACCTCGCCGCCGGCGGTCAGCAGCGGCAGACTTCCGTGAGAGGGCAGGGGTGCGATGGGTACTTCACTACCCGGCACCATGGCGGGAAGCGACGAGATGGGCCGGTCCACCGTGAGCGGCGGCGCCGGCTCCACCGGCGGCGCATGCGTGGGGATCAGAGGGAAATCGGCCACATCGAGCTGGTCGGCCTCGCTCATGACCACCGCACGATAGACGGCGTTCTCGAGCTGGCGGATGTTGCCGGGCCAGTCGAGATTGGCCAGATAGGCCACGGCCTCGCCGGCAATGCCCGAGACGGCGCGATTCTCCTCCGCTGCGAACCGTGCCAGGAAGTGCCGCAGCAGGTGAGGAATGTCCTCGCGGCGCGCGCGCAGCGGCGGAATCGTCAGCGGCAGCACGTGCAGCCGGTAGAACAGATCCTCGCGGAAATGGCCTTCCTTGACGCGGTCCAGCAGCCGGCGGTTGGTCGCCGAGATGATGCGGACGTCGACCTTGACCGGCTTGCGGCCGCCAACCGCCTCGACGGCGCCCTCCTGCAGCGCGCGGAGCAGCTTGACCTGCGCGGTGAGCGGCAGCTCCGAGACCTCGTCGAGGAACAGCGTGCCGCCATGAGCCTCGACGAACTTGCCCATGTGACGCTCGGTCGCGCCGGTGAATGCCCCCTTCTCGTGGCCGAACAGGATCGACTCCACGAGATTGTCCGGGATCGCGCCGCAATTGACCGCGACGAACGGCTTGGTCTTGCGCTCGCTGGTGCCATGGATGGCGCGGGCGAACAGTTCCTTGCCGACGCCCGATTCGCCTTCGATCAGCACGGGGATCGACGAGGCCGCAGCCTTCTCGGCGATGCGAAGGATCGGCGTCATGGCTTCGGCGCGGGTGATGATGTCCGAGAAAGTCAGCCGCCCTTCGCGGCTGTGCCGTATCCGCTGCAGCTCGCCCTTCAGCGCCGAGGTATTGAGCGCATTGCGCAGCGAGACCTGCAGCCGCTCCATGCCGACAGGTTTGACGACGAAATCCAGCGCTCCGGCGCGCATCGCGGAGACCACGTTGTCGATGCCGCCATGTGCGGTCTGCACGATTACCGGAATCGCAATTCCGGCCTCGCGCATCTTGGAGAGCACGCCCATGCCGTCGAGGCCGGGCATCACGAGATCGAGCACGATCGCATCGATCGGACCGGCATCGGGATGGGTCAGCTTCTCGATCACGGCGTCGCCGGTCTCGACGACGACCGCCTCGTAGCCGCATTTCTGCACCATGTTCTCCACCAGCCGGCGCTGGACCGGATCATCATCGGCAATCAAAATGCTGGCAGCCATGGCTTTCCTTGCACGCTACGACTATCTGTCTCGAATCGGGGCACTCTCGCCGACGCCGATTAACGCAACCTTAAACCTCGCTGATCGGGATAAACGTTCGAACAACAGGTTACCCATCCGATGACCTCGCGCGCCTCTTCTGCCCTTCGCAAGCCCACCAGATCCGCTCCGTCTTCCAAAGCCGCCAATTCCAAAGCCAAGCCGGCCAAGAAGTCGGCGGCCAAGCCGGCCTCCAAGGCCAAGCCTGCAGTGTCCAAGACTTCAGTGTCCAAGCCTGCAGTCTCGAAGACTGCGCGTGGTGCAACAGCCAAATCGTCGGCCAAGCCCGCAAAGAAGGTGGTCACGGCAAAGGCCGGCATCGGTGCGCTGCCCGAGTGGAATCTCGGCGACCTTTATACCGGCATCGACGCCCCGGAGATCGCTCACGATCTCGCGAAGATGGACGCCGAATGCGTCGCGTTTGAGACCGACTACAAGGGCAAGCTCGCCGAGCATGTCGCGCGCGAAGATGGCGGCGAATGGCTCGCAGGAGCGGTGCGTCGTTACGAAGCAATCGACGATGTCGCGGGACGGCTTGGCTCGTTCGCAGGTCTCGCGCATGCCGGCGACAGTGTCGACCCGGCGATCTCGAAGTTCTACGGCGACATCTCCGAGCGGCTGACTTCCGCGTCGACGCATCTGCTGTTCTTTCCGCTGGAGCTTAACCGCATCGACGACGCGGTGATCGAGCGTGCGATGGAAACCCCGGCGCTCGGCCACTACCGGCCGTGGATCGAGGATCTGCGCAAGGACAAGCCCTATCAGCTCGAGG
Source organism: Bradyrhizobium sp. HKCCYLS20291 (assembly GCF_051167715.1). NCBI lineage: Bacteria > Pseudomonadati > Pseudomonadota > Alphaproteobacteria > Hyphomicrobiales > Nitrobacteraceae > Bradyrhizobium > Bradyrhizobium sp. HKCCYLS20291. The sequence continues at coordinate 121,405 of NZ_JBNPTO010000015.1, read as the reverse complement.
ATCGCGTCGAGCAGCTGTTCCACGAGAAGTCGCAGACGGGCTATTCCGCCTGGAACCGGCTGTTCGACCAGACCATCGCGGGTTTGCGCTTCCAGGTCGGCGGCAAGGAGCTTGCGATCGAGCCGACGCTCAGTTTCCTGCAGGACCGCGACGGTGCCAAGCGCAAGGCCGCAGCCGAAGCGCTGGCCAAGACTTTCAAGGCCAATGAGCGCACCTTCGCGCTGATAACCAACACGCTCGCCAAGGACAAGGACATCTCCGACCGCTGGCGCGGCTTCCAGGATGTCGCCGACTCGCGGCATCTCAACAACCGCGTCGAGCGCGAGGTGGTCGATGCGCTGGTGGCATCGGTGCGAGCAGCCTATCCGAAGCTGTCGCACCGCTACTATCACCTCAAGGCGCGCTGGTTCAAAAAGAAGAAGCTCGCGCATTGGGACCGCAACGCGCCGCTGCCCTTCGCGGCCAACGCCACCATCGCATGGCCGGAAGCCAAGAGCATGGTGCTGACGGCCTATCGCGGCTTCTCGCCCGAGATGGCCGACATCGCGCAGCGCTTCTTCGACCAGAGCTGGATCGACGCGCCGGTGCGGCCCGGCAAGGCGCCCGGTGCGTTCTCGCATCCGACGACGCCGTCGGCGCATCCCTATGTGCTGATGAACTACCAGGGCAAACCGCGCGACGTGATGACGCTCGCGCACGAGCTCGGCCACGGCGTGCATCAGGTGCTGGCGGCGAAGAACGGCGCGCTGATGGCGCCGACGCCGCTGACGCTGGCGGAGACCGCGAGCGTGTTCGGCGAGATGCTGACCTTCAAGCGCCTGCTGTCCGAGACTAAGGACGGCAAGCAGCGCCAGGCGCTGCTCGCCGGCAAGGTCGAGGACATGATCAACACGGTGGTGCGGCAGATCGCGTTCTATTCGTTCGAGCGCGCCGTGCACACCGAGCGCAAGAACGGCGAGCTGACCGCCGAGCGGCTCGGCCAGATCTGGATGTCGGTGCAGACCGAGAGCCTCGGCGAGGCGATCGAGATCAAGCCGGGCTACGAGAACTTCTGGATGTACATCCCGCACTTCATCCATTCGCCGTTCTACGTCTACGCCTACGCGTTCGGCGACTGTCTCGTGAACTCGCTCTATGCCGTCTACGAGCACGCCGCCGAGGGCTTCGCCGAGCGCTACCTCGCCATGCTCGCGGCCGGCGGCACTAAGCATTATTCCGAGCTGCTCAAGCCTTTCGGGCTCGACGCCAAGGATCCCAAGTTCTGGGACGGAGGCCTGTCGGTAATCGCCGGCATGATCGACGAGCTGGAGGCGATGGGGTAGGGGTGTAAAACATTTGTTGAACGGATCAAGGAGGCGCGTTATACATTTGTACAACGTGCCTCATTGCGTTTGGGCGGGCCTCAATGAAGATCGAGATCAAGAAGATCGGCAATTCTGACGGGCTACTGCTGCCGCGCGAGTTGATGCAGCGGCTCGATCTCAAACGCGGTCAGCAGCTGCATATCGTGGAACTGCCCGGCGGGGGGTTCCAGGCGCTTCCCTACGATCCGGATTTCGATAGGACGATGGAAATCGCCGACGGGCTCATGGACGAGTATCGCGACACGCTTGCCGCGCTCGCCAAATGAGCGAGCAGCAGGAGCCGCTCTGGATCACCTACGAGCAGGCCATCGCGATCCATGCGCGACAGCTGCGCCGCTTCGGCGGCGCGCCGGGATTGCGCGATGAAGGCATGCTGCGCTCAGCTCTGGAGCGCCCGATCAACAAATGGAGCTATGAGCAGGCCACGCTGCCAGAGCTTGCCGCAGCCTACGCGTTCGGGTTGGCCAAGAACCACGCCTTCGTCGACGGCAACAAGCGCATCGCCTTCATGGCGATGATGACATTTCTGCGCAGAAACGAAATCGCATTTGCACCGGACCCTGCTCAGGCGACTGCCGTCATCCTCGCCCTCGCCGCCGGCGAGGTCAGCGAGGCCAGTCTGACGCGCTGGATCCGTGACAATTGGCCTCGCCAATAGGTCGATCGGAAAAACCGATAAAACTGCCTTGCATGCCAGCCGTTGCCCTTGCATTGGCTTTGGGGTATGCGACCTTAACAAAGCATATTCTCTCTGGGGGACCCCGATGGCAGACCATGGCCAGATCGCCTACTCGACGGCTGACGGCAACGACTACGCGGCGCATGAAGCAACCTATGAGGGCTTCATCGCGCTGGTGAAGTACGGCACGATCGGTGTCGGCCTCATCGTCATCTTGATGGCTATTTTCCTCGCCTAATGTCGTTTTCGGCCCGCTGGCGTGACCGTCGGCGGGCTTTCAGCTGAGCGCTGTCAAGGCTGCCTGCTGAAGACAATGGACGTCCCGCCCTTAAAGCTCGCGCGCGCATTCGCGCCGGAGGCCTCATGAAGATTGCCGTCGCCAAGGAAATCGACCCGTTGGAGCCGCGGGTCGCCGCCTCTCCCGATACGGTGAAGAAGTTCAAGGCTTTGGGCGCCGAGATCGCGATCGAGCCCGGCGCTGGCATCAAGTCCGGCGTGCCGGATGCGGAGTTCACGGCGGCTGGCGCGACCGTGAGCGCGGATGCGCTCAAGGACGCCGACATCATCATCAAGGTGAAGCGGCCCGAGGCCTCCGAGCTCGCCAGTTACCGCCGCGGCGCGCTGGTGTTCGCGATCATGGACCCTTACGGCAACGACGCAGCCCTGAAGGCGATGGCCGATGCCGGGATTGCGGCCTTCGCAATGGAGCTGATGCCACGCATTACCCGCGCGCAGGTGATGGACGTGCTGTCGAGCCAGGCCAACCTCGCCGGCTACCGCGCCGTCATCGAAGGCGCCGAGGCGTTCGGCCGCGCCTTTCCGATGATGATGACCGCCGCCGGCACCGTGCCGGCGACCAAGGTCTTCATCATGGGCGTCGGCGTCGCCGGACTGCAGGCCATCGCGACCGCGCGCCGGCTGGGCGCCATCGTCTCCGCGACCGACGTGCGTCCGGCCACTAAGGAGCAGGTCGAGAGCCTTGGCGCCAAGTTCCTCGCCGTTGAGGACGAGGAGTTCAAGAACGCGCAGACCGCGGGCGGCTACGCCAAGGAAATGTCCAAGGAGTACCAGGCCAAGCAGGCGGCGCTGACGGCGGAACACATCAAGAAGCAGGACGTCATCATCACGACCGCACTGATCCCGGGCCGCCCGGCGCCGCGGCTGGTCACCATGGAGATGGTGAAGTCGATGCGCCCCGGCTCCGTGCTGGTCGATCTCGCGGTCGAGCGCGGCGGCAACGTCGAAGGCGTCAAGCTTGGCGAGATCGTCGACATCGACGGCGTGAAGATCATCGGTTTCCCGAATCTGGCAGGCCGTGTCCCTGCCTCGGCCTCGGGACTCTACGCCCGCAACCTGTTCTCCTTCATCGAGACGATGATCGACAAAAAGGAGAAGACGCTGGCGGTGAACTGGGACGACGAACTGGTCAAGGCCACGGCTTTGACAAAGGACGGCGCCATCGTCCACCCGAACTTCCAGCCCAAGGCCTGAGGAGCAAAGCCATGGAACATGTCGTCCAAGCCGTCGATCCCTTCGTCTTCCGGCTTTCGATTTTCGTGCTGGCGGTCTTCGTCGGCTACTTCGTGGTGTGGTCGGTGACGCCGGCCCTGCATACGCCGCTGATGTCGGTGACCAATGCGATCTCCTCGGTGATCGTGGTCGGCGCGCTGCTCGCAGTCGGCGTTCCCATGCTGTCGAGCGGCAGCGGTCTGGCGCGGGCGTTCGGCTTCGTCGCGCTGATCTTCGCTTGCGTGAACATCTTCGGAGGCTTCCTCGTCACCCAGCGCATGCTCGCGATGTACAAGAAGAAGTCCAAATAACAACGTCGCTTAACAACGCCGCACGACGCGGGATGACAGGCACAACGGGGCATCTGCAATGAACGCCAATCTGTCGGCACTCCTTTATCTCGTGGCGGGTGTGCTGTTCATCCTGTCGCTCCGCGGGCTGTCGAGCCCGGCCAGCAGCCGCCAGGGCAATTTCTTCGGCATGGCCGGCATGGCGATCGCTGTGGTCACCACACTCGCCGGCCATCCGCCGGCGGATGCGGTGGCCTGGATCCTGGTGATCCTGGGCGTCGCGATCGGCGGCGGTATCGGTGCGGTCATCGCGCGCCGGGTGCCGATGACGGCGATGCCGGAGCTGGTCGCGGCGTTCCACTCGCTGGTCGGCATGGCCGCGGTGCTGGTCGCCGCGGGCGCGTTCTTTGCGCCGGAAGCCTTCGACATCGGCACGCCCGGCAACATCCATCCGCAGAGCCTGGTCGAGATGTCGCTCGGCGTCGCCATCGGCGCGCTGACGTTCACCGGCTCGGTGATCGCCTTCATGAAGCTGTCGGGACGGATGAGCGGCGCACCGATCATGCTGCCCGCGCGCCATCTCATCAACATTGCGCTCGCTGTCGCGCTGGTGTTCTTCGTCGTCCGCCTCGTGATGACCGGCGGCGGCTTCGACTTCCTGATGGTCACGTTGCTGGCGCTGGCCCTCGGCGTGCTGATGATCATCCCGATCGGCGGCGCCGACATGCCGGTCGTGATCTCGATGCTGAACTCCTATTCGGGTTGGGCGGCCGCCGGCATCGGCTTCACGCTCGGCAATTCGGCGCTGATCATCACCGGCGCGCTGGTCGGCTCGTCCGGCGCGATCCTGTCCTACATCATGTGCCACGCGATGAACCGGTCCTTCATCTCGGTCATCCTCGGCGGTTTCGGCGGTGAGACGGCGACTGCGGGCGCAGGCACGGGCGAGCAGAAGCCGGCCAAGCTCGGCTCGGCCGACGACGCGGCCTTCATCATGAAGAACGCCTCCAAGGTTATCATCGTGCCCGGTTACGGCATGGCGGTCGCCCAGGCCCAGCACGCGCTGCGCGAGATGGCCGACACGCTGAAGAAGGAAGGCGTCGAGGTGAAGTACGCGATTCATCCGGTTGCGGGCCGCATGCCCGGCCACATGAACGTGCTGCTCGCCGAGGCCAACGTGCCCTATGACGAGGTGTTCGAACTCGAGGACATCAACTCCGAGTTCGCCCAGGCAGACATCGCCTTCGTCATCGGCGCCAACGACGTCACCAATCCGGCGGCGGAAGAGGACAAGACCTCTCCGATCTACGGCATGCCGGTGCTGCAGGTCTGGAAGGCCGGCACCGTGATGTTCATCAAGCGCTCGCTCGCCTCGGGCTATGCCGGCATCGACAATCCGCTGTTCTATCGCGACAACACGATGATGCTGCTCGGCGACGCCAAGAAGATGACCGAGAACATCGTCAAGGCGATGTAGGCGAGACCAGCAGGAGCCATGACGATCCTGAAATGGCTCCTGATTGTCCTGGTGGCACTCTATGTCACCGCTCTTGCCGTGCTGTTCGCACGCCAGCGCGCCATGCTGTTTCCGATCCCGCCGGTCGGCCGCACGCCGCCGGCTTTGGCGGGATTTGCGCAGGCTGAAGAGCACGTGCTGACGTCGGCAGACGGTGAGAAGATCATCGCTTGGCACGTCCCGGCACAGCCCGGCCGCAAGGTTGTCCTGTACTTTCCGGGGAACGGCGATTTCCTCGCCGGCGTGGTCTCGCGCTTCAAGGCGATCACCGCCGACGGCACCGGTCTCGTCGCGCTGTCGTATCGCGGCTACGCGGGATCGAGCGGCAGCCCCAGCGAGACCGGCCTGCTTCAGGATGCCGCAGCCGCCTATGCATTCACGCGGGAGCGTTACGATGCGGCGCGCATCGTCGCCTGGGGCTTCTCGCTCGGCAGCGGCGTGGCAACCGCCATTGCCGCCGACCATCCCATCGCCAAGCTGATCCTCGAAGCGCCGTACACGTCGACTGTCGATGTCGCCTCGGAGATGCTGAAAGTGGTTCCCGTCGGTCTGCTGATGCTCGACCGCTTCCATTCTGACCGGCGCATCGCCAAGGTGCATGTGCCGCTTTTGATCATGCATGGAGCGAAGGATCCTGCGATCTCGATCCGGTTCGGGGAACGATTGGTCGCACTTGCGCATGACCCCAAGCGCTTCGTACGGTTTCCCGAGGGCGGCCACAACGATCTGGATCTTTTTGGTGCGACGGATACGGCAAAGAATTTCATCAACGACCCGTAGCGCTCACGTCTCAGGATGGCCGGCTCTGCTCCTGGCCGTCGTTGGTTTCGCATGTCTCCCGATCCCGGCGAACGCCGCTGAGCTGAACGGCGCAACGATGTCCTGGCCGTTCGCGCTGCCGTTCGGGGGCCTGCTGCTGTCGATCGCGCTCGGGCCGCTGCTGTTCGCCAGCTTCTGGCATCACCACTACGGCAAGATCGCCGCTTCATGGGCGTTGGTCACGCTGGCCGCCCTGGCCTGGCAGGCCGGACCGGCGGCTGCAGCCGCGGCGTTCATCCATGCGCTGCTTGCCGAATATCTCAGCTTCATCGTGCTGCTGTTCGCGCTCTATACGGTGGCTGGCGGCATCCTGGTGACCGGCGACATCCGGGGAACGCCGGCGACGAACACGGCCATTCTGGCACTCGGGACCATCATCGCGAGCGTGGTCGGCACCACGGGCGCCGCGATGATCCTGGTGCGACCGCTGATCCGCGCCAATCTGGCGCGGCCCCACAACGTGCATGTGCTGATCTTCTTCATCATCCTCGCTGCCAACGTCGGCGGCGCTTTGAGCCCGCTGGGCGACCCGCCGCTGTTCGTCGGCTTCCTGCGCGGCGTCGACTTCTTCTGGACGACGCGCAACATCTGGCTGCAGACCGCGATCGTCGCCGGATGTCTGCTCGTGATCTTTGCCGCCATCGATGCTTGGCGCTTTCGCGCGGAGAAGCCGTCGGCCACGCAGGGCAGGGGAGAGCCGGTGCGGATTCGCGGGCTCATCAACATCGTCCTGATCGCCGCGATCGTCGCCAACACACTGGTGTCAGCCACGTGGAAGCCTGGCGTCTCCTTCGACATCGTGGGCACGCATATGGAGCTGCAGAACCTCGTCCGCGACGCCCTCCTGATCGTGATCGCCGGCCTGTCGCTCTGGCTGACGCCTGACGAGCACCGCGAAGCCAACGGCTTCAACTGGGAGCCGATCCGCGAGGTCGCCAAACTGTTCGCGGCGATCTTCACGGCCATCGTGCCGGTGATCGCGATGCTCAATGCCGGGCATGAAGGCGCGTTCGGCTGGCTGCTGAATGCCGTGACCACACCGGCCGGCGCGCCGCGCGAGGTCGCCTATTTCTGGTTCACCGGCTTGATGTCGGCCTTTCTCGACAATGCGCCGACCTACCTGTTGTTCTTCGAGCTGGCGGGCGGCGATCCCAAGGTGCTGATGGGCGAGCTCTCGGGAACGCTGGCCGCGATCTCGATGGGCGCCGTGTACATGGGCGCGCTGACCTATATCGGCAATGCGCCGAACTTCATGGTTGCGGCCATTGCCAATGAGCGCGGCATCAAGATGCCGAGCTTCTTCGGCTACATGCTGGCGGCGGGCGCCGTGATGATTCCGCTGTTCGTGCTTTTGACCCTGCTGCCCATCCACCCGCTGCTCAGCTCCCATTGATCTGATCGGCGGCACTCGCGAGCCGTCCCGCGGCGGACGATCGCCGGGGCCGGGTGACGATCGCCGCGGCATCGCGCATAGTCGGGCGGAACAGGGATCGAGGACCAATTCATGAGCGTGAAGAGCGCGACGCCGGCATCGTCCGTGATCTTTCCGGGCCTGGCGATCGCACTGGTCGCGGCCGTCACCGTGGCGCATTACGACTTCACACCATCGGCGGCCGGGGTGGGGTTTGCTGCCGTGCTGCTGATCATCCTGTTCGGCACGGTGTTCGCGGCGGTCCATCACGCCGAGGTGATCGCGCATGAGATCGGCGAGCCATTCGGCACACTGCTGCTGACCCTGGCGGTGACGGTCATCGAAGTGGCGCTGATCGCGACCATCATGCTCGGCGACAAGGCCGCGCCGGCGCTGGCGCGTGATACGGTCTTTGCCGTCGTGATGATCGTCTGCAACGGCCTGGTCGGCCTCTGCGTCTTCATCGGCGGCCTGCGTTATCGCGAGCAGGATTTCCTGCTCTCCGGCGCCAATCTCTATCTCAGCGTGCTGTTTACGATGGCCACCATCACCCTGGTGCTGCCGAACTACACCTTGACCTCGCCGGGGCCGGTGTTTTCGGCGGCCCAGCTCGCCTTCGTCAGTGTGGCGACGATCCTCCTCTACGCCGTATTCCTCTACACCCAGACCAGGAGGCACCGGGATTACTTCGTCGGCAGCGCGGCCGGCTTCAGCGATGACGATGTACGTTTGCCACGGCGGCAGCTGCTGCTCAGCGTCGGGCTGTTGCTGCTGGCCTTGCTCGCGGTGGTGATGCTGGCCAAGAAATTCTCTCTGGTCGTCGATGCCGGAGTCGCGGCGACCGGCGCGCCGCCGGCTGTGGCGGGTGTGCTGGTGGCGCTGCTGATCCTGCTGCCGGAGAGCGTGGCGGCGCTGTCCGCGGCGCGCGCCAACGACCTGCAGAAGAGCATCAACCTGGCGCTGGGGTCCTCGCTCGCCACGATCGGCCTGACCATCCCGGCCGTCGCGGTCGCCGCCTACGCGCTGCAGAAGCAACTCGTGCTCGGGCTCGATGCACAGGGAATGGTGCTGCTGGTGCTGACCTTCATTCTGAGCATGCTGACCTTCGGCACCGGGCGGACGAACATCCTGTTCGGGCTGGTGCACATGGTGGTGTTCGCGATATTCCTGTTCCTGCTCTTCGTGCCCTGATTTCCTGCGAGGTCCCCATGCTCAGCGCCCAATCCGACGTCCAGGTCGACACGCCCGAGGTCCGCGTCACGGAGTGGCGGCTGGCGCCCGGCAGCGCGACGGGGCGCCACATTCATGAGATGGACTATGTCATCGTGCCCGTCACCGCGGGGGAGATGACGATCGTGGCGCCGTCGGGCGAGCGCTCCAAGGCGCAGCTCGCAACCGGAAAATCCTACTTCCGCAAAGCCGGCGTCGAACACGATGTGCTGAACGAGACCAGTTCCGAGATCGTTTTCCTGGAAGTTGAATTGAAGCCGTAACCAATTGTTTACCGGGATGCCGCTGATTGTGGTATCTTGAGCCGGCGATCCGGAGTGCTGTTGCAGCGCCGTTGTGATGTTGAACGGCCGCAGGGCTCGCGTTCCAAAGGCTTTCAGAATAACGACTTTCGGCGGCCCCGCGCTTGTGTGCATTGCAGGTGGCGAGCTTCGGAAGGTGGGGAATGGTCCCTTAATTGTGCCTCAAAGTTCCCGCAAATACCGCGCGGGAGTGGTCAGCATGCTGAAATATCTCACAAAGTTCGCCATGGAGATCATCCCGTCGGTGGTGGCCACCATCATCGGGGCCTACATCGTCAACCACTACATCAATACCAAGCCCGACTCGCCGCCATCGACCGTGGCGGCCATGGCGTCTGCGGCCTATGCCAAGCTCACGGGCTCCAAGAGCGACACGTCCAAGAGCGACACTTCCAAGAGCGACACGGCACAGTCTTCAGCCAAGGGGACGGAGCCTGCGAAGCTGGAGGCAAAGGCGGACCTCAAGGCAGATTCCAAGGCTGCCGCCAAGCCGGCCGAAACGTCGGCCGAGGTGTCCAACATCCCGGCTCCGGGCATCAAGGCCAAGGGGGTCTCCGAGAAGTCGCTGGCCGACAAGGCTTCGGAGAAGGCCGTCGACGTGAAGCCGACCGAGACGGCAAGCCTCCCCGCCGAGGAGAAGGCAGCGCGACGCGCCGTGTCGGCGCGTGAGAAGTTGATTTCTCGGGGAACGCAGACCGAGGCGCCGGCGACCCCTCCGGAGGATCGCCGCGACGCCGCTGATCTCGCCCGCGCTGCGATTGAGCGGCTGCGTGCGAGCGAAAGTGCCGGAAAGACGGCTGCAGACAAGTCCGCGAACGATTCGGCTCGCGGTGCCGGCGAACCGCCGCGGATCGCGACAATGGCGCCCCAGGTGTCGCCGGTTCGCCCGTTACCGCCGCCGGTCACGGTATCAGCGCCGCCGGCCGAGCAGGGCTTCGCCATGCCGTCGGCGACGAGCCCGAGCTACACCGGAGCATTGCAGCCCGATGGCCGTCCGACGCCACCGGCAGAGATTCCCGCGCAGCAATTGCGTCCGCTCGACCTGCGTGCCGACAGGGCTGATCCGTCGATCAAGGATCAGATGTCCAACGTCGCGCACGACATGGTGTCTGCGGCCAAGTCGGTTTTCCACTCGGTGCTTCCGAAGTAGATCGGACGCGATCTGGCGTTCCCCGCGAAGCGGTAGACCGTTGGTCTGCCGCTTTTTTGTTTTCAGCGGGAGGCCTCTGCAGCGCGATCGAGAGGCCGTCACCTCGAGGCGCGCGCGATCGGCGCGACGCCGAAGTTCGGTAGTTCAACAAGGCCCAAAACGAAAAAACGCGAGCCCAGGGCCCGCGTTTTCAGAGTTCTACAATCGAAGTGGCAGATCAGCGCGGCGCACCGGGGCGAGGGCCACCAGCGCCCGGACCACGACCAGCGCCGCCACGGTCACCACCTGCGCCAGCGCCGAACACCGGCTTCGGCTTCATCGGCAGCAGACCTTCACGCTGCAGCTTCTTGCGGGCCAGCTTGCGCGCACGGCGCACGGCTTCGGCCTTCTCGCGGGCTTTCTTCTCAGAGGGCTTCTCGTAATGGCCGCGGAGCTTCATCTCGCGGAAAATGCCCTCGCGCTGCATCTTCTTCTTGAGCGCCTTGAGGGCTTGATCGACATTGTTATCGCGAACGAGAACCTGCACGCGGCATCCTCTTTCTCAGTCTATCGGTTTGAAATCTGGTGAAAGCCAGGGCTGGCAGAAGGCCGCGCCCTTAACCTTGAGGGCGCCCGTGTATCAGACAACACCAGGGCTGTCCACCCGGTGCCGGGCTTTGGCTGAAAGATTAACGCTCAGGACCGCGGTTTTTTGGCCGGCGCAGACGGGGCGACCAGGGTTACATGACCCATTTTGCGGCCCGGGCGAGCGGCGCCCTTGCCGTAGAGATGGACGGTCGCGCCGGGAACCGTGAGCCATTGCTCGTAGCTGTCGATCTCGTCCCCGATCAGGTTGGTCATGGTGACGTCGCCGTGCCGCACCGGCTTGCCGAGCGGCCAGCCCGCGATCGCTCTGATGTGCTGCTCGAACTGCGAAATCGACGCCCCATCGAGCGTCCAGTGACCGGAATTGTGGACGCGGGGAGCGATCTCGTTGACCAGAACGCCCGGAGTGGGGCCGCCCGACACCACGAACATTTCGACCGCGAGCACCCCGACATAGTCCAATGCGGTCGCGATCCGGCTCGCGATGTCGCGGGCCTCGTCGGCGAGGGCATCCGGAATGGCGGCCGGCGCGCGTGACACTTTGAGGATGTGATCGCGATGCTCGTTCTCGGTCACGTCGAAACACTCGACCTGACCATCGGCAGCCCGCGCCGCAACGACCGAGATCTCGCGCTCGAACGGCACGAAAGCCTCGAGAATGGCGGACTTGGTGCCGAGCTCGGCCCAGACCCGCTCGAGGTTGTCGCCCTGCTGGATCTTGACCTGGCCCTTGCCGTCATAGCCGAAGCGGCGGGTTTTCAGCACGGCCGGCAAGCCGATCCGCAGGATCGCCTCCCGCAGCGTTCCGACCGAGGAGACGTCGGCGTAGTTGGCGGTGCGGATGCCGAGCGAGGTGACGAAATCCTTCTCGGTCAGGCGGTCCTGGGTGGTCTCGAGCGACGACCGGCTCGGCAACACCGGACGGCGCGCGCCCAGCACGAGGGCGGCAGCGGAGGGGACGTTCTCGAACTCGTAGGTGACGACATCGACGTCGTTGGCAAACAGCTCCAGCGCCTCCACGTCGGCATATTCGGCGCAGGTCGCGTGCAGGACGACGTCGAAGGCCGGTGAGTCCGGGTCGGGCGAGAACACCTGGCAGCGCAGCCCGAGCCGGGCCGCGGCCAGCGCCAGCATGCGGCCGAGCTGGCCGCCGCCGAGAATGCCGATGGTGTCGCCGGGCTTGAGCTTGACCCGATTGGACCCGGTCACGCCGTGCCCTCCGGACGTTCGGCGATTGCGTTGGTCTGGGCCTGTCGCCACGCCGCGAGGCGGCTGGCCAGCGCCGGATCTGACAGCGCCAGCACGCTGGCAGCCAGCAGCGCCGCGTTGATCGCGCCGGACCTGCCGATGGCGAGGGTTCCCACCGGAATGCCGGCCGGCATCTGCACGATGGAATAGAGCGAGTCGATTCCCGACAGGGCCTTGGATTCGACGGGAACGCCGAATACGGGCAGTTCTGTCAGGGATGCCGTCATGCCGGGCAAATGGGCGGCGCCGCCGGCACCGGCGATCACGACCTTGTAGCCGGCAGCCTTGGCGCCCTTGGCAAACGCGTACAGCCGGTCCGGGGTGCGATGCGCGGAGACGATGCGGGCGTCATAGTTCACGCCCAGGGCATCGAGTGTCTCGGCGGCGTTGCGCATGGTATCCCAGTCGGACTGGCTTCCCATGATGATGGCGATCGGGGCGGTCATGAACTCAATTCGTCTCGGGAATCCAGAAGCATGGGCCGGAGTATAGGATCGGTCCCGACAGCGGCAAACCATGGCATGGAGGTCTAAATGGACTATCCTGACTTGGTTTGGCCCGGCAAGCCAAAATGACGGCGGGGGTGAGGGGTGGGATGAAAAAGAAGCGCATGAAGATGGCCGCGTCAGCCGGCCGGCGCCGATCCCGCTACCACCGCAAGGGACCACTGGGACGGCGTGCGCCGGGCCCGGGTTCGGCGCCGGCCGGCGCGCGGCAGGCCATCCGGCGCCTCAAGGCCGAGCTCGCCATCGCGCACGTCCGGATCGAGGAACTGTCGGCGACCGCCGAGCGCGATTTCCTGCTCGACATCTTCAACCGACGCGGCTTCGCCCGCGAGCTGCACCGTTCGATCGCGTTCATCAAACGCTACGACGCGACCGGCGCCCTGGTCGTCCTCGACGTCGATCGTCTCAAGCCGATCAACGACACCTTCGGGCATGCCGCAGGTGACGAGGTGCTCAAGGCGGTCGCGCGCGTTCTCGCTGAGGAGGTTCGGTTGTCCGATGTGATCGGACGGTTGGGCGGCGACGAGTTCGGTGTGCTGCTCTGGCACCTCAGCGACACCGATGCACGCGTCAAGGCTGCCGCACTGGAGGAAGCGATCGATCGCCTGAGCTTCACGTTTGGTGGCCAGACGGTCCGCGCCGGTGCATCTGCCGGAGTGGCCTTGCTGGACAAGCGCGTCAATCCCGTGCGCGCCTTGGAGGAAGCCGACCGTGCGATGTACATCCGCAAGGCGCAGCGAAGGAGCGAGTTTCGTTTTCCGACCCACGGCAGCTGACAGCGCATCGAGCGCCACAGTTCGCGGTCGTCCAGGCAAGCCGATCCGAACTGCGATTCACACAAACTATCGTCGCTGGCGACATGAGAGAGATCGAGCGTCTCACACCCCCCACTCAGCACCTGCACGCGATCACAGCTGGCCGAGATCGTCTGGCAATTGGCCGAACTTGTGCAGCAGCCGAGCGTCGTTGAACTCGCCCATCAACGGATCTCCGCTGCGGCTGAAGGCGACTGCGCCGATGTTGTCGGGCAGCCGCGACATCGCCTCGGCACGGCGCAGCGCGGTCGCAGAACTCTGGCACTCCTCTGCCGCGCCCGCGATCAACTCCCCAGATTCGTCCCGCTTGAACGCCATCGCAACGTAGTAGGTGACGTCAGGCATGCGCGCTCCTCCTGTGGCGGCGCGGAGTTGCAACTGCAGGATCGCCTCCGCCGGGGTGTCCTCAGGCCGCGCTGCTCTGCGCCTCGTTCGGCATGCAGCCGCACGAGACGGCCATGCGCAACTCCTGCAGTTCCAATTCGAGATATTCGTTGGCCATGATCAGCGCCTTGATGGTGGAGCGCAGATTGCCGTCGCACATCGCAATGGCCTGATCGCAGGCCTGTTCGTACAAGCGGTCTTGCGGAGAGAACGAGGCAGACATCAGAACCATCCTTGCCTGGTTTGCGGGACTGAGATGGCTGAATGTTCTCTTTTTGTTCCTGATATGTCAAGTCGCGTTCGAGCCATCCACGCGCATTTCACGGTTTGCAAACGCAATGGTCAAAACCGCTGACGCTCTTTGTCAGGCGATGATGTCGGGGGTGATCTGATCTTCGATGAAGGCGATGCGGTCGCGGAGGGACAGTTTGCGCTTCTTCAGCCGTTGCAGCCGCAACAAATCGGGAGCGGGCGATTGATGCAAAGCGTCAATCGCCGCGTCGAGGTCGCGGTGCTCCTGCTGCAGGCGTGCGAGTTCAGCCTGCAGTTCGCGCTCGTCTTGGTCAGCCATGATCTATGATAGCAAAAAAGCGGAGAGAAGTGGAAAGGCTTGCGGCGGGAGGTCGCAAATATTGCGCTTGCGAACCTCGAGCGCAAGCCGAGAAGCATTGATCCGCGCGGCTGTCCCGTGAATTTCAAGTTTGCATCGGTTTTAGATTCGTCCGCTTCTGCTCACGCTTCATTACACACCGTGCTCAAATTTGCATGTGCGGTCTTTTGGCCCCATCGACAGGTCAAGCCACTCGTGTACACTTGCCATCCCTGGTCGAATCTCAGGTTCACCTACCGAGGAGGTTTCGAATGGCCCTTCAGGCGCATCTCGTTGAACTGGAGCGTAAGCATAAAGTTCTTGAAAACGAATTGCATGAAGCTCTCGTGCATCCGTCGACTGACGACCTGCGTATTGCCGAGTTGAAGCGCCGTAAGCTGATGGTGAAGGACGAGATCGAGCGCTTGAGACAAGTCACGAGCGAAACAATTCACTGAATGTTTATCGGACGAGGTCCTGCATCTCTGTCGACACGATCCTACCAACAAGCCGGATGAGCGCTCGCGCTGGGATGGCATGACAAGCCCATCCCAGCCCCCGCGTTGAACTAAGTCTTTGCGTCGCTGGAGGTCTGGACCGTGGCCGTCAGCTCGCTGTGAGGTCGCCGACATGCTGTGCGATCGCAAGCGACGACGTTAGTCCGGGCGATTCAATTCCGAACAAATTGATCAATCCGGTCACGCCGTGATCGCGTGGACCCTGGATCACGAAGTCCTGTGAGGCCACTTCCGGAGGTACGATCTTCGGCCGGATGCCTGAGTAGCTCGGCATCAACGCACCATCGGGCAACGTCGGCCAATATTTGCGGATCGCCGGATAGAAGCGTGCGGCGCGGCCGGGATCGACCGCATAGTCGATGTGATCGATCCACTCGACGTCCGGGCCGAAGCGGGCTTGGCCTGCCATATCGAGCGTGAGATGGACGCCGAGGCCGCCGGGCTCCGGCACGGGATAGATCAGCCGTGCAAACGGCGCCTTGGCGCTGCAGCTGAAGTAGTTGCCCTTGGCGAGATAAGCGGTCGGCACCAACTGCGGCGGCATGCCGTCGATCAGGCGGGCCACCGCCGGCGCATTCAGGCCGGCGGCATTGACCAGCAGCTGGCAGGAGAGCGTCATCGGCTGGTCGCCGCCGGCGTCGACCTCGATCGCGCCGCCGGCGGCCTTGGCCCGCAGCAGGGGGGTGTGGAACGCGAAGGCGCCGCCGGCGTCCTCGATCTCGCCGCGCAGCGACAGCATGTAGGCATGGCTGTCGAGGATCCCGGTGGACGCTGACAGCAGCGCGGCCTCGCAGGCCAGGGCTGGCTCCATGGCCCGCGCCTCGGCGCCGGACAACAGTCGCATGCCCTCGACGCCGTTCGCCTCGGCATGAGCGCGAATTCCTTGCAGCTTGTCGGTCTCGGCCGGATTGGTCGCGACGATCAGCTTGCCGCAATTGCGATAGGGCACGCCGTGCTCGTCACAGTAGCGGTATAATAGGCGTTTGCCGCTGACGCAGAACCGGGCCATCAGGCTGCCGGCCTTGTAATAGATACCGGCATGGATGACTTCGCTGTTGCGCGACGAGGTGACGGTGCCGATGTCCTCGGCCGCCTCCAGGACGATCACTTCGCGTCCCGCTGTAGCCAGCTGGCGGGCCACGGCCAGTCCGACCACGCCCGCGCCGACGACGACGCAATCCACTTTATCCATGCGCAATCCTGAAACAATTTGGAGAAGCCATCGCTCGTTACAATCCCTGGTGGGCGGAACCGAGGCCTACAGCATGCCACCGCTTAGCAAAGCGTTCATCATAGGCAATCATTGACGGATTTTGCTTTGCGTTTTGCGCAATTTGCGGAACCCGTTTACCCGATCCCAACATGTGCAGGCCAGACAATACCCTCGAATACCGCGGGTGATTGATGGCTGGCAACAAATGGCAGACGAGCGGCAGAAACGCGTTTTCTGCACGGGTCGTTGCGGCCTCGATGGTCACCGCGGCCTTGCTGTCGGCGGGGTCGACGCGGGCCTGGGCCGCCACCTGGGTCGCCATGGGCGATGTCTCGTCGTCCGGCGATCTCGGCGCCGTTGAGGCCGACGTGCTGTGGAAGGTGCTGATCGCGGGCGTCGTGGTCTGCGCCTTTCTGGCGTCGGTCGTGATCTGGATCCTCTCGGCCTTGCGGCGCGCCAAGCGCGCCCAGTTGCGGCGCAACGCCTTCATCAGCTCCGCGCTGAACAATCTCAGCCAGGGGGTGATGCTCACCGGCCCCTCCAACCGCGTCATTTTCTACAACCAGCGCCTGCTCGAGATCTACGGCATGACCCGGGCCGACATTCCGCCCGGCTGCACCGGGCGGGATCTGGTCGAGCTGCAGCGTCAGCGCGGCCTGCTGAAACTGACGGTCGAGGAGTACGCGCGGCAGGCGCAGGAGCCGGATGGCTGCCTGATCGAGCTGGCCAACGGGCGTACCGTGCGCGCCCAGATCATCCGTCTGCCGACCGGCGGCTCGATCGGCATCCACGAGGACTGCACGGCGCAGCATCGGCTCGAGCGCGAGCTCGCCTCGACCAAACAGTTCCTGGAATCGGTGGTCGACCAGGTTCCGGTCTGCGTCGCGGCCAAGAACATCGAGGATGGCCGCTACATCTTCGCCAACCGGGCGTTCGAGCAGTTCGCGCAGATGCCGCGCGAGCGGATCATCGGCAAGCGCCCGAGCGACCTGTTCGGCGACGAGACCGCCGCCGATATCAGGGCCGCCGATCAGGAAGCGATACTGACGCCCGGCACCACCTGTCGCAGCGAGCTGGCGGTCCAGCGCGGCGACGAGAAGCGCATCCTGGAGGCCCACCGGGTCGTCGCGCGCAACGACAAGAATGAGCCGCAGTTCCTCATCGCGGTGTTCGACGATGCGACCGAGCGGCGATCGCTCGGTCTTGAGCTCGAGAACACCAAAAGGTTCCTGGAGCTCGTCGTCGACAACATCCCGGTGTCCCTGATCGTCGAAAGTGCCAAGGACGGCCGTTATCTGCTCGCCAACCGCAGCGCCGAGATCATCCTCAATCGCAAGCGCGAGGATGCGACCGGCTTGACCGCAGCCGACATCTTCAATCCGCGCGAGGCTCGGCTGATCATGGCGCGCGACGAGGCCGCCATCAGGAAGCGCAGCCTGATGACGGAGGAGCATCCGATCTCGACCAAGGACGGCCTGCGGCTGTTCCTGACCCGGCGCGTGACGGTGCTCGGCGATGCGGGCGATCCGCAATATCTGATCAAGACCTACGAGGATGTCACGGACCGGCGCCAGACCGAATCGCGGATGGCGCATATGGCCTATCACGACGGCCTGACCGATCTGCCGAACCGTGCCGCCTTCCTGCAGGCGCTGAGCCAGATGATCGACGCTTGCCGGGACACCGACGAAGAGTTCGCGGTGCTGAACATCGACCTGAAGGGCCTGAAGGACGTCAACGACGTCTTCGGCCACGCCATCGGCGACAAGCTCCTGATCGAGGTGGCCCGTCGCGTGCACCACATCTCCCGCGGTGGCGTGGTGGCGCGTCTGTCCGGCGACGAGTTCGGGCTGATCATCGACGGCAAACAGCCGGAGGCGGGCCGGGCGCTCGCCGAACAGCTCGCGACAGCCATCGCCGTCGACTTCCAGATCGACGGCAAGTCGATCCGCACCGCGCTCACCACCGGCATCTCGGTATTCCCGCACAACGGTTCGGATCCCGCGTCGCTGCTGGCCAATGCCGGCGCCGCGCTGTTCCGCGCCAAGGCCAAGTCGCGCGGCAGCATCACCTTCTACGAACCGGAGATGGACCAGCAGATCCGCGACCGCCGCGTTCTGCACCAGGAGCTATCGGTTGCCATCAAGCATGGCGAGCTGTCGCTGTACTTCCAGCCGCAGGCCAGCTCGGGCCGCACCGTCGACTCCAGCGAGATCATCGGCTTCGAAGCGCTGGCGCGCTGGCAGCATCCGGTGCGCGGCTTCGTGCCGCCCTGCGACTTCATTCCGCTTGCGGAAGAGAGTGGGCTGATCGTCGAGATGGGCGAGTGGATCCTTCGCGAGGCCTGCCGCGAGGCCGCGTCCTGGCCGAAGCCGCTGCAGGTCGCGGTCAACCTGTCGCCCGCCCAGTTCGTTCACGGCGATCTGGTTGCTCTGGTGCATTCGATCCTGCTCGAGACCGGCCTGTCGCCGGGACGGCTCGAGCTCGAGATCACCGAGGGCGTGCTGATCGAGGATTTCGATCGCGGCGTCTCGCTGCTGCGCCGCCTGAAGGCGCTCGGCGTCCGCGTCTCGATGGACGATTTCGGCAGCGGCTACTCGTCGCTGAGCTATTTGCAGGCCTTCCCGTTCGACAAGATCAAGATCGACCGCGCCTTTGTCATGAATCTCGGCCGCAATCCGCAATCGGCAGCGATCATTCGTGCGGTGATCGGTCTGGGGCACGGCATGAACATGTCGATCGTCGCCGAAGGCGTCGAGACGCCGGAGCAACTCGGCTTCCTCGCCGAGCAGGGTTGCGATTCGGTTCAGGGCTATCTGCTCGGCAAGCCGTTGCCGATCGCCAAATATGACGGCGTCGTCGGCCGTGCGCATGACGACGTCGTGGAGTCCGTGCGCAAGACCGGCTGACCGTAGGATTGCGGTCAGAGGCTGCCGCGCAACAGCGCGAAATTATCCGCTGACTCACAGGCGCGGCGACTACGAGAATCATCGTTGCAGGTCTACGATCGTGCGTCCTGACACGCTCGAAGATTTGGGCAGCATGGCGGACTACGATCTCGCGATCATCGGTGGGGGTCTGAACGGCGTCAGCTTGGCGCGTGATGCGGCGGGCCGTGGCCTGCGTGTGATCCTGCTCGAGCAGGGCGACCTTGGTCACGCAGCCTCGTCGGCGACATCCCGGCTGGTGCACGGCGATCTCGCCGCGCTGGAGCGACGGAGCCTGTTGCGCGTGCGCAGATCGCTCAGCGAGCGCGACATCTGGCTCGGGATCGCGCCGCATCTGGTCCGTCCGATCCGCTTTGCGATCCCCGCCCACGCCAATGAGCGTCCGCATTGGCAGCTGCGGACCGGACTTTGGTTCTATGACCGGCTCGCAGCACGGCGGCGGCTGCCATCCGCGACGACGCTCGACGTGACGCATCATCCGATTGGCGACGCGCTGAAGCGTCCGATCGGCACGGCGTTCGAATACTCCGACTGCGTGGTCGACGACTGCCGCCTCGTGGTGGTGACCGCGCTCGATGCTGCCGAACGCGGCGCGGCCATCCGAACCGGCGCCCGCTGCATCCGTGCCGACCGTGACCGGATCTGGCGCCTCGCGATCATCGACCGCGGCCATCGCCGCATCGTCACAGCCGGCGCGCTCGCCAATGCCACGGGAGCCTGGAGTGTCTCGACCGCCGAGACCGTGCTGCGCCAGCCGCCGCTGCGCGTCACCGCAAGGCAGGTCAACCAGATCGTGGTGCCCAAGCTGTTCGATGTCGACGCCGTCTACGTGTTTCAGAATTCGGACGGGCGGCTGATCTTCGCCCAACCCTATGCCGGCGATTTCACGCTGATCGGAACCGTCGCTCACGGCTTCAATGGCGATCCGGCCGTGGTGACCATGCCGGCTGCCGACGTGACCTATCTGTGCAAGGCGGCGAACCGCTACTTCCGCTCGGACATCCAGCCGGCGGACGTCGTCAAGACCGTCTCCGGAGCCAACATGATGGTACTGCACGGACACGAGGGTGAGCGGCTCGAGTCCGTGATGAACCTCCAGGCCAGCCGCGGCAAGGCGCCGCTTCTGACCCTGTGCGGCGGCGACGTGACCACGGCCCGGCATCGCGCCGAGCAGGCCATCTCGGGGCTCGCCAGGTTCTTTCCGATGTCGCCGCGCTGGACCGCCGGGGCGCCGTTGCCGGGCGGCGATTTCGATGCCGAACGTTTCGAGGACGTCGTCGATGACTCGCGGGAGCGCTGGCGCTTCCTTGGCGAAGCCGAGGCGCGCCGTCTCGTCGGGGCTTACGGCACTAGGCTTGTTGAGATCCTCGGCGCGGCGAGGAGCCGTGCCGAACTTGGCCAAGCCTTCGGGCCGCAGCTCACCGCGGCGGAGGTCCGCTACCTCATGACCAAGGAATGGGCGCGGTTTCCGGAGGACGTGTTGTGGCGGAGGACCAAGCTCGGCCTGAGCGTTTCCGCCGCCGACCGCGACGCCCTCGCCGCCTTCATGGCCGCCGCGACCTCTGCTGCGAGCCCATCGGTCCCGCGCGATGGGGACGGGGATAGCCGGCCGCGTGCGGTTGAGCTGCAGTCGATCGGCGGCTAGCTTGCCCTGCGCCGCGCCGTTGGGAGCCGGCAGGGTGACCAGACCGGACCATGGCCGACGATATCGCGACCCCAGAGCCTGCCGCCGAGCCGGCGCCCTCACCATCACCGGAGCCGCGTCCCGATCCCTTGCCGCCGATCCTGCGGATCGAGAACGTCGTCAAGGCGTTCGGCAGCTTCCGCGCCGTCGACGGCGTTTCGCTCGACATCCGCGCCGGCGAATTCTTTGCGCTGCTCGGCCCGAGCGGCTGCGGCAAGACCACGCTGTTGCGCATGCTGGCCGGGTTCGAGACGCCGGACGAGGGGCGCATCCTGCTCTCGGGCGAGGACATCGCCCAGGTGCTGCCGCACGAGCGGCCGGTCAACATAATGTTCCAGAACTACGCGCTGTTCCCGCATCTGAACGTGCGCGACAACATCGCCTTCGGATTGAAGCGTGCCGGCATGGCGCGCGCCGAGATCGCCACGCGCGTGGCCGAGATGGTGGCGCTGGTCCGCCTCGAGGGGTTGGAGAAGCGCAAGCCCGATCAGCTCTCCGGTGGCCAGAAGCAACGCGTCGCGCTGGCGCGCTCGCTGGCGCGGCGTCCGCAGGTGCTGCTGCTCGACGAGCCGATGGCAGCCCTCGACAAGAAGCTGCGTGAGAGCACACAGTTCGAACTGATGGAACTGCAGCGCAAGCTCGGCATGACCTTCATCATCGTCACCCACGACCAGGAGGAGGCGATGACGGTGGCGAGCCGGATCGGCGTGATGAATGCCGGCAAGCTCGAGCAGGTGGCCGTGCCGCGCCGGCTCTATGAGGAGCCCGCCTCGCGCTGGGTCGCGGAGTTCGTCGGCGACATCAATCTGTTCGAGGGCGAGGTGACGGCGCGGGAGCCGCTGCGGCTGCGGGTCGCGACCTCCACCGCGGGTGAACTGGTCGCGGCGCAGCCGGTGACTCCGGTCACGGAGAGCAAGGTGGCCGTCGCGATCCGCCCTGAAAAGATCCGCCTGGCATTGCGTCGGCCGGCAGGCGATGCTGCCACGATCAATTGCGTCGAAGGCGCCATCACCGATGCGAGCTATCTCGGCGGCAAGACCGTCTACAAGATCAAGCTCGATGGCGGCGCCGTGCTGCATGCCTCCCAGGCCAACACCGCACGCCTCGATGCCGACGGCTATGGCATGAACCAGCGCGTCGTGGCCTGGTTCACGCCGGACGATTGCGTGGTGCTGGAGCGATGAGCGCGCGCCGCATCTTCTCGCGACCGGCACGCTTCGCGGCGATCGCGCCCTATGTCTGGATGGTGCTGTTCTTCCTGGTGCCGTTCGCCTTCGTCGCCAAGATCAGCCTGTCGCAGACCGCGATCGCGCAGCCGCCCTATACGCCGATGTTCTCGCTGACGGACGGGGTGTCGTCGCTACGCGATGCCTTCTCGGCGCTGTCGCTGGACAATTTCCGGCTGCTGCTGTCGGACGATCTGTATCTCGCCTCGTACCTGCGCAGCGTCGTCGTCGCATTGACGTCGACGGCGATCCTGCTCCTGATCGGTTACCCCATCGCCTATGGCATGGCGCGGCTGCCGCGGCGCTGGCAGGGCATCGCGATGATACTGGTCATCGTGCCGTTCTGGACCTCGTTCCTGATCCGCATCTATGCCTGGGTGAACATCCTGCAGCATGACGGGCTCCTGAACCAGATCCTGCTCGCGCTGCATCTGGTGTCGACGCCGGTGGTGTGGCTGTCGACCGACAGCGCGATGTATGTTGGTATCGTCTACTCCTATCTGCCGTTCATGATCCTGCCGCTGTTCGCAACCTTGACGAAACTGGAGCCGGCGCTGGAGGAGGCGGCCGCCGATCTCGGCGCGGCGCCGCGCGAGATCTTCTGGCTGGTGACGTTCCCGCTGTCGCTGCCCGGCGTCGGTGCCGGCGCGCTGTTGTGTTTCATCCCGATCGTCGGCGAGTTCGTCATTCCCGACCTGCTCGCGGGCTCCAAATCGCTGATGATCGGCCAGACCCTGTGGCTGGAGTTCTTCACCAACAAGGACTGGCCGGTGGCCTCGAGCATCGCAGTCGTGCTGCTTGCAGTGCTGCTGCTGCCACTGCTGCTCTACGACCGCCTGCAGCGCCGGCAGCTGGAGGAGGGCCGGTGATGGCGGCAAAGCCGACGCGCCTGTCGCGCTTCAACGTCGCCTCGCTGACGCTCGGGCTGGCATTTCTCTATCTGCCGATCCTGATCCTGGTGATCTACTCCTTCAACGCCTCGCGGCTGGTGACGGTGTGGGGCGGCTGGTCGCTGCGCTGGTATTACGAGTTCTTCAACGACATCGCGATGATCGATGCGGCCTGGATGAGCCTGCGGGTCGGCGCCACGTCGGCCACGGTGGCGACGGTGCTCGGCACGCTCGCCGCCGTGGCGCTGTCGCGCGGACAGGGTTTTCGCGGTCGCATGCTGTTCTCCGGCATGCTGTATGCGCCGCTGGTCATGCCCGAGGTGATCACCGGCCTGTCGCTCCTCCTGCTGTTTGTGGCGCTGGACGCCGAGCGCGGCTTCTGGACGGTGACGATCGCGCATACCACGCTGACGATGTGCTTCGTCGCCGTGGTCGTGCAGTCGCGGCTGGTGTCGCTCGACCGCAGCCTGGAGGAGGCGGCCATGGACCTCGGCTGTGATCCGCTGCGCGCCTTCGTGATGGTCACGCTGCCGCTGATCGCGCCCGCCGTGGTCGCCGGCTGGATGCTGGCGTTCACGCTGTCGCTCGACGATCTCGTGATCGCGAGCTTCACCACCGGGCCGGGCTCGGCGACCTTGCCGATCCGGATCTATTCGGAGGTGCGGTTGGGCGTGAAACCCGAGATCAACGCGATCTGCACGCTGGTCATCGGGCTGATCGCCATGGTGATCGTGGTGGCGTCGCTGGCCTCGAAACTGTCGAGCGACCGCGGCGAGAGCGCCGCCCCGCTGTAGCGGCCGTCATTGCGAGCGCAGCGAAGCAATCCAGGGCCCAGCAAGGACTCTGGATTGCTTCGCTGCGCTCGCAATGACGGAGAATGTCGTGGCAGCGTCACTCAACAGCGAACAGCTGTAACGCGGCGGCCACGACCAAGCGATGCACCGCGCCGCGATCGACCGAGGGCGGATCGACGCAGCATGCAGGATCAGAGTTGCGGCCGAGGTCGGTGCTCTCGGGCAGGAAGACGTAGTGGCCGGCATCGGCGGCGACGATGTCGAATATGCTGCCGTTCAGCCGCTCATGCAGCCAGCGAGCGGCCGGCAGCAGTGCATCGGCCCCGCCGACCATGATCCGCGTCGGCACGCGGATCGCGGCCACGCTCTCCTCGGAGAATCCCTGCACGGAACGTCCCGGCGCCAGCAGCAGCGCCGCCTTGATGCGCGGGTCGTGATAGGAGTCCGACATGCGCGCCCAGGAGTCGCGGAAGACCTGGCTCTCCTCCATCAGCCGCGGCAGATGATCGACGAGGTCGGGAAACTCGCGCGGTCCGCGGCCGAGATTGGCGCCGGGCGCGAATGGCGAGCGGATCATGATGGCGCCGAGCAGCGAGGTGACCGTGACGCCGCCCAGCGAATAGCCGACCGCGAAGAGGCTGTTGGCGTCGATGCGGCCGGCGAAGACGGGATCAGCCAGGACGTGGTCGATCAGCAGCGAGATGTCGCGCGGCCGCTCCCACGAACACAGGAAGCCCTCGGCCCGATACGGCGCGGCATTGTTGTTGCCGTGATGGTTGACGCCGACCGCGATGAAGCCGCGGGCTGCCAGCTCCCGCGCCAGCCATTCGACCTGCAGGCCATTGCAGCCCGTGCCGTGCGAGTAGACCACGAGCGGATAGGGCCCGTCGGCGGCGAGCGGCGCGTCCAGCGCCGCGGTTCCAGCCTTGAACCATCCTTGCGGCCATGGGGCGAGCGGAAGCGCTGCTTCGGTCGCGTCATCTGCGGCCGGGTACCAGGCGAACCAGTCGATCGGCCGCGGCCCGTCGCCATCCCAGTTCGGCCGCGAGGCATCCTCGATGCGGCCCTGGCGGAATCCGACGCGCATCACTCCGTCACGACTTCACGGCGCCTGCGGTGAGGCCGCCCACCATGTAGCGCTTGAAGGCGTAATAGACGGCGGCCGGCGGCAGCGCGTAGATGAAGCCGGTGGTCATCAGGAGCTCCCACGGCGAATCGTCGGCAGCCAGGAAGTTGCCGAGCGCCACCGGCAGGGTGATCGCCTTGTCGTTCGACAGCAGCAGGAACGCATAGAGATATTCGTTCCAGGCCAGCAGCACGGCATAGGTGCCGATCGCGACCAGGGACGGCATCATCAGCGGCACGTAGACGAGGCGGAAGATCTGCAGCGGGCTCGCGCCATCCATCACGGCCGCTTCATCCAGCTCGACCGGGAGCTTGTCGGAAGCCTGCTTCAGCACCCAGATCGCGTAGGGCGAGGCGATCGTGACCATCGCCAGGATCAGCGACCAGTCGTTGTTGAGGAGGCCGTATTTGCCCATGGTGCGATACATCGGCACCGCGAGGAACGCCGCCGGGATGAAATAGGTGAACAGCGCGAGGTTCATCACCGCGCGGCTGCCCGGCACGCGCAGCCGCGAGATCGCATAGGCGGCGCAGGTCGCGATGATCAGCGTCAGCGCGCCGACGGCCACGGCGATCACCACGGAGTTGCCGAACTGCACCCAGAAGTCGCGCAGGAAGTAATGCTGCTGGTTGAAGACGATCCGGAAGTTGTTCAGGGTCGGATGGTCCGGCCACAGCTTGCCCGAGAACGCGTCCTCCTTGGGCGAGATCGCGAACAGGAACATGTGATAGATCGGGATCATCGTCCAGATGAAGACGGGAATGCCGATCAGCAGCAGCCGGGCCTCGGTGCCGACCTCGCGGAGGGTAGGAAGCTTCATCGCGACAACCGCTTCATCATGAAATAGACCAGGGGGAGCACCAGCGGCATCGCGCAGACGATAGAGGCCATCGCCAGGCTGAGCTGATCGAGCCGGAGATAGCGGATGCCGAGCGTCGACAGCACGTGGGTGAGATCCGCCGGGCCGCCGCCGGTCAAGAGATACACGCTGTTGAAGTCGCCGAGCGTCCAGATCATCGAGAGCAGCGTGCAGGTGATGTAGAGCGTCTGCATCGACGGCCAGGTGATGTAGCGGAACTTCTGCATCCAGGTGGCGCCGTCGACCTCGGCGGCCTCGAACAGGTCTTGCGAGATCGCGAGCCGCCCGGTCATCAGGATCAGGGTCCAGAACGGCAGCGACTTCCAGATGTGCATGCCGATGGCCATGCTCAGTGCGACGCTTGGATTGTTCAGCCAGTTCGGACCGTCATCCCCGGTGAACTTGAAGATCAGCTGGTTCACCACGCCCCATTCGGGATTGAACATGAAGCGCACCGACAGGATGGTCGGGATCGACGGCACGGCCCAGGGCAGGATGAAGATGACCGACAGCCATTTGATCCAGCCGCGCTGCTGCACGAAGAAGCCGGACAAAAACAGTGCGATCAGCATCTTCAGATTGATGCCGACGAGCAGGAAGATCAACGTGTTAACGGCGGCGCGCGCAAAGATCGGGTCGTTGAACAGCGCGACATAGCTCGCCGGGTCGCGCGCCAGCCACAGGCCGTAGCCGACGGGATAGACGACGAAGGCGAGGAAGACGAGCAGGTAGGGCGCCAGCATGACGATGCCCCACACCTGCGGCGGCGTGAGCCGCGCCGGCCTTGGTGCTTCCGCGATCGCGGAATCGGAAGCTGAGAGCGTGATCGCCATGGGTGTCTCTTTTCGGTCGTCTGTTCCCGCCGATAGCCAAACCGGCCGCATGTTCTGCGGCCGGGACTTAGTCGTTGTCGGGACGTCAGGCTAGTGCATCACGATGCGCACGACTAGCCGGCGACCTCCTTGATGCGGGCAATCAGCTCATCCACGGCCTTCTCGACCGGAACCTTCTCGCTGACCACGCGGTTCATCGCCTTCGCCCAGACGTTCTCGTTGTTGAGAATCGTGAACTTGTAGTTCTTGGTGAAGTCGAACGGCGTGGTCCCGCCGGTGAACTGGTTGTACACGGCCTTGCGGTGGCGGTCGGCCTGCCAGAACGGGCTCTTCTGGCCGGCGGTGGTCACCGGGAACCAGCGGCCCAGCGCGCCTTCGATGTAGGGGCCGAGGTTCTCCTCCTGCATCAGGAACTTGATGAATTCCTTGCCCTGCGCCTTGTTCTTCGCATTGGCGAAGATGAGGCCGGTCTTGACGTCGGAGCGGTACTTGATCGGGGTGCCGTCCGGCTTGTTGGGGAACGACGCGGTGATGATCTCCTCGTCATAGGCCTTCTTGCCGGCCGCGCGCTGCTCGGGCGTGAGCGCCTGGTTGTTGGAGTCATCCAGCCACTTGGCCGCGATCGAGATCGTGAAGTTGTGGGTCATCACGATGGTCTTGTTGTGGAAGGCGACGTTGTTGTCGGGGTCCTTCCAGGTGGTCGAGGACGGCGGCGTGCAGCCGCGGACATAGGTGTCGGTATAGTCCTTCAGCGCCTTGACCAGGCCGTCGCGCACCTTGGGGTCGTCGACCAGCAGCTTGCCGTCATCGTCGACCAGCTTGACGTTGTAGGCGTCCATGAAGGTGTAGAACGACTGGAACGAGTCGGTCGATTCCACGCCCATCGGCTGACCGACGCCGTAGATGCGCTGGCCGGTCGCCTTGCGGATTCCCGGCTGCACCTTGTCGCACCAGAACGTCCAGTAATCCTCCCACTTGGTCGGGATGTCGGCCTGCTTGAAGCCTGCCTTGTCCAGCAGATCGCTCCAGATCTGGACATGCATGCTCTGCTGCTTCAGCGGGAAGCCGTAATAGGCCTTCTTCTTCGCGACGTTGTTGTAGAGATTGGCCGTTTCCAGCGTATTCGGCGCGAACGCCGATTTCATCGGCTCCAGAATGTCGGTGAGATCCTCGAGCTTGCCCTCATAGGCCCACTTGCCCTGGGCCTGGACGTCGTAGGTGTCGGCATAGGCCACGTCCGGCACGGTGCCGGAGTCCAGCGCAGCAACCGTCTTCGGGATCATGTCCTGGATCGCATATTGCGACAGCTCGACCTTGATGCCGGTCTTGGCCTCGAATTTCTTCACGACGTCGAGCAGCGCGTCGTCCTCGGACTTGTAGAAGCCCTTGCCCCACCAGACGGTGATGGTGTCCTGAGCGACGGCTGGTGCTGCAGCGCAAAAAAGCCCGGCGGCTACTGCGATTGAAAGCGCACCCATTCCCCTGGATTTCACGTGTCTCTCCCTGATCCGCCGATCTTGGTTGATCGGTTGTGGCGGACACTAGCTCAGGGCACCGGCTCGATCCAGAAGTAATATATCAGACCTAGGTCGCGACTCAGCCGCAGCCTCATCACGCTTAACGGGCCCGCCGCGATCAATTCTGTTTCGTAGGACTGCCGCTCGGCGCAGGGTCGGGCTGCGTCGCATCGTCGGACTGTGCGGGACGCAGGCCGCCGCCGGTGAAGCGCTCGAGCATCGAGCGCACCTTGCGATCCTTGAGGGCATCGAGCAGGGGGGCTGCCGCCGGCGCGCGGCGGATCAGGCTTTCCGGATCTGGGAAGATCAGAGGATCTTCCCAGGGCCCCTGAACCACGAAGGGCAGTTCGAAACCGCTGCTGCTGCCGCTGGACAGCAGGCTCGCCACGCCCTTGAAGTCGTATTCACGGCTCGGCACCGACGCGGTTCCCGTCATCGTGATGCGCGCCGTCGGATTCTCGACGCGGATGTCCTCCGCGGTCGCGATCCCTTCGGAGAACTTCACGGCAACGGTCAAGGAGTCGAATGGCGTCGAGCCGGTGCGGAAGTTGCCGCCGCGCGACAACGGACTCCGTTCCAGGCGTTTCAGGAGCTGCTCGACATTGAAGCCCGAGATCGATCCGTCATGGCCCTGCAACGTCGCGCTGCCATCAAGCGATTGCGCCAGCCCGAACGGGCTCGAGCCTGAGGCGGTCAACGAGACGTTCAGATTGCCGCGGCCGGACAGCGAGGACACGCCGAACAGCTCGTTGGCGCAGGCTTGCAGATCGACGTCCGCGAATTGCAGCTCGGCCTTGACGTCTGCCACCGTGTCGGCCCGCGCGATGCCGAACGAGCCACGCACGACGCCGCCATACATCTGGGCCTCGCCAACCGAGAGCGCGAGCACGCCGTTGCGCAGGTTTGCACCAAACGCAGTTCGGCCGAGCTTGGACGGCCCGACCGTGACCTTTGCGGCTGATAGCCGCATGTCGAGATCCGTCGTCGACAATGCCTTGAGGTCGAACAGCTGCCGGTTCCAGTCGCGCGCGCCATTGGCGAGCAGCCGAACGGTGGAGATGTACGGGGTGAAATCGAGGGCATCGGCCGCGAGCGTCGCCTGCAGGGTCTGACGGCCGTTGTTGATGTAGGTCATGACGCCTTCGGCCGTATTGCCGTCGAGCTCGACATTGACGTTGGTGAGCGCGATCGAGGCGCCGACCACGTTGGCCCGCGCCCGCAGCGCGAAGCGGCCGAAGCCGCCGGAACCGAGCGGCGTCTGGCCGGTCCAGCGCAACGCTTCGCGCAGCGAGGGGCTGTCCACGGTCAGCGTGCCCTCCATCAGGGCGCTGGTGCGGTTGGCTACCGTGCCGTCGAAGGCCACCTTCAGCGGCGGACTGGCAAGGCGCATCTTCAGGCCCGAGCGGTCTCCGGAGAGAGCGGCGAGGAAATCACTGACGCTGATCGATCCTTCGATCCGCTGGCCACGCCAGTCGAACTGGCCGGTGGCTGCGAAGGACCGCGAAATCGACGGCCAGGCGAGCGACAGGTCGATGTCGTCGAGCCGCTCCGACGCATGCCCGCCGTTGTCGTCGAACACCAGGATGCCGTCCTGGATCCGAATCTCGGAGAACGACATCTGACTGTCGGGGCCCGGCCGCATCGTCTGGGCGATGGTCTGGATGAACGGCGTCCAGTTGGTGTCACCGTCGGCTTGTCGCACCACGTTGATCTGGGGGCGCAACAGCATCAGGTCGGCGATCTCGAATCGCTGCAGCAGCAGTGGCAGCAGCTGGAGGTTGGCCGTCAGCACATCGACGCGCAGCGCCGCATCCTCGGTGCCACCGCCCTTCAGGCCGACGTCGTGAAACGAGACGTAGCTGCCGGGAAACAAGGAAACGTCGATATGTCCCTTGACGACCAGCTCGAGCCCGGTCACGGCGCGGATCTGGGTCTCGACGGCCCGGCGCAGGGCGTCCCGATTGACCAGCCAGGAACTGACGAACAGCCCGATGAATACAACCCCTAGCAGCACCGCAATCGGCGTGCCGAGGCGCCTCATTCCTTGGGCCAAAGTCACGGACATGTCCTGGGATCGTCGGATCGCTGGTTGCTCGGGATGGGCAGGGCGCGCCGAAAACCCTTGCCAACATCAACAACTTGATGCGCTTTCTTGACGCTTTCAAGGCCGCGCCGCTGGTGTGTCAGGATTGCGGCGCAGATGCTCGTGTTCCGGCCCAGGATCCTCACCGAGGCGCCGGTCGATTCGACTGCTAGAGCAGGACGGTTGCGTTGGGAAGGCGTCATTGACGCATTGCGAAGATTTCGCCTAATAATCCGGTCGATATCTGCGCGCTCCCCCGCCTTCCATCAGGTCATTTCCGTATGAACAAGGTCTATCCGGACGCCAAAACCGCCCTTGCGGGCCTCCTCAAGGACGGCATGACGATCATGTCCGGCGGGTTTGGCCTTTGCGGCATTGCAGAAACCCTGTCCGACGCCATTCGCGAATCCGGGGTGAAGGATCTCACCGTCATCTCCAACAATGCCGGCGTCGACGGTATCGGCCTCAGCCGACTGCTCGAGACGCGGCAGATCAAGAAGATGATTTCGTCCTATGTCGGCGAGAATAAGCTGTTCGCACAGCAATATCTGGCCGGCGAGCTCGAGCTCGAGTTCTGCCCGCAAGGCACCCTGGCCGAGCGCATCCGCGCCGGCGGTGCCGGCATCCCGGCCTTCTTCACCAAGACCGGCGTCGGAACGCTGGTCGCCGAGGGCAAGGAAGTTCGCGAGTTCGACGGCGAGAAATATCTGATGGAGCGCGGCCTGTTCGCGGATATCGCGATCGTGCACGCCTGGAAGGGCGATACGGCGGGCAACCTCGTCTACCGGAAGACGGCGCGAAACTTCAACCCGATGATGGCCACGGCGGCTCGGGTCACCGTGGCCGAGGTCGAGCATCTGCTTCCGGCCGGTCAGATCGATCCCGACCACATCCACACGCCGGGCATCTTCGTGAAGCGGATCATCCAGGTGGGCACCGCGCTCAAGCGAATCGAGCAGCGCACCGTGCGCAAACGTGAACCTGCCGCGGCAGCCGGGGAGGAAATCTGATGGCCTGGACGCGAGAGCAGATGGCGGCGCGCGCCGCCAAGGAGCTGCGGGACGGCTACTACGTCAATCTCGGGATCGGCATTCCGACGCTGGTCTCCAACTACATCCCGCCGGGTGTCGACGTCGCGCTGCAGAGCGAGAACGGCATGCTCGGCATGGGCCCGTTCCCGTATGAGGGCGAAGAGGATCCCGACCTCATCAATGCCGGCAAGCAGACCGTCACCGAGCTGCCGATCACCAGCTACTTCTCCTCGGCCGATTCGTTCGCGATGGTCCGTGGCGGTCACATCGATCTGTCGATCCTCGGCGCCATGCAGGTGGCCCAGAACGGCGATCTCGCCAACTGGATGATCCCGGGCAAGATGGTCAAGGGCATGGGCGGCGCCATGGATCTCGTCGCTGGCGTCAAGCGCGTCGTGGTCGTCATGGAGCACAGCGCCAAGGACGGTGCTAAGCTGCTCAAGCAGTGCACGCTGCCGCTGACCGGCGAGCGCGTGGTCGACATGGTCGTCACCGATCTCGCCGTGTTCACGATCGACAAGCACGGCAATGACGGCATGGCGCTTATCGAACTCGCCGACGGTGTGACGCTCGACGAGGTCAAGGCCAAGACCGAAGCGGAATTCCGCGTTGCTCTGAAGAATACCTGACACTTCTCGACGATCAGACGGAGAGCGGAGACGCGAAGGCGTCTCCGCTCTTTGCGTAGCTGGGCCTGTGATGGCGTCGTCTCGGCGAACGGTTTGGACGCAACGTGCGCGCTACGCGCGCCGCCCCAGCATGTCGGCTACCTTGACTGCGAGCTGACAGGCGGAATTGCCGGTCGCCGGAGAAATCATTCCGCCGGGATCCGCCAGTCTCTGGATCGAGAGAAACGGAATGTTCCGGCTGAGGCAGATCAGTCCGACCACATAGGCCGTGTCATCAGCGGCCAGCGCGCCGGGAAACACGGCCGTGATGTCCCCATCGCTGCCGTCGCCGTCCCGCGTGACGATCATGCCCTCGAAGAATGGGCCGATCTCACCCTGCATCGCCCCGGCTGCGTCATGCGCCAGTCGGCATAGTTCGGGATCGGCGGGGATGATCATGCTGCTGCCATCGCGGAGCGGCGGGTCGGCGCTGCTCAGCGCGTCGCGTAGCTTGACCTGGATCCGGAACGGCGCCACCGCGGTGGCGATCACGAGATTGCCGGGTCCGGCTCCGGAGAAATAGGGAGCGCCGCTGGCGTGGGGGAGCGGCTCGCCAAGCGCATGGGCGCGCCCTGGCAGGATCAGCCAGCGCGCGCCATGCTCCTCGATCGCCAGTGCGGTCGCGCTGGCGATCTCCGTCATGGAGCGGCCGAGGCAGATGATGGCGTGAAAACTGGCGTGCCGGATGATGGCCCGTCCGGCGTTGCGCTGCTCGATCAGCGTTCCCGGCCCCATGGCCTGGATCAGGCCTTCGATGTCCTCGGGACTCTGCACGAGAAAGCCGACGGTGTGGCTCCTGGCATGCAGGAAGCGAAGCGCGTCGAGCATCGCATTCATGCTCGCCTTCTCGCGGGCGTCGAGCTGCGGCCACAGCGCCTCGAGCACGTCCAGCGAGGCAACCACGCTGGCGCCCATGATGCCCTGCCCGAACGGGCGGGACGTCGTCTCGCAGCGATAGAGCTCCTCCAGTGCGTGAAGCAGCGTGCGACGATCCTTGACGGCAAAGGCGCCCTGCAGGACGCGCGCGAGCACCAGCGCCCGCTTGCTCGGCTCCATCGGCGTCGCGAGCCAGGAGAAGTCGGCCAACTCGGCGGCCTGTTCGCTGGCGGCGCGCTGGAATTCCCCGACAACCTGGCCGTAGTGCCAGCCGAGCTGCCAGGGCGTTACCTGCCGGCCGCGATATCTGCCGCGTTCGATCGGCTCGAGCGCCTGCGCCTGCAGCTCACTGCGCAAGTCGGAGTTGAAGCCAGGCGAGCGCGTCTCGAGCAGATGATGGGTGCGCGCCGCAATCGCTGGACCGAACCACTCGTGCTGAGGGTCGCCCGTCGAAAGTCCATTGGGCAGGCGGATCTGAGCCGTTCTGCGGAACTGGTCCAGCTCACGCTTGGCGACCTGCGCCGCCGTTGCCGAGACGGTCTGCACCTCGCAGAGCGCGTCGACGACCCCAGCCCAATCCCAGAAGTCGTCGCCGTAGAACGGCATGCGAGACTGCCGGCTTCCGACGATGCCCGCGCAGATCTCTTCGATGGCCGGCGCCACGCGATCGAGGACATCTGGTCGGGAGATCGCGGGATCGGTCAGACATTGGTGGACGATACGGGCCGCGTTGGCATTCACCAGGTGCCAATCCTTCGCCGCGAATTTGGGCGCCGCGCGCAGATATTCGAGCGCATCGAGCAGGCAACGACCGGCGAGCGCACGCGGTGTGGCGTCGTCGAACCAGCCGGTATTGCCGATGCCATAGCCATGCAGGTCTGACGTGAAGAAGACCGGCGGATGTCGAGAAATCACACTCGCCTCCTGGTCCGCTCAACGCGACTTTCACAGCCAATTCTGTAACGTTTGCAGCCTCAATGTCGCAACCAAAAGTTGATTTTGGGTGACTGTCATTTGTCCCAGTCGGCGGCCGCCGACAGATGGCCGACAGTCCGGCCGTGACCATGGCCGCGATCAGGCGCCGATGGCGCTCAGGAGGGCGCCGATGCGCTGCGCGATGGTCCGGCTCCAGGGCAGCTGCTCGCGAACCAGCCGGAAGCCCAGATTGGCGGGCGGCGTGCCCGATGCGCAGCCGCCGGCCCGTGCGTCGCGAATGAAATCGGTGACGTAGGCCCGGTGGGCGCCCTCGGCCAGGCGGACGCCGCAATTGCTGAAGGTCTTGACGATGCGCCCCGCATCGTCCTGCAACTTGCGGGTGAAGCAGGTCGAGGTCCATTCCCAGACATTGCCCGCCATGTCGGCAATGCCATGCTCGTTGGTGCCGAATGCCCCGAAGCTGCGGGTCTTGGGATCTTCGGGCACAGCGGCTTCCCGCTCGTAGCGGGCAATCCAGCGGCGTGACGGGTCGGCCTCGTCGACGGCGAGGCCGTCGTCCCTGAAGCGGCTGCCGGCGGCATAGGCCCACTCGGCGTCGGTCGGCAGCCGGTAGTGGTGACCGGTCTGGTGCGACAGCCAATCGGCATAGGCTGTCGCGTCGAGCCAGCTCACCTGCACGGCCGGTCGGTCGATGGCGACAGCAACGTCGCGATCGAGCGCGCGACATGCACGCGCTTCGACGCAGACCTGATAGTCGGCGGCGCTGACCTGGTTGGTCATGATCGTCAACGGGCGATCGAAGCGAACCGTGGTGATGGGGGCTTCGGCCTGGCGACCGTTGCGCAGGTGATCGCCGGAATCGCGGTATTTGATCACGCCGGACGCAATTTCCGTCAGCGCAGGTTCACTGAAGCTTGCGGGGCTCTGCAGCGCCGCGATGATCGGAGTCATTGCCGTCGGACCGGCCACTCCGACGATGCAGGCAAGGGTGAGCTTGATCTTGAATGCGAGCAGCATGGCAGCACATCGAAGCAAGTGGGGGCCGGCCAGGCCGGCCCCCTTGAGATGATCAGTTGGTCGAACCGGTCGGGATCTCGAACGGCGCCTTCACCTGCGTCATCAGGTCGTCGTTCCATTTGCCTTCGACCTTGAAATGCGCCGTCGCGCCGAGATCGGCCGCCTCGATCAGGTTGTGCGTGACATAGGCGTAGATGCCGGGCTGCAGGAATTTGTACATGGCTGCCCCGGCGGAGCCGCCTCGGATGAACCAGGTCTCGAGCCCGGTCTCCGGCGCGTTGGAGAACTTGCCGGTCTCCCAGACATAGTCGCCGTGGCCGCCGATCAGATGTGGGCGGCTGTCGCGGTTGGCCTGCGAGTGCACGATCAGCACGTTGTCGCCGACATTGGCCGTGAGCGCATTCTTGCCGGTGAGCGCGCCCGCCTTGCCGTTGAACACGACGTGGGTCGGGATCAGCTTCTTCATGACCTCCTCGGTGTCGGTGTAGGCCTCGCCGGGGGAGTCGTAGGACTTGAAGTTGCCCTTCTCGTCGCGTGGCACGTAGAGGTCCTGCTCGCCGATGTAGTAGACGCGATCGTAGCGCAGCGCATGGCCGTGGCCGTCGTTGAGACCGTCGCGCGGCAGCACCATCACGGCGCCGTTCATGCCGGAGACCACGTGCCAGGGGATCATCGGACCGCCCGGGGCGCAGTGATAGACGAACACGCCGGTCCGCGTCGCCTTCCAGCGCAGCACGACCTGCTCACCCGGGTTCACCAGAGTCAGCGCGCCGCCGCCGAGCGCTCCCGTTGCGGAATGAAAGTCGATGTTGTGCGGCATGGTGTTGGTCACGGGATTGACCAGCGTCACCTCGACATAGTCGCCTTCGTGAACGACCATCAGCGGGCCCGGCATCGAGCCGTTGAAGGTCATGGCCTGGAAGGTGGTGCCCTTCTCGTCGATCACCATCTTCTTCTCCTGGACCACGAGCTTGAACTCCATAATCTTCGGCCCCTGCTTGGTGGCCTGCTCGTGCGCGTGCACGAAGGGCGGGGCGACCAGGTCGACCTGCTGGCGCGGCAGCTTGAGGTCCTCGGCAATGGCGGGAGCCGCAAGCATCATCGCGGCGATGGCTGCACTGAGCAGGGCGGTGCGGCGGGTGAACATTGATCGCTCCTTCATTTCGATCTGCTATGTGTCGCGATCAGCATGCGCCTGATGGAGCCAAGCTTGTTTGTGCTGCAACAAGCAAGTTAGCAATTGCGGAATTGTCCGTAAGACGAGGCGCTGCCTGCGCTTGCTTACGCCTGCGACTGACTTGCCTCCTCGCGCGAGGAGGTCGTGTCGGATGGTACCGAGAAGCAAACGTGGGAATGCACTCAGGTCATCGCACGTGACGGTTCGCTAAGCTGCCTCAACGTCGTCATGCCCGGGCTCCGTCCCGGGCATCCACGTCCGTCAGAGCATGCCGAACGACGTGGATGGCCGGGACGGCGCCCGGCCATGACGCGGAGGGAGTTGGCTCGAAAGGGTTTCGCTGTATGCGGTCGGGCTTGAGGTAAGCGGGCCAGAGGAGGACGGCGCGCTCGCGCCGGATTGATTGTCAGCTCAGCCAGCGCACGGCCAGCAGCACGACGAAGGCCACGCCGGCAGCGATGCAGAAGACCGTGGTCAGGAACATCGCGATATTGCCGAGTAGGCCGTCCGGCGCCGAATCGTCGCGAAAGGATTCGAAGCCGTCGGATTGGGGAATGTGGCCGCGGACGTTGCAGAGGGCAGCGAAGATACGGATCAGCAGCTCCAGAGCGTCCATTGCGGGTCCCTCGATTCGTTCGATGGCCAGATCATGGCGGAAAATTGGCCCGTCACTTTGAGGAAGCGCAAAGTCTTTGGCGAAAGCTGCGGGTTGAATGATGGCCGCACGGGGCTCCTGCTCGGAGCACCTTGAGGAAGCTCAAGGCTGCCTGCCATGCCCTGTGTCAAGAAACGTCCAAACTCCAGGGGGGACGGCGGGACATGAGACCAGATCTTGCGGCTTGCTACGGACAGGAGCGCCTTCCGCGCTACACCAGCTATCCCACTGCGCCGCATTTCTCGGCGGCGGTCGGCCCCTCCGTTTATGCCGAATGGCTGAAAGCGATCCCCGCCGGGGCGACGGCATCGCTCTACCTTCATGTCCCGTTCTGCCGGTCGATGTGCTGGTATTGCGGCTGCAACACGATGGTCGCCAAGCGCGACGAGCCGGTGGCCGTCTATGAGTCGGCGCTGCGATGCGAGATCGACATGGTGTCGCGCCAAATCGGGCGGCGGCTTCCCGTCGGTCACATTCATTTCGGCGGCGGCACGCCGACGATCATGACGCCGGAGTCGGTCATCGACCTGATCGGTTCGCTGCGTCATTCGTTTGCCATTCAGCCGTCGGCCGAAATCGCCATCGAGATCGATCCGCGCACGCTGACGCCGGCGATGATCGACGCGCTCGGGGTCAGCGGGGTCAACCGGGCGAGCCTTGGCGTTCAGAGCTTCGACCCGCAGGTGCAGAAGGCCATCAACCGGGTGCAGAGCTTCGCGCAGACCGCGGCGGCCACGACCGGACTGCGTAAGGCGGGCGTTGCCGGAATCAATTTCGATCTGATCTATGGGCTGCCGTATCAGACGGTCGCATCGTGTCTCGACACCGTTCGGCGCTCAATCGAGCTGCGTCCCGACCGGCTGTCCGTGTTCGGCTATGCGCATGTGCCGTCGTTCAAGTCGCATCAGCGCAAAATCCAGGACACCGCCCTGCCGGACAGTCTGGAGCGCTACGATCAGGCCTGTGCGATCAGTGACGCGCTGAAGGAGGCCGGCTACGTCCAGATCGGGCTCGATCATTTTGCGCTCCCGACGGACC
Organism: Bradyrhizobium sp. HKCCYLS20291; assembly: GCF_051167715.1. Classification (NCBI taxonomy): domain Bacteria; kingdom Pseudomonadati; phylum Pseudomonadota; class Alphaproteobacteria; order Hyphomicrobiales; family Nitrobacteraceae; genus Bradyrhizobium; species Bradyrhizobium sp. HKCCYLS20291. Next base: position 83,919 of record NZ_JBNPTO010000015.1, on the reverse strand, counting down.
CGATGACGGTGGCGTTCCGCGAAGGCCGGCTGCATCGCAATTTCCAGGGCTATACGACCGACGCCAACGATCTGCTGATCGGCTTCGGTGCCTCGGCGATCGGCCAGTTGCCGCAGGGCTACGTCCAGAACGCGCCCCAGGTTCGCGCCTATGAGGAGAAGATTGCCTCCGGCAGTCTCGGCACGGTCAAGGGCTATGGCCTGACCGACGACGATCGCCTGCGCGCCGACATCATCGAGCGCATCATGTGCGACTATGGCGTCGACCTCGATGTCATCTGCACCCGCCACGGCATGGAGGCCGATGCCATGTTGCGATCTGCACCGCGGCTGCAGGCGCTGATCTCGGACGGCGTCGTCGAGCTCAATGGCGGCGCGCTGGCCGTGACCGAGCATTCCCGCTTCCTGGTCCGCAGCGTGGCCGCGGCGTTCGATGCGCATCTCGACGCGTCCAAACAGCTGCACAGCCGCGCGGTGTAGCTCGTGACCTGTTGCGGTGCTTGTGCCGCAACAAAGATGCCGGTGGGCATTCGCGCTACCATTCATGCTGGAATGGAGGCGCGCATGCCAATCTCCTTTGACGAACTGGTCGACGACGTCATGCAGCGCAGGCCGGAGACGATCAGCGTCTTCCTCGCCTTCCAGATGCGCTGCGTCGGCTGCCCGATCGCCTGCTTTCACAACGTCGCGGATGCGTGCCGAGAGCATGGCGTCGATCCCGACGCATTCCTCACGGCGCTTTGCGCCTGCACGTGATCAGGAGCGCGAGCTGGACGCGCCGTCCGCGTTCTGTTCGGCCAGCAGCACGATCTTGTGCGGCTCGCGCAGCACGATCTTCTGTCGCCCGCTCTCGACGAGGCCGAGCTGCTCCCAGGCGGAGAGGATGCGGCTGACCGTGTGCAGCGTGGTGCCGGTCATCTGCGCGATGTCCTGCCGGCTGATCGGAAAGTCGATCTGCACGCCGTGATCGAGCTTGCGGCCGGCCTGGTTCGCGAGCCGCAGCAGCGCATGCGCGATTCTTTGCTCCACCTGCTGCGTCGACATCTCGATCACGCGCGCATGGGTTTCCTGCAGGCGCTGGCCGACGGTCTGCAGCGTATTCGCCGCCAGCGATGGGAAACGGGCGACCAGCCGCGGCCACGCGGCGGATGGCCACGCCAGCACGACGCTGTCGTCGACCGCGGTGGCCGTTGCCGGATAATGCTGCAGGCCGATCGCCAGTGCCACGCCGAAGGTCTCGCCCGGCACCACGTAGCGCACCACGATCTGGTCGCCGGTCGGCGTGGTCTTGCTGGCGCGGACATGGCCATGCAGCAGCAGGAAGAACGACGTCGCATCGGCGCCCTGTTCGAACACCGCGCCGTTGCGGGGCACGCGCATCGATCGCGCCTCGCGCAGCACGTCGGTGAGATCCTCCGTGGAGAGGCCTGCGAACAGCGGCAGATGCGCGACCAGTGAGCGGTCGATGGAAGCCATGATGTTCTCCGGGCAGGGCACGGCGCACTGCGCTGCTCCTTAACACGTTTTCGCGATCGGCCGGAAGTTTGTGCTGGCGCAATCCGCAACGAACCGTGTGCAACTACATGTGGAAGGCGCCCCATCGGCGCGGTTCCCGTCAAACATCGAACGAGCACGCATATGGCCATTCCGCGCAACTATCAGGGCTGGACCATTCTCGCCAACGGGTTCCGGCCGTTCTTCCTGCTCGGCGCAATCCAGGCCGCGTTGTCGATCCTGATCTGGCTCCCGGCCTTCTATGGAGAGCTGAAGCTCAGCTCGGGCTTTGCGCCGCGCGACTGGCACGTGCACGAAATGCTCTATGGCTATCTGCCGGCCATCGTCACCGGCTTCCTGTTCACCGCGATCCCGAACTGGACCGGACGGCTGCCGATCAGGGGTCTGCCGCTGCTGACACTGGTGATTGTCTGGCTCGCTGGACGGCTGGCCGTGACCTCGTCGGCGCTCTATCCGTGGTGGGCGGCGCTGCTGATCGATGCCAGCTTTCTGCTGCTGGTCGTTCTCGCAGCGGCCCGCGAGATCGCCGCCGGGCGGAACTGGCGGAATCTGCCGGTGGTCGCGATCGTCGGACTGCTGTGCGCCGGCAACATCGCGTTCCACGTCGAAGCGCATCTGCATGGCTCGGCTGACTATGCAATCCGCATCGGCGTCTCGGTGATCGTGCTGCTGCTGGCGCTGATCGGCGGCCGCATCACGCCGAGCTTCACGCGCAACTGGCTGGTGAAGCACAATCCCGGCCGGCTGCCGGCGCCCTTCGGCCGTTTCGACATGGTTGTCGTGCTGGTCAGTGCGTTGAGCCTGATCGGCTGGATCGTGTTGCCGGACAGCGCCATCACTGGTGCCGGGCTCTTCGTGGCGGGCGTGATGCATGCGGTGAGGCTGGCGCGCTGGGCGGGCGATCGCACGCTGCGTGAGCGGCTGCTGGTGATCCTGCATGTCGGCTACGCCTTCGTGCCGCTCGGCTTCCTGATCAATGCCGCTGCAAGCTTCGGCTGGGTTCTGCCGAGCGCCGGACTGCACGCCTGGATGGCCGGTGCTGCCGCCATCATGACGCTCGCGGTGATGACGCGCGCCACGCTTGGGCACACGGGACAGGCGCTGACGGCTTCTGTCGCGACCCAGGCGATCTACCTTGCGATCATCGTTGCAGCAGTGACGCGGGTCTGCGCGGTGCTCGCGCCGGCCCACGCCGGAGCGCTGCTGCATGTCGCAGCCTTCGCCTGGATCCTGGCATTCTCAGGCTATGCGCTGGCGTTCGGACCGCTGCTGCTCGGCCTTCGGCTGCGCGCACTGGCGGTGCGCGCGACGACTCAGCCCGTGCTTTGATTGCGTGCGACCGCGCGCGAGAACACCACCTCCATCAGCGTGCCCGACTTCGGCGCCGCCTTGACGTGGAATTGCGCGCGGTTGGCCTCGACCAGCGCCTTGGTGAGCGAGAGGCTGGGGCCGCCCGAATCGTCGGGGTTCTGCTCGGCGGCCGACGCGCGGAACGGCTCGAGCGCCGCGGCCACGGCCTGGTCGTTCAGCCCGTAACCGGTGTCGCGCACGCGCAGCACCACCTCGCCAAAGTCGGAGGTGGCGGTCGAGACGATGACCTGGCCGCCGGCGTTGGCGAGCGAGATCGAGGCAGAGATCAGATTCGTCGCGATCTGGCGCAGCGCCCGGGAGTCGGCAATGACCGGGGGAAGCGCCTGCGACAGCGAGGTGCGGATGATGATGCGGGCGCGGTTGGCCTGCGGCTGCATCGCCGCCACGCAGCTTTCAACCAGCTCGTTCAGGTTCTGGCTGGTGAAGGCGAGCTCGAGCTTGCCGGTCTCGATGCGCGACAATTCGAGCAGATCGTCGATCAGCGACACGACGCGTTCGCCGGAATTGCGGATGTCCTTCATGTATTCGGCGTAGCGAGCATTGCCGATGGTGCCGAAACGTTCGCCGATCATTACTTCGGCAAAGCCGATGATCGCATTCAGCGGCGCACGCACCTCGTGGCTGATCCGCGCCAGCATGTCGGCCTTGGCGTTGGCGGCCCGGTCGGCGACGCGCCGCGCCTGCAGCAACTCGCTTTCGCCGCGGCGCAGCTGCGACAGATCGCGGAGCACGGCGAAGAAATTCGGGCCGTCGGTCCGGGTCCGGCCGATCGTTACTGACAGCTGCACCGCGCCGCCTTGCGCGACCTTGCCGAGCACCTCGCGGTCCTGATCGAGCACGCTGGATGTGTCGGCCTGCTGCACGCAATCGAGATAGTCCAGCACCAGCCGGGCGCTTTCCGGCGCGAACAGCTCGATGAGATTGCGGCGGATCAGCTCGGTGCCGTTGTAGCCGAACAGCGCCTCGGCGCTGCGATTGCAAGCATGGATGTTGCCGCCGGCATCGAACATCAGGATGCCTTCGGTGGTGACATCCAGGATGGCGGCGAGGTCTTCGGCATCGGCGTGACCGGCGACGGGTGGCGGCGCGACGACGAGCGGCGGCGGAGCCGCCGGTGCGGCCTGCGCAGGCGCAGCCTCGGTCAGCGGCGGGATGGCCGCCGCCGGCCCAGGCGGCGGTGCAAAGATCAGCGCGTGCGCGGTGTCACCGTCCCATGTGATTGCGAACAGCCGGGCCTCGGCCTTGATCTCCGCGCTGGAGGAGCCGTCGGCAGCCGAGATCGTCACCGGCGTGCCCGTCTCGGATTTGCTGGACGACGACGCTCCCGGCTCGACATAGAGCGCATCGAGGCCGCCAGCCTGTTCCAGCGCCGCTAGATCGGCGTAGCCCATCTGGCGGAAGAAGGCGGGGTTGCCGTAGAGCAGCCGGTCGAGCCGGTAGATCAGCATGCCCGTCGGCAGCAGGTCGAGCAGGATGCGATCGCGCTGACTGTCGCCATGGGCCGGTGGCGGCTCGGGCGCGAGCCAGTCCGCCTGCAGGCTGCCGCCTTGATCGGCCGTCGCGCCCGCCGCCAGCGGATCGTATTGCTGTGGCGGCGCAGGCTCGGTCATGCGCAACACCGGCTCCGGCAACAGGCCGCTCGGTTCCGCTGGCGAATTGCGAATTTCGCCTTCGAGCCTGGCCGACAGCTGCCGCGCAAGTTCATGAAACGCATTGTTCTCCACGGGTGTCAGGGCCGGATGCTTGGTCTCACCGGGGGCACGGAACGGAACTACGTTGCCGGCCGCTTCAAGTCCGACACCATCGATGTGGGGCGCCGCCGTCGGAATAAAAGCGTCCTGGATCGAGGCTGTGATGTTGTCCTGTTGGGGCGGCGCATCTGCGGCCGGCGCGTGGTCGGATTGGGCGATGTCCGCCGGCGCGAGTTCGGCTTGATCCTGGTCGATGTCGTCGGCGTGAGGCGCTTCGGCCGTGCTCGCATGCTGCCGCATTTCCAGCCGGTCGAGAGCGTCGAGATCGCGGCAGACGCCAAAGCCGCGATAGCCGGAATAGGTCTTTTCGGCGGTGAAGACGGGCAGGCCCGAGAGCTCGACGGCAAGCCGCTCGCCAGCGTCTGAAGGCCAGATGACGACGAGGCCGCTCCAGGTCTCTCTCGTCTCTAAGGCGGAGGTGACGCGTCCCTCCGGATCAACTCCGAGCGAGGTGGCGATGTCGCGCCAGGGGCGGCCGAGATGGGCGGCACTGCGGTCGCCGATCAGGCGGACGAACTCATCGGAGCCGATCGTAAAGCGTCCTTCGGCATCGATCTGCCATGAAAAGCGCAGCGGATGCCGACGCCCTCCTAGCGAGGAGTCGTTGAGCGCCGCCTCTGACGGGGCTTCCGGCTCAGAGCCGGCTAGCGTCGAAGCGAGATCTTCCTGGGCCGGAGACACGGCTTCTTCACGGTCCAGCATCTGGTGATCTGACGCAGTCACGTCCGGCGTGACTTCCGGACGCACCGAGCCGCTCTCCGTCGCGACTTCATCTGCTAGCGGCGCAAACAGTTCGGCTTCGGCCGGGTCGTCGATCAGCAGGAATTCGGCCGGCGCTTCGTTGGATTGCGCTGATGTCTCGTAGTCGATTTCGCGTTCGGTCATTGCGTCCATCGGAGGAGGAGGCGGGCTTTCGGCCGCGACCTCTGGAGGAGGATTGGCGTCGTCTGGCGATGCCGGAACGGCAATCGCAGCGTCTTGCGCGTAGGCGATCGGGAGGTGGTCTTCATCCGCCGGCGCCGCCGCCGGGATTGCGATCAAACCGGTCTGGCTGCCCGTGCCGACGCGGTGGAGCACGGCACGCCCGGTGCCGAACTGCACCTCGGCCATTCCGTCGGCCAGTGCCACCTTGCGGGCGTCGGCGAAGACCGGCTCGCTGAGGTCATGAATTCCGAACAGGCGCCGGCCGTGCATGCTGATGCCGGCGAACGCGCCGTCTTGCGTGAAGGCGATGAGGGCAAGCTCGCTGCTCTCCACGAGGCGCTTCAGACGATCGACGAAAGGAACGCTGCGTCCGCCATGATCTCCGCTGGTGATCAGAACGGCACGGGTGCCGTCGAACAGCTCGATCAGCCCGCAGCCGCAGGTCGCCAGCGTGCCGAGCGGCGCGCCGAAACCGCGCAGGCGCTCGAGCCTGGTCGTGCCGCTCTCGGGGAGACGGCGCGCCAGCTGGGCGATCTGACGCCGGTGTTGATCTGCCGGTCCGAACGTCTTCTCGCTCAGCGACCGGGGACTGACTGAACCTAGAACGCGAGCGGCCGCTTCATTGGCCCAAAGCACGCGGCTGCCGTCGATCGACCAGAGCCATGCCGGCAGGCTGCCCGCGGCGTGGGCGGCCAGCCGGGGGTCGGAAAGGGCCTGCATTTCGCGATCGGCATAGGTCATGGGCGGCGAAGGTGACGGCTCTCGTGATCGGTGCCCGGAAGTGGCAGCGTTAATAATTCGTTACTATCGCGCGATTTCAGGGCCGAGGTCCACGGCCGGGGCCCGGTCCCGTCCTGCTAAAGCTTGGATAACCTTAATGTGTTCCCGCCGCGCTCGTTTTCGGCCCGAAGAGGGCACGGAGCGCGGGCACGTCACCCGCCAGCAGATGAGCTGAACCGGCTCGGATCTGCCGCGGCTTTTCTGGAAGGGGAAACCCGCTCTTCACGCGCCGTGCGCCCGAGCGAACCGGCCGGTTGCGACAAAGACGTCCTGATGTCGGATTTTCCGTTGCGTTGCACAAAAACGACACGATATAGCTCTACGCGAGGTTGTTACCTCCCAGGGGCGGTTCCTCTGCGTGACTCCGAAGCGACCTTCCGATGCCGGGCGGGTCCAGTCTCAATTGTTTCCAAGGATGCATGCCATGACCAATGCCACCGATCCTTTCTCCGCATCGATCATTCCGTTCGAGGTTCCCGAACAGGTGCGTGCGTTCGCCGAGAAGGGCGTCTCGCAGGCCCGCGAGAACTACGCCAGGTTCAAGGACGCTGCCGAGACCCACAATTCGGCGATCGAAGCCTTCTTCGCCAATGCCAGTAAGGGCGCCGGCGCCTACTCGTCCAAGGTCATGGAGTTCATGAAGGCCAACACGACGTCCTCGCTGGACTTCGCCCAGGAGCTGTTCAGCGTGAAGTCGCCGACGCAGGCGATGGAGCTGTGGACGGGCTTCGCCCGCAAGCAGTTCGAGACGTTCACGGTTCAGGCCAAGGAGCTCGGTGAGCTCGGCCAGAAGGTCGCGACCGAGACCGTCGAACCGATCAAGGAAAGCGCCACCAAGCTGTTCAAGCCGGCGGCCTGATTGTGGCGCCGCCTGGCACCCTCTGAGGGTGCCAGGGGCGACGCTTGCGAATCACGGGCCCGGCGCATCGCGTCCGGGCTCGATCCTTTTGGAGCCCGCATTCCGGGCAGATGGCGGAAAAGCTTAGAAAGGCGGGCAAAAATCGCCGGTGAGACGGTCGACTTTATCCGATCCCGGCCTTGCCAAATTCGCCCGTTGCACCTAGTTTCCGCCCCGTTCGGACGCCCCCCGCGGGCGATCCCCCGACGGATGCAGTTGTAGCTCAGTTGGTTAGAGCGCCTGTCTGTGGAACAGGAGGTCGGTGGTTCGAGCCCACCCAACTGTACCAATTAAATCAATGACGTAGGCAAGATCCGGCTCATCGTCTGTTCGGGCTAGCTACCATCTAGCAACCACAAGCGAGCGAAGCATTCCGGTGGCTAAGTCCGTCGAAGAATTTTGCGGACACGTGATATGCTGCGCTTCGCAGTACCGCTCCGTTCGGCGACCCAAAAGCTCCGAAGGCCGAGATCGCGTCTGTTCGTGACATGCGCCACTGCTTCAGCCTGCTCGGGCGAAAGCATCAAGCCGCGCGCTTCCGCACGCGCCAAAGCTGCCCTGCGCTGCGCATCTCGCACCTCATGGCGCTCCCGTTCCGCCATCATTTTAGCGGCACGGTGCAGGCGCTGTTCCGCTTCAATCATCCCGCGGGTGGTGAACCGATCCTCGCCGCGGGCGTCCTTGCCGAGTTCGACCAGATCGGGCGCTCCCTGCATTGCGGCCACCACCTCATTGAACTGGTCGAGCCCGTCGCTGTACCGGTGCGCGAACTTGGCCAGGTCGCGGCGTGTGAACGTCGATTGCTGCTGGGTAATCGCGTCCAGTCCAAGGGAGGGATCGGCAATGATCCGCGCGCCATTGTTGTGCGCGATCTCGCGGTGCATCTCGGCGCGGTCGGCCTCAAACCGTTCGCCTGCGATGCTCCGAACCTTAATCCGTTTGGCGGGTGCGCCGATCTGGCTTTGCGGCTCCAGCGCGATGCCCTGGGCTTCGAAACTGCGATGGTCGATCCGCGCGTCGATGTCGAGCTCGGCTAGCCGCTCGTTGGCAATCTTCGCCCAGCGTCCGCGCCAGCGCTCGACCAGCTCCGTGCGATTCCAGGCCCGGACCTTCCGGCCAAAGCCGTTCTCGTTGACCGCGCGCATGGTGAGCATCACATGGGCGTGGGGCTTGGGCATGCCGTCGTCGGCCCGGTCCCAATGCACATTCAGATCAGCAATCATACCCACACCGACGAATTCGCCGCGAACGAAGTCCCGAGCCAGCTCGATTCCCTGCGCCTCGCTCAACTCACGCGGAAGGGCGAACTCGACCTCGCGGGCCAGCTGCGCGTCCTTGCGGACCTCGGACACTTCGACATCGTTCCAGAGCCGCTCGCGGTCGCTCCAGGCCTCCGGCGCATTCTCCGGCAGCATCACCTCGGAATGGACGACGCCGCGCTTTCCAGAAAAATCCTGATCACGGCCGAGACGCTCATCGCGAAGCCGCGAGCCCGAGCGGTAAGCCGCCGATGCCACCGTGCTGCTCCCGGCCTTCCGGCCAATGACCTTGACGTGAAGATGATAGATCGCCATCGCGATCCAATCACTGGCACAGCGAAGCGGACGTCGGAACGACGTATAAGCGCGCCCTCCCTCGAAAAAATCTCGGGAGGGATTACCGCGTCCCAGGATGTCCCGACGACCCTGCGGCCTTGTGCCGGTCGCCCAGCTATCATTTCTCCATCGGCATTCATGGAGAAGACAATGCGCAAACCAAGGGACTTTGATGCGGACCTGAAGGCACTCGAAGACAAGGCGCGCGGGCTGAAAATCGCAAGGTGCGGCAGCTCGGCGAGCTCGTTATCGCTACGCGGGCGGACGCTCTCAGTGCCGATGAATTGGCCGGCGCGCTGATCCTGCTGGCCGAGACGAAGGAGGCCGGAAGGAGGGAGGCATGGGCCCGGCGAGGGGCTGCGTTTTTTCAAAGCCGGTCGCGGCGAAATGCTCCAGCAACTGACCGCAACATGGATGGCGCTCCGGCGCAACCAATCGGCGCGCAATCGGTATCAAGCCGCAAGGGCGCGACATGACATGCGCACGTGGCAGCTCGAGCGCCGCAAGCGCACGCGGCATCTCATCGAATTGGGTGGTCTTGTCGTCAAAGCTCGTGTTGTGGACCTGACCAATGATGATCGCGTCACCATTTTTGGCGCGTTGCTTTGGATCGCCGACAAGCTCAAAGGCTATCAGCGCGAACAGGCGCAAGCGCTTTGGGTGGCAAAGGGGAAGCAAGCGTTCGAGGCGGAGTCTGCGACACACGACAAGAACGACTAAAGTGGTCGGGCACCTCGTCCTTCTCCGGATGCCAGAATAGGTCGTCACCACGCTGGCCGAAACCATAAGCCGTCACGTCTGCGCAGAGGATCATCGCCGTTGGCCGTCAGCCGATCACGCAGACCGGATGCTCCGCCAACGCTTCATCCGGTCGACTCTCGCGTCTCGTAGCAAGCGCTGAAACTCTCCCCGCTGGATTGCCAGTATCCGGGCCGCGCAATTGGCGGCCGCCCGATGTGAGCTTAAGCCGGCGATGGGCCAGGGCGGCAGCGCTCGTCGGCGCTCCGGCAATCCAGCGGCGACCACCAGCTTGATCATGCGGTCGGCGGCCTCGACGAGGATCGGGCTGGTGTTCTTCATCGTCCGACAAGCGCGCCGAAGTTGCGCTCCGACAAACAGGCGCACGTCAGGGGATGGTAGCGTGTTCCCAACTGAGGACGGGCTTCCGATGGCGATCGAATTCGCGGACTTGGTGGACGAGGTGATGCGATCGTACCCGCGCACGATCGGCGTGTTCCTGGCTTTCAATATGCGTTGCGTGGGATGTCCCATCGCCTGTTTCCACAGCGTGGAGGATGCATGCCGGGAGCACGGCGTCGATCCTCGCCTGTTCATGGCGGCGCTAAGGGACGCCGCCGGCGAAGGCCACGCGCCGAGGTGAGTATCGCCGTCGAGACCTACGGCAAGCCAAAAGGCTGGCCGCGATGCGAGGGGGGACGTAGCATGACGATGCCGTCACAGGCCGATCTGGAGATCGTGGCGAAGATGCCGGTCTTCCGCGCGCTCGCACCGGACACGCTGCGGACGCTGCTCGCAGAGGCGAGCGTCTTGAATTTTCGTCATGGCAAGACACTGTTTAGGCAGGGCGAACCTGCCATCGCCGTGTTCGTGATCTTGAGCGGCTGGGTGAAGCTGTACCGCGTGACGCCGACCGGCGACGAGGCGGTGCTCAACGTCCTGACACACGATGACTGCCTGGCCGATGCGGTGACCTTCGCCGGCGGCATCCATGCGGCATCGGCCGGCGTCGTCTCGGCGGCGCGCATCCTGTTCATCCCGGCCGACCACGTCGTCCACTGCGTCCGCCAGACGCCTGCATTGGCTGTGGCGATGATGACGGCCTCGGCGCAGCAACTGCAGAGCCTCTCGCAGCGCGTCGAACAGCTCACGGTGTTCAGCGCGACGCAGCGCGTCGCCGATTTCATCGCCGCCCTCGCGCCTTGTGTCAACGGCGCCTGCACCATCGCGCTGCCCTACGACAAGTCGCTGATCGCCGGCTATCTCGGGCTCAAGCCGGAGTCGTTGTCGCGGGTGTTCGCCAAGCTGCGCCGCATCGGTGTCGACGTGCAGGCGTCGAAGGTGCGGGTCGAGGATATCGCCCGGCTGCGGCGGCTGGTGCTCTGCGATCGCATCGGACCGCGCGACGGCGAGGCGCGTTTGCGCGAACCGCCGCTGCGGCAAGGCCTCGAGGCGAAACCGGTGGCCAGTTCGAGCAGCAAGTCGATCAGGGTGTGAGCAGGGTGCGCAGCAGCGGCATGATCCGGGTGCGCCATGCGGTGTCGCCGAAGCCCTGGGCGAGCACCTGGCGTTCGGCGATCACGAGCCACAGCGGAACGCCGTCGCTGCGCTTGAGCCGGTCGCGATAGGGCCGCAGGTCCTCCGACCAGTTGTCGTCGCTCAGAATCTCGGCGAGATGGGCCGACCGCACCTCTCGATATGTGAGACCCGTGAATGCTCCGGAGCCGATCGAGGCGGCATCCCTGCTGCTGCGCCAGGCGCGGCAGGGGGCGCAGTCATCGGCGCCGACATAGAGCAGCATCACCTGCTGCGGCGGCGTCGACGGACGCGGCGTGATCGTCACGAAGCCGAACAGCACGGCACCGGCCAGCGCCAGCAGCGCCGCGCGCTGCAGTGCGCGCGACGGCACCGGCGCGTCGGTTGAAGAGCCCGTCATCATGCCCGCGATTATTTCGCGCGTTGCGGTGCACTGCCTTAACCGCGGTCAAGGATGCAAGCTCAACGAAGAGGCATTTTTGCTGAACGCTCACGACAAGGAATCGTCCGATGGCAACAGGCACCGGCGACGGCGCGCAGCATGACGATGACGGCAAGCGCGTGCCGGCGATGCAGCGCATTCTCGACAATCCATTCTTGTTGTTGTTCCTCGGCGTGACGCTGCCCGCCGTCCTCTACATCATCTGGGGCGTGATGGAAGTCGCCTCGATCCCCCTCGCGAAATGACGCAGCCACCGGCGTCCGGCTCGTCCGGAGGCCGGCGCACACATGCAAGGAGAACCGCCATGGCTGTGACACCGCCCGAACGACGCATCTGGTGGAACGAGCCGATCGAAAAGGTCGAGCTGGCCTGGATCGTCGTCGCCTTCCTGTGGGGGCTGTTCATGTTCGTGTTCATGATCGCCTGGCACTTCATCGGCCAGCAGAACCTCAGCAAGGAGGCCTATCGCATCGCGCCGTCGGCCTATGAGGAGAAGGTCGAGTCCTTCGCCAGGAAGTACCAGGTGCGCGAGGAGCAGGGCGTTCCGGTGGTCAAGCCGCCGCCGGGCGGCGACGTCTATCTGCTCGGGCGGCTCTGGCAATGGTGGCCGGTGCTCGAGCTGGAGCGCGGCGTCAGCTACCGCATCCATCTGTCGTCGCTCGACTGGCAGCACGGCTTCTCGCTGCAACCGACCAACATCAACATCCAGGTTCATCCCGGCTACGAGCACGTGCTGTCGCTGACGCCGACCGACAGCGGCCAGTTCGGCATCGTCTGCAACGAATTCTGCGGCATCGGCCACCACACCATGACCGGCAAGATCTACGTCGTCGATCAGAAGAAGGCGGAAGCCGGATCCATGGATGCCGCATCGCGGCCGGCTCAGGGGAGATGAATCATGACCGCTGAAACCGTCATCGGCGCGGTGCCCACCGGGGCCGAATTCCGCACCTGCCAATATACCGGGCTGAAGGTCGATACCGCCGCACAGGCGCTGATCAAGGCGAACGCCGTGGCGGCCGTGGTGTTTCTGGCCATCGGGGGCATCATGGGCCTGCTGGTGGCGCTGACGCGCTGGCCGGCCGTGCACCTGCTGCCTGCCGACTGGTTCTATCTGATCCTGACCGGGCACGGCGCCAATGTGCTGCTGTTCTGGATCATCTTCTTCGAGATGGCCATTCTCTATTTCGCTTCCGCAATCCTGCTCAACTGCCGGCTGGCGACGCCGAAGCTCGCCTGGCTCGGCTTCGTCCTGATGGTGGTCGGCGCGCTGGCGACGAACGTCGCGGTACTGCAGGGCGACTCCAGCGTGATGTTCACCTCCTATCCGCCGATGCAGGCCAAGCCGCATTTCTATCTCGGCATCATCCTGTTCGCGGTCGGCGCACTGATCGGCTGCGGCATCTTCTTCGCGACGCTCGTGATCGCGCGCGAGGAGCGCACCTATGAGGGCTCGATCCCGCTGGTGACCTTCGGGGCGCTCACGGCCGCGATCATCGCGGTATTCACCATCGCCTCCGGCGCGATCATCCTGATCCCGACCTGGCTGTGGTCGCTGGGCCTGATCTCCGACATCGACCCCCTGATGTACAAGGTGGTGTGGTGGGCGATGGGCCACTCGTCGCAGCAGATCAACGTCTCGGCCCACGTGTCGCTGTGGTACTTGACGGCGGCGCTGCTGGTCGGCGCCAAGCCGCTGAGCGAGAAGGTCAGCCGCACCGCCTTCCTGATGTACATCCTGTTCCTGCAGCTCGCGTCAGCGCACCATCTGCTGGCGGAGCCGGGCCTCGATGCGAGCTGGAAGATCGTCAATACCAGCTACATGATGTATCTGGCGGTGATGGGCTCGATGGTGCACGGACTGACCGTGCCCGGTGCGATCGAGGCGGCGCAGCGTCGCAACGGCTATGATCACGGCGCGTTCGAGTGGCTGCGCAAGGCGCCATGGGGCCACCCCGGGTTCTCCGGCATGTTCCTGTCGCTGGTGTTCTTCGGCTTCATCGGCGGCATCTCCGGCGTCGTGCTCGGCACCGAGCAGCTCAACGTGCTCATGCACAATACGATCTACGTTCCCGGCCATTTCCACGGAACGGTCGTCGCCGGCACCACGCTCGCCTTCATGGCCGCGACCTATCTGGTGCTGCCGCTGATCTTCCAGCGCGAGATCATCTGGCCGAAGCTCGCCCGCTTGCAGCCCTATCTGTTCGGCATCGGGGCGGCCGGCATCTCGCTGTTCATGATGGGCGCCGGCACGCTCGGCGTGGCGCGGCGGCACTGGGACATCACCTTCAGCGACGCCAACCTGTCGTTCGCCTATTCCGCCGGCGCGTTCCTGATGATGGGGCTCAACGGCATCTTCGCGGTCATAGCCGCGCTCGGCGGCGCCCTGTTCGTGCTCATCGTCGTCGGGACGGTGCTGTTCGGCGAGAAGATCGCCGGCGGCCACAAGCTGACCTTCCCGCTGTTCGCCGGCGGCGGCGCGGTGGCCTCGCACTACGGCAGCGAGCGGGCGCCGAAGCTGACCGGCACCGTGATCCTGGTCGCGATCTTCTTCGTCTCGTTCGTCCTCTACTACTTCATCAACTGGAAATATCTGTCGGAGCTCTGGCTGTTCCGCTGACGGCCACGACGCGGAGGAGAAACGCGATGCGCGCGGTCACCATGGCGATCTCGCTGCTGAAGTTGAGGATCGGTGTCGCGATCGCCGCGAGCGCGATCGCGGGCGCCGCCGTGGCTCATGGTCCTGCGCCTGGCGCGTGGCAGATCGCGGGCCTGATCATAGCCGTCCTGGGTGCATCGGGCGCGGCTGGCGCGTTCAACCATTACTACGAGCGCGATCTCGATCGCCTGATGCAGCGGACCCGCGCGCGGCCGTTCGCCAGCGGCCGCTTCAAGGCCAGTGCGTGGTGGCCGGTGGGATTCCTGGCGCTGCTCGCCGTGTCTCTTGCGCTGGCATCCTTGTCGGCAGGCCATGTCGCCGCCGGCTACGTGTTCCTCGGCGCGTTCACCTACGGCATCGTCTATACGGTGTGGTTGAAGCGGCGCTCGACCTGGAACATCGTCGTCGGCGGGCTCGCCGGCAGCTTCGCGGTGCTGGCGGGCGCCGCCGCCGTCGATCCGTCGCCTCAGGTGATTCCGACGGTGCTGGCGGTGGTGCTGTTCCTGTGGACGCCGCCGCATTTCTGGAGCCTCGCGGCCGCCAAGGGAGACGACTACGCGCGGGCCTCCGTGCCGATGCTGCCGGTCGTGGTTCCGGCGCGTGCGTGGACGCGGGCGATCCTGGGCTACGCCGTGCTGCTGGCGGTGGCATCGCTGATTCCGGCGTGGTTCGGTGCCGGCCTCATCTACAGCGCCGGCGCCGCATCCGGTGGCGGCTACTTCGTCTGGTGCAGCGTCCGGCTCTACCGCGAGCCGTCCAAGGCTAACGCGATCAGGAACTTCCTGGCCTCGCTGATCCAGCTGTCGTTGCTCGTCGGCGGAGCGCTGCTGTCGAGCGTCGCCGGGATGCTGACATGAGACGATGGTCCGGCACCGCAGCGCTGCTCGCGGTCGCGCTGGCATTCGTGGGGGCGCGAGCGTCGGCGGCGGAGCGTGACGCGCTGGACCCGTCCAGCGTGATGGCGCAGGGCCGGCAGGCGATCGGCCGGACCATCGGCGACCATGTTCTGATCGATGCCGCCGGCAAGCCGCTCGCGTTGCGCGACTATCGCGGCAAGCCGCTGGTGATCAGCCTCGTCTATACGTCGTGCAGCTCGGTCTGTCCGGCGACGACGCAGCACATGATCGATGCGGTCACCGAAGCAGGGCGGGTGTTTGGACCCGACCGTTTCGCCGTGCTCACGGTCGGCTTCGATGCGCGCAACGATACGCCGGCGCATCTCGCGCAATTTGCGGCCACACAGGGAATCAAGCTGCCGAACTGGCGGCTGGCCTCGGGTAGCTCCGCGACGATCGCGGCCTTGCTGGACGATCTTGGCTTCAGCTTTCGCGCCGCCGCGGGCGGCTTCGATCATCCGGCGCAGACCACCATCGTCGATCGGGATGGCAAGGTGTACCGCCACGTCTATGGCGACGAGTTTCCGCTGCCGATGTTCATGGAGCCGATGAAGGACGTGGTGTTCGGCACCGCGAATTCGTTTTCGTTCGCCGGCATCGCCGACCGGATCAGGTTCATCTGCACGGCCTACGATCCCGGTCTGCGGCGGTACCGCATCGACTACGGACTTGTGCTGGGCGGCACGATGGGCGCGCTGTCTCTCGTCGTCATGGCAGGACTGATCGCGCGTGAATGGCTGCGCTCGGCGCGGCTGACTGGCGCCGGGAAGGGACCGCGAGGAGCGTCGTGAACAGTCTGCTCCGCCGAACGCTTCAACGATCCTTTGCGACGATCGAATTGCCGTTCGAGCGCCTGTTCGGGGCCGGGCTCAATCCGCTGGCGCAACTCGGCGCGCTCGGGTTCTTCCTGTTCTGGATCGTTGCGGTCAGCGGCATCTATCTGTTCATCTTCTTCGACACCGGCATCGAACGCGCCTATCAGTCGGTCGAGAGCATCACCCGGGATCATTGGCTGCACGCCGGTGTGATGCGCAGCTTTCACCGCTACGCGTCCGACCTCATGGTGGTGACGGCGGTCATGCACCTGCTGCGTGAGTTCGCCTATGACCGCTATCGCAGCGTCCGCTGGTTCTCCTGGTTCACCGGGCTGCCGATCATCTGGCTGCTGTATGTGTCGGGGATCACCGGCTACTGGCTGGTGTGGGACCGGCTGGCGCAATATGTCGCGATCGTATCGTCGGAGCTGCTGGACTGGCTGCCGATCTTCGGGGAGCCGATCGCGCGCAACTTCGTGTCGACGGGGACGCTGACGAGCCGCTTCTTCTCGCTGATGGTGTTCATGCATGTGGCGGTGCCGCTGTTCCTGCTGTTCATCATGTGGGTGCACATCCTGCGCATCTCGCGACCCAAGGTGAACCCGCCGCGGGCGCTGGCCCTGATGTCGCTGATCGCGCTGCTCATCGTCGCCATCGCCAACCCGGCCACGTCGCAGGGACAGGCCGATCTCGTCAGGGTCCCCGACGGAATCGGCATCGACTGGCTGTACCTGCCGCTCTATCCGCTGAGCAATGTCTGGAGCTACGGATCGGTCTGGGCCGTGCTCGGCGCGTTCTCGCTGATGGTCGCGCTGATGCCCTGGCTGCCGCCGCTGCGCCGGGCGCGCGCGGCGCAGGTCGACCTCGCCCATTGCAATGGTTGCGCCCGCTGTGCCGAAGATTGTCCATATGAAGCGATCAGGATGGTCGGCCGCAGCGACGGTCTGCCGTTCCCGACGGAGGCGCGGGTCGATCCGTCGCTGTGCGTCGCCTGCGGGATCTGCATGGGCGCATGTCCATCCTCGACGCCGTTCCGCCGCTCCGAGGAGCTCGTGACCGGGATCGATCTGCCGGACTATTCGCTTAAAATGCTGCGCGAGCGTGTGCTCGATGTCGCGGGAAGTCTTCACGGTCCCGCGCGCGTCATCGTTCTCGCCTGCAAGCATGGCGGTGCAGGCGATCGTGATGGCGCCGTCGTTCTGCCCTGCGTCGCGATGGCGCCGCCGTCGCTGATCGATTTCATCCTGAGCCGGGACCTTGCCGACGGCGTGCTCGTTGCGGGCTGCGCCGAGAGCGCCTGCTACAACCGGCTCGGCGTCAGATGGACCGAGCAGCGGTTCGCTGCACAGCGCGATCCCTATCTGCGCGCCCGCGTGCCGCGTGAGCGCATCGCGACGATCTGGGCCTCGTCGGCCTCAGCGGCGCAGGTCGAGGCCGACCTTGAGGCCTTCGCAGATCGGCTGCGGGTGCTGCCGCCGAAGCCCTTACGGTCGCCGTTGCCGGTGAGTGCGCCGTCGCGCGCCGAGACCCGGAAGGATGTCGTGCACGGGAGCGGCACATGATTTCGGCTGCGCGCCATGTCGGCCGATTCCTGGTGGTGCTGGCTGTGATGGCTGCGGCGGCGTGGCTGTCCGCAGCGCCGGCCTGGCGAACGCTGCCCGACGGTTCGGGCGTGCTGCTCCTGACCTTCGTACATGGCGCCGATCGGCGTGGCGAGTGCCGGCGCCTGACCGCGGAGGAGATCGCCAGGCTGCCGCCGAACATGCGCCGGGTGCAGGATTGCCCGCGCGGGCGCCGGCCGGTTCAGGTCGAACTCGATGTCGACGGCCGCGCCCTCTACCGGGCCGAGCTCGCTCCGACCGGAATTGCCGGGGACGGTCCGTCTCGCGTCTACCAGCGCTTCGTCATGACGTCGGGGAGTCATGATGTCGCGGTGCGCATGCGCGATACGTCGCGGGCGGACGGCTTCGATCACGAGCGCCGCGAGACCGTCGCGATGGCTCCGGGACAACTGCTCGTCGTGGACTACCGGTCCGAGGCCGGCGGCTTCGTGTTCCGGTGAGGAGGAGATCATGAGCCTGCTGCACTGGGAAGCGCGCTACAGCGTCGGCATCGCCGCGGTCGATCATGAGCATCAGGACCTGATCGCGCTGATCAATCGCCTCTACGATGCCGCGGTCGCGCAGGGCGACAGGCAGGCGATGATCGGCTTCTTCGGCGAACTGTTCAGGGCGATTTCCAGCCATTTCGCGTTGGAGGAACGGCTGATGCGCGAGCGCAACTACGATCATCTGGCGCAGCACAAGGCCGACCATGAGCGGCTGCTCGACGAGATCAGGGACATCATGGACGATGTCGAAGGCGAAGATCGCTTCGACGCTGCAGAACTGGCCAGACGGCTCGATGCCTGGTTCTCGCGCCATTTCGAGACCCACGACGCGCGCCTGCACCACGCGTTCGGTCCGCACTGACACTGAACACGACGTTCTCGATTGCATTCACCCCGGAGAAAAAAAGATGATGAAGCGAGTGATCATGATCGGCCTGACCTGCGCCGCGAGCATCGCAGGCCCTGCATATGCGCAGGACCTTGCAGCAGGCGCGACGTCTTTCAAGAAGTGTGGCCCCTGCCACGATGTCGGGCCGACCGGAAAGAACAAGGTCGGTCCGGTGCTCAACGGCCTCGACGGCCGCAAGTCGGGTACAGTCGCGGGCTATAATTATTCCGACGCCAACAAGGCGTCCGGCGTGACCTGGAACGAGGAGAGCTTCCTCGACTACATCAAGGATCCCAAGGCCAAGATCCCGGGCACGAAGATGACCTTCGCCGGCATCAAGAACGAGGCCGAGGCCAAGGCGCTGTGGGCCTATCTTCAGCAGTACGACGCGGACGGCAAGACGAAATAGCGCTGCGCTGCCGAAGGCCGTGTTCCTAGATGCGCGCCGGCGGCCCCGCGCCGCCGGTCGCACACGGCCAGTGATGTTCCTGGCTTGCGGCATCCAGCACCCAGATCGACGCGTCCGGAAATGCCTGCGAGGCGACCACGAGTTCTTCACGCGACGCTGCGATGAAGAACGCGGTCGAGAGTGCGTCGGCAATCGCGGCCGAGGGATGATGCACGGTCACGCGTCGCCAATGCGGCGCACTGCGGCCGGTGCGGGGGTCGAACAGGTGGTGCGCGGCGCCGTGCGCGCCGAGCACGCAGCCGATGCCCTCCGATGTCGCCAGAGCGCCGCCGCCGAGCGTGAGCGGCGCGGATGGGCTTCGGCTCACCAGCCACGGCGATCCGTCGCGTTGCGGCCCCAGCGCCCGCTGCTCGCCGAGGTCGACGAGCACATTCTCGAAGCCGCGCGCCATGAGCAGCTGGGCGATCCGGTCGGTGACGTAACCCTGGCCAAGCCCGTTCAACGTCAGGCGCTGACCGTCTCCGAGCCGGATGGTGCCGTCGTCCTGGCGGACCCGTCTCCAGTCGACCGCGCTGCGGGCCTGAGCGATGACCTCCTCTGGAGGCAGACCGCCGTCCGGATGACGCGCGAACCAGTCGACATGAGCCTCCCACAACGGCTGCACGGTCGGATCGAACAACCCGCGCGTCGCCGCGGCGACCTGCAGCGCAAGTCCGATCGCGCGCCGCAGATCGCCGCTCGGCGCATGCAGAACGCTGGCACGATTGAGAACGCTGAGCTCGGAGTCCGATCGAAACAGGCTGAGGGCTCCTTCGAGCCGGTCGATCTCGGATTCGACGAGACGGCAGGTGCTGCGGGCCTCGCTATCGCCGACTTCGCTGAACAGGATTGTCGCGTCGGCGCCCATGGCGATACCGTGCCAGGCGAAATCGGCGCGGGCGGGCCGCGCGGCCGGGCCGGCGGTCGCTGCGCAGGCAGCGCCCGCCAGGATCCTGATGGCGCGTCGTCGTGTGGGTCGCGTGTTTGTCATGAGGTCGCTCCCTGGCTCGGCTGCGCTGCTGTCGCCGGCTTGGCCTGCGGCAGCGGCTGACGGCGCTGCGCGCGCTTCTTCAGATGCAGGCAGATGTCCTGATCGAAGTAGTTGGCCTGGCATTTGAGGCAGTAGATGCACTCGTTGGGATTGATCTGGCCCAGCGGATGAATCGCCTGGACGGTGCAGCGCCGGGCGCAGACATGGCATTCGCCGCCGCATTCGCGATAGCGCTTCAGCCATTCGAACATGCGGATGCGCGCCGGAATCGCCAGCGCAGCGCCGAGCGGGCAGAGGTAGCGGCAGTAGAAGCGTTCGATGAAAAGTCCGGCGCCGAGCAGGCTGAGCGCATAGACCACGAACGGCCATTCGCGCATCAGCTTCATGGTGATCGTGGTCTTGAACGGCTCGATCTCGGCCACCGTGAACGCGGCCAGGATCGACCGGAAGGAGATGGCGAGGATGGCGACGAAGCCGATATATTTGATCATCCACATCCGTTCGTGCAGTCCGAACGGCAGCTCGATCTGCTTGACTCCGATGCGGCGGGCGAGATGGTTCGAGAGCTCCTGCAGCGAGCCGAACGGGCACAGCCAGCCGCAGAACACGCCGCGTCCCCAGAACAGCATGCTGATGGCGACGAAGCTCCACAGCAGGAACACCAGGGGATCGAGCAGGAACAGTTCCCAGCGGAATCCCGACAGGAGGGCGTGAACGAAGGTGAGCACGTTCACGACCGAGAGCTGCGCGTTGGCGATCAAGCCGAGGAAGACGAAGGTGAGCAGCAGAAAGCCGGCGCGCAGACGATAGTAGAATTGGCCGTGTGCCGTGACCGTATCCTGCAAGACCAGCAGCGCGGCCAGTGCGAGCAACATGGCGCTGAGGACGCCGATCTCGTAGCGGCGACTCCACCAGATGTCCTGCCAGACGGCGCTCGACACCTGTGCGCTCGGCGGGGCCGCCGACGTGACGGGAGGAGGAGGGGGGGGCGCGATCAGGTAGCGGTCCGGGATGCGATAGTCGACCGACACGATTGCGGGGCCGCTCGATGCTGACGCGCCGAGGTCGAGATCGAGCCGGAACGGCCGCGTGGCATCGAAGCCGCTGGCGTGCGCGATTCGGAACACCGCGATCTCGCGCAGCTCGGGCGCGCCCGCCGCATGCAGCGACTCCACGGCGGAATGATCGGCGGCCTTGAGGGCAAACGTCCGGCTGCCCTGGACCAGTTCGATTCGCTCGAACGTTCCGGTCTGGCGCCATGCCGTGCCCTTGAAGGAATACAGGCCCGATGCGCCGAGCAGGATCAGGTCGTCCTCGGCGCCGATCCTGGCCATCTCGCTCTCATAGCCGCGCTGACCGAGCAGGCTCTCGCCGATCGGCGGCGGCGTCACCAGCGCGAGCCACAGGTCGATGAACGGCTTGTCCGGCTCGGCGTCCTGGGTGCGGAGCAGCGTTGCGGCTTCGCCTCGCGACACGAGCCGCCGCTGCACGGCGCCTTCCGTAAGCAAGCCCCGCCAGGACAGCCGCCGCAGCGTCTCGCGGTCGAGCCGCGGCGCATCGTGGGGCGATGCGGCACGGCTGCGCAGCACGGCGCGCGCCGACCGCAGGATCGCGTCGCGGATCACCGTCGAGGTGATGGTTGCGCCGGCCACCGCATGCGGGCCGCGCGAGAGGTCATCGGCCGGCTTCAGCGCGGCGCCCGGCCGCACGTCGAAGCCGGCAAAACCGGCGACATAGGCGGCCAGCGCATCCTTCGGAATCCCGATCACCAGGATCGGCTCCTCATGGGCCACGATCAGTGCACCGGTCACGATGCCGTCGGTGGTCACGGCCGCGACGATGTCGAGCGGCCGCCCGGCATAGCCGACCGAGCCTGATACATCGAGCGTCGAGAACGCGTAGCCCAGCAGCCGGCCGTCCGATGTTCTCACGTCCGCGGCCGGCGGTGTGCCCTTTGCCGGCGCGACGATCGCCGGCGGTGACGCCGGGAAGAACTGTGCCGCGACCTGAAGTTCCGCAGCGCGCGCCGGTCCCATCATCGCGCCGATCGCGATGGCGACGATGGTCAGGACATGCCGCAATGCGTGAGGCGCTGCGCCGCCGATGAGCTTTGTCATGCGCGGGATCAGGCCGCCATCGCGCGCACGCGCATTGAGATAGGTCAAGCATGTGATTGACGACGGTTAAGGCGCCGCATCGCGCAACTGGCATAAGGCTACGACTGATCCATGTGCTGGGAGACGATCGAATGCGCTATCGCGCTTTTCTGCATGCAATGCTGATGGGCGGCGCAGCCGTCCTTGGTGGAGCACTTCTGGGAGCGACCGCGGCCAACGCGCAAGCTCAACCGACGGCGCCGAAGCCGGCGGATGTTCAACAACACAAGACGTCGCCGGGCGGACAGTATCAGCCCAGCCTGGACGTGCTGGGCTCGAAACCGACCGAGCAGCCGGGCACCAAGCCGGGCGACCCGGTGCTGAGCAAGGCGGAGTTCGATCAGGCCAACCGGATCTATTTCGAACGTTGCGCCGGCTGCCATGGTGTGCTGCGCAAGGGCGCGACCGGCAAGGCTTTGACGCCCGACCTGACCAAGAAGCTCGGCTTCGACTATCTCCGCGACTTCATCACCTACGGTTCGCCGGGCGGCATGCCGAATTGGGGCACGTCTGGCCAGCTTTCGGAGACCGAGGTCGCGCTGATGGCGCGTTATCTGCTCAACGATGCGGCGCAGCCGCCCGAGTTCGGCCTCAAGGAGATGAAGGACAGCTGGAAGGTCATCGTTCCGGTTGCACAGCGGCCGACCAAGCAGCTGAACAAGCTGGACATCGACAACCTGTTCGCGGTGACGCTGCGCGATGCCGGCGAGGTCGCGCTGATCGATGGTACGACCAAGAAGATCGAGTTGATCCTGCAGACCGGCTACGCCGTGCACATCTCGCGCATGTCGGCGTCGGGCCGCTACCTCTACACGGTCGGCCGCGACTCCAAGCTCAATCTGGTCGATCTGTGGATGGACCCGCCGCAGACCGTCGCGGAGCTCAAGATCGGCACCGAGGCGCGCTCGGTCGAGACCTCGAAGTTCAAGGGCTATGAGGACAAATACGCCATCGCCGGTGCCTATTGGCCGCCGCAATACGTGCTGATGGACGGCGCGACGCTCGAGCCGCTCAAGGTGGTCTCGACCCGCGGCATGACCTACGACACGCAGGAATTCCATCCGGAGCCGCGGGTCGCCTCGATCGTGGCCTCGCACTACAATCCGGAGTTCGTGGTCAACATCAAGGAGACCGGGCAGACCCTGCTGGTCAACTACAAGGACATCAAGAACCTGAAGGTGACCGCGATCGAGGCGGAGCGCTTCCTGCACGATGGCGGCTTCGACAAGACCGGGCGCTATTTCTTCGTGGCGGCGAATGCGCGGCATCGGATCGCGATCATCGACACCAAGGAGGACAAGCTGGTCAAGGTGCTGGAGTCGGGCGGGCAGACGCCGCATCCCGGCCGCGGCGCGAATTTCGAGCATCCGAAGTTCGGACCGGTCTGGGCCACCAGCCATCTCGGCAGCGAGACCATCTCCTTCATCGGCTCCGATCCGGAGAAGCACAAGGACAACGCCTGGAAGGTGGTGCAGACGGTCGACGGCCAGGGCGGCGGCTCGCTGTTCATCAAGACGCACCCGAAGTCGGAGAACATCTACATCGATACTCCGCTGAATACCGACGCCGAGATTTCCTCCTCGGTCGCGGTGTTCAAGATCAAGGATCTCGCCAAGGAGAAGCCTGAGTACAAGGTGCTGCCGATCGGCCAATGGTCGGGCATCTCCGAAGGCGCTCGTCGCGTGGTCCAGGGCGAGTTCAACAAGGAGGGCAGCGAGATCTGGTTCTCGGTGTGGAACAACAAGGCGCAGGAATCGGCGATCGTGGTGGTCGACGACAAGACGCTGACGATGAAGACGGTGATCCGCGACAAGCGGCTGGTCACGCCGACCGGAAAGTTCAACGTCTTCAACACGCGAAACGACGTCTACTGATCGTTGATGCGAAGCCCGATGGCGCGGCGGCGACGTCGCCGCGCCATCGACCTCGGCAGGACTTTGGAAATCGCTGGAGCACGCACGATGTCGATGGGGAAGGTCTATCTGGTCGGAGCAGGCCCTGGTGATCCCGAACTCCTGACGGTCAAGGCCGTGCGCGCGATCGCCGCAGCCGATGTCGTGGTCTATGACCGTCTGGTGCCCGACGGCATTCTCGCTACCATCGGCGACGGCGTCGCCCGCATCAATGTCGGCAAGCGGGCGGGCTCGCATCCGGTGCCGCAGCGCGAGATCAACGACATCATTGTCAAGCTTGGCCGCGCCGGGCGCACCGTCGTCCGCCTGAAGGGCGGCGATCCCTTCATCTTCGGCCGCGGTTCGGAAGAAGCCGCCGAGCTCGCCGCCGCCGGCATTCCCTACGAAGTGATTCCAGGCATCACGGCAGCGCAGGGCTGCGCAGCCGCGGCGCGCGTTCCCTTGACCCATCGCGGGCTCGCCACCGGCGTCCGCTATGTGACGGGACATCGCAAGGCCGATGAGCCGCTCGATCTCGACTGGGACAGTCTCGCCGATCCGGAGACGACGCTGGTCGTCTACATGGGTCTCGCCAATGTCGAGGAGATCACGCGCAACCTGATGGCGCGCGGTCTGCCGGGATCGTTGCCGGTGCTTGCGGTGTGTCAAGGAACGACCGCGCAGGAGCGGCGAATATGCACGCGCCTGGATGCGCTCGCGGCAGTCACGCGCGAGGCAGCCTTCACCGGGCCCGTGCTGTTCATCATCGGCCGGGTCGCCGGCTTGGCCTTGCAGCGAAGTGAGCAAAATCATGAGATCGATGTCGGCGCCATCTCGGTCGTGGCCTAGCGCCATCGGCCTGTGGATCGTGGCGACGACTGCCGCTTGCGCGGGTGAGGTCTCGCCCGACCCTGCCAAGCTCGCCAATCTGGTGCGGCAGGACTGCGGCTCCTGCCATGGGCTGACCTTGAAAGGCGGGCTCGGCAAGCCGTTGACACCGGACAATCTGCGCGCCTGGAACCGCGAGCAACTCATCAGCATCGTGCTCGACGGTGTGCCGGGCACGCCGATGCCGCCCTGGCGGCCACTGATCAGCGAGGCGGATGCGCGCTGGATCGTCGCGCGGCTGCAGGAGGGCAATCTGCCATGAGGTTCGGAATGAAGCTGTGGCTTGCGCTGCTCTGCATGATGCCGCTGCTGGCGCAGGCCGCCGAGTTGCGCGGCACCGGCGACCTCGGCGTCGTCATCGAGCGCGCCACCGGCTCGGTGCTGGTCGTCGATACCAGCCAGCGCGCGACGATCGGCCGTGTCGAAGGGCTCGGCGATCTCTCGCATGCCTCGGTCGTGTTCTCGCCGGACCAGCGCTTCGCCTACGTGTTCGGCCGCGACGGCGGGCTGACCAAGGTCGACCTGCTGACGGTCTCGATCGCGAAGCGCATCGTGCAGGCTGGCAATGCGATCGGCGGCGCCATCTCCGACGATGGTGCGCTGATCGCGGTCTCGAACTACGAGCCGGGCGGGGTACGCGTGTTCGACGCGACGACGCTCGATCCGGTCATCGACATTCCCGCCACCGGCGCCGACGGCAAATCGTCGAAGGCGCTCGGTCTCGTCGACCTGCCGGGGCGGCGCTTCGCGTGGTCGCTGTATGACGCCGGCGAGATCTGGATCGCCGATCTCACCGACGCCAAGGCGCCGCGGATCACCAAGCTCGCCGGAATCGGCAAGCTGCCCTATGACGGCAACGTCACGCCGGATGGCCGGCACTATCTCGCCGGCTTGTTCGGCGAGGACGGCGTCGTTCATGTCGATACCTGGCAGACGCCGCTCAAGGCTGAGCGCATCCTCAATGGCTACGGCAAGGGCGAGGAGCCGCTGCCGGTCTACAAGATGCCGCATCTCGAAGGCTGGGCCGCCGTCGGTGACCGGCTGCTGCTGCCGGCGGTCGGCCATCACGAGCTGCTCGCGGTGGATCTGCGCGACTTCAAGCAGGTCGGCCGCATCGCCACGCATGGCCAGCCGGTGTTCGCGGTGGCGCGGCCCGACGGCCGCTACGTCTGGGTCAACTTCGCTCATCCGCGCAACGACACCATCGACATCGTCGACACGCAGTCGCTGCAGATCGTGCATCGCTTCGCGCCGGGACCGGCCGTGCTGCACATGGAATTCACGCCACGCGGCAACGAGGTCTGGGTCTCCGTGCGCGATGCCGACCGGGTCGACGTGTACGACGCCACGACGTTTGCCAAGAAGGCCGAGATCCCGGCGCAGAAGCCGTCGGGGATTTTCTTCACCGTGCGCGCGACGAGGATTGGACAATGATGCCGAACCCGACCGAGCTCGCCCTGATCGATCGCTGGCAGCATAATTTTCCGCTAGTGGAGCGGCCGTTCGAAGTCGTCGGACGCAGTGCGGCGCTGAACCAGACCGAGACGATCGGCATCTTCCGCGCCATGCATGCGCGCGAGGTGATCTCGCGGATCGGCGCCGTGGTGCGGCCGAACACGCTCGGCGCCTCGACGCTGGCGGCGATGCAGGTGCCTGCGGAGCGGTTCGAGGAGGTCGCCGCGCTGGTCAGCCGGCAGCCGCTGGTCACGCACAATTACGAGCGCACGCACGATCTGAACCTGTGGTTCGTGCTGGCCGGAGCCAATGCGGATGCGGTTCGCTCTGCGATGCGCAGCATCGCCGCGCAGACCGGGCTTGCCGTGCTCGATCTGCCGATGCTGCGCGCCTATCATCTCGGGCTCGGCTTCTCGCTTAGCCGCGAAGCGCCGCAATCGCGCTCGCAGTCCGGCGCGATCGGCTACGCTCCCGCTGCAGCCGACAGCATGATTCTCGCCGCGATCCAGGACGGCTTGCCGCTGGTCGAGACGCCCTATCGGGCCGTCGCCGAGGCGCTCGGCCTCGACGAAGCCTGTGTGATCGGCCGGCTGGAGCATCTGATCGCCGCCGGCGTCGTCACCCGGTTCGGCTGCGTCGTGCGTCATGACAAGCTCGGCTACCGCGCCAACGCGATGGCGGTGTGGGACGTGCCGGACGACATGGTCGACGCCGTCGCCGACGTGTTTGCGCGTCATCCGCGCGTGACCCTGTGCTATCAGCGGCCGCGGCGACTGCCGCTGTGGCGCTACAATCTGTTCTGCATGGTGCATGCGAAGTCTCGCGATGAGGCGTATGCGGTGCTCGACGATCTCGCGCTGCAGGCCGACACCGGGCTGCTGCCGCACGACGTGCTGTTCTCGACCCGCTGCTTCAAGCAGCGCGGCGCTGTTTTCGCCGAGCTGAAGGAGGCGAGCTGATGAAGTTCGTGGACCCGACGGGACGCGTCATCGTCAACGGCCTGCAGGGCGGCTTTCCGCTGACGTCGCGGCCGTTCCGCGACGCCGGCGCCGTGCTCGGACTCACCGAGGACGAACTGATCGACGGCGTCGGCCAGCTGATCGCGGCGGGGCAGTTGAGCCGTTTCGGGCCGCTGTGGAACGCCGAGGAACTCGGCGGCGCCGTCTGCCTCGCTGCGATCGCCGTGCCGCCGGATCGGTTCGATGCGGTGGCCGAGCAGGTCAACGCTCATCCTGAGGTCGCCCACAACTACCAGCGTGATCACGCACTCAACATGTGGTTCGTGGTGTCCTCCGAGGATCCGGCGCGGATCGAAATGGTCGTGGCCGAGATCGAGCGCGAGACCGGCTTGAAAGTGCACCCGATGCCGAAGCGGAGGGAATTCTTCGTCGGCTTCCGGGTGGAGGTGTAAGCCATGCTGGATGCCGTCGACCGCAGGCTGATTGCCGCGACCCAAGCCGGCCTGCCACTGGTGCGCGAGCCCTATCGCATGCTGGCGGAGCGGCTCGGCCTCGATGAGGCGGAGGTGATCGCACGGCTGCAGGGACTCCTGGCGCGCGGCGCGATCCGGCGCATCGGCGCGATCCCAAACCATTATGCGCTCGGCTTCACCGCCAATGGCATGTCGGTGTGGGACGTCGCCGACGATGAGGTCGCCGAGATCGGCGCCATGGTCGGCGCCCTCGAAGCCGTCACCCATTGCTACGAGCGCCCGCGTCATCTGCCGCTCTGGCCGTACAATCTGTTTGCCATGGTGCATGGTCGCACGCGCGACGAGGTGAGGGCTGAGGTCGCCGGCATCGCCGGCCTGATCGGGCCTGCGGCGCGCGCGTACGAGGTGTTGTTCTCGACCCGGATCCTGAAGAAGACCGGACTTCGCATCGCTGCCTGAGGAGAGCGGGTCATGTTCCGCCTGAGCCAATATCTGCGCGACCTGCATGAGCCGCCGCCCACCGGGCCGGTGCGGCAGCCGCCGGGGCCGGTCGTGATCTGGAACCTGATCCGCCGCTGCAATCTCACCTGCAAGCATTGCTACTCGATCTCGGGCGATGTCGACTTCCCCGGCGAGCTGTCGACCGCCCAGGTCTTCGAAGTCATGGACGACCTCAAGGCATTCCGCGTTCCCGTGCTGATCCTGTCCGGCGGCGAGCCCCTGATGCGTCGTGACATCTTCGAGATTTCGCAGCGTGCCAAGGCGATGCGTTTCTATGTCGGTCTGTCCAGCAACGGCACGCTGGTGGATGACGCGATGGCCGATCGCATCCGTGACATCGGCTACGACTATGTCGGCATCTCGCTCGACGGCATCGGCGCGACCCACGACCGCTTCCGCCGCAAGGAGGGCGCGTATGAAGACGCGCTCGGCGGGCTGCGGCGCCTGCGCGACCGCGGCATCAAGGTCGGCGTCCGCTTCACGATGACCGAGGACAACGCGGCGGAATTGCCGCTGCTGCTCGATCTGGTCGAACGCGAAGGCTTTCCGAAATTCTATCTGTCGCATCTGGTCTATGCCGGGCGCGGCAACAAGAACCGCGGCGACGATGCGCTGTGGCAGACGACGCGCGATGCCATGGACATGGTGATCGCGCGGGCCTGCCGCTGGGCGCAAGCCGGCAGCGAGATGGAGATCGTCACCGGCAACAACGACGCCGACGCGATCTATCTGTTGCAATGGGTCGCGCGCAACGTGCCGTCCGCCGTCGACTCCTTGCGTGCCAAGCTGGTGCGTTGGGGTGGCAATTCCTCCGGCGTCAACGTCGCCAACATCGACAATCTCGGCAACGTCCATCCGGACACGATGTGGTGGCACCACGATCTCGGTAACGTCAAGGCGCGGCCGTTCTCGGCGATCTGGACCGATTTGTCGGACCCGATCATGGCTGGCCTCAAGCGCAAGCCGCGCGTGGTCGGCGGCCGCTGCGGCGCCTGTGCTCATTTTGACATCTGCAATGGCAATACGCGCGTGCGCGCGCAACGCATCACCGGCGATGCCTGGGCCGAGGACCCTGGTTGCTATCTCAGCGATGCCGAGATCGGCCTCGCCGCGCCGGCCGAGCGCATCAGGACCTCGCTCTATCGCGGAATCAGTCATGAAGCGCCGCTGTCTGCTTGAAGCATTGCTGATCGTTGTCGCGCTGACGGGGGCGGCGCGTGCCGAACCCGATGCGGCAAAGCTGTTCGCCGACAATTGCGCCGAGTGCCACGGCGCCGATCGACTCGGTCGTCTTGGACCGGCGTTGCTGCCGGAAAATCTCGGCCGCATGATGGGCGCGCGGGCCGGCTCCGTCATTGCCGACGGCCGCGCTGCGACGCAGATGCCTGGCTTTGCCGGCAAGCTCGCCAAGGACGAGATCGCTGCGCTCGCCGCCTATATCTCGACGCCGCTGGCGGAGATTCCCGTCTGGGGCCAACAGGAGATCGAGGCGAGCCGCGTCGTGCACGCACAGGCGGAGCAACTCGACAGGCCGCGCTTCGATGCCGATCCGATGAATCTGTTCGTCGTGGTCGAGGCCGGCGATCATCACGCCACCATCCTCGACGGCGACCGCTTCGAGCCGCTGACACGGTTCCAGACCCGCTTCGCGCTGCATGGCGGGCCGAAATTCACGCCCGACGGCCGCTTCGTGTTCTTCATGTCGCGCGACGGCTGGGTCAGCAAATACGATCTGTGGACGCTGACCATGCTGGCGGAGGTGCGCGCCGGGATCAACGCGCGCAACATCGCGATCTCGCGCGACGGCAAGCACATCGCGGTCGCCAACTATCTGCCGCACACGCTGGTGATGCTGTCGACCGACGATCTTACGGTAGAGAAGATCTTCGACGTCAAGGACAAGCACGGCAAGTCTTCGCGCGTCTCGGCCGTCTACCAGGCGCCGCCGCGCGACAGCTTCATCGCCGCGCTCAAGGATGTCGGCGAGATCTGGGAGATCGCGACCGATCCGAACGCGCCGCCGGTCTATGCGGGCCTGGTCCATAGCCACGAGAAGGGCATGATCGAGGCGCTGCCGTCCTCGCAAGGCCTGTTCGCGCTGCGCCGGATCGAGGTGCCGGAACCGCTCGACGACTTCTTCTTCGATCCCCCCTATCGCAACCTGATCGGCTCGGCGAGAGAAGGCAGGGCGATCGTCGTCAACCTCACCGTCGGCCGCGACATCAAGCAGCTCGATCTGCCGGGTCTGCCGCATCTCGGCTCCGGCATCTCCTGGACCTGGGACGGCCGGCGGGTGATGGCGACGCCGCTGTTGAAGGAAGGCAAGATCAGCGTGCTCGACATGCAGGACTGGTCTCAGGTGAAGGTGATCGAGACGCCCGGTCCCGGCTTCTTCATGCGCAGCCACGAGAACACGCCCTATGCCTGGACCGACAGCATGATGGGCACGAAAAAGGATACGCTGTCGATCATCGACAAGCGGAGCCTCGAAGTGGTGCGCAGCATCACGCCGGCGCCGGGCAAGACGGCGGCCCATGTCGAGTTTGACAAGAGCGGCGGGCATGCGCTGGTGTCGATCTGGGAGGACCAGGGCGCGCTCGTCGTGTACGACGCGCAGACGTTCATCGAAGTCAAGCGACTGCCGATGTCGCGTCCCTCCGGCAAGTACAATGTCTGGAACAAGATCACGTTCTCCGATGGAACCAGCCATTAAGTTCCCGCTTGCAGACATCGCGTTGCTGCTGGCTGCCCATGGTGAGCGGCGGGAGGGAGCTGACAATCTCGGTGTTTGGCGGATCGCACAGGCTCTGTCCACGCTAGGTTTCTGCGCGGAGATTGGTGTCGGATTCATCTCGGGCGAGCCGGGCATCAATGCGGCGCTGCGCCAGCTGAGGGCCCGCCGGGTTGCCGTCTATCCGCTCTTCATGTCATCAGGCTATTTCAGCCGTGACCGCCTGGTCCAACTGCTCGACGAGGCCGACGACGATCGCCAGCGGGAGATCATCAGCCTGCCGCCGCTGGGCCTGGATCCGGGGCTGCCTGCGTTCGTCACGCAATGCGTGCTGTGCGTAGCAGAGCGCAGCGGCTTTTGTGCGAGGCAATCTGCCGTCATCCTGCTGGCTCATGGCTCCCGACGCAGATCTCAATCCCGCGCCGCGACCGAGCGGATAGCGAAGGAGGTCGAACGGAGCTCCCTATTCGCAGGGGTTTTCTCTGCGTTCTTGGAGGAGCGGCCGCATCTCGACGAAGTCGCGAAGCAAGTGTCCGGTCCGGTTGTTGTCGTCGGCTTGTTCTCCGGCGAAGGGCTGCATGGCGCGCGAGACGCCCCAAAGCTAGTCGCGGAGTTGGCGCGTGACGATGTCGTGTTCGGCGGTGTGCTCGGCTGCGCTCCGGGGATCGAGCAACTGATCGCAGGAGCCGTCACCAACGCATGTTCCGCCAGGATCTCTGCCATTCCCGACCGGCCGCTATAGGCATCATGGGCCCCCTCAGATGGCTACTGCAACGGATGTCGATACCGGCTGTTGCGCCGCCCGCAACCACCGATGAGTCAGTCCTGCGTGACTTCGGCTTAATCGCTCGCCTCCGCGAGTTTGGCTTTACAGGTCGAAGCCAAGAGGGGCCTCTCGCACCAGATCCTTCCTTGTCGCGTCGACTGCCTCAATAACTCGAACAACTCGGTCGACATGGCTTGCCCATGCGGTCAGCGCGGCGCGCATTTCGGCTTCGTATCGGGCGAGGTTGTAAACGCCGGCCACTCCCGCCCGATGGCCACTGACGTGGTTGAGCACTGCCTCGATGATATGGGGCAGCACTCCTAGCCGATCGGCCATCACCGTAGCGGCGGTGCGACGAAGATCGTGCAGCCACCATTCGGGCATGGGCGCCACGGTTTCTCCGGCTACGGCCCTCTCTTTGCGTCTGGTGAGTAGCCGCTCATAGAGCGCGCCCTTGGATTTCGACCACCCGGAGAAGCCGCGCGGCTGATCGCCCTTCCGTCGCGGCCCGTCGCCGAAAACATGCTCTCGGTCGACTGAGGGATCGGGGAGCAGCGTCATGGCCGCTTCCGCCAACGGAAGCGCGTGCTCGCGGTGGTTTTTCGTTCGGGAGCCGGGGATGGTCCAGAGACGCCTTGAGCGGTCGATTTCGGCCCAACGCATTCCGCCGACTTCGTCCCTCCGTTGGGCGGTCAGGATGAGCAGCTTGACAATACGTCCGTAGTCGTCGTTCTCAAGGCCTGTCCAGATCTCCGCCAGTTCCGCGTCGGTCAGGACCCGTTCCCTCGATTTTGGAGCGGCCGGGCGGTTGGTCCCGAGCACCGGGTTCGCCGGAATTTCAAGGCCATCTCGAATGGCCCAGTTGAACATGGCGGATAAGGCCGAGCGTGCTCGGGCTGCCGTGACCGGTCCGTTCTCCGTCGCGATTTCGCTGATGCGCACCGCAACACGGCGACGGCTGATCTGCGATACCGGGAGCGGGTGGAGAGATTTCCACACGTCGAGCAGATACCGTTCGATCTCCGAGTAAGTTCGGGGGCGTTGCTTTTGCTCGGCGGCCTTGAGGTATTCGCCCGCAACCTTTCGGAACGTATCTGCCGTCTGTAACGTCAAAAGTTCTCGCTCGGCAGCCGGGTCCTTTCCCTCCGCTACCAGCCCGAGCAAGCGCTTTGCTTCCTTCCGCGCCTTCTCGGGCGTCCAGAGAGATCCATGGGGACCAATCGTAAGGAAGCGCTGTCGGCCGCTCGCCCGAAATTTGAGAACATAGACCGGCGTACCGCGCTGACGTCGCACGCCAAAGCCCCGGACGGCCTCCTTGTGATCCGAATCCCAGATCGTTTCACCGGGACCGAGCGATTGTACCGTTCGGACCGTAATGCCCAAATTCGCCATCGATGGCCTTGGTAGCTAGCTACCACCATAGCGGAAATTGAAGCGTAGGAAAGGCGGCAGCTGGCGAGAAGGCGCTTTGAAATTATTGATATTTTCGTGCTCTTGGATACCCCCTATCGCGGGGTCGGCGGAACAAAAAATCTGTCTGTGGAACAGGAGGTCGGTGGTTCGAGCCCACCCAACTGTACCGTGATCGGGCCAACACGCGCCTCTCGCTGTCACGTCAACGTATCGTCACTCCCAGGGCCATCGCGCGATCGACTTCGACGCGTGTTGAATCAATAGTGCTTCGGTGTGCACCTCGCCATGCGCAGGAGTCGTGATCCCGTGCTCCGCGCAATCGTTACTCCGTAGTTCAACGGGCTTACTCATCGTCGCGGATGCACGCTGATCGTCGTGAGCTTCATTGCATCGTGCCGTCTCAGCGCTAGCGTCCACTGCGACATGATGCGGAATGTCGCTCGCTTGCGAATCCGGGCTCCCTCAATCACTATTTGCAAGGGCGAGGGGAGGGGACCATGGGGGCGGGCTGCAATCCATGCGTTGTCGTGCTGATCGCGTTATTCGCATTGTTGATGCCGAACGGCGCGCGCGCCTATACGGCCGAGCAGGAGCAGGCGTGCACAGGCGATGCATTCCGGCTTTGTAGTTCCGAGATCCCTGACGTCGACCGCGTCACCGCCTGCATGGTCCGCCGCAAGGCCGAACTGTCGCCGCCGTGCCGGGCGCAGTTCGGGCCGCAACCGCGGGAGGCCGCACGGTCAGGGCGCGTCGAAGGTCCAATGAGCATCCGGCCGGGCGCGGCCAAGAAACCGGTCAATGCGCGCGCAGGCAAGCCCAAGAGGCCGGCGCGCAGTGATGCGACCTGAGCGATAGATCACGCGAGACCGGTTTGCGACGTCGTCTGCGGAATCGATGTGCAACATGAGCGGGCACGCGCCAATGCCGTCGCGCGATGACGTCCGTTTCGCGCGATCGTGCGGCGTTTGGTGTGACTCAAAAACCAACAGCTTCAGCAATCAGAAGTTACGCCTTATTAATCGCTAAATTTTTCTTCCGCGAATCAGCGCGCTGATTCATTTTCGCTGCCGGGGTCAATCTGGAGGCCAAGGTATGAACGTTATTGTTTTCGCATCGCGTAAGGGCGGTTCAGGCAAGAGCACCCTGGCCGCCCATCTCGCTGCGCAGATCAAGGCGAGCAAGTCTTGCCTGCTCATCGATGCCGACCCCCAGGGGTCGCTGACGCTCTGGCACAAGCTGCGCGGTACCAACGAGCCGCCGATCAAGACGGCCGTGAACTCGGTGAGTGCGATCGTCTCGGCCGCCCGCCGCGACGGCGTCGAGTGGGTGCTGATCGATACGCCGCCGACCATCTCGGCCGTCGTCGAGGACGCGATCAAGAACGCGACGATGGTGATCATCCCGGCGCGTCCCGGCGTGTTCGACGTCAACGCGGTTCAGGAAACGATTCAGACCTGCCGTGCGGCGCGCAAGCCCTACGCCGTCGTGCTCAATGGCGCGCCGGCGCGCCGCGACGATGCCGAGAGCCCGATCGTCACCATCGCCCGCGAGGCACTCGCCAAGTTCAAGGCTCCGGTGTGGGGGGGACAGATCACCAACCGCGCCGACCTGCTGATGGCGCTGGGCCAGGGCGAAGGCGTCCGCGAGTATTATGCGGAAGGACGGGCGGCGGCGGAAATCGCCCGGCTGTGGGCTGCGATCGAGCGCTCGGTCAGGGCGATTCGCGGCACGGTGTCGGCCAACGGCGCCATGCACAAGCAGGCCGCCTGATCGCAATCATCATGGTCGCCACGCACGCGCGGTTCTCCGCGCGTTTTCGTGCGTGGGGCTTGCCTGCTTCGACCTGGTGACAGGTGACAGCCGGATGATCGCCGCGCGGGACGCCGCGAGGTCAGGCGACCATCAGCAGATAGAAGGCGATCGCCGGTGTCAGCGTCAGGATCACGGACCAGATCCCGACCGCCAACAGAATGTCCTCGACGCTGAACCCCTGGTACTCAGGGTATGGATGATCCTGCAAAGCCACGACGCCCCCGCGTTCTCTGACGTTTTCAACATCCATAGCGGATCATCTTTAAACATCAGGTTGCCGGTTGCGTCGCATTTGATGGCGGTTGTTAGAGCGGATTAACCACGGAGATTCGCTCCGAGGTTTGCGTCGATGACGGCAGGCGGCTCCGTCTCGCTGATCTGATCCGACCGGCGCGAGACGGAGCTTTCGAGGAGAGCAGTCGTCTCGTTCGCAAGCTCAGGCGACGCGGCTCTGTGCCGTGCTCGAGGCGCGGCGTGCAATCTCGGCGTCCAGCCGCGCGGCGAGTTCTGTGCCGACCTCCACCATCGGCAGGCGGACTTCGGCGCTGGCGATCACGCCGGTCCGCGCCAGCCAGTACTTTGCCGGGGCTGGGCTCGGCTCGGTGAACAGCAATCGTGTGAGATCCTCGACCTGTGCCCAGCACTCCGCCGCAGCATCGTGGCGGCCGGCCTTCACGTGGTCGAGAATCGCAGCAAAGGTTTCAGTCTCCAGATGCGCCGAGAGCAGGATGGCGCCGTCGGCGCCGGCCTGCAGCGCGTCGAAGCTCTGGGGGTCTTCGCCGGTGAGCACCTCGAAGTCCGCCGGCTTGCGCGCGATCAGGTCGCGCGTCTGCATGCGGTTGGCGCAGCAATCCTTCAGCCCCGCGATGGCCGGATGCTCTGCCAGCCGCAGCAGCGTCTCGTTGTCGAGCCCGACGGCCGAGCGATAGGGAATGTTGTAGAGCACGATCGGGTGTGTCGTGCGCTCGGCCAGGGCCGTGAAATGTGCCAGCAGGCCACGTTGCGACGGTCGCACGTAAGGCGGGCTGGAGATCAGGTAGAAGTCGATCGGCCATGACGCGGTTCGGTCGAGCGCTTCGATCAGATCTGTTGTCGCGACGCCGCCGACACCGAGACAGATCGGCAGCGGCCGGCCCATCGCACTCGATTCGGCGCGCACGACGTCGACGAGACGCGCGCGCTCCGCCCAAGTCAGCGCCAATCCTTCGCCTGAGGTGGCGCCGAGCACGACACCATCGATCTGCTTGGCGGCGTAGTGCCGAACCAGATTGCGCAGCGATGCGTCATCGAGCGCGCTGTCGCGGAACGGCGTGATCAGCGGCAGCCATAGTCCTCGCAGTCGTGGTCCTTGCAGTCGTGGTCTTGGGGGCGTCATGGTCCATCTCCTCAGGGGCATTGCCGGAGACGGGACATCAAAAAACCCCGTCCTTGCGGCGGGGTTCGGTGAAGCAGCGGTGAACTCTTTTGAGAGGTTCTAGCGCGCACGTCCACGTGTCCCCGGGAGGGGAGCTTTTTTCGACGACAGCTTGGCGATCGAAAATGTGGACATGCGGATTACATGCGCGGTGCAGATCGCGCTGTCAACGCCATCCGCGCCGGCGATGCAGTAACAATCGGCAAAAAAATAGCCGGGCCCGATGAGCCCGGCTGAAGGTCTTGGCCAACGCGGCCGACACAATCACCTTCCAAGAGGGATTTCTGAGCGCCCGCGCCACTGGAGGAGGGGGACAATGCGCAACGCTGACGCTCAGCACACGTGCAGTATGGTCCTCGTCGCGGCCCTGCAGCAAGCAGGTGCACCGCATGTCAGACATGCACAATGTCAGCATGCACAATGTCAGGCCTGCAGAAGGTCAGGCCGGCCAGCGCTGCGCCTTGCTCACGACGAAGTCACGGAACACTTGCACGCGCGCGACCGTTTTCAATTCCTCGGGATAGACGAAGTAGGTATCGAGCTGAATCGAGTCGGACTCGCCGAACAGCTGCACGAGGCGGCTGTTCTCTTCGACGAGATAGTCGGGGAGTGCCGCGATGCCGAGGCCCTGCTGGCAGGCGCGCACGAGTCCAAGGATGTTGTTGACCCGGAAATACGCCTCGCGCGGACCGGAGCCGTTGCGGCCAGCGTCGACCAGCCAGCTGCGGTTCTGCAGATGCGGCGCGACCTGACCGTCGGCAAGCATGATGATGCGGTGATCGTCGAGTTCGTCCAGCGTGCGCGGCGTGCCGAAACGCTTCACATATTCGGGAGAGCAATAAGCGTGGAAGCTGATCGCGAACAGCTTGCGCTGGATCAGGTCGGGTTGGGTCGGCTTGCGGGTGCGGATCGCGACGTCGGCCTCGCGCATCGACAGGTCGAGTTCCTCGTCGGTAACAATCAGCGAGATCCGGATCTCCGGATACATCGCGGTGAACTCGCCGAGACGTGGGATCAGCCAGTTGATGCCGACCCCCGGCGTGGTCGTGATCTTGAGGTCGCCGCTCGGCCGCTCGCGGCTGTCGGTCAGCTTGGCCCGTGCCGCCTGCAATTGCATGAACACGTCATGCGCAGTCCGGAACAGGAGGTCACCCTGCTCGGTGAGGATGAGGCCGCGGGCGTGGCGGTGGAACAGCGAGACGGCGAGCTCCTGTTCGAGCGCGCTGACCTGGCGCGACACGGCTGATTGCGACAGCCCGAGCTGCTCCCCGGCATGCGTGAAGCTGCCAGCTTCCGCCGCTGCGTGAAACACCTTAAGCTTGTCCCAGTCCATGTCCGTAAATCCATCCCGTGATCGTGGCATCGTCGGTTCATTCCGCAGCGGCGCGCTCGCTCGCCGCATGGGCGAGGAAGCGTTCGGCCTCGAGGGCAGCCATGCAGCCCATGCCGGCGGCGGTGATCGCCTGCCGATAGGTTTCGTCGGCGACGTCGCCGGCGGCGAACACGCCAGGGACGGAGGTCGCCGTCGAGCCCGGCACCACCTCGACATAGCCGGACGGCTTCAGCTTGAGCTGACCTGCCACCAGCTCCGTGGCCGGCGCATGGCCGATGGCCACGAACACGCCGTCGGCAGGCAGCTCGGTCAGCGCGCCGGTCTTGACGTTCTTGAGCCGGACATGAGTCACCTTTGATGGCGAGCTCGCGCCGCAGATCTCGTCGAGCGCGCTGTCCCACACCACCTTGATCTTGGGATGCTTGAACAGGCGCTCCTGCAGGATCCGCTCGGCGCGGAAGTGGTCGCGCCGATGCACGACCGTGACCGATGACGCGAAATTGGTCAGGAACAGCGCCTCTTCGACGGCAGTGTTGCCGCCGCCGACCACGATGACCTGCTTGCCGCGGTAGAAGAAGCCGTCGCAGGTGGCGCAGGCGGACACGCCGAAACCCTTGAAGGTCTCCTCCGAGGGCAATCCCAGCCAACGCGCTTGCGCGCCCGTCGCCAGAATGACCGTCTCAGCCAGATAGACGTCGCCGGAATCGCAGGTCAGGCGGAACGGACGCTGTGCCAGCTCCAGCTTGGTCACCAGGTCGGTCTTGATCTGGGCGCCGACATGCGTGGCCTGCTTTTCCATCTGCTCCATCAGCCAGGGCCCCTGGATGACGTCGGCGAAGCCCGGATAGTTCTCGACGTCGGTCGTGATGGTGAGCTGGCCGCCGGGCTGGATACCCTGGATGAGCACCGGCTCAAGCATGGCCCGTGCCGCGTATATCGCCGCCGTATAGCCGGCTGGGCCGGAACCGATGATGACGACTTTGGCATGGATCGGAGCTTGCATGGACACGGTGACTCGCTGGAAAGGGGAGAATTGCGACGCAGCGAGCGGAAAGCGCGGAAGAAACGCCCCGAGGCCCCATCGAAAATGTCAAATCCAAGTCTATGCGATCTGGCGAGCCATGCAAGATTTGCAACGCATCTCAGCGAATTTTCCCTTCACGAGCCGGTCAACAGGGGAAATCTAGAGTAATAAAATTGCGCAAATTGACCGGCTTGCGCTAAGAGAGTTGCCATCCGCCCGGGGGCCAGCCTCCCGCCTGTCCCCAAAAGCCCCCGCTCCCCCGTGACCAAGAACCTCGACGACATCGATCTCAAGATCCTGAGCGAAATTCAGGCCGACGGCAGGATCACCAACGTGGAACTGGCCAAGCGGGTCGGCATCTCGCCACCGCCCTGCCTGCGGCGCGTCCGGACGCTGGAGGAGGAAGGCTACATCGCAGGCTATCGGGGGCTGCTCGATCCGCGCAAGCTCGGCTTCGACGTCACCGTGTTCGCCTCGGTGCACCTGTCGAGCCAGGCCGACGCCGACCTGAAGGCGTTCGAGGAGTTCGTGCGGTCCGAGCCGCTGGTCCGGGAATGCTGGATGCTGTCCGGCGAGGTCGATTTCATCCTGAAATGCGTGGCGCCTGATATGGCGACGTTCCAGGAATTCGTCACCCACCTGACCGCTGCACCCCACGTCCGCAACGTCCGGACGTCGCTGGTGCTGCACAATTCCAAATACGAGGCGGCTGTGCCGCTCGAGGTCAAGGGGCGGAGCTAGGCGCCGGGGCGTAATTCCGGGGCAGCCCCGCAGGCGGCTGAACCCGGAATCTGGAGATGGCGTCGTAACCTCTGGATTCCGGGTTCGATGCTGTCGCATCGCCCCGGAATGACAGGCGCATCGCCCCGGAATGACAGGGGACAGAGCAATCAGCTCTTCTTGCGCAGCATCGCGTCCAGGCTGATCGGTCCGCCGCCGGCCGTCGCGAGATACAGGCAGGAGAAGCAGAACGCGATCGCCGCGGTGCCGTTGTTCAGCAGCGGCAGCCAGACCGGGTCGCCGCTCTTGAACACGTGGCCGAGGAAGTAGGCGAAGGCCATCTGGCCCGACAGGATGAAGGCAACCGGCCGCGTGAGCAGGCCGACCATGAGCAGCCCGCCGAGAACCAGTTCGATCAGGCCGGCCGTGTAGATCAACGGCGGGACGTTCGCGAAATACGGGATCACGGGAAATTTGAAGATCTTCGCCACGCCGTACTGAAACAACAACAGGCCGATGATGAAGCGAAACAGGCTGAGCGCAGCCGGTTGCCATTTCGAGAGCATCTGCTCCATGTGTGATCGTCCCCCCAAAGCCAAGTGAATCATGATGTGACGAGCCGCCCCGATCGGGTGTGGCCGTCCGCCATTGGACTAGCTGATTACTGGAACCCCGTCATCGGCATGTTTTATCCCGGGCAATGAATTGACCGTGTGCTGCCGAACGGAGGCCCCTGAGAGGCCGCCTCGAAACGGCAAAGGCCGCGCTGCGGCGCGCGGCCTCAGTGTCGGAATTCCAAATGGGGTTCAGCGCCACTCGACCTTGGCGATCTCATAGGATTTGGCGCCGCCGGGCGCCATGACCTCGACCGTTGTACCCATCTTCTTGCCGATCAGGGCGCGCGCGAGCGGCGAGGTGATCGAGATCTTGCCCTTCTTGGCGTCCGCCTCGACCTCGCCGACGATCTGCCAGACCGCCTTCTTCTCGGTATCCTCGTCGATCAAGGTCACGGTCGCGCCGAACTTGATGGTGTCGCCGGAGAGCTTGGCGACGTCGATGATGTCGGCGCGCGCGAGCTTGTCCTCAAGCTCGGCGATGCGGCCTTCATTGTGCGACTGCTCTTCCTTGGCGGCGTGATATTCGGCATTTTCCGACAGGTCGCCGTGCGAACGCGCTTCGGCGATATGTTCGATGATGCGCGGGCGGTCGACCGATTGCCGCTGCTTCAGCTCGCTCTCCAGCGCGGCGTAGCCGCCCGCGGTCATCGGAACCTTTTCCACCATCTCTTCTCGTCCTTCAGTCGTGCATGCGAGCGCGCGCACGATCAGCATCTTCAGAATAGGCCTTGTCGGCTCAAAGCAAAGCCTGAAAGCCCGGCATCGCCGGCCCCGTCAAAGGCCGGTACAACATCATACAAGGCGGCTGGTTCCTGCCGAGAGATTCAATCGTCGACTGTTACCAATCGCCTTGCAAGTGTCCGTCGTCCGCCGCGACTAGTTTTCGGAAAAGTAACTCTGCAAGGTACGGACCTCAAGGTCCCCGCCGAGGTAGGCACGGATGCCTTGTGCAGCCGCCACCGCACCCGAAAGAGTGGTGTAATACGGCACTTTATGCAAGAGGGCAGCGCGCCGCAGCGAG
This sequence comes from Bradyrhizobium sp. HKCCYLS20291, assembly GCF_051167715.1. Taxonomy (NCBI): domain Bacteria; kingdom Pseudomonadati; phylum Pseudomonadota; class Alphaproteobacteria; order Hyphomicrobiales; family Nitrobacteraceae; genus Bradyrhizobium; species Bradyrhizobium sp. HKCCYLS20291. Next base: position 42,888 of record NZ_JBNPTO010000015.1, on the reverse strand, counting down.
CGGCTGTCCGCCAGCGCCTGGGGGCCTTCGGTGGTGTTGAAGACCAGCTGGATGTCGCCATTGGTGATGGCATCAACGATGTGAGGCCGGCCTTCCAGCACCTTGTTGATCTTCTCGGCCGGGACGCCCTGGTCGACGAGGTAGCGCTGGGTGCCCGACGTCGCGACCACCTTGAAGCCGTGCTCGTGCAGCATTCGGACCACGTCGGTGATGCGGGCCTTGTCGCTCTCGCGCACCGAGACGAACACCGTCCCCTTGCGCGGCACGCGCGTGCCGCCGCCGAGCTGGCTCTTGGCGAACGCCACTTCGAACGAGCGGTCGATGCCCATCACCTCGCCGGTCGACCGCATTTCCGGGCCGAGCACGGTGTCGACGCCGGGGAAGCGTGCGAACGGGAAGACCGATTCCTTGACGCCGACATGCTTCGGTGCGCGCTTCTTCAGGCCGAAATCGGCGAGTTTCTCGCCGGCCATGATTCGCGCCGCAATCTTCGCGACCGGCGTGCCGACCACCTTGGCGACGAACGGCACCGTGCGCGAGGCGCGCGGATTGACCTCGAGCACATAGATCGTGCCGTCCTTGATCGCATACTGGACGTTCATCAGCCCGACGACATCAAGCCCGAGCGCGAGCTCGCGGGTCTGCCGCTCGAGCTCGGCGATCATGGCCTCGTCCAGCGAGTGTGGTGGCAGCGAGCAGGCGGAATCGCCGGAATGGATGCCGGCCTCCTCGATGTGCTCCATGATGCCGACGATGAAGGTGTCCTTGCCGTCACAGAGACAGTCGACGTCGATCTCGGTGGCGTCCGACAGATAGCGGTCGAACAGCAGCGGGTTCTTGCCGAGCACCGTGTTGATCTGACCGGTCTTGTCGTTCGGATAGCGCGCCTTGACGTCGGCCGGCACCAATTCCGGCAGGGTGCCGAGCAGGTAGTCGCTGAGCTGGTTGTCCTCGCGGATGATCTGCATCGCGCGGCCGCCGAGCACGTAGGACGGGCGCACCACCAGCGGCAGCCCCAGGTCGGCCGCGACCAGGCGCGCCTGCTCTACCGAATAGGCGATGCCGTTCTTCGGCTGCTTCAGATGCAGCTTGTCGAGGATGCGCTTGAAGCGGTCGCGGTCCTCGGCGAGGTCGATGGCTTCAGGCGAGGTGCCGAGGATCGGCACGTCGGCCGCTTCCAGCGCGCGCGCCAGCTTCAATGGCGTCTGCCCGCCGAACTGCACGATGACGCCGTGCAGGGTGCCGTTCTTGCGTTCGGTGGCGATGATCTCGAGCACGTCCTCCGACGTCAGCGGCTCGAAATACAGCCGGTCGGCGGTGTCGTAGTCGGTCGACACCGTCTCGGGGTTGCAGTTGACCATGATGGTCTCGTAGCCGGCATCGGCCAGCGCGAAGCAGGCGTGGCAGCAGCAATAGTCGAACTCGATGCCCTGGCCGATCCGGTTCGGGCCGCCGCCGAGAATGATGACCTTCTTTTTGTCCGACGGCGCGCTCTCGTCGCCAAGCTGGCCTGCAAACGGCGTCTCGTAGCTCGAATACATGTAGGCCGTCGGCGACGCGAACTCGGCGGCGCAGGTGTCGATGCGCTTGAACGCCGGGCGCACGCCGAGCGCATGGCGCTTGGCCGCGACCTCGTCTTCGGTGGTGTTGGCGAGCACGGCGAGCCGGGCATCCGAGAAGCCCATCGCCTTCAGCGTCCGCATGGCTTGCGCGTTCGGCGGCAGGCCGTGCCGGCGCACCTTGTCTTCCATCTCGACGATGCCGCGCATCTGCGCCAGGAACCAGGGATCGATCTTGCAGGAGTTGAAGATGTCCTCGTCGGACCAGCCGAGCCGCATCGCCTGCGCCACCTGCAGCAGGCGGTTCGGCGTCGGCGTGCCCAGCGCGGCGCGGATCGCGTTCTTGTCGTCGCCGCGACCCAAGCCCTCGATCTCGATCTCGTCGAGGCCGGTCAGGCCCGTCTCCAGGCCGCGGAGGGCCTTCTGCAGGCTTTCCTGGAACGTCCGCCCGATCGCCATCACCTCGCCGACCGACTTCATCGACGTGGTCAATGTCGTCGAAGCGCCCGGGAATTTCTCGAACGCAAAGCGCGGAATCTTGGTGACGACGTAGTCGATGGTCGGCTCGAACGAAGCCGGCGTGGCGCCCCCGGTGATGTCGTTGGCGATTTCGTCCAGCGTGTAGCCGACGGCGAGCTTGGCCGCGACCTTGGCGATCGGGAAGCCCGTGGCCTTCGACGCCAACGCCGAGGAGCGCGACACGCGCGGATTCATCTCGATCACAACCATGCGGCCGTCAGCAGGATTGACGCCGAACTGCACGTTGGAGCCGCCGGTCTCGACGCCGATCTCGCGCAGCACCGCCAGCGAGGCGTCGCGCATGATCTGGTATTCCTTGTCGGTCAAGGTCAGCGCCGGCGCGACGGTGATCGAGTCGCCGGTGTGGACGCCCATCGGATCGAGGTTCTCGATCGAGCAGACGATGATGCAATTGTCCTTTTTGTCTCGGACGACCTCCATCTCGTACTCCTTCCACCCGAGCACCGACTCTTCGATCAGCACTTCGTTGGTGGGGGAGGCGTCGAGCCCACGCTCGATGATGTCGAGATATTCTTCCTTGTTGTAGGCGATGCCGCCGCCGGTGCCGCCCATCGTGAAGGACGGACGGATGATGGCGGGAAGGCCGATCTCGGACAGCGCCATCAGCGCCTGTCCCAGCGCATGCTCCTGGTAGCGCTTGCGGCGCTCGTTCTCGCCGAGAGTCCACTGCCGGTCGAGCTCGTCGCGCTCGGCGCCTGCGAGCTTCTCGCGCTGGGCGAGGTACTGGTCGCGGTATTGCTTCTTCAGCGCGGAGGCGTTGGCGAGCCGCGACTTCGGGGTCTGCAGCCCGATCTTCTCCATCGCGTTGCGGAACAGCTGGCGGTCTTCGGCCTTGTCGATCGCGTCAGCGGTGGCGCCGATCATCTCGACGTCGAACTTCTCCAGCGTGCCCTGCCGGCGCAGCGACAGCGCGCAGTTCAGCGCGGTCTGGCCGCCCATGGTGGGCAGCAGCGCGAAGCCGCCGGAGATGACATGGCGTTCCTTCTCGATGATCTTGGCGACGATCTCGGGCGTGATCGGCTCGATATAGGTCGCGTCGGCCAATTCCGGATCGGTCATGATCGTCGCCGGATTGGAATTGACGAGGACGACGCGATAGCCCTCCTCCTTCAGCGCTTTCACCGCCTGCGTGCCCGAATAATCGAATTCGCAGGCCTGGCCGATCACGATCGGACCGGCGCCAATGATCAGGATGGTCGAGATGTCGGTACGTTTCGGCATTCAAGCTCACGGGCAAGAAACGGGCAGGGAATTGGGCACAAAAAAAGGGCGCGCTTGCCGCGCGTCCCCGTAAGGCCAAGGCGCGACCAGTTCTCGCGCGCGAGCGGTCTTTAGACCAGTTTCCTCCGAGCGAAAAGGGTTTTGGGCCGAAATCAACGGTCAAATTGGCAGGGACGGCGCGGGGACTGGGCTTGCCGAGCCGAGCCGCAAAGCGGCGAAGGCTGGAGGCCCGGCCTGGACTTGAACCAGGTTCAAGAGCGTTGCACCGCTCTTCGCGTCGTAGCTTCCGCCACCGGGCCGAGATCGATATTACCTCTCACGGCCGCGTGGGCCAGCCCGTGCTTCAATTAACCCTAACTGGATTGCCTGATATGGCTGGGTTCCCGGCCGTCTCAGGCCGGTCTGGCGACAAAGGTCATGCGCCACGGATTGTAACCGATGTTCTTCGGCGCCCGGTTCCCGCTGAGGCCGGCCTTTTTCAGGTGGGCCATCACGTCGGCTTCACTGTAGCGCTGCAGGCCGACCTTGGTCCGCAGTTGGCGGTAATCGGACAAGGCTGTGGCCACCAGCCCGACCAGCGCGTCCTTGAGGAAGCCGTGGCGCCCGGCGAACATCAGCAGCGCCAGGACGTCCTTGACCATGCCGACGTCGGGGCGCAGCACGTCGCCGAGCACGAACTTTCCCGACGGCTTCAGCAGCCGCCGGATCACTGCGAGCGCCGTGTCGAATTCGGCCTCGCTCATGTATTGCGCCACCGAGTTCATGACGACGAGGTCGATCGACCCCTCCTGCATGTTGCGCAGTTCGTCCAGCGACCGCACCCGGATCTTGGTGTTCGGCGCAAATCGCGCGATCAGCCGCCCGCGCACACCCGGCGCAGGCTCGGCCAGGATCAGCGTCATGCAGGACTCCGCGACCTTGGCGGCCGACAGCGCCTCGCCGCAGGAATAGTCGAGAACGACCGCATCGGGCGAGGGAATGTAGCCGACGATATCGCGCGCGATCACCTGGAAGTGGAGGTCGCGATGCAGCTTGCTCGCGTAGATCGTGTGCGTTGAATCGTAATAGTCGATCCAGTCGTCCATGTCGGGTTCCGGCAAACACAGTTCCTTGATCGGAACTGGAGGGGTCAGCGAGCGTTAACGGGTCCGATGACCCGTGTCCATGCTGCTTCTAACAGGAAGGTTAGCCCGTGAGTAAAGCAAAGACCGACAAGACCGCCCCCGATTTGGATACCCCGACCGATCTGTCGCCGGACGCCGTGAACAAGATCTCGACGGCGCTGAACACGCTGCTTGCCGACGCATTTGCGCTCTATTTGAAGACCAAGAACTTCCATTGGCACGTCAGCGGCCGCCACTTCCACGATTATCACCTGATGCTGGACGAGCAGTCGGATGCGATCTTCGCCACCACGGACCAGTTGGCCGAGCGGGTGCGCAAGCTCGGCGGCACCACGCTGAAATCGATCGGACAGGTCAGCAAGCTGCAGACCATCAAGGACAACAACGAGGAGTATGTGCCCCCGCGCGAGATGTTGCGGGAGTTGATGGAGGACAACAAGCACATCGCGGCCTCGATGCGGAAGGCTCACGAACTGTGCGACGACAACGACGACCCGGCGACCGCGGGATTGCTGGAGACCTTCATCGACGAGACCGAACGGCGGACCTGGTTCCTGTTCGAGGCCAGCCGTCAGGAAGGCAGCAATGCGGCGTGAACTGCGACTTGCTTCGATGACCGGGGTGCGCGCGGCGGCAACGTGGCGCGCGTCCCGCGTTTGAGTGATCCACGGAGGTGAGGCGGTTCGCGTTCAATCCGATAGCGCGACGGCGAGCGACGGCCGGCGGCTCGCGAGCATCCGAGCCGCCGCCATCCCGATCATCATGGCAATGACGAACAGCGCGATGGCCGGCGAGCCATAGCCCAGCGCCACGAAGGCCGGACCCGGGCAAATCCCCGCAAGACCCCAGCCGATGCCGAAGATCGCGGGCCCGGTGGCGATGCGCCAATCCACCGTCTGCGGCGGCGACGGATGGAAGTGATCGGCGAACACCGGGCGTTGCCGCCGACGCGCGAGACGGAAGCCTGCGAAGGCGACGCCGACGGCCCCCGCCATCACCAGCATCAGGCTCGGATCCCAACCGCCGGTGCGGATCGCGGCGAGATCAAGGAAGTTCAGCACCTTCTCGGGGGTGGACATACCTGACAGCAGCAATCCGAGCCCGAACACGACACCGACGATGAACTGGATCATCACGGTCATGGCGCTCACATCCCGTGCCGGACGATGAAGGTGGTCGCGATCGCGGTCATCATGAACACCAGCGTCGCCACGATCGACCGCGACGACAGGCTGGCGATGCCGCAGACGCCATGACCCGATGTGCAGCCATTGCCCCAGACCGCGCCGAATCCGACGAGCAGGCCGGCGATGGCCAGGGCGACGGGGCCGACCTCCAAGGTCAGCGGCGGCAGGTGGCCGGTGACGACGCGGACCGCGAGCGCCGCAACCACCAATCCGGCAATGAAGGCGATCCGGCCCGGCAGCGCGCCATCCCAGGGCGGCAGCAGCCGGGCCGCAATCCCGCTGACGCCGGCGATCCGCCCCGTGAGGCCCATCATCAGCACGGCCGCGAGGCCGATCAGGGCGCCGCCAGCGAGTGCGGTCAGGGCTGTAGACAAGGTCATCATGTCGTCACTCTCTCCCGGAGGCGCACGTTGCAATCGGGTATCACGTGCATTACTGCTTATATTCGAAACTGAAGACGTAACAATCATGACGGCACGGACGGCGCGAAAACGTCGGGACGCCCTGGTGGCGGGTCTCGAACATCGGGCGGAGGAGGCTGCCGGCCTGCTCGCGGCGATGGCCAATCCGAAGCGCCTGATGGTGCTGTGCAACCTGCTCGACGGTGAGCGCGCGGTCGGCGATCTGGCCGAGCAGGTCGGTCTGCGGCAGGCTGCCCTGTCGCAGCATCTCGCCAAGATGCGCGCGCTCGGCCTCGTCGCGACGCGGCGTGATGGCCAGACCATCTATTATCGGCTCGCGAGCCGCGAGGTGCGCGAAATCCTGCAAACGCTCTATGGGCTCTACTGCGCCTGATCAGCGCTGGCGCTGCCCGCGCCGCGCGCGCGGATTCGACCGGGATCCTCAATCCGCCGGCGCCGGTGTACTGGAGCGTGGCGCGCAAGTGAGCGGCTGTCGAGCTGACCTCAGGTCAGCTCGAACACCAAACAGGTGGTGGTGGCATGCGCCAGCAGCCGCCCCTGTGAATCGGTGATGCGCGCTTCGGCCGTCGCGGCGCGGCGGCCGAACGACAGCGTCTTGCCTTCGGTCCTCACCACGCCCGTGGCCTCGGTCATCGCCTTGACGAAGGAGATCTTGAACTCGAGCGTGGTGTAGCCGGACCCTTGCGGACAGCGCGAATGGACGGCAAGGCCCATCGCTGAATCCAGCAGGATCGCGGCGTAGCCGCCATGCACCGAGCCGATCGGATTGTAGTGTCGCAGCGCGGGCACGCTGTGCAGGATCACGTGGCCGGGCTCGGCGGTGCAGTCGAACGGTTCGACCGTCTGCATGATCGGCGGCTGCGGCAGGCTGCCTGCAAAGATGCCACGCACGAAGTCGAGCCCGGGCATCGAGGCCAGCACCTCCAGCGGCACGACGCCGAATGGGCTCTCAGGCGCGACGGCTTCGCTCATGTCACAATCTCCCTTGAAATGATGATTATCATATAAAGCTGATGCCAAGGAGACCAGTGGAAAGGCCGCCTGCTTCTTCACGATCCGGACAGCAAAATGCCCGGGAGCGACCCGGGCATTCGGCTTGCGATCAGGCCGTCAGGCGGCGCTGCGCTTCTTCTCGCGCATCAGCTCCGCCAAGCGCTTGAACAGATGATGCGAGTCGCGCGGGCCGGGCGAGGCTTCCGGATGGGCCCGACGGCAGCGTGTCCTGGTCGACCGCGAAGCCATGGTTCATCGAGGTGATCTCGACCTTGCCTGTGGTCTCGTCCTTGACCGGATGATTGGCGCCGTGATGCCCCTGATGCATCTTCCTTGTTCTGGCCCCCACGGCGAGGCCGAGCATCTGTCGATCGAGGCAAGATGTGCGTTTCTTCATGGCCGGGGCAAAGCCGTCCCCAGGACGGCGTCGCTTCCGCTGGCGTTGACGTTTCGCGCGAATGCCCACCAGTTCTCGGGTGCTACTTCGACGATACCGATGAAAATATCCTCCGGTCGAAGGCCGGGTGTGTGGCCGAGATTCTTGACGACGAACTCGTAGAAGCTCGCCTTCTGCGCAACGGGACGATGATTTACCACGATCTGGAGGAAGACCGATTTGTCGATGCGTTCGATCCCGAAGAAGGTGCGATCTTGAATCATATTCTCGGGGGAATGTTCGCTAATCAGGATGAACCGGTCGTCGGCCGGAATTCTAAATGCATCCATCATGGCTTGATGGATTGCGTCGGCGATGGCGCGGCGATAATCCGCGGACGTGCCCTTGCGAAGGGAAATGTTGACGAGAGGCATCGGCTTTCCTGTCTTCAATGTTGACGACCGCGCGACGATGCCGGGCCTTGCTTGGACGATCTATCTCGTTGTATCCAGAAAAATTGATAGATCGTCCAAACCGGAGCGTCGTCGATGACGGACGTGCTGACCGATCTGCTCGACACTATGCGGCTTGGGACGTTGGTCTACGGGCGTTTCGAGCTGGCAGCGCCGTGGGGGTTCCGGCTTCCGGATAGCCGCGCCGCGCACATTGTCGTTGTCGGCCGCGGAAGCGCCCGGCTGGAAGTGGACGGACGCCGGGCACCGCTCAACCTCTCCGCGGGTGATGTTGTTTTCCTTCCCCGCGGCGGATCGCATGTTTTGCGCGATTCAAAGGGAAGCGCGCTATTGGCATTCGGCGGTGCCGAATGCCGTAGTTTGCGCGATACCCGAACGGTCAAACTGCGCCGGGATGGCGCGCAAGCGGTGCTCGTTGTGTGCGCCTTCCAGTTTCGTGCCGCTCATCGCATGTTCTCGGTGCAAAGGCTGGCGCGGTCAATTCATGTGCCCGCCACTCATGGAACGCGCCCGCCATGGCTCGCTTCCACCGTTGAGCAGTTCGTAGCTGAGAGTTCTTCGCAGGAGCCGGGAGCCACTGTGGTCATGAGCCGGTTGGCAGACGTCCTGCTGGTGCAGGCCATCCGCTTTTATATCGCCGGCAACGAGTGCGCTGCGCACGGGTTGCGTGCACTTTCGGACCGGTCGATCGGAAAGGCGCTCGCGCTAATCCACGAACGACCGGCGGATGGCTGGACTGTCGAGAAGCTCGCGGAGGCGGCCGCACTGTCCCGTTCGGGCTTTGCCGAACGCTTCCGTGCGCTTGTTGGCAATCCTCCTTTGGAATATCTCGCCCGCTGGCGCATGACCAAGGCGGCCGAAATGCTTCGCGACAGTGATCTTGTAATGATCGACATCGCGGAACGCGTCGGTTATCGAAGCGAAGCGTCGTTCAACCGGGCGTTCAAGCGTCTCGAAGGGGTGACGCCGGGGGCGTTTCGACGCAGATTTACCCGCGCTTCCTTGCCCGCATCAGATCGGCGAACCGCTTGAATAGATAATGCGAGTCGCGCGGGCCGGGCGAGGCTTCCGGGTGATACTGCACCGAGAACACCGGCTTGCCGTCGAGCTGGATGCCGCAGTTCGAGCCGTCGAACAGCGAGATGTGGGTCTGCGTGGCGCCCGACGGCAGCGTGTCCTGGTCGACCGCGAAGCCGTGGTTCATCGAGGTGATCTCGACCTTGCCGGTGGTCTCGTCCTTGACCGGATGATTGGCGCCGTGATGCCCCTGATGCATCTTCTTGGTCTTGGCACCGACGGCAAGCCCCAGCATCTGGTGGCCCAGGCAGATGCCGAAGGTCGGCGTGCCCGACGAGATCACCCGCTGAATCACCGGCACGGCGTATTTGCCGGTCGCGGCGGGGTCGCCAGGGCCGTTCGACAGGAACACGCCGTCCGGCTTCATCGCCAGGATGTCTTCGGCTGGCGTCGTCGCCGGCACCACCGTGACCTTGCAGCCGACGCCGGCGAGCAGGCGCAGGATGTTGCGCTTGATGCCATAGTCGATGGCGACGACGTTGAATTCCGGCTTGGTCTGCTGGCCAAAGCCCTCGTTCCACACCCAGGGCGTCTCGTTCCAATTGAAGCGCTGCGCCGAGGTGACCATCGGCACGAGGTCCATGCCCTCGAGGCCCGGCCACTCCCGCGCTTCCTTCTTCAGCGCGTCGAGGTCGAACTTGCCGTCCTTGGAATGGGCGATCACCCCATTCGGCATGCCCTTGGAGCGGATCAGCGCGGTCAAGGCGCGGGTGTCGATGCCCGACAGGCCGATGATGCCGCGGGCGCGCAGCCACTGGTCGAGGTGCCGGCTGGCGCGGTAGTTCGACGGGTCGGTGATCGCGGTGCGCAGGATCACCCCGCGCGCGCCCGGCGTCGCCGCCATGTTCACCGTCTCGATATCCTCGTCGTTGGTGCCGACATTGCCGATATGCGGGAAGGTGAAGGTGATGAGCTGGCCGGCATAGGACGGATCCGTCAGGATCTCCTCGTAGCCGGTCATTGCGGTGTTGAAGCAGACCTCGCCCACGGCGTGGCCTTCGGCGCCGAGGCCGTAGCCTTCCAGCACCGTTCCATCGGCGAGCACGAGGAGCGCGGTCGGTTTATGGTCCGGCCAGGCGGCGTCAGTATCGATGTGTGTCATGAGGCCCCTACATAGTGGGGCAAGCGCCCGGCGTCAAAGCGGGAAGCGGCCGATTCACACGCGATTTCGGTCAATTTGCGCGGAAACCGAGCAGGATTGGATACGAAGGGCATTTTTTTAGCCGCAATAGGCTGCTGCGTCCCAGAGAGGCAGAAGGAAGACCAGAACGATAATGATGTCTAACGGATACAGGAACCAGAGCTTGGTCTTGAGTGAGACCGGCGGCTGATCGGGGGGAGGAAACTCCCCCGCAAAGACCTCGATCGGGGTGAACTGCCGGTCCATTCCCAGCTTGTACGCAAGCAAGGCAACGAAATCGTAGACCGGGCAGAAAAGGAAACCGGTCACCAGTAAGGCAGAACCGAAAAAGGCAGTCCACGACGGGGCGGATGCGGGGGCGCAGCTCTGAGGTGCGAATCGGCTCGCCCAGAGCACCACCAGGCAGATCATCAATGCGCCGAGCGTCTTGCCGTTTGTCATGGCAGCCCTGGATACGTGGGGATTCCTCATATAAACCGGCTCCCTTCTAGCGACGCAATTCTTAACGAGGCAACCATGCTGCGCGACGACATCAACAATGCGGTCAAGGAGGCGATGAAGGCCAAGGACGAGCGCAAGCTGTCCACCCTTCGCATGGTCAACTCGACGCTGAAGAACGCCGACATCGCCGCCCGCGGCGACGGCAAGCCGCCGCTCACCGACGCCGACGTGCTCGCGGTGCTGCAGAAGATGATCAAGCAGCGCCAGGAATCCGTCGAGCTGTACGAAAAGGGCGGCCGCGCCGAGCTCGCCGCCGGCGAGCGCGAGGAGATCGCGGTGATCTCGGCCTACCTGCCGAAGCAGATGAGCGACGACGAGGTCAAGTCGGCGATTTCGGCCGCCGTGACCGAGACCGGTGCCGCCGGCATGAAGGACATGGGCAAGGTGATCGCCGTGCTGAAGGCCAAGTACACGGGCCAGATGGATTTTGCGAAGGCCAGCGCGCTGGTGAAGGCGGCGCTGTCTGGAGGATAGCGATAATGAGTGGGGATCACGCAGATCTTAAAGCCTTTCTGTCTTCCAAGAGGCTATGGTTTCACTACTGGAGATCCCCATTCGAAGTTCTGAGTGAACTGAACAGCATCCAGAAGTCGATCGATCTAAGCTTTGCAGGCTTCAGAGATGCATTTGTAACCCACCGCGAAGCCAAGCAATTACGTGAAATCTGGGTGCTCGCCAAATGCTCCGCCCTAATGGAGATTCCTCAGCTCAAATTGAGCGTGGAAGATCCCCCAGACGGTTATGTGAAGCGTGATAACCGTGTTGTTCCTGCGGAAGTGCTGGAAGTTCTAGAGCCTGGAAGGAAACGTGGCTTAGAATACGGTCCTGATGTGCCGGCGACCCGCATGGACCCAGCCAAAGATTGGATCAGGCGAGCGGACGCAATTCCCGGCGCTTTAGCCGAAGGAATCAGCCGAAAGAGAGAGAAACAATATCCGCTGGCCACAGAACTGTTCGTCTATTTGAACATTGGCGAATACGGAATTCGTCAAGAAGAGATTGAGCAGAGTATTCGGTCGGCTATCACCGGCTCCATCGAACCGCTTACTGCCATACACGTGTTTTGGAAGGGCGATGTGTTTAGCAGCGATGGCAGAACTTTTCGTAGCCGAGTTGTCCCTGAGTACCTAGGTGACGATGCTTCGATCTGGGCTTCGGTCATGGAAGAGTGGTGAACAAGAGTTCGGGGAAAACATTGCTTCAGGAAACGTCCGACTACAACCGCCTCTATCGCGACTTCCGCTGGGAGATCCCTGCGCAGTTCAACATCGCGGTCGCGACCTGCGATCGCCACGCCGACGGCTCGGGCCGCCTCGCGCTGATCGTCGTCGAGGAGGACGGTGCATCCAGGCGCGTGTCGTTCGACGAGCTGCGCGACTTTTCCTGCCGCTTCGCCAATGTGCTCAAGGCCGATGGTCTCGCGCAGGGCGACCGCGTCGCCGTGTTCCTGTCGCAGTCGCTGGAGCTGCCGATCGTCCATCTCGCGGCGTTCCGCGCCGGGCTGGTCTCGGTGCCGCTGTTTACGCTGTTCGGCGAGGACGCGCTGCAATTCCGCCTGCAGAACTCCGGCGCCAAGGTGGTCGTCACCGACACGACGGGCCTCGCCAAGCTCGCGCGCATTCGCGACCAGCTGCCGGAGCTCAAGACGATCTACGTCACCGACGGCGATGATAGCGGAGCCCGATCCTTCTGGCCGACGCTGGAGCGCGCTTCCGATCGCTTCCCGACCGTCGCCACCTTGAGCAACGATCCCGCGATCATCATCTACACCTCGGGCACGACCGGCAATCCGAAGGGCGCGCTGCATGCCCATCGCGTGCTGCTCGGCCATCTGCCCAATGTCGAGATGGTGCACGGCTTCCTGCCGAAGCCCGGCGACGTGATGTGGACCCCGGCGGACTGGGCCTGGATCGGCGGCCTGTTCGATGCGCTGTTTCCGGCCTGGTATCACGCCGTGCCGGTGATCGGCTATCGCGCGCGAAAATTCGTGCCGCAGGCGGCGATGCAGCTGATGGCGGACTATCAGGTGCGCAACGTGTTCCTGCCGCCGACCGCGCTCAAGCTGATGCGGCAGGCCAACGTCAAGCATGACGGGGTCAAGCTGCGCAGCATCCTCACCGGCGGCGAGTCGCTCGGCGCGGAGCTGCTCGACTGGGTGCGCGCCACCTTCCGCATCGATGCGCACGAGATCTACGGCCAGACCGAGTGCAATCTCGTCGTCGGCAACAATGCAAAGCTGTTTCCGATCCGGCCGGGATCGATGGGCAAGGCCACGCCGGGCTTCGAGGTGCTGATCGTCAACGACAGAGGCGAGGAGCTGCCGCGGGGGGAGCGAGGCATCATCGGCGTGCGCCAGCCCAATCCCTGCACCATGATCGAATATTGGCGCAATCCGGAGGCGACGCAGAAGAAGTTCGCACGCGACGTGCTGCTGACCGGCGATCTCGGCACCCAGGATGACGACGGCTATTTCTGGTATGCGAGCCGCGAGGACGATGTCATCACCTCGGCCGGCTATCGCATCGGCCCGGCGGAGATCGAGGATACGCTGCTCAAGCATCCAGCGGTGGCGCTTGCCGCGGTGGTCGGCGTTCCCGATCCCGTTCGCACCGAGGCGGTGAAGGCGTGGATCGTGCTGCGTCCGGGCTTCGTTGCGAATGACACGCTGTCGCGGGAGATCCAGGACTTCGTCAAGGTGAAGCTCGCCGCGCATGAATATCCGAGACACGTGGAGTTCACGGACAGCCTGCCGATGACGGCGACGGGCAAGGTGCTGCGGCGCGAGCTGCGGGCGCGGGGGTAGGGGGCGCAGCGGCTTCGAAGCTCTGCTTGATCGCTGAGACTTGCCGAAGCGAGATCGACCCGCACACTCGGTGCACCTCGCCCCGCCAGGGCGAAGCGAAGCTTCGCTAGGGCGGGGAGAGGTCGGATTGCATCGTCAGATGCAATCCGGGTGAGGGGGTACAGGTCTCTCCACGCACACTTCCCGTGCGGCTGCCCCTCACCCCAACCCTCTCCCCGTAAGAACGGGGAGAGGGAGCAGACCGTCCGCGTCGTGACACAGCGTGTCTCCCATTCTTGAGAGAGCATGACTCTTCGCACGCTGCCTACAAGTTGAAATTGAAATCCCTGCCCGCCCGCTGTTAGCATCGGCTCAAACGATAATAGTCAGGAGGGACTGCCGATGACCGCATCTGTTTCGGGACGAAACGATCCCGTGGTGCGCCGCATCACCACGGCCGACATTGCCGAGGCGTTGACGCAAGGATTGCGCGATTTCCAGGCGCAGCCGTTGTTCGGCCTTGCTTTCGGTTTGATCTATGTGCTCGGCGGTATCAGCATCGTGCTGTGCGTCACCGCCTTCGGCATGGTGTATCTCGCCTATCCCTTGGCGGCCGGCTTCGCGCTGCTCGGTCCGTTCGTTGCGATCGGTCTCTATGAAGTCAGCCGCCGCCGCGAGCTCGGTCAGCCGGTCTCGTATGGCGCGATCTGGCAGACGATCACCTCGCGCGGCGAGATCGCCTGGATGGCGTTCGTCACCGTGTTCTTTTTCGTGATCTGGATGTACCAGATCAGGCTGCTGATCGCGCTGCTGCTCGGGCTCAACGCCTCGTTCTCCAGCTTCAGGGAGTTCATGACGGTGGTGCTGACAACCAATGAGGGCCTGCTGTTTCTCGCCATCGGCAATCTCGACGGCGCCGCGCTGTCGCTGGTGCTGTTTTCCCTCACCGTGGTGTCGTTTCCGCTGCTGCTGGATCGCGAGGTCGATTTCGTCACCGCCATGATCACCAGCGTGCGCGCTGTCGTGGCGAGTCCGGGACCGATGATCGGCTGGGCCGCGGTCATCACCGTGCTGCTGATTGTCTCGGCGCTGCCGTACTTCCTCGGGCTGCTGGTCACTGTCCCCGTGCTGGGACATGCGACCTGGCACCTGTATCGCCGGATCGTCGCGCCGGTATGACGTGGCAGCAAGCCTCGACCAAGGTTCGATGGTGAACTCGCGCCTCGCGGCGTATGATCGGACCAAAATGTGGACGGCCGCAGCTTGGTCCGCGCCACGGTTCGGGGAAGGATGATGCCAGACAACATCGCATTGTTCGCGACGATCATCCTGCTGTTGCCGATGTTCTACCTGCTGCTGGCCGCGCCGGCCTTCCTGCTGGTGCGGCTCGACATCGTGCCGGTGACGCGGCTGCTGCGCGGCATGTTCAATTCCTACTTCGTCGCGCTCGCCATCGCCGGCGGCATCGGCACGCTCGCCGTCCTGGCGGATGGGCGTCCGCTGCTGGCCTTCGGCCTCGCCGCGGTGGCCGGCTTCGCGCTGCTGTCGCGCCGCTGGTTCCTCGAGCGGATGGACGCCCGCATTCGCGACCGGGATTCCGGCGATGCGACGGCGGTGCGCGGGCTGCGCTGGCTGCACTGGGGCGGCATGCTCAGCAACGCGTTGCAGGTCGGCGGCGTGCTCGCATACATCCCGCAGATCGCGGCGGTGTCTTGACCGAGCCGTCCGGCACCCTCGTGCTCTCAGCCTGTCCGCAGCCCGCGATCGTTGCCGATGATGTCGGCGATGACCGCGGTCATCACGATCGCGCCGCCAGCAAGGGCGCGCCCGCTCGGCAGTTCTGAAAACGCCAGCCAGACCCAGAACGGCATCAGCGGCGTCTCCAGGGTCGCGATCAATGTGGCGCGCCCCGAGGGCAGCAGCCTGACGCCGAGTGAAAAGCAGGTGAGACCGAGGGCGACCTGACAGAGGCCGAACATCGCGAGTGTGCCGATGTCGGTCGCCGAGACCGCCAACAGGTTGTCTGCAAACGGGACGCTGACGGCGGCCCCGATCACGTTGGCGAAGGCCGCCGCCGCGACCATCGGTGTGTCCTTGTGGCGGCGCATGGCCACCGTCATGACGGCAAAGGCCAGCATCACCAGCACGGCCAGTCCGATCGCCCGAAGGTCCGCGGCGGCCAGAGCGCCGCTGACCGTGATCGCAATGCCGGCGAAAGCGATGAGACTTGCGAGCATCGTCGCCGCTGATGGGGCCTCGCGCAACCAGAGCCAGGCGATGGCTGCCGTGATGAACGGCTGGGCGGCAATGACGATCGCGACATTCGCGGTGCTCGTCAATTGCAGCGCCGGGATGAACGCGAGCATGGCGACGGCCGAGAAGCAGGCAACGAGCGCGCCGCCCCGTCCTAGCCGCATCAGGTTTTTCGCTCCGCGCCCCCCTTGGGCAACGACGAGAAACAATGCGATGAAGGTGCCGCCGAACAGACCTCGCCAGAACAGGATCGTCCAGGAATCCAGGTGCAACAGGCGCGTGAAGAACGGCGCAGTGCTCCAGGCGATCGCAGCTACGACCACGAGCGCAATGCCGGTCCGATGCTGTGAATGAACGTCCGGCATCAAGCCCCGACGGTGAGGCGGTGACATGTTGGTGACGTCAGCGTCTCACGCAGCGCGTCCCGCTGACAAGACCGATCCGGCTGCTCGCCGCTACGGCACCCCGATTCCCATCGCCTTCAGTGCCGCGAGCATGCGCGCGGGCGGCGCCATCTTCACGGCGAGCGGCTTGCCGGTTTCGAGCAGGCTCTTGAGGCTCGACAGGATCGCCGGCCAGCCTTGGCGTCCGCCCGACAGGATGTCGTCCGACAGCGGCCGCTCATGCGCTTCGGTGATCGTCAGGCGCACGGCATCGCCGGCCTGCTCGATCTCATAGGTGACGAGCGTTCGGCCGAGCGCTGCGACGAGGCCGGGCCAGTTGACGTCCCAGGTGATGGTGAGTCGCCGTGGCGGCTCGCAGACGATCACCTCGCCGCTGATGTGCTCGGAGCCATCGGGCGCGCGCACGATGAAGGCGCCGCCGGCGCGCAGATCCGCCTCCACGGCGAAGCCGAAGAAATATTGCCGGCTGAACTCGGCCGAGGTCAGCGCCTGCCAGACCTTCTCGGGGCTGGCGGCGATGTAGATCGTGTAGACGGTCTCCGGCTTGAATGTCGTGATGTCGACCGCGCTGCCCGGGTCACTCATGGCCTTCCTCCAAACGCTTCTTCAATTCGCCGAGCGCGGTGAGCTTGGCGCGCTCGAATTTCCTGATCCAGCGCTCGCCGATCTGATGGATCGGCACCGGATTGAGGAAGTGCAGCTTCTCGCGGCCGTGCCGCCGCGTTGTGACCAGGTTGGCCGCCTCGAGAATCGCAAGATGCTTGGTCACGGCCTGCCGCGTCATCGCGAGGCCGTCGCAGAGTTCGGTCAGGGTCTGGCCGTTCCGCGCATGCAGCCGGTCGAGCAGCGCCCGCCGTGATGCGTCCGCCAGGGCCTTGAAGACCTCGTCCATGGCGGAGATTATGCAACCAAAGGTTGCGTGTCAAGCCGCCGAAGGGCTGGCAGAAGCCTCCTGGAGCCTTGCGCCTCGTCACCTGTCCAGGGCGGCGAGTCGCGCGAGTGTCGCAGAGAGGACGCTGCATCCTTCCGGAAAATACTGGCGAAGCGCGTCCTCCTGCTGGTGCGGATAGCCGAGCAGATTGTTCAGGGATCCGATCATCGCCGCAAGCAACTGGGCGGAGTTGCAGGCCGGAGACGGCCAGGCCTCGTAGATCGCTCTGACCTCAGAGCGCTCGAGACCGAACAGCGTGTGGAACTCCCATTCCGGAAAGAACGGGCCTTCGACAGCAGCGCCCAGCGCGCGATGCACGATCTCACGATCCGGGGTCGAGAGAGAAGCTATCGAAATGGTCATGGCGGGTGGTGCCGGCTCGGCGTCACATGGCGTGGAGATCTCTTTCTGGTGTATGACATGGTGTCCTCCTTCGCGAGTCTTCGTCATGTCCCTGCAAGTCTATCTCGCCTTCGTTGCCGCCTGCATCGGGCTGGCGCTGCTGCCCGGTCCCGTCGTCACGCTGTTGATCGCCAATGGGCTGCGTCATGGCACCCGGGCCGCGCTGATCAACATTGCCGGCGTACAGACCGGGCTCGCGATCGCGATCGGTGTCGTCGCCATCGGCCTGACATCGCTGATGGCGACGATGGGCTATTGGTTCGAATGGGTGCGCCTGATCGGCGCGGCCTATCTGGTGTGGCTCGGCATCCAGTTGATCCGCTCTCCGATCGAAGGGATTTCCGCCGGCGAGGCGCCGCCTCCGCCGCCGCGGGGCGGCTTCTTCCTGCAGGGCCTCCTGGTGCTGCTGTCGAACCCGAAGGTGATGGTGTTCTTCGGCGCGTTCCTGCCGCAGTTCATGGACATGAGCCGGGATCACGTGCCGCAGGTCGGTTTGCTCGGCGTCACCTTCATGGTGATCGCCGGCCTGACCGATGCGATCTACGCGCTGCTCGCCGGCCGCGCGCGAAAGCTGTTCTCCGCGAACAGGACTCGGCTCGTGTCGCGCATCTCCGGCGGCTTCATGATCGGCGGCGGCGTGTGGCTGGCGCTGACCCGGGCGCGGTGAGCAGGTGCTCGCTGCGGGCTTCGACTATTCGACGAGGCGGGGCCGCGGCCGGAATTCCAGTCCGGCGTAGACGTCACGAAGGCCGATCGCGGCGTTCAGCTTCTCCAGCCGAATGATCGCGTCGAGTCCCTTCAGCACGACATCCGTCCAGGCACCGTACGGATCACGTGAATAAAGGTGGACATTGGGGCTGTCGGTGTCGACGAACAGAATGTAGTCGAGGCAGGGGAGAGCCTGGTATTCGGCCAGCTTGACCGTCACGTCGAAGCCGCCGGTCGTCGGAGACAGCACCTCGACCAGCAGCGCCGGTCGATCGGCCACCAGGGAGTCCTCGTCAGGCTTGCCGCAATCGACGCCCAGATCCGGCATGCGACGGGTCGACGGGGATGTGACCATGTAGGTGTCGCCGGTGAAGGTCTGGCACGGGCTGCCTCTGGTCTGGGCGTGCAGGGCCGCGGTCAGGTTGACGACGATCGCGTCGTGCCGCCGGCCGGCGCCGGCCATCATGACGACCTCGCCGTCGACGAGCTCGTAACGCTCTTCCTGCGCTGTTACCCAGGAAAAGAACGCCGCCGGATCGACCTTGATGTTCATGCGAGAGCGCCTGTTTGGCCGAACTATAGGCGACCCGCTTGGCCTGTGAAAGCGTGGCTCAGGCTTGCATCCGGCTGCCGGTTTGCGCCGCCAATTGGCCTACAGGTCGATCGTTCCCCGAATCACCGGCGCGACGTCGCCGCCGACCCAGATCGTCTCGCCGTCCTGGGCGACATGCACCCGGCCGGCGCGGCCGAGCACGGTGCCCTGCGCGGCGACATATTGCTTCGGAGCAATTCCGGCACCGATCAGCCATTGCGCCAGGCTTGCATTGAGGCTGCCCGTGACCGGGTCTTCGGCGCCGCTCCAGGTGAAGGCGCGGACCTCATACTGCGCGTCGCGGCCGTCGCGCGCGGGATCCCACGGTGCGACGACGCCGACCGGCTGCTGCGACAGGGCGAGCACATTGAACTTGATGTTCAGCAGATCCTGGCGGGAGTCGATCAGCACGCCGATCCAGCCCGGCCCGTTGTCGATCCATTGCACGGCGCGCATCGTGCTCGGCTGGATGCCGAGCGCCGCGGCGATCTTGGCGGTGAGTTCGGCATCGACAGCGCCGGTTCGACGCAGAGGTGGTGCGGCGAAAGCAAGCCGGTCGCCGTCACGCTTGATGCGCACGAGACCCGCGCCGCATTCTTGCACGACGTGCTCACCTTTTGGCCGGCCGCCGAGCGCGAGCCAGGCGTGGCACGATCCCAGCGTCGGATGGCCCGCAAACGGCAGCTCGCGCTGCGGCGTGAAAATGCGCACGCGATAATCAGCGCCCGGGTCCTGGGCACGCGACAGGAACGTCGTCTCGGACAGATTCGTCCAGTTGGCGATCGCTTGCATCGTGGCATCGTCGAGGCCATCGGCCTCGGCGATCACGGCGAGCGGGTTGCCCTTGAAGGCTACCTTGGAGAACACGTCGACTTGAAGAAACGAAAGCGTCGGCATCGCGGTGTTCTCCCTGATATTGTCGTCAGTCGCGCCAGAACGGCTTGCTGGACTCTTCCTGAACCAAGGCCGGATCAAGCCCGCAGTCGCGCATCTGCTCGCGGTCGAGCATCGCCAGTTCGGAGCGCCAGAACAGCCGCTGCATCCAGAGCTGCGGGACCTGGAGCAAATTGCTCTTTCCGTGAGCAACTTGCGGAGTTGCCCAACGCTGCGCCAGGGAATATGCCATGAGTCACCTATTGGTCTTCGATTGCGTTGTTCGAAGAGCAATCGCGCAGTACATATCTCGGTGCAATCGAAACATTGCTCTCGGTGCAATATAGCATGAATGCTTCGTATACGGCCCTGGTGGACGACATTGCCGAGGACATCGCGAACGGCCGCCTGAAGGCCGGCGACCGGCTGCCGCCGCAGCGGCAGTTCGCCTATGAGCGAGGAATTGCCGCATCCACGGCTGCCCGCGTCTATGCCGAATTATTGCGCAGGGGACTCGTCGTCGGCGAGGTCGGTCGCGGCACCTTCGTTGCCGGTGAGCCGGTGCCGGTGCCGGCCTCGTTGCGGCTGGAGCCGTTCGACGGCCGGATCGATCTCGAGTTCAATTTTCCGACCCTGCCGGACCAGGCGGCGCTGATCGCGAAGTCGCTGGCCGTCTGGCAGCGGCCGGAGAAGCTGGCGCCGGTGCTGGCGCCGATCACGCAGCGGCGGCTGGTCGAGGCCGGGCGGACCGCCGCGGCGTTCTTCGCCGGTGAGCGCTGGCGCCCGCGCGCGGACAATTTCGTGTTTGCTGGCAGCGGCCGGCAGTCGCTCGCGGCGGCGATCTCGGCCCTGGTGCCGGTCGGCGGCCGGCTCGGCGTCGAGGCCGTCACCTATCCGATGATCAAGGGCATTGCGGCGCGGCTCGGCGTCACGCTGGTGCCGCTCGCGATGGACGCCGAAGGCATCCGTCCGGACGCGCTCGCCAAGGCGCATCGTGCCGGCGCGCTGAATGCGATCTATATCCAGCCGGTCATGCAGAATCCGCTCGGGCTCACGATGAGCGAGGCGCGCCGCGAGGAGATCGTGCGGCTCGTGCGCAAGCACGAGCTGATGATCATCGAGGATCTGGTCTATGGCTTCCTCAGCGACCAGGTCTCGTTGGCGACGCTGGCCGAGGAGCGCGTCGTCGTTGTCGACAGCCTCGCCAAGCGCCTCGCGCCGGGCATCGCGGTCGGCTTCCTCTATGTGCCCCCGCACCTGCGCGAGAAGTTCGCGGCGACGGTGCGCACCGGCGCGTGGTCGGTGACCTCGCTCGCCTTGGCTGCCGGAATGGGCCTGCTCGCCGACGGCACCGCCGCCGAGATCACCAGGCGCAAGCGCGCGGATGCACTGGTGCGGCAGGCGATCGTCGCCGAGTGCCTCGCCGGCTATCACATCGAAGCCGATCCGCGCTCCTACCATGTCTGGCTGCATCTGCCGGAGGGCTGGCGCGCCGAGGCCCTGACCGCTGCGGCAGCGCGCGCGGGAATCGCGATCACGCCGGCAAGCGCGTTCGCGGTCGCGCACGGCCACTCGCCGAACGCCGTGCGGCTGGCGCTGGGCCTGCCGAGCCATGACGATCTGCGCACGGCGCTATGGCGGCTCGCCGGCCTGCTGTCGCATCACGACGCCTCCGACATGACGGAGTAGGAGCTACGCCAGTCCCTTGCCGCGCAGCTCCGTTTCGATCTCGCCGAGGATGCGGATCAGCCGCTCGGCCCAGAGCTTTTGCCCCTCCGGTTCGGCGATCTCGTTCTGTCGGATCTCGATACCCGATGTAATCAGCCCGCGGCCTTCGCCATGCACCGGGATGGTGTAGTCGGTGTTGTCGCCGACGGCATAAGGCTGGTTGTCGCCGACGACGAGGTCGGGCTCGGCGCGCAGCGCCTTCAACAACAGCGGCGGCAGCACGCGGTCGTGCTGATACAGCGTGCCGATGTGCCAGGGCCTCGCAATGCCAGCATAGACCGGCGTGAAGCTGTGCAGCGAGACCAGGATCGTCGGACGTCCCGCTTGCTTGCGCGCGTCGAGCACGGCGGTGATGCGGTCATGATAGGGATCGAAGATCGCGCGGCGCCGCAGCTCAGCATCCTCGTGCGTCAGTCCCTCATTGCCGGGAATGGTGGTGCGCTCGCTGATCATCGGGATCGAGTTCGGCGCCTTCGGCGAGCGGTTGCAGTCGATCACCAGCCGTGAATAGCGCTGCGCCACCAGATGCGCATCGAGCGCGCGCGACACCTGCTCGGCGACGCCGGCGATGCCGATGTCCCAGGCGATGTGCCGCTGCAGTTCGCTCTCGTCGAGGCCGAGGTCGCCGAGCGCGCGCGGCAGCAGGCGGCCGTAGTGATCGCAGGTCAGGAACAGCGCGGATGTGCCGTCGACGTTCTGCTCGTAGACGGGCGGAACTTCGTCGGCTTGAAGGAGTCGTGCTGTATCGGTCACGTCGGGAAGCTTCATGATCAATCGGCTGCTCATTCAGGCGGCATGACGAACTGCAATTGAGCAGAGGTGAATCTGGATTGCATGGCCGAAAACCGCGATGATGATTCGATGACGATGCCGATCCTGAGGCGCGATCACAAGGCCTGATATCGCCGGGGCCGGCCGCTTCTGTGGGAAGCGCCGCATGGCCACCGCAACGCGCACGCGCGCAAGAGGGGACTGATGGAGATCAAGGTCGGGTTCGAGATCGCCTATGCCGCGCCTGCGGCGACGCCGATGGTGATCATGCTGTCGATCCATCCCTCGCGCCGCAAGGACATCATCGGCACGGAGATGATCTTAGCGGAGCCGGCGGTGCCGATCAGCTTCTATCACGACAGCTTCGGCAACATCTGCGGCCGCCTGGTGGCGCCGAGCGGCGGCGTGACCTTTCACGGCAGCGCCATCGTGCGCGACAGCGGATTGCCCGATGCCGTCGCGCCGGAGGCGCAGCAGCTGCCGATCGACCAGCTGCCGGACGATCTGCTGCTCTATCTGATGCCGAGCCGCTATTGCGAGACCGACAAGCTCACCGACGTCGCCTGGTCGCTGTTCGGTCAGGTGCCGGCGGGATGGGCGCGGGTGCAGGCGATCTGCGACTTCGTGCACAAGCATGTCAGCTTCGGCTACGAGCACGCCCATCACATGAAGTCGGCGCACGACGTCTACCAGGCGCGCACCGGCGTCTGCCGCGACTTCGCGCATCTGGCGCTGACCCTGTGCCGCTGCATGGGCATCCCGGCGCGCTATTGCACCGGCTACATGGGCGACATCGGGATTCCGCCGGAGCCGTATCCGATGGATTTTTCAGGCTGGTTTCAGGTCTATCTGTCGGGCCAGTGGTACACGTTCGACGCCCGCCACAACGTGCCGCGCATCGGCCGTATCGTCATGGCAACCGGGCGCGACGCGGCCGACGTCGCACTGTCGACCTCGTTCGGGCGGATGACGCTGACGAAATTCCACATCGTCAGCGAGGAGATCGTGGCGGCGCGCGGCGTGGCGTGAGGCTGGCCTTGCCCGGCCTGCGCGGTTATGCAGGGCGATGACCTCCGACACGCCCCCCGATCTCCTGTTCGTCTACGGCACCCTGATGCGCGGCTTCGACCACCCGATGGCGCGGCTGCTGTCGGCCAATGCCGATTTCGTCAGTGAAGCCAGCTGCCGCGGCCGGCTCTATCGCATCCAGCATTATCCCGGCCTCGTGTTGTCGGCCGATACTGCCGACATCGTTCATGGCGAGCTGTTCCGGCTGCGCCAGCCCGAGCCGATGCTGCGCGAGTTCGACATGTACGAGGCCTGCGGCGAAGGTTTTGCGCAGCCGACCGAATATCTGCGCGAGCGGTTGAGCGTTACGCTCGCCGATGGCTCGGCCCAGGAAGCCTGGACCTATGTCTACAACTGGCCGGTTGACGAGGCCGCCCGCATTGTCTCGGGACGGTTTTTGGCGCCTTGAGCCCCGCTCTCCTCCCGTCATTCCGGGCTCGCCCTGCGGGCGCCCCGGAATGACGCGCGGAGAGGGCAGGGGCTGTGAATAGCCCGGACAAGGCCGAGGAAGTTCACATTTCGTACCCGGCTGCCTATATGCGTAAGTCCACCAGCACAGGACACTCGCCCCGCTTATGGCCCGCTTCACGCCGGAATTCCTCGATGAGCTGCGCGCCCGGCTTCCGGTCTCGGATGTCGTCGGCAAGCGCGTGAAGCTCAAGAAGGCCGGGCGGGAGTGGAAGGGGCTGTCGCCGTTCCAGCAGGAAAAGACGCCGTCCTTCTACGTCAACGACCAGAAGGGTTTTTATCACGACTTCTCCTCCGGCAAGCACGGCAACATCTTCGACTTCGTGATGGAGACCGAGGGCTGCAGCTTCCCGGAAGCCGTGGAGCGGCTGGCAGGGGTCGCCGGCCTGGCGCTGCCGGCGGTGACGCCGGATGCGGCGCGGCAGGAGCGGCAGCGCAAGACGCTGTATGACGTGATGGAGCTGGCGGCGAAGTTCTTCGCCGACACCTTGGCCTCCAGGCATGGCGCCCGCGCCCGCGGCTATCTCGCCGATCGCGCGATCCTGCCGCAGACGCAAGTTCAGTTCCGGCTCGGCTATGCGCCGCCGGAGCGGTTCGGCTTGAAGGAATATCTCGGCGCCCAGGGCGTGCCGGTGAACGACATGGTCGAGGCCGGGCTGCTGATCGGCGGCGACGACATTCCGGTCCCCTATGATCGGTTCAAAGACCGCGTGATGTTTCCGATCACCGACGTCAGGGGCCGCGTGATCGCCTTCGGCGGCCGCGCGATGCAGAAGGATGTGCCGGCGAAATATCTCAACTCGCCGGAGACGCCGCTCTTCCACAAGGGCGACAATCTCTACAACCTGCCCAACGCCCGCCAGGCCGCGCACAATGGCGCGCCGATGATCGTGGTAGAGGGCTATGTCGACGTCATCGCGCTGGTCGCGGCGGGCTTTGCCGGCGCGGTGGCGCCGCTCGGCACTGCGCTGACCGAGAGCCAGCTGTCGCTGATCTGGAAGATGGTCGACGAGCCGATCCTGTGCTTCGACGGCGACCGCGCCGGGCAGAAGGCGGCTCATCGGGCTGCGGACATTGCCTTGCCGCTGCTCAAGCCGGGCAAGAGCCTGCGCTTCGCGCTGCTGCCCGAGGGCCAGGACCCGGACGATCTCGTCCGCTCCGGTGGCCGCGGCGCGGTCGAGGAGGTGCTGAAAATTGCAAAGCCGCTCGCCGAGGTGATCTGGTCGCGCGAGATCGAGGGCGGCAGCTTCAACACCCCGGAGCGGCGCGCCGCGCTGGAGGCGCGGATCGGCCAGCTCACCGGCGGCATCGCCGACGAAGTGGTACGCCGCTACTACAAGCAGGACCTCAGCAACCGGCTGTACCAGGCCTTCGCCCCCGACGGCGGCCGGGGCTTCGGCCGCGGCTACGGTGCCGAATCAGGACGCCGGTTCGGCGCCCGCAGTCCCGGATCCGGACAGCCGGGACGGTTATCCACAGGGGGCGGCCGCCGCGGCGGTCCGCCGTCCACAGGCCCGGCGATGGCCCGCGGCCCCTACATGGCGGCGAGCCCGCAGCTTGCCATGAGCCCGATCATGCGCGGCCAGCGCTCGGCGATCTCGCGCCGCGAGGCGCTGATCCTGCAGTGCCTGATCAACCACCCCTGGCTGCTCCACGACCACCTCGAGGAGGTCGCAGCGCTCGAGCTCGCCCACCCCGAGGCGCACAAGCTCAGGGCCGCCATCATCGCCGCCTTCGCCCACGATCACCACCATTCGCCGGATCCGGACGAGCAGGCCGAGAAGATGCGAGCCGACCTGGAGAAATCAGGCTTTTCCGAGCTTCTTCAACGGGTTGAGCGGGCGATCACGACCGCGGCGGTATGGGCGACGAAGTCAGGCGCGGCGCGCGATGACGTTCTTGCGACCTGGCATCAGCTCGTTGCCTTGCATCGGCAATGGCACTCCTTACTTAGGGAATTGAAGGATGCCGAGCTCGCGTTGGGCGAGGACCCGAGCGAGCCGAACATGGGCTGGTTGAGGGACGTGAAGGCCAGGATGGCCGAGATGGATGGCACCGAGGCGCTGATCGAAGGCTTCGGGGAACTGTCCGGACGTACCAACCGTAACGTGTGAAATGAGGGCCCGGCGCCCTGTCTCTGGGTGAGCACATTTCGGTCCGGTCCGCCCGCGCGCGCCCCGGTCCACGCGAAAAGACTCGCCAAATCCATGGTTTGGCTGCAAAAACAGGGTTAATCGAAGTTTAAGAGGTCCGGGGCATTTTCTGCAGCAGATGGGTTGGTTTCGCTGTCGGACACCACGCCGGTTTTCAGGCGCCGGATTCGATTGCAAAACCGGTATCGCTTTTGCAAGAAACGCGCGCCGGTCCAAAACGGGACGACACCAGCGACAGACTTCATGGGGTGGCGACGTTAAATGTGCGCCGCCCTTTCCGCGTCGAGAACAGTTTGAGTAGAGCAGGCGGGCGCCGCGATGCCAAGGGCTATCATGCCACAGGCGAAGCGGGCGCGTTTCGGGAGCAATGAATGGCCACGAAGGCAAAGACGCTGCAGGTGAAGGACAAGGAAAAGGACGACAAGGCGGCCGACGCTCCCGAAAAGGACGCCGCCGACGCGCCTTCGCCGTTGCTCGACCTGTCGGACGCCGCCGTCAAGAAGATGATCAAGCAGGCCAAGAAGCGCGGCTTCGTGACCTTTGATCAGCTCAACGAAGTGCTGCCTTCCGACACCACCTCGCCGGAACAGATCGAAGACATCATGTCGATGCTATCAGACATGGGCATCAACGTGACCGAGGCCGAGGAGGCCGACGACTCCGAGGAGAAGGACGACGGCGAGGACGAGACCGACAACGAGCTCGTCGAGATCACGCAGAAGGCCGTCACCGAGGTCAAGAAGTCGGAGCCCGGCGAGCGCACCGACGATCCCGTGCGCATGTATCTGCGCGAGATGGGCACCGTCGAGCTGCTGTCGCGCGAGGGCGAAATCGCCATCGCCAAGCGCATCGAGGCTGGCCGCGAGGCGATGATCGCAGGCCTCTGCGAGAGCCCGCTGACCTTCCAGGCCATCATCATCTGGCGCGACGAGCTCAACGAAGGCAAGATCTTCCTTCGCGACATCATCGATCTCGAAGCCACCTATGCCGGCCCGGAAGCGAAGGGCGGCATGAACCCGCAGATCGCGGGGCCGGTGAACGGCGAGGGCGCTCCGGCCGAGGGCGGCGAGATCCAGGCGGCGGTCGCGCCGCCGGCAGCGCCGCAGCAGCCGACGCCGTTCCGTGCCGCGCCGAACGGCGCGCCGGCCGAGGAGAAGGATCCCGGCGAGGCGGCGGCCGAAGCCGACATGGACGACGACGAGTTCGAGAACCAGATGTCGCTCGCCGCCATCGAGGCCGAGCTCAAGCCGAAGGTGGTCGAGACCTTCGACAAGATCGCGTCCGAGTACAAGAAGCTGCGCCGCCTGCAGGAGCAGGATATCGCCAACCAGTTGCAGAGCGAGTCGCTGTCGCCCTCGCAGGAGCGCAAGTACAAGAAGCTCAAGGACGAGATCATCGTCGAGGTGAAGTCGCTGCGCCTCAACCAGGCCCGTATCGACTCGCTGGTCGAGCAGCTCTACGATATCAACAAGAAGCTGGTCTCGTTCGAGAGCCGGCTGATGCGGCTTGCCGACTCCCACGGCGTCGCGCGCGAGGACTTCCTGCGCAACTACCAGGGCTCGGAGCTCGATCCGCGCTGGCTGAATCGCGTCTCCAAGCTCTCCGCCAAGGGTTGGAAGAACTTCGTCCACTACGAGAAGGACCGCATCAAGGATCTGCGCCAGGAGGTGCAGGCGATGGCAGCCCTCACCGGTCTCGAGATCGGCGAGTTCCGCAAGATCGTGCACTCGGTGCAGAAGGGCGAGCGCGAAGCCCGTCAGGCCAAGAAGGAGATGGTGGAAGCCAACCTCCGTCTCGTGATCTCGATCGCCAAGAAGTACACCAACCGCGGCCTGCAGTTCCTCGACCTGATCCAGGAAGGCAACATCGGCCTGATGAAGGCGGTCGACAAGTTCGAGTACCGCCGCGGCTACAAGTTCTCGACCTACGCCACCTGGTGGATCCGGCAGGCGATCACCCGCTCGATCGCCGACCAGGCCCGCACCATCCGCATCCCCGTGCACATGATCGAGACGATCAACAAGATCGTCCGCACCTCGCGCCAGATGCTGAACGAGATCGGCCGCGAGCCGACCCCTGAGGAGCTCGCCGAGAAGCTCGGCATGCCCCTGGAGAAGGTGCGCAAGGTCCTCAAGATCGCCAAGGAGCCGCTGTCGCTCGAAACCCCCGTCGGCGACGAGGAGGATTCACACCTCGGCGACTTCATCGAGGACAAGAACGCCATCCTGCCGATCGACGCCGCCATCCAGTCGAACCTGCGTGAAACCACCACCCGCGTGCTCGCCTCGCTCACTCCCCGCGAAGAGCGCGTGCTGCGCATGCGCTTCGGCATCGGCATGAACACCGATCATACGCTGGAAGAGGTGGGCCAGCAGTTCTCGGTGACCAGAGAGCGTATTCGTCAGATCGAAGCCAAGGCGCTAAGGAAGTTGAAGCATCCGAGCCGGTCGCGGAAGCTGCGGTCGTTCCTCGACAACTAGTCGCATGAACTGTCATTGCCGGGCTTGACCCGGCAATCCATCAGACCACGACGGCGGACCGAAAGGTTCGCCGTTTTTGTTTGAGGCCAATGAAAGCCGTCCGCCCGCAAATCAGGTTCGCCCATGTCGTCAAATCTCTTCGCAGTCATGCGGCTGCTCGACGAACTCCGTCTCCATTTTTTCATCGAGCGAACACGTCCGGATTCCATTCGGCTGTCCGTCACCTTGGTCGGCGAGCGACTGGAAATCGAGGTGTTCGAGGATGACCACATCGAATTCAGCCGCTTCCGCGGCGACGAGAGCGTGGAAAGTGGCTATGAGGAGTTGCTGCGGCTTCTGCGGTCTCAAACGGACGAGTAATCAAGACGCGCAGCGCCGCATGCCCATCCGATACTTGTGCAGCAATTCCGTGATCATCATCGACAACACGTTCTGGATGGTTCTTCGGATCTATCAACAGTCGGCGTCATAAGTAGGGTGGGCAAAGGCGTCGTGCGGTGGACCGGCTTGCGCTGTTCTTGCGTGCGCCGTGCCCACCGGCCGCACGTCGCCAAGCCAATGGTGGGCACGCGCCGCCTTCGTCGCTTTGCCCACCCTACGAACTAAGCGAGTCGCTTGACACTGTTAGATGCAGCGCCCTCGCCCCTTGTGGGAGAGGGCATCTCAGGCCCATCCACGCACGCGCTCGGGTGAGGGGTCTCTCTCCGCGAGCGACATTCGTGGAGGCATACCCCTCACCCAACCGAGCTTGCGGCACTGTCCTACATGCCCTCTCCCACAAGGGGAGAGGGCACAGTCATGGGCACTGAGCTCGTGGTCAGGGCGGCTCTTTCCGAGGCTCAGCCGCGATGTCCGCGCTTGTCCGCATCGCTCCGGGAGAAGGCTGAACTTTCCGCTGACATGGCGTGAGATGGCGCTGCTACGCAAGAGGGCTCCAGCGGGAAAGCCTTCCGATGCAGAACGACACGGCTTCATCATCTTCATCGAACGACAGCCCCAGCGCCGCAGCGAACTGGCCGCCGCTCCGTCCCTTCATCGCGGCCGAAGCCCGGCTCGCCACGCGCGCCGCTCAAACGCCCTGGATCGCCTTCCTGTACGAATTTCTCCGCTTCGGCGTGAAGCAGGCTTACGCCTGTTTGTTCGGCGGCATCGCGGTGGCGCTGATGCTGGCGACGTGGCGGTTCTATCCGGCCGATGCTCCGCTGGCCCGTTACGACTTCCTCTTCCTCTGCATGCTCGGCGTGCAGGCTGCGCTGCTCGCTGCAAAACTCGAGACCGTCGAGGAGGCCAAGGTCATCCTGATCTACCATCTCGTCGGCACGGCCATGGAGCTGTTCAAGACCGCAACTGGCTCGTGGATCTATCCGGAGCCGAGCCTGATCCGGCTCGGCGGCGTGCCGCTGTTCTCGGGCTTCATGTATTCCTGCATCGGCAGCTATCTCTGCCGGGTCTGGCGGCTGTTCGATTTCCGCTTCACCGGCCATCCGTCGCGGCGCTGGCTGATCGGGCTGAGTGCTGCGGTCTACCTCAACTTCTTCACCGATCACTACGGCCTCGATCTGCGGCTCGTGCTGTTTGGCTGGGCGGCGCTGCTGTTCGCCCCCGCCACCGTCCACTTCAAGGTCTGGCGCGTGCATCGCTCGATGCCGCTGCTGCTCGGACTAATCCTGGTGTCGCTGTTCATCTGGCTGTCGGAGAACATCGGCACGCTGTCGCGCACCTGGATCTACCCGGCGCAGGCGCATGGCTGGGCGATGGTGTCGCCTGCCAAGCTCGGCTCGTGGTTTCTGCTGTTGATCATCAGCTACACGCTGGTCAGCCTGATCAACCGGCCGCGGAAACTGGATGCGCCTGCGCTGATCGCGATCGGGGCCGAGCCGGAGCGGGACGCTGCGTAGCAGCATGGCAGGGCGGCAGCTCGCGGAGCGCCATTTGAGCCGGACCACGAGCAGTGATAGCTTCGGCACGCCGGTGTCTCCGGAACAGCCGGGCCCGGCCAACAAATGACGCGTGAGCAGCGACGCTCGACGACGAGGCAAAGGGAGAACCCACGATGTCCGGCATCTATGGCGATGAGTTCGAAAGGAATCTGAACGTGCTGACCGGCCCGGCGAACATCCGGGCCACCGCGGCGAAGTTCGTCGCGTTCGAGAAGGAGCACGGTACGGCCTACAGCTTCGGCATGTTCATCAAGGCGCTGATGCCGCGGCCGGCGGACTGGGCGGATCAGTATGGATCAACCCGGGGCTTTGGCGGCTGGGAGAAACACGCCGGCGCGATCCCCAAGGAGCTGCGCGAACGCCTGACCAGCGTGACCTTTGCCAACTACCGCGCAGAGAATCCGCGCCCGGTGCGTTTCAAGATCGGCAGCAATGTCGACGCCAGCTACGACGTCCAGATCAAGCATTTCATGCATGACGGCGTCGAGCATATCGGCGTGCTGATCCTGTGCCCGAACCCGGAGCTGGCCGCAGCCGCGCCAGCGGCGCAAGGGCAGACAGTGCCGGCGTGAGGCACGCGCGGCCGTGATGTCAGCCGGCAGCGGATGGTGGGCACGCGCTGCGCGCTTTGCCCACCCTGCGGCAGCCGTGTCTATGGCAGCGAGGCTCTACTTCTTCTTCGCCCCGACCCGCTCCAGCGACTTGATCTGAAGCGGCGGGCGGCCGGATTTCTCGGCGATGTCGCGGTCCTGCTCCATGATGAAGCCGCGCGCGGGTTCGTCACCGTCGAGGCCGCCAAGCAGCTCGGCCGGGACGCGGCGGTTGGAGCGCTGCGAGCCGTCCTCATAGGTCACGTTGAAGAAGGCGAATTCGCCTTTGGGATTGGAGCCGGGTTTTTTCGCCATGGAGGGCGCTTTACGGCGGCCGGGCCGGTCCGGTCAATGCCGGAAAATGCTTATCCGCTGCCCGAATTTGACTTTTTCGTCATATGGTTGTCGCCGGATCGGCCGCCCGCCCGGTGCCAGCGCGGGAGGCGGGGCACTGGTGGCCATCTCCTCGATTTTGCCGGATCGGGGTGCGTTATCGGCCAGGCCTTCCAATCGCGACGAATGTCTCATGTCGATGCCCCAGCTCACCATCTGGTACAACACCCGCTGCCCGGTCTGCGATGCCGGCATCGACTGGCAGCGCAACAAGCTGCTGGCGCTGGTGAAGTCGGGGCGGGTCGCGTTCAAGGACATCAACGAGCAGCCCGACGCGCTGGCCGCGTTCGGCGCCGATGTCGACGCCGTCCGCCGCCGCCTCCACGCGACCGACGAGGAGGGACAGCTGATCACCGGCGCCGACGTTGCGCTGCTGCTGTGGAAGCTGACGCCGGGCGAGGGCTGGCTGGCCACGCTGTTCGGCAACCGGGCCATGCGGCCGCTGACGCGATTCGGCTATGACCGGTTCGCCGACGGGTTGTTCGCTTGGAATAAATGGAAAGGGCATTGGTGAGGGCGTGCTCGATTGAGCCTTCACCGTCGCCGCGATGACGGTGAACTCCCCTCCCCCTTGCGGGGAGGGGTCGGGGGTGGGGGTCCACGAGTCCCGCTCTCGCTGACGAGCACTGATGTCAGCTCGGCCGTCCAAGCACGTCGGGGGGCCTTCAGACTGATCTGCGCGCGTCGGACATAGTAGGGCGCGTCTCACTCAGTTCATCGCCCGGAGACCCCCACCCCCGACCCCTCCCCGCAAGGGGGAGGGGAGTCCACTGCCGTCGGGGCGAGACTTCGCTCTAACGCCTCCGCACCTTCACCCGCGCAGGCGCACGCGTGCCGCCGCGCGGCTCGTCGTCATCGCTGCCGCCGAGCGCCATGATAGCGGTGCCCATGGCGGTTGAGCCGAAGGTGACGAAGAACGAGCCGAGCAGGAGGCCGATGGCGACGCCGGGAGAATGGTCGGCGAAGATCAGGTGGCGCAGGCCCCAGGGATCGAGCACCAGCAGGCCGCCGACCAGCACCACGGCCATGCCGAGGCCGAGCGCGAGATTGATCGCGAGCAGGCGAAACAGGGGAACCTGGAGCAGGCGGAGCGGTCGGTGTCTGGGTTGCATCGGCGATCTCCCGGGGGATCGTGAACGACGCCGGAATCGTAGCACCGATCATGCCCGGCTCAAGGCCGGAGCCGCCCGGTGCGGACATGGCTGTAGCGCGGTGACGGCGCGTCGTTTTGGGACAGGCGCGCGTAAGGCGCTGCGCGCCACCTCACGCCGCCGCGCCCTCAGCCACCCCGTGCTGCTTGGCGATCACCGTCTGCCAGACGCTGGCAATGGCGCGCTGGGTTTCCGGGGCGATCAGGCAATGGCCTTCATTGTCGAAGCCGCAGAACCGCGCGGATACATCGTGCCTCGTCTCGATCAGCGCCTTGTTGATCAGATCGAGCGAGGCCATCACCTGGCCGACGTTCTGCAGCCTAGTGTGATGCAGGATGTCGATCAGGCGGAAGAGCATCACCGGCGGCTGGCCCAGCGCGACGCCCGGACGGCCGAACTCGAAGAACACGTTGACGGCCGGCAGCACGCCCTGGATCTGCGCCAAGATCCTGGCGGCATCGTCCGTGCTGCAGGCGACGAGATGCGCGCCCTGCACCGGCAGCGCGGGCGGCGCCGGTGATGCCTCCTCCGGGCCGAGGCCCAGCCCCGACAGCACCTGATGCTCGATCCAGCGCCGCACGTCCGGTGGCGCCGAGCGGATCTGGTCGGCCGACAATGTAATCCCGATCATGGCGTCGTCTCCATTTCGGCCGCGAAGTCTAGGGAGACGCGGTGGCGCCGTCTTGACGAGGATCAAGCCGGCCGCGCCTCAGGGCGCCACCAGCTCGACGCGGCGATTGAGCGCGCGGCCCGCGTCGGTCGCATTGCTGCCGACCGGAGCGAGCAGGCCGACGCCCGCGGTGCGCAGCCGCGCCGGGGCGATGCGGTAGCTGCGTGAAAGCTCCGCAGCGACCGCCTCGGCGCGGCGCCGCGACAGTTCGAGATTGTAGTCGTAGCTGCCCTGGTTGTCGGTGTGGCCGACGATGAAGACGTTGAGCTGCGGCTGGCTGCCGAGCAACTGCGCGATCTGCTCCAGCGTCGGCCGGCTCTCCGGCTTCAGCGTCGCCTTGTCGGTGTCGAAATAGATGCCGTAGAGCGCGATGTGGCCCTTGTCGCCGAGGCCCTTGGCCATCTCGGCGGCGCTGACCATCTTGTTCTGCATCGCGCCGAGCTCGGCGATGGTGAGCTGGGCGTAGATCTGCTGATTGTTCTGGCTGACCACCACGCTGGCATAGATCTCGCGGTCATCAGCCGCCTTGCGGCCGGCGACATAGCGGTAGTCGAAACCGTCGATCCACATCTGCGGCACCGGCAGCGCATCGATCGCCTCGGTGAAGGGGATGCCGCCGCAGGCATCGGTGTCGCAGGCGATCAGCGGCTCGAAGCCGGCCTTGGCGAGCTGGCCTTCGAAGTTGCGCGAGACTTCGAGGATCGAGGGACCGGGCGCGGTGCGATAGGCGATCTTGACGATGCGGCCCTCCAGGCGCCGTTCGTCGCTGGCCTTGCCGTCCTTGAACGGTGCCGCCTGCAGCCGCACCGCGTCGAAATCCTTGGCGACGTAGCCGGTGATCACACTGCCGGCGAAGCGGCCGATGCCGGGATAGTCCTTGGCGCCGGCGACATCGCCGGGCTGCGCCGCTGCAGGCGCCAGCGTCGAGCAGAACAGGGCCGCGGCCAGAGCGAGCTGCGCCAAGGCGCCGCGCCGGAACGTCATCGTCATGGAGACCTCTCGCAAAATTCGGCTGGAGCTACGCTGATTGTTTTCACAGGCCTGCTGCGATCGGGGTACGCGAAAAGCCGCGCGACGCCGGACGAGGCACGCCGTGTATAAGTGGCGGCGAGGCCGCCGCCCGTTCAAAAAAAGATGACGGCACGGCAGAGAGCGATAACGCCCGCCCGCCGGCTGGCCTGAGACCGCCAAATCAGGCAATGTCGGGGCACCTCGGCCCCGGCCCGCCGTCTTATGCTCTCACGCAGGGATCTCTCGTCTCATGCTGCTTGTCCGCTCGATCGTCATTGCCGCCAGCCTCGCGTTTGCGTCACCCGCTCTTGCCGCACGCTGCGGTGGCGACTTCAACACCTTCATCGCGAGCATCTCCGCGGAAGCGCAGAGCGCCGGTGTCTCGGCCGGCACGATCAGCCAGTCGCTGTCCGGCGTGACGGCCGATCCGGCCGTGCTCGCCTTCGACCGTCGCCAGCGCTACACCTTCAACAAGAGTTTCGAGCAGTACGTCTCGACCCGTGTCGGCGCCGGCCGCATCAATGGTGGCCGCGCTATGCTGCAGCGGCATGCGGCGCTGCTGTCGAAGATCGAGCAGCAATACGGCGTGCCGCGGCAGATCCTGGTCGCGATCTGGGGACTGGAAACCGATTTCGGCAAGGGCGACATGGGCAAGCTGCCGGTGATCCGCACGCTCGCCACCTTGGCGCATGATTGCCGCCGCACCGAACTGTTCCAGGGCGAGCTGCTGGCGGCGCTGAAGATCGTCCAGCGCGGCGATCTCACTCTGCGCGATCTCGTCGGCGCCTTCGCCGGCGAGATCGGCCAGACCCAGTTCCTGCCGTCGTCCTACATCAAATACGGCGTCGACTTCGACGGCGACGGCCGCGTCGATCTGCGCCACTCCACCGCCGACGTGCTCGCCTCGACCGCCAACCTGCTGCACACCAACGGCTTCAAGATGGGCCAGCCCTATGACGAGGGATCAGCCAACTTCGACGCGATGCGCGAGTGGAACAGGGCGGTGATCTACCGCAAGACCATCGGCTACTACGCCGATCAACTGATGGGTCGGTAGGGCGGCGGGGCAGCGCTCTCACATCCCCACACTTGTCATGCCCGCGAAGGCGGGCATCCAGTACGCCGTGCCCTCCCGATTCAACAACTACTGTCCGTGGCTACTGGATAGCCCGCCTGCGCGGGCGATGACAGGTTGGGGTGTAGCAACACCTCTTGCCAAACGACCTTCCGGGAGCATGGATTCCGGGCTCGCGCTGCGCTCGCCCCGGAATGACTGCGCAGAGAAAGCGCACATACCCGCCATGCGCAAACTGCCCGTCGTGTTGGTTTGTCGCATTCCGTCGGGCAACTCCGGCCTTGTCTCGTCGGGCAAATCAGGCGCACATTTCCGCTCGTCCTGGCCCGCCGGAGGGGCGTTTCGCGATCGTCACGAGGCGCGGGCTTGGGATGCGACGGGCGTAGAGCTCCGCAGCGTGGCTTTGTCCGCGCCGACGAACGGAGCGATGCGCACGCCGAAATCGTGGCGTTCCGATACCCCGACGCTGGTATCAACTCACGACGAAGCTCAGCTTCGCGGGAGGATGGTGGCCAACAAGCCCGGCGCACCAGGAAGACCACGTATAAGGCGTCAAACCGTTGCGCAGGGAGGGCCGGGTCTGTCCGGCTGAACCTGTGGTAACCGCCGCGTGCATTTTCTTTCGCACGCGGGCCGCAGGCCTCAGCCGAGGCCTGGCTCTCCCTGCGCCCTCCATCTCGAAGAGGGCGGGACATCAGCAACACTCGGACGCATCAGCGCCGCGAGAGCGATTTCGGCCGTGGTGATCGCCTCACTTGTCCTGCGCGGCCGCCTTCTCCAGCCGCTTCGCCATCACCTTCCAGTAGGTCGCGGGCATGAACCGCTGCAGCAGATCCATGAAGCGGGCATCACCACCGATCAGGATGCGCGGCTCGTTGCGCTCGATGCCCTGGATGATGCGCAGCGCCGCGTCGCGCGGGCTGGTCTTGGCGAGCCGCTCGAAGCGCTCGATCGACTGCACGCGGCGGGCATTGTCGGTCATGCCACGCCCGGCGCGGGCGTTGCGCGCGATCGCGGTCGCGACGCCGCCGGGATGCACGACCGACAGTTTGACCGGGCTGTTGGCCATCGCCAGCTCATGACGCAGGCTCTCGGAAAATCCGCGCACCGCGAACTTGGCCGCGGCATAGGCCGACTGGCCGGGCGGGGCGATGATGCCGAAGATCGAGGACAGGTTGACGACATGCGCCTCGCGCTGTCGCGACAAATGCGGCAGGAAGGCGCGGGTGCCGTGCACGACACCCCAGAAATTGATGTTGAACAGCCACTCGATCTCGGCCTGGTCGATCTCGTTGAAGCTGCCGAACAGCGCCACGCCGGCATTGTTCACGACGATGTTGAGGCCGGGATGAGCGCTGGTCGCATCAGTGGCGAATTGCGCGATCGCGGCGGCGTCGCTGACGTCGAGCCGGTGCGTGGTGACCTTGCGGCCGCGCTGCGCCAGTTCGGCCGCGAGGCTTGAGAGGCCAGCCTCGTCGCGATCGGCCAGTGCGAGATCGCAGCCTCGCGCCGCCAGTTCCTGCGCCAGCGCGCGCCCGATCCCGCCGGCCGCGCCGGTCACCGCCGCGGCTGCTCCTTGGATTGCCGTCATCGTTCCTCCCCTTGCTCGCCCGATTCCGCCGCCCGTTCCCAGAGCCGGAATATCCGCCAGTTTTTTACATCGGAACCGAACCATCCCGCGGTTCCGCTTTTAACTCACATTGCGTCAGCACTGGCACAATTCATGGAGGTCGATGCATGGGACAGTCGCAGCCGTTTCGCGCCACCGCGCTGATCGTGGAGGACGATCCCACTCAGCGGGAGATGATCGCGCTGCTGCTGGAGGAGAGCGAGTACGACGTTATCGCGTGCGAGAGCGCGGAGGCGGCGGAGCTCGTGCTCAACAAGCCCGGCCATCGCATCAGGCTGCTGATGACCGACGTCAATCTGGCGGGACGCATGAGCGGCGTCGAGCTGGCGCACATCGCCAGGGCGCGCCATCCGCATATCAACGTCGTCGTGACGTCGGGCCGGCCGCTGTCGCAGCCGCTGCCGGGCGGCACCAAGTTCTGGAGCAAGCCATGGGCGCCGATGGACGTGCTGCGCGAGGCCGAGGTGACGCTGGAGCGCGCGCCGGAGGCCGGGAGGTCGTTCGGGGAATGAGGGCCGCGGCTGCCTGATGACTTGACGGATCCGGGCGGCGTCCCCATTTCGCAAAAATCGAAGGGCGCGGGGTAAGGACGGGCCGGCGGAGAGGCCGGGTGGAAGCAGCGCTCCCACCCGGAGAACGCAACTACTTCTTCTTGGCGGCCTTCTTGGTCTTCTTCGCCGCTTTCTTGGTGGCCTTGGCGGCCTTCTTCGCCTTCTTCGCCATGGAATCCTCGTCAGAGTTGATGGATTGCAAACGCGACTTCGAGACCTTGCTGGCGCATTTCAGCCATGCACCGGCCTCGGGGGATGATCCCAACAGATTCGCGGAGCTCTGCCTCACGCTGTCACCACGGCGCTTGCGCTTATCCACAGCTCGCTTCGTCGGCCGCGCCGTGCAGCAAGCGCATATGCGATGGGGGCAGGGTTAACGGCAGGCAAATGGTGTCTTCATTGTTTCAAAACCAAGGCGCAATCTTGCAGGAGCGTTTGAGAAAACATTAAGGGCGCCCCGCTCATGGTGCCGCCACATGCAGGGATGGTCATGAGTGCGGTGTTGAGCGGCAGTGAGGACAGGATCGGTTGTGTCCTGTGGTCGGGATGCTGAACGTTCCGACGCTGTGGACTGCGTTCGTGGTCAACTTTCTCGCGCTGGGCCTGATCTGGGCCTACGTGATGCGCAGCTATCCCAATCTGCCATCGGCGCGCTACTGGACGGCCTCGGCGCTGATCTGCGCACCGGCGGCGGTGTTCGCGCTGGGCGGGTTCTATGTCGGCTCTTCTCTGCCGCTGCTCGTCGCGAGCTCCCTGACGACGATGGCCATCTGCCTCGCCGCCATGGGCGTCGAGCGGTTCTACGGACGGCGCGCATCGTGGCGCCTGAGCTTTGCGATCATCGCCGTGAGCGGCGCCTCGATCGCGTTCTTTCTGCATGTCTACGACAGCGCCCCCCTGCGGATCCTGTGCTACTCGCTCGGACAGTCGATCCCGATGGCAATGGTCGCGCGGCTGGTGCTGGATTCGACGCGCGGCCCCATCAATCCGGGCGCGAGGCTGGCCGGGCTGCTCTCGGTCGTGATCATCGCGGTGTTTGCCGCGCGTAGCATTGGCGCTTTCATCGGCGCCGACATCAACTTCAGCCACTCGACCAGCGGCCACGCGGCCGCGGTGCTGCTGCTGATCTTCTTGTCGATGTCGCTCAATTTCGGCTTCCTGCTGATGGCCGTCGAGCGCCTGCGCAACGAGGTCGCGGATCTTGCGCTGCTGGATGATCTCACCGGCGTCGCCAACCGGCGCCATCTGATGCAGCGGTTGACCGAGGAATGCGCGCGGGCCGAGCGGTCGGGGCGGCCGTTTGCGCTGCTGGTGATCGACCTCGACGGCTTCAAGCTGATCAACGACAATCATGGCCATGCGGCCGGCGATGCTTGCCTGCAGCACTTCACGCTGATGGCGCAGACCAGGCTCAGGCCGGGCGACCTGCTGGCGCGCACCGGCGGCGACGAGTTCTGCATCGTGCTGCCGGCGTCGGCGTTACGCGAGGGCACGATGATCGCGCGGCGCATTCTGCAGGTCTGCCGCGACGATGCGGAGGCCTGCGCCGGGGTGGATGTGCCGATCGAGGTCTCGATCGGCGTGGCCGAGTGGACCCCCGACGTCGGCGCGTTCCCGGACCGGGTGATGGCGCGGGCGGACCAGGCGCTGTATGCCGCCAAGAAAGACGGCAAGAACGGTTTTGCCGTCTATCAGCACGACACGCCGGCACTGGCGCCGGATCAGATCGAGGCCATCGTCACCTCGGAGCCCCGGCAGGATGCCGCGGCCGAGTAGGCCATGCTATCGTTCGGCCATGAGGCCGCTCCTGTACTCTCTTCACGCAGCGCTTGCGCTGCTTCTTCTCCCTCGACCAGCGGCGGCCGAGGATCTCGCCGCGCTCGCCCGCGCCTCCGGCACGCCCGACATTCCCGGCCTCAGGATCGTCTGGCTGGCGCCGTGGGGCGCGCCGGAAACAGCGCATCCCTGGACCAACATCATCGTCCACCAGACCGAGGGCCCGGCGGGGTCGGCGAAGGCGGGGGCGATGGCGCAGGCCAAAAACCCGAAACGGCGCGGCGTCACCTTGTGGGTGGAACCCGACGGCACGGTGTATTGGGCGGTGCCGGAAACCCTGGTGACGCTGCATGGCGACGGCGCCAACCGCAACGACAACCGCTATATCGATAACGCCCCGACCTATCGCAAGGTCGTGCGCGACAATTCCATCGGCGTGGAGTTCGCCGGCAACTATCCCGACGTCACCACGCCCGCCACCGAAGCCCAGATCGCCGCGTGGCGGATCCTCTCGAAGCTGCTCCGGCTGCGCTACGGGATTCCGCGGGAGCGGATCTATGCGCACAACTGGATCGACTACAAGGACGCCCGCTATTGCGAGGGCTGTGCGCTGGCCGAGCTCGCCCGCGCCGCGCCCGACTAGCTCCTCTCAACAAAGAAGCCGGCGTCTCCGCCGGCTCCGATCGCATCAAAACCACCTTAAGCCGCGCGCCTCTAGTGCGCGGCCTCCAGCGCTGCCGCCTCCTGCCGGGCGATGGTGCCCTTCACGGCGGACTGCACCTTCTCGAACGCGCGCACCTCGATCTGGCGGACGCGCTCGCGCGACACGCCGAACTCGGCCGCGAGGTCCTCGAGCGTCATCGGCTCGTCGGCCAGGCGCCGCGCCTCGAAGATGCGGCGCTCGCGCGCATTCAGCACGCCGATCGCGCCGTTCAGCGCCTGCCTGCGGTGGTCGTACTCCTCGTGCTCGGCCATGATGGCTTCCTGGTTGGGTGAGTTATCGACCAGCCAGTCCTGCCATTCGCCCGCTTCGCCGTCGTCGCGGATCGGC
Source organism: Bradyrhizobium sp. HKCCYLS20291 (assembly GCF_051167715.1). NCBI lineage: Bacteria > Pseudomonadati > Pseudomonadota > Alphaproteobacteria > Hyphomicrobiales > Nitrobacteraceae > Bradyrhizobium > Bradyrhizobium sp. HKCCYLS20291. Next base: position 2,823 of record NZ_JBNPTO010000015.1, on the reverse strand, counting down.
GCGTTCAGCGAGGCGTCGCCGCCGAGGCGGCGGTTCATGTCGACCACGTCCTGATCGGTCACGCCGAGGCGCTTCGCGATCAGCTTGACCTGATCCGGATGCAGATCGCCCTCATCCAGCGCCGAGATCTTGCTCTTGGCCTTGCGCAGGTTGAAGAACAGCTTCTTCTGGTTCGCGGTGGTGCCCATCTTCACGAGCGACCACGAACGCAGGATGTACTCTTGTATCGACGCCTTGATCCACCACATGGCGTATGTGGCGAGGCGGAAACCCTTCTCGGGCTCGAACCTCTTCACAGCCTGCATCAGGCCGACATTGCCTTCCGAAACGACTTCGGATATCGGCAAGCCGTAGCCGCGGTAGCCCATGGCGATCTTGGCCACGAGCCGGAGGTGGCTGGTCACGAGTTTATGTGCTGCGTCGCTGTCGTCATGCTCGCGCCAACGCTTGGCGAGCATGTACTCCTCCTGCGGCTCCAGCATCGGGAACTTGCGGATCTCGGAGAGGTAGCGAGCAAGTCCGGATTCTCCGTTGAGAACCGGCAAAGTGGCTGTCCGGGCCATCGAGCGCCCTCCAGTTGGTTCAGGCCCCCGATAGCGGCGGGCCAGGCAAATCGGTCGCTTTGTTAAAGCCGGCCGGTTTGCGACGTTCCATGCGTCGACCATTCGACGCAGGCGCAACATACACCAAAAATCGTCCTCCGTGGAAGGATTCCGGGGGTCACGACCCCGTGTGGCTGCATTAACATTTTGACATGCTTGCACTTTTCTGAACGGCCTGCGTCATAGCGCCGCTCGCATTGCGCCGCCCAAAAGACGAAGATCCTCCGGCAGCCCGGATTCCCAGCGCAGAATTTCTCCGGTCCGGGGGTGTTCGATTACCAAGAGGTAGGCATGCAGCGCCTGCCGCCCGAGCGATTCGAGCGCCGCCCGCGCCTGCGGCCCGAGCTGGTTCGCCTTGGTCTTGAAATGCGGGCCATAGACTGAATCGCCCATCAGCGGATGGCCGAGATGGGCGAGATGCACCCGGATCTGGTGGGTGCGTCCGGTTTCGAGATGGCAGGCGATCAGCGCCGCCACCGGCTTGCCGTCGCGGCCGGCAAAACTCTCCTGCACCTCGTAATGGGTGATGGCCTCGCGCCCCCTCGGCCGCACCGCCATCTTGTCGCGCGCATGCGGATGGCGGTCGATCGGCGCGTTGATGGTGCCATGCGGCCGGTGCGGCAGCCCCCAGGCGAACGCCAGGTAGCCGCGCTCCATCGCGCCAGTGCGGCCGTGATCGGCGAACTGCGCGCTCAAGGAGGCGTGCGCCATATCGTTCTTGGCGACCACCATCAGCCCTGTCGTGTCCTTGTCCAGCCGGTGCACGATGCCCGGCCGCTTGACCCCGCCGATCCCGGAAAGACTGGCGCCGCAATGCGCGATCAGCGCGTTCACCAGGGTGCCCGTCTCGTGCCCGGCGGCGGGATGCACTACGAGGCCGGCGGGCTTGTCGATGACGACGATATCGTCGTCCTCGTAGACGATCTGAAGTGGGATCGCCTCGGCCGCGGGCTCGGCGGCGACGGCCTCCGGGACGTCGATTGTGATCGTGTCGCCGGCCGTGACGTGATAAGCGGGGTCCCGCACCGCGCCCGATCCGAGGCTCACCTGTCCGGCCAGGATCAGCGCCTTCAGCCGGGACCGCGACAGCTCCGGCAGCTTGCTTGCGAGCACGCGATCGAGCCGCGGCGAGCCTTCGTCGCCGGCGACAATGACCGTCATCAGACCGTGGGATTGTGAAGTCGAGATGTCCATGAACTCTACCGTTGCGCCCGAGCCGTCCTCGCCCGAGCAGGCCCAGCTGATGGCGCGGCTGCGGCGCATGATGATGATCGCGGGCGTGACCACCTCGGTCGCGATCGCAGTGCTTCTGGTCGCCATCGGCTATCGCCTTTTCCGCGGCGATGGAAGCACCGCGTCAGGCCCCGACCTCACCGCCATGCTCCCGAAGGGCGCCCGCATCGTCGCGACCGGCACCGCCGGCGACCGCCTGGCCGTCACCCTCGACGTCGGCGGCACCACCGAGATCCGCACCTTCGACGCCAAAACCCTGAAACCCACCGGCCGCCTCCGCTTCGCCGTCGAGCCGTAAGGGCAGGGCGGTGCGGCCGCTCTCCACGTCGAGCGGGACTCGCGGCCCCCACCCCCGACCCCTCCCCGCAGCGAACCATCGCTGCGCGATGGTCGCCGGGGGAGGGGAGCCCACCGCCGTCGCCGTCGGCTGATTCCGTTCCATTGATGATCGCTCCCCTCGACAACCCGGGCAGTCGGCTCCCCTCCCCCAGCCGCAATCGCGCAGCGATTGCCGGCAGTGGGGAGGGGTCGGGGGTGGGGTCCCCACGGGGATAGACCCTCGAGGCACCAACCCACCCCCTCACAAAAATCCCATCCCCCGTCTTGCGGCGCGGCGATTTCGAGGCTATGCGGTTCACCTCACGCTCCCTTCGTCTAGCGGTTAGGACGCGGCCCTCTCAAGGCTGAAACAGGGGTTCGATTCCCCTAGGGAGCGCCATTTCCGGCGCTCAACCCTTCATGTCTGACCTGTAAGCGCAGCTTCTCAGCCTCGCGGCGCGCTGTCGCGTCCGAGCTTTGCTCCTTCGACGCCCTTTTCAAGAGAAGGGCGCAGGGAAGGCCGGGTGCAGGCCGCACCCATGGCCCGCCTGCAGAAAAAAAGCAGGCGGCGTCACCACAGGATTGGCCGGACAACCGGCCTTCCCTGCGCGATGGGCTTAACGGCTGCTCCGTGCTCTCCCAGGGGACCGGGCTTGCTTGCCCCCGTCAT
>NZ_JBNPTO010000014.1:0-225898 GCF_051167715.1 Bradyrhizobium sp. HKCCYLS20291 | reverse complement strand
TCAGGAGCCACCTTCAGAATCGATTTTTGACCAGATCACAATGCCTTACAGGGCTGGTTCACATGCGATTCCCCTGCGGCGGAAGCACCGCGCGAGATGGTGCCGTCGCCGCTCTCCCAACCCGCGTCTCGCAGCGGCGCGGTCCGTAGCGGTGCGACGATCGCGCTTCGCCGCGGCCTCATTCTGACCGGCACGGCCGTGCTGACGCTGGCCGGCGCCATCAAGATGTACGAGGTCGTCGAGGTCGGCGGCGTGACCGTGCTGGAAGGCATGGTGCTGGCGCTGTTCTCGGTCCTGCTGGCCTGGATCTCATTCGCCTTCGTCACTGCGCTGGCTGGATTCGGCGTGATGATGCTGCGGCCGCGGGAAACCATTCCGATCGATGTCGATGGTCCGCTGCCGGCGCTGTCGACACGCACCGCCATGCTGCTGCCGACCTACAATGAGGATCCGGACGCGGTGATGATACGGCTGCGGGCGATGATCGAATCGATCGCGGAGACCGGCCAAGGCGAGCACTTCGACTGGTTCCTGCTCAGCGACACCACCGACCCCGATATCTGGATCGGCGAGGAAGCGGCCTTTCTGGCGCTGCGCCAGGCCTGCGGCAGCAGCCGCGTGTACTATCGGCACCGCGCCGACAATGTCGCGCGCAAATCCGGCAACATCGCCGAATGGGTCCGGCGGTTCGGCGCGGGCTACGCGCATATGATCATCCTGGATGCCGACAGCCTGATGAGCGGCAACACCGTGGTGCGGCTTTCCCGTGCCATGGAACAGGCGCCGCAGGCCGCGCTGATCCAGACGCTTCCTGTCATCGTCAATGGCGGCAGCCTGTTTGCAAGGCTGCAGCAGTTCGCCGGGCGGCTATACGGACCGATCATCGCCGCCGGCAATGCGTGGTGGTACGGCGCCGAAGGCAATTACTGGGGCCACAACGCGATCATTCGCGTCGCGGCCTTTGCCCAGGACGCCGCCCTGCCCGAGCTATCAGGACGAAAACCGTTCGGCGGCCACATCCTCAGCCATGACTTCATCGAGGCTGCGCTGATGCGCCGCGCCGGCTGGGGCATCTACATGACCGTGAACCTCGGCGGCAGCTACGAGGAGGTGCCGCCGTCGCTGATCGACTATGCCGCGCGCGACCGCCGCTGGTGCCAGGGCAATCTGCAGCATCTCGCGGTGCTGCCGGCGCGCGGCCTGCACTGGGTGTCGCGGCTGCATCTTCTGATCGGCATCGGCGCCTATGTCACGGCGCCGCTATGGCTCGTCTTCCTGGTGCTCGGCATCCTGATCTCGCTGCAGGCCAACTTCGTCCGGCCGGAATATTTTCCCAAGGGTTTTGCGCTGTTTCCGTCCTGGCCGGCGCAGGATCCGGTGCTCGCGGCCCAGGTGTTCGGCGCCACCATCGGGCTACTCATGGTGCCGAAGCTGCTGGCCTGCCTTGCGGCCTTGTTCGTGTCCGCCACGCGGCGCGGCTTCGGTGGCGGACTGAGGTTATGCGCAGCGGTGCTGACCGAAACGCTGCTGTCCGCACTGATCGCGCCGTCGATGATGATCTTCCAGTCGCTCGCCGTGATCGAGATCCTGCTCGGCCGCGACGCCGGCTGGCAGGTGCAGCGGCGCAGCGATGGCGGCGTCAGCCGGCAGGAGATCATCCGCAAATTCGCGCTGCCGACCCTGTGCGGACTGGTGATGGCAGCCAGCGCCACCGCCGTGTCGCTGCCGTTGCTGGCGTGGATGTCCCCGGTCATCGCCGGTCTCGTGCTCGCCATCCCGATCGGGCTGCTCACCGCCGCCCGCGGGCGCGGCGCGCACCTGTTCACGACGCCCGAGGACAGCGCCCCACCGCCGGTGCTGGTCAGGGCCCGCAAGCTTGCCGACGTGCCACAGCCCGAGCGCAAAGCTGCGCTGGCCGAGCTGCGGCAGAACCACGAGCTCCGCCGGCAGCATCTTGCAGCGCTGCCGACGCGCCGGCGGCGCGAGCCGGGTGACATCGACGTCGACCTTGCCACCGCGAGAGCGCGGATCGCCGAGGCCGGCACGTTCGCGCAGGCACGCGGCTTCCTGTCCCGCCGCGAAACGCTCGCCGTGCTCAATGACGGCGCGACGCTGCAGCAACTTGCTGCTCTGCCGGATTAGCGCCTGGCGCTACTTCGTCAGGTGCGCAGAAGCGATGGCCTGCTGGAACAGCGCCGTCAGCGCCGAGCCGATGCTGCCGCTCGAATCGACCTCGTAGTAGTAGCCCGGGCTCGCGCAGGACTTCATGATGTCGCCGATGGAGGACCGCCATGGCGCGATGTAAGTCGTGTACCAGCTGTTGTTGGTGATCGCGAGGTAGGTGGTGTAGAGCACCGCGATCTTGACGCCGCGCGCCTTCAACGTGTCGCAGGTCGCCGTGTTCAGCGGCTCCTGGCAGCGGCCGCCGGAGACCGTGGTCTTGCTGCATGTCGTCGGATAGGAATAGTCGGCGACGCCATCGGAGACGAAGAACAGCCATTTCTGCGGCTTCGACGACGAGCCGTCGCCTTGCGTCGGGATGACGCCGTTCATGGCCGACATGGTGCCGTCGAAATCGGTGCACATGTCGTTGTTGTAGCCGCTGTAGGGGATCGTCATCAGGTCGAGCGAGCTGACCGAGGATTTGACCGAGGACATGCTCGAGGAGAGGCTGGCGACGGTCGTCAGGCCGAGCGAGCCGCAGTCGCTGCCCATGCTGTAGACCGCCATGCGGTACTGATTGCTGACGATCTGGCTGGAGGTCGCTGTGTCCGTCAGCGACTGGGTTGCCGACCGCACCACGTCGATCCGCATGGTCACGCCGAGCTTCTTGGCCTTGTCATAGTAGCTGTTGGTCTGCAGCGTCTTCTTCGAACTCGACGTGTAAGTGTCGTGGCAGGCGAAGGCGCATTTGTCGGAGGTCGCGTTCTGCAGCGTGGTCATGTCAGCCGTCGTCGCGCCGAGGCCCTGCGACGGCGAGTTGTCGAGCAGAACGTAGAAGTCCATGTAGGTCGGGAACGACGCCGACGCCGACGATGAGGCGGATACCGTGATGTTCGGGTAGCCGAGCATGGACATGAACGAGGTCTTGACGGCCGCCGTCGCGCTGCCGGTCACGGTTCGCGCGCTGACGCTGTCGCTGATGTCGATGTGCAGCGAGGCCGAGGCCAGATGATGCGCCGACATCTGGCCGTTGAACATGTCGGTTGCCGCCGTCTTGGCGTCCTCAGTACTCCCGCGCATCGCGGTGTAGCCGGTGGCCGCCAGCAGCGCGGAGTCGATCGAGGCGGACAGCTTGGCCTTGGCGCGCACCGCCATCGAGTAGTCGATCGCCGAGCCGACAAAGGTTATGATCGGCAGCAAGGCCAGCGTGAAGATGATGGCGATATTACCACGCTCGTCGCGGCGAAATCGCGACATGAGATCAAGGTATCGACGTCCGGACCGCACTTCCTGCTCCAACAGATGAGTTCTGACTTGCACACGAGGTTGCGGATGATCTCTTTCATCTAAGCTGACGCGACTGCCGAAATTCGGTTACGACGGGTTCACGCCGTTTCGCCCATGCTGTTAGTCCATGCTTAGTCATGTAGTCCGCGCCATGATACCGCCGCGGCAGAAAATCGCCGCTGCAGGCGCGCTTTGCGCGTATCATGGTGCCACGGAGCGGAACTGGAACTCCGCATCGTCCTCTCGGGAGTGACCGCATCGTAGGCCCCGGGTGGCCGGGACGATCACGACTTTACCTGCAGCTGCTCCGGCGAACCTCGACGTGCGCGCGGATCACGACACACAATTTACTTTTTTCGGATTTTTGCTGGCGCCGGGACGGGACGTTTTCGTCACGCCGGCAAGTCTCCGGTCCGCGGCTGCGATCCGGGCGCGGATTGCAAAGCTGAAGCGCCGATTGCATAGTCCGGCCGCTTCATGGCGCCGGCGGCGCTGATTCTCGGGGAGTTTGGGGACGACGATGGCGGATGCCGATCTTGATGCCGTGATCCGGCAACTGGCCAAGCAGCAGAACAAGAGCATTCTGGCGGCGGCGAAGAAGCGGAAGGACCGCTTCAACGGCTTGGCCATGAAGGCCAAGGACAAGGATGCCAAGGAGCGCTTCAAGATGCTCGCCCGCGAAGTGGCCGAGCAGGCCAATGCCGCGGCGCGCCGCCTGCTGATCTCCGCCGACAACGTCGCCGACAGCTACGCCCGCGCGATGCGGCAGGCCGCCGCGGCGGAGCTGCCGAAGCCCGCTGGGAAGAAAGCCGGCAAGGCCGGCGCAGCGCCGGGCAAGCCGCCGGCGGCAAAGCCGGCCAAGACACCTGTGAAGGCATCTACGAAGCCCGCGGCGAAGCAGGCCGTCGCCAAGTCCAATGGCGCGGCATCCAGGAGGGCCGGCTAGCGCAGCCCGTGCCGCCGCAGTGATCCCGCTCGCGGCCAAAAGCGCGGGCCTGCTAGCAACCATCCGACGGCTGCCGACTTGCCTCCGGGACATTCTGCCCGGAGGACTTCATGAAGGCGCTGGTCTGGCACGGCAAAGAGGACATCCGCTGCGATACGGTGAGCGATCCCGAGATCGAGCACGCGAGGGACGCGATCATCAAGGTGACGAGCTGCGCGATCTGCGGCTCGGACCTGCATCTGTTTCACAACTACATTCCGGCGATGATGCCCGGCGACATCATGGGCCACGAGACCATGGGCGAGGTCGTCGAGGTCGGTTCCGGCGTCAACGGCAAGCTCAGGAAGGGCGACCGCATCGTCGTGCCCTTCACGATCATCTGCGGCGAGTGCGAGCAGTGCAAGCGCGGCAATTTCTCGGTCTGTGAGACGACCAACCGCAACAAGCATCTGGCCGAGAAGGTGTTCGGCCACACCACCGCAGGCCTGTTCGGCTACACGCATCTGACCGGCGGCTATCCCGGCGGCCAGGCCGAATATCTGCGCGTACCGTTCGCCGACGCCACCCATATCAAGGTGCCCGACGGCATGACCGACGAGCAGGCGCTGTTCCTCAGCGACATCTTCCCCACGGGGTGGCAGGGCGCGGCGCAATGCGACATCGAGCCTGACGATACGGTCGCGGTGTGGGGCTGCGGCCCGGTCGGGCAGATGGCGATCCGCAGCGCCATCCTGCTCGGCGCCAAGCAGGTGGTCGCAATCGACCGCATCCCGGAGCGGCTGGCAATGGCCGAGGCCGGCGGCGCCATCACCATCAATTTCGACAAGGAGAGCGTGGTCGAAAGGCTCAACGATCTGACCGACAACAAGGGTCCGGAGAAGTGCATCGACTGCGTCGGCTTCGAGAGCCATGTCAGCATGGCGCAGCCGGACAGCGTGCTCGATCGCGCCAAGCAGATGTTCATGCTGGAGAACGACCGGCCGCACGTGCTGCGCGAGATCATCTATGTCTGCCGGCCCGGCGGCATCGTCTCGATTCCTGGCGTCTACTCCGGCCTGTCCGACATGGTGCCGATGGGCGCGCTGATGAACAAGGGGCTGACGATCAGGACCGGCCAGACCCACGTCAACCGCTGGACCGATGAGCTCAAGCGGCGCATCGAGGACGGCCAGATCGATCCGTCCTTCGTCATCACCCATACCGTGCCGCTGGCGCAGGGCCCCGAGATGTACCGCGCCTTCCGCGACAAGCAGGACAGCTGCGTCAAGGTCGTGCTCAAGCCATAAGGGATCGTACAGCATGTTTCATTTTTCGAATCTCGTCCGGTCCAAGGGCGACCCCAAGATCATCTCGACCGGCCCGAGCTCGCTGACGGCGGCGGACCGTCTGGCCCGCGGACTCGGCTGGTTCTCGATCGCGCTCGGCACGCTTGAGCTGCTGGCGCCGCATCGCGTGACCCATGCGCTCGGCATGCAGGGACGCGAGGGGCTGGTGCGCGCCTATGGCGTGCGCGAGCTGCTCGCCGGGGTCATGACGCTGTCGGTGGAGAAGAGGGCCGGGCTGTGGAGCCGCGTCGCGGGCGACGGGCTGGACATGGTGACGCTGCTCGGCGAGGTCAGGCCGAGCAATCCGCGCGCAGGCACCGTGATGGCGGCGCTGGTGATGGTCGGCGGCCTCACCGTGCTGGACTATCTGGCCGCTCAGGACGTCGCCGCGCAGCACGATCCGAAGCGCGGCCGCAAGCGGCTTTACAGCGATCGCAGCGGCTTCCCCAAGGGCATCACCGCCGCCAAGGGCGCGGCGCTGCCGCGTCCGGCGAGCAGCCCTGCCGCGACTTGAACTGAAATGCTGCGGCTCAAGGCTTCAGCATCACCGAGAACACGCGGAAGCCCGCGATCTTCGGAAACGCTTCCGCGGCTTCCGGCGATGCCAGCGCCACGACGGCAGCGCTGACCTCGCCATTGCTGAGCCGGGTGATGGCGGTCGCCTGCCCTTCCAGCAGCAGCACCTCGGACGCCCCCGCCGCGTTCATCGCGGTCGTGATCTTGGCGTTCGATTTGGCGTAGCGCTCGTCGATGGCTATGACCTTGCCGGTGAGATCGGCGAGGCTGCGCACCGCGGGCCGGGCGAGCAGCACGGCGACGAGATGGGTGTCGGCCGGCGCCTCGGGGACACGCAGCGCCGTCATCCGCTCGGCCAGTTCGGCCGCAACGGTGACCGCGGCGACCGTGACCTCGCTCTGCACCGTGGCCGGATTTGCCGGAGCTTCCACCGTGGGCGACGGGATCTTTGGGGATGCCGGCGTGGCCGGCTCCGGCTTCGACGCTGGTGCGAGCCCCGCGGCGGACTTGTCGACCGGCTTGACGACCGGTTTGACGCTCGGCGCCTCGGCCGGCTTGGCGGCGGCATGCAGGGCCGCCCGCCGCTTGGCGGCGCGCGCCTGCTTGCGTTGCAGGGCCGCACGCGCGACGGCGGCGGATCGATGCTTTGCCTTGGCAGGACGCTCCACTGCTGGCGGCGGCTGATCGGCGGCCGGATTGTCCGCGCAGGCCTGACCGCTCAGATCCACACAGGGCGTTGCCAATTGCGGCGTTGCCGGATGGCTGCAGCCTGCAAGGCAGGCTGACGCGACGGCCAACGCGCCGATGATAAGCGCTCTCACTTTCCGCTCTCCGACCACTCTCCCGCGCGCGACACGCGCGTGTGTTGTGCTGGCCTCCCATTTCTCCTGTCATGCGTTAAACTCAGGCTTAACTGGCGGTCCCCGGCCACGGCCACAGCGCGGCGTGGTTAATGTCGCCCACACAAAGCGGCAGTTCTGGCCGGTCGTTCAGGGGCTTCGCGCGCCGATCGGCCTGGACAATGGCTGGAAACGAGCGACTTTTCGGATTGCGATTTATGGTAGTGTCGGCGGGGCACAAATCCGCGGGGGCGAACCAATGAATCTCTGTCGCACGGCATCCGCCGTATGCGTTGTCGTATGCGGTCTCTTGGGCCTTGGCCTCGGCACGGCCGGCGCCGACACGCTCGCCCGCTACGACTGCTCCATCGTCGGCACCATGGGCCTCGAGCCGATCGGCGACCGCCCCGGTCACATGCTGGTCAGCCTCCAATATTCCTGCATCGGCACCGATGGGCTGATGAAGGGCGCGACCTACACCGCCAACGTCGCCTCGGACTGGGAAAACCAGAAGGGAACATATCTGTACGGCGCCGGCATCCATCGCGCGACCGACGGCTACGCGGTGGCCGTGCTGACCGAAGGCACCGGCTCGGTGGTGATGACCAACGGAGCTCCGAGCATTTCGGAAGCCACCGGCAAGGTCTCGTTCAAGCTCGCTTCCGGCCGCTTCGCGGCGCTCTTAGGCCGCACCGCGAATTTCACCGCCAGGCTGGTCGGACCGGGACATCTGATCTACGAGCTGACCGACTGAATTCGGGCACACTCAGCGGCGCGATTTTCCCCGTTGATCGGATTGCGCGCCGCGGCCATGCTGCACAGCATGCCCTCGGCACGGCGGACGTCATCGTTGGCGCGACAAACCGCGCGGAACGAACCGCTGCCGCCGAGGTTTTTCGATCTTGCGAAGGATGCTCCATGGCCAAGACAGACCCCGCAGCCGGCAAGCCGATCGCCAATGCTGCGCTCGCCAATATTCCGCGGCTGATCACGGCCTATTACGCGCTGAAGCCCGACCCGCACGAGCCGACCCAGCGCGTCGCGTTCGGCACCTCGGGCCATCGCGGCTCGTCGCTGAAGACCGGCTTCAACGAGAACCACATTCTCGCCACCACGCAGGCGCTGTGCGACTACCGGCGCCAGCAGGGGCTCGACGGGCCGCTGTTCGTCGGCATCGACACCCATGCGCTGGCCGAGCCGGCGCTTGCCAGCGCGCTCGAAGTGTTCGGCGCCAATGGCGTCGAGGTGATGGTCGACAAGGACGGCGGCTACACGCCGACGCCGGTGATCTCGCACGCCATCATCTCCTACAACAAGGGTCGCACGGCGCATCTCGCCGACGGCGTCGTGATCACGCCGTCGCATAATCCGCCCGATGACGGCGGCTACAAATACAATCCGCCGCATGGCGGCCCCGCCGACACCGACGCGACCGGCGAGATCGAGCGCCAGGCCAACATCTATCTCGCCAACGATCTCGATGGCGTGTCGCGCATCAGCTACGCCAAGGCCAAGCAGCGCGGCTCGGTGCACGCCTACGACTACATCACGCCCTACGTCGCCGACCTCGCCAACACCGTCGATCTCGACGCGGTGAAATCGGCCGGCATCAAGATCGGCATCGATCCGCTCGGCGGCGCGGCGATCGCCTATTGGGCGCCGATCATCGAGCGCTATGGCCTCAGCGCCACGATCGTCAACGACGTCGTCGACCCCACCTTCCGCTTCATGACGGCGGACTGGGACGGCAAGATCCGCATGGACTGCTCGTCGCCCTATGCGATGGCGAGCCTGATCGGCATGCGCGAGCGCTTCGACGTCGCCTTCGCCAACGACACCGATGCCGACCGCCACGGCATCGTGACGCGCACGGGCGGGCTGATGAATCCGAACCACTACCTCGCGACCGCGATCTCCTACCTGTTCGCGCACCGGCCGGACTGGCGCAGCGATGCCGCCATCGGCAAGACCATCGTGTCGAGCTCGCTGATCGACCGCGTCGCCAACAAGCTCGGCCGCAAGCTGGTCGAGACTCCGGTCGGCTTCAAATGGTTCGTCGAGGGCCTGAGCTCCGGCAGCTTCGGCTTCGCCGGCGAGGAGAGCGCCGGCGCCTCGTTCCTCAAGCGCGACGGCACGGTGTGGACCACCGACAAGGACGGTCTCATCCTCGGCCTGCTCGCCGCCGAGATCATGGCCAGGCGCGGCCGCGATCCGAGCGAGCTCTACAAGGAGCTGACGTCCGAGCTGGGCGCCCCGGTCTATGAGCGCATCGACGTCCCGGCCTCGCCGCCGCAGAAGGCGGCGCTCAAGGCCCTGACGCCGGAGAAGCTGAACCTCAAGGAGCTCGCCGGCGATCCGGTCCGGGTGGTCCATACCAAGGCACCGGGCAACGGCCAGTCGTTCGGCGGCATCAAGGTCGAGACCGAGTTCGGCTGGTTCGCCGCGCGTCCCTCGGGCACCGAGGACGTCAACAAGCTCTACGCCGAGAGCTTCCGCGACGCCGCGCATCTCAAGCGCATCCAGAGCGAGGCGCAGGCAGCGCTGGCGTGACAAGGAGGCGAGTAGCGAATGGCGAGTAGCGAATAGGGATAGCGAGCGCTCCATTCGCTACTCCCTATTCGCTATTCGCCCTCTTCCCTCCCTGCCCCATCATCGGATATCGATGGTTCGACAAGCCTTTAGCCAGCCATCGGTGAGACCGGATGCGAAGCTCTTCGACTGCCTTGCGCGTCACCTTCAGCGCGCTCGCAACCTCGTTCATGCTGGTTGTCAGCGCCTCGGCACAGATGATGCCGGAGCAAGCCGCGCCGCGGCCGAAGCCGCAGCCCTCCGCGCGCGCCGCAGCCTGTCATAACGGCCAGAGCTTCGACCGTTTTCTCGCCGAGCTGAAGCAGCGCGCGATCTCCGAAGGCGTGTCGCAGCGCGCGATCGCCGCCGCCTCGCCCTATCTCACCTACGACCAGGGCATCGTCAACCGCGACCGCGGCCAGCGCGTGTTCGGCCAATTATTCACTGAGTTCGCCGGCCGCATGGCGGCGGCGTACCGGATGCAGAACGGTCAGCAGCACATCAAGGCGCATGCGGCCGCCTTCGCCCGGGCGGAGAAGGAGTATGGCGTGCCGCCGGCGGTCATCGCCGCCTTCTGGGGCCTGGAGAGCGACTTCGGCTCCAACATGGGCAATCTGCCGGTGCTGCCGTCGCTGGTGTCGCTAGCCTATGACTGCCGCCGCAGCGAGCGCTTCCAGAACGAGACCATCGCCGCCTTGAAGGTCATCGATCGCGGTGATCTCACCCCGGAGGAGATGATCGGCTCCTGGGCCGGCGAGCTCGGCCAGACCCAATTCCTGCCGACGCACTACGTCACCTACGCCGTCGACTACGACGGCGACGGCCGCCGCGACCTCTTGCGCAGCGCGTCCGACGTGATCGGCTCGACCGCGAACTACATCGCGACCGGCCTGAAATGGCGCCGCGGCGAGCCGTGGCTGGAGGAGATCCGCGTGCCCCAGACCTTCCCCTGGGAGCAGGCCGATCTCACCGTGAAGGCGGCGCGCAGCAAATGGTCCGGCCTGGGGGTGACCTATGCCGACGGCCGGTCGCTGCCGAATGATGCGCTCGAGGCCTCCGTGCTGCTGCCGATGGGCCGCAACGGCCCGGCATTCCTGGCCTATGCCAATTTTGCCGCCTACACCGAGTGGAACAACTCGCTGATCTATTCGACGACGGCAGGTTATCTCGCCAGCCGGATCGCCGGCGCCGCGCCGATGCGCAAAGCCAGCGGCCCGGTCGCGCAGTTGCCGTTCAACGAGATCAAGGAGCTGCAGCAGCTCCTGGTGAAGGCCGGCTTCGACGTCGGCAAGGTCGACGGCGTGCTCGGACAGCAGAGCCGGACTGCGGTCAAGGCGATGCAGCTCAAATACGGCCTGCCCGCCGATTCCTGGCCCACGGCGGAACTGCTGGCGCGCATGCGCGGCACGCCGCGCGCGCAGGCCGCGCCGGCGGCAGCGACGGCAACGCGCTAGATGTCGTCGTCCTCACGAGAATCGGCCCAAGACATCGTCGAAATCGAGCGAGTAGCGGAGGTGTACCGATCGCACGCACCGCAGATCGTAGAGGACAATTGACCAACGAGGTCGGCATCGTCGAATGCGGCCTTCGGTGGAGCAAAGACAGACAGCTCCAGCTCACGCCGGCCGGCGAAGAGCGGACTTCCGTCGCGAGATTGGTAATTCCTGCGCAATGAAGTCGAGCACGGCGCGAACGCTCGGCAAAGACCGTCGCTCTGGCAACACAAGTGCGGTGATGGGCTGCGGATCGTCGAAATGGCAGTCTGCAAGTAGCGGGACCAGCGCTCCATCGGCGAGCGCCTCATGCCCCAGGAAGTCGCCAAAGCGGACAATGCCGACTCCTGCGATGGCCAGATCCAGCAACACCTCCGCGCTGTCGAACGACGCTGCCTTTTACGGGGACCAGGATCTTGCGGCCTGCGTCGAGCATCGGCCATTGGGCAAGCCGCGAGAAACCCGCGAGCAGCAAGCAGTTGTGCTTGAGTAGATCGGAGGGCCGCCGGGGCCGGCCATGAGCCCGCAGATATTTGGGGCTGGCGGCAATCGTACGGCGCACCTCACCGATTTTCACCGCGAGCAGACTGCTGTCGTCGAGCGGGCCGACACGAACGGTAATGTCGATCTGTTCTGCGATCGGGTTGATCCGTCGATCGTCGACGCTCAACTCGATATGAACGTCGGGGAATTGCTTCAGCAGTTTCGGCAGCATCGGCGCCAGCCCATGTTTGGCATACGCAGTGCCTACGTTGATGCGGACAGTCCCGCACGGTTTTCCACGTGCATGGGCGACTGCCGACCGCGCCTGCTCCAGCGCGGCCACGATCGGACGCGCATGCTGAAGAAATCTCTCGCCCTCCTGCGTCAGGAGCAATCGTCTGGTCGAGCGATGCAGCAGCCTCGCTCCCATGCGCCCCTCCAACCTCGTGATGATGCGGGACACGCCTGACGACGTCATGCGCAACTCGGCAGCTGTCGCAGCAAAGGTACCGAGTTCGATGATCCGCACGAAGACGGCGATGTCGCTCTCCAAATTCATGTCTATTCCCAACTATTCGGCAAGAACAATCGGACGACTGCATACTATATCCGATCATCCCGCACGAATACCCTCGTTGCACTTTCACCCCCGGAGACCACCTCATGCCCCTCGCCCGCATCGCCATACCAGAGCATCTCTCGAATGAACGGGCCCGCGCGCTCTCCAATGCGGTCCATTGCAGCCTGGTGGAGACTTGCGCCGTTCCTGAGAAGGATCTGTTTCACCTGATATCCAGATACGCGAACGACGCCATGATTATCGACCCGACCTATCCGGACGTGCAGCGCTCCCCCGACGCCTCGATCGTCGAGGTCCTTTTCCTGGTCGGGCGCACGACGGCACAAAAAGCGCAGTTGTTCGCAGCCATTGCGGATCGAGCAGAGGCGGCCGGCTTTCGGCGCGACGACATCATGATCGCTCTGACAGAAAACGCCCCCACAGATTGGTCTGCGGGTGACGGTCGTGTTTTCGGCAATTGATCAAGAGCGCGACTCGCGCAACGGCCGGCCTTGCCGGCGCCTCGGCCTGACGGCGCTCCCACTCACCTCCGACCAGGGCATCGTCAACCGCGCGACCGCGCCGAGCGTGTGTTCGGCCAGAGTTTGCCGGCCGCATGGCGGCGGAGTAACGGATGCAGAACCGCCAGCAGCACATCGGGGCGCATCCGGCCGCCTCCGCCCCGCGCCGAAAACGATTGCCGTGCGCCGCCGGCGGTCATTGCCGCCTTCGGGGGCCTGGAGAGCGACTTCGGGTCGGCCGATCCTGGCCCACGGTGGAGCTGCTGGCGCGCATGCGCGGCACGCCGCGCGCGCAGGCCGCGCCGGCGGCAGCGACGGCCGCGCGGTAAACTGCCGCGTCTACGGATGAGCACATCGTTCGAAACCTAAAGCCGGTTCGGCCGTCTCTATCCTGACGACCGCTTGCCATGTCAGGCCAAACCCGGCAACGATGCGGGGGCCTGGGAGGCTTCACGAGAGGAATCATGATCATGCGCACGATCCTGGCCGTATTGGCGGCGTTGGCGTCCGGAGCGGCTCTGACCGCCGGCGCGGCCTCCCCCGCAGTCGCAGGTCCCATCACGCCAGTGTCCTATGATTATCCCTGGTGCATCTATGGCGGACAGCTCGGCTTCGCCGGGGATTGCTCCTATCAGACCCGCGAACAATGCCTGGCGTCGCAGTCCGGACGCTGGAACCTGTATTGCGACATCAACCGGCGACTCCGGTTCGAGCCGCAGCAGGATGTGCCGCAGCAGCGGCATCGGCGGCATCGGCAGGAGTATTGAGACCCACGGCCAGGCCGGCGAGACGGTGATCCGATCGAGCCGGGCCGCGCCGGCAATGCCGGGGATGTGACCAGCCGTGAACCGGCGATGCCTTGGTGCGCCGCATCCGAGCGCTCAACTAGGTAGAGGGCAGGTTTCAAAGTTCGGTTCATCCTGGAGACGAAGCCATGCGCTCGATCCCGGCCAGTTCGATTCTGGCCTTGAGTCTTCTCCTCGGCCTGTCTGCCGCTGCGGACGCCGCGCCAGTGCGGCATTCCCATCAGCGGCACGCGCTCGTCCAACATCATCACGGGCCGCTGGGAGCGGCGCCCGCGTGGGGCTCGGCCTACGCGGCATCGCGGCCGCCGATGGCGTATCAGCCTGCCCCGAATGGCGGCTTCGACGAACCCTATTTCGGCGCGTCGCAGGGCTATGCACCGGGCGAGAAGGAGCAGTTTCTCCACAGCCTGTGGGGCCCGTGATGGCTGGTGACGCGACCGGCGACGCCCGGAGCGACAAGGGTCTGGTCTGAGATATTCGGACAACTGGACGGCCTTTCCCAACTCCCCAGAGATCGATCTTGCAAACCCGGCTGTCATCGTCCGCGAAAGCGGACGATCCCGTACACCGTGACACTTCGGTTCAATTACCTCTGCTGCGGAGTACTGGATGCTCCGCCTGCGCGGAGCATGACAGCCATGGGGAAGAGCAGATCGCGCCTCAACCTACTATGGTTGAGTAGCCAATCAACCGGCGCACTGTGGGGATAGTCGTGACAACATATATTCGCGGAGAGATGACACGGTGGGTCAGCGACGATTTTCCAGGATTTGTGGAATGCCGTTTCGTCGATCGATTTGGCGTAGAATGGGTAGTAATCGACAAAGCGCCGATTTTTACGGAGGCAAACCTTGGCGCCAATGCCAGGTTTCCTCAGCCGGTTGTCATCGCGTGTGAGCTCGTGGCACGACCGCGACGATGCCGGACGCCACATTGCTGAAGTCACGATCAAGACTCCATGGGCTCTCGAAGCGACAGATGGGACGACAAACTTCGAACTGTACGCCGAACAGCTACGTTCTTGCCCTGATTAGATCCAGATGACCCGCCGGCTGACATAGCGGGCTGCCTGTCACGTGGCAGGCAACGACACGCGGCCATTTCGGTTGCAAATCGGAGAAAGATGCAGTTGCATTGTCCTCTACGACGCCCCATCTCGGAGGGCGCGCAGTCGCCGCGACGTCCCCTTACCCCACGAGAGCATCACATGTCCTTTTACGATTCGACCGTGCCGGCCTACATCCAGATCCTCGGCAGCCTCTCCGGCCTGCTGAGCAAGGCGGAAGCCCATTGCGAGGTGAAGAAGATCGCCCCCGAGGTCCTGCTCGGCGCGCGGCTGTATCCTGACATGCTGCCGCTCTCCCGGCAGATCCAGCTCGCCTGCGACTTCGCCGCGAAGGGCTGCGCGCGGCTGTCGCACAGCGATGTCCCGAGCACGCCCGACACCGAGACGAGCTTTGCCGAGCTTCGCCAGCGGCTCGCCAAGACGGTGGACTATTTGAAGACGTTTACGCCGGCGCAGTTCGAGGGGGCCGAGAGCCGCGACGTCACCTTCCCGAGCGGACCGAATACCACCCTGACCCTGAAGGGGCAGGAATTCGTCAACCGCGTCTCGTTTCCCAACTTCTATTTCCACGCTGCGATCGCCCACGGCATTCTCCGCCACAACGGCGTCGAGATCGGCAAGCGGGATTTTCTGGGCGTCGCCTGAGCCGCCTTCGCGTTCTGCAGCGGGCGTCCCGCCCGAAGGCGGGCGTCACAATCCAGTCGTCGGTCGGATCCTGCACTGCGGTCTCAACCGGCGCCTGCAGTTCGAGCGGCAGCAAGGCGTGCAGCTGGGTCTGCAACGACCGCGGCGGCTGCGCTGCTTGCTCAGCGCGAATGCAGCCGAGCCGTCACGAATCCCGAGCAACCGGCCGGCAGGCCACGATGATCAGGTCGACATGCCTGCGGATCTGCTGGTTCGTCATCGATGTCCCGACCACCATTTCATGAAAATAGATCGGCGAGATGGCGGCCACGACGACAGATGACCATTCCGTGTTGTCGCGGATTTCTCCTCGGCGCGCCGCGCGCTCGAACAGGATCGCGGCACGTCGGAGCCGCCCTGCCCAGTAATCCGCTCTGTTCGCTGTCGCCGATAGCGGAATGCTGAGTAACGCCCGTCCGAGCGGCGAGCGGACATAGTCCCGCAGCTTCAGCAGGAAGCGAGTGAGATCGGTCGAGAGCCGACCCGTGTCAGGCAAAGGAAGGTTCGAATCCGAGGCCGCCAGCGCCGCTTCTCGGATGATGTCCTCCTCGGCACTCCAGTTGCGATACAGCGTGCTCAGGTGCACGCCGGACTCCGCGGCAAGCACCTGCAGGGTAACCTCCCGACCTTGCTCGAGCAGAGCTCTCGCCGCGGCCAGCACCGCGTCTCGGTTGCGGGCAGTTCGTCCTCCCGGTCGCTTTACTGTCGCCATTCGCAATCATTCGCCCCTAATGCGAAAATATTTGCATTTAATGCGTCGCCATGGGACAAGCAAGCTCGCCGGGAAAGATCATGCTCGTCGCACTGCACATCATGTCACTCGGAATATGGATCGGCTGCATCCTCACCGAGGCGGCCTTCGAGCACATGACAGGCAAGATCCATCCCGTCGCGATCGCGCGGCTTCACGTCGCGGTCGATACCTATGTCGAGACACCCGCCTTTCTCGCGGTTCTGGCGACCGGCATCGGCCTGCTTGCAAGCGCAAACCCGTCGCCGGTGTTCTGGGTCAAGATCGGGATCGGGCTTATCGCCATCCTCACGAACGTGGCCTGTGTTGGCCTGGTCATCGCGCGCGATCGCGCCTTCAGACGCGATGCCGTTGCGGACGCCCGGCTGATGGACCGCTGGCAGCATCGGCTGGGCGGCGTGCTGGCTCTCATGATCGTCGCCGCCCTCTCATTGGCGCTCTACGACCACGCTCCTGTCTGAAAGTGACTTCCGGCCGACAACGCCCCAATAGGGCGCGCCATCGTGAGCCGTTCTCTGACTTCGCTCCCTCCGGAATTCGAGCACTTGGCTCAGCGCTCCGGCTTCGTTCCCCCGGCCGCCGTGATAACCGCCACGATGATCAGGCCCGTCAACACCAGCCTCACGCCGGCGCTGACGCCGAAGGTGTTGAGCATCGTGAGCAGCAGCACCAGGAATAGCGCCGCGCCGAGCAGCCCGGGAATGTTGGCCTTGCCGCCGGCAACCGAGGTGCCGCCGATGACGACGACCGCGATCGAGGCCAGCAGATATTCGTTGCCGATGTCGACATTCGCTCCGCGGAAGTAGCCGGCCAGCAGCGCGCCGTTGATGCCGCCGAGCGTGCCCGACAGCACGTAGGTGATGAAGCGCACCCGGTTGACCGGGATGCCGGCCAGCCGCGCCGCACGCATGTTCTGTCCGATCGCCAGCACGGAGCGGCCGAACACCGTCCGTTGCAGCACGACGTTGGCGCCGATCATGAACACCACGGTCAGCACGGCCAAAAGGGGAATGCCGAGCATCTGCAAATTGGTGAAGTCGGCGAAGCCCGGCGGCGGCTTGATCTGAAGCCCGCGGCCATAGCTGATGTCGATCGACTGGATGACGAAGCTCGCCGAGAGCGTCGCGATGATCGGCGGAATCCGCAGCGCCCAGATCAACAGATAGTTCGCGGTGCCGATCGCCGCCCCGCAGGCGAGCGCGGCGATCAGGCCGAGCGCGATGCGCTGGTCGTCGCCGGCCATCACCGTCATCGCCACAGCGCTGGCAAGCCCGATATTGGCCGGCAACGACAAATCGACATTGCCGGGACCCAGCGTGATCACGAACATCTGGCCGACGCCGACCACGACGGTGAAGACGGCGAGCGACATTGCGGCCGTCAACATCCCACCGGCGCCGGTGCCGCCGGTGAAGCTGATGGCCGCCAGCCACACCGCGAGCGCGCCGATGAACGACCAGATCCAGGGGCGGGCGAGAACGCCTGCGAGCGTGCCCTTCATGGCTGCGCATCCTTCATGGCTGCGCGTCCTTGCGGCTGATCAGCACGCGCGCGGCGAGCACCACGATCAGGATGGCGCCGTTGGCGGCGACCTGCCAGTCCGGCGGAATGCGCATGAAGGTCAAGAGTGGCGATGCGGCCAGCGCCAAGGTGAGCGCACCGATGACGGCGCCGATCGGCGAGACGCGGCCGCCGATGAACTCGCCGCCGCCGAGGATGACGCCGGCGATCGACAGCATGGTGTAGCCATTGCCGATGTTCGCATCGGCCGAGGTCGTGGTGCCGATCAATGCGAGGCCCGACAGCACGCCGAACAGGCCGGCACAGGCGAACAGCGTCATCTTCGCCTTCAGCAGCGACCAGCCGGCGCGGCCGATCGCGACCGCATTGCCGCCCGAGCCGCGCAGGATGGCGCCGTAGGACGTGCGCATCAGCCCGACATAGGCCACCGCCGCGATCACCACCGCGGCGACGATCGGAAACGGCACCAGCGGCGGCTTAACCCGCATCATCTCCAGGAGCCAGTCCGGCGCCTTGCCGCCGGGCTTCGGCAGCATCAGGATCGCAAGCCCCTGCCAGACGAAGCTCATGCCGAGCGTCACGACGATCGACGGCAGGTTGCGCAGATGGATCAGGGCGCCGAGCGCGGCATAGAGCGCGATGCAGCCGAGCAGCGTGACGATGCCGAGCAGAGGCGCGTCGCGCAGCCAGGTCGCGGTGACGCAGCCGACGAAGCCGACGAACGAGCCGATCGACAAATCGAGGTCGTTGCCGGCGATCACGAACATCTGCGCGATCGTCGCCAGCGCGATCGGCACCGCGAGGTTCAGCATCAGTGTGAAGCCGAAATAGCTGATCGCGCGCGGATTGAGCCAGGCGATGCCGACCAGCACGAGCGCGAGCGACAGCGCCGGCAGCATGGTCCGCAGCAGCCGCGGCAAATTGCCGGTTCCGATCATGGGCAACGCGCGCGTCGCCGGCGCGCTCGAGGAGGTCATGGCATCAGCCCGCTTCTGCGAAGGAGGACTGGATGACCTTCTGCTCGGTCAGTTCGTCGCGGATGAGCGCGGCAACGATGGCATCGTTGCGGAAGACATAGACGTGGTCGCATTGCTTCAACTCGTCGAATTCCGTGGTGTACCACAGGAAGGTGCGGCCGCTGTCGGCCTCGGCGCGGATCAGCTCATAGACTTCGAGCTTGGTGCCGACATCGACGCCGCGCATCGGATCGTCCATCAGCACGATGCGCGCATCCGAGCCGAGCGCGCGGGCGAACAACGCTTTCTGCTGATTGCCGCCCGACAGCGAGAGGATGTTGTTGTGGATGTCGGGCGTGCGGATGTGGATCTTGTCGCGCCAGTGCGCGGCCAGCTCATGCTCGCGCCGCGCCGAGATCAGCAGGCCCCGTCGCAGGCTCTGCAGCGATCTTACGCCGATGTTCTCGGCGATCGACCACAGCGGAAAGATCCCGTCGGCCTGACGGTCACCGGCGACGAGGGCGACGCTCTCCGTCACCTCGATGCCGGCCGCCGCGCGTGTCGCAGCGGAGAAGATCGCCAGCAGCAGCGCGGTCTGGCCATGCCCGGCGAGGCCAGCGAGGCCGATGATCTCGCCCTCATGCGCAACCAGCTCACCGGTCCGGCTCTGGCGCGCGGGCCGGGCCCGCACGCGCAGCGGCGATTGGCCCCGGCGGCGTCCATCGCCGCCCCTCACGTCGCGGGCGTGGACCTCGACGTCGCCCATCGCCGCGACCAGCCCGTCTCGGTCGAAGGCGCTAGCAGGTGCGTCGGCGACGGTCGTGCCGTCGCGCATCACCACGATGCGGTCGCAGTTCGCGAGCACCTCGCCGAGCAAATGCGAGATGAAGATGCAGCTGATGCCCTCGCCGATCGCGCGGCGGACGAAGCCGAGCAGCTGGCCGGCGGTGTGGGCGTCGAGCGAGGAGGTCGGCTCATCGAGGATGACGAGCCGGACCGGCTCGTCGGTCACGGTGAAGGCGCGCGCGACCTCCACCATCTGGCGCCGGCCGATCGGAAGGTCCTGAACCAGGTCGGACGCCGCGATGCCATGGCCCGGAAAGATCGCGTCGAGCTTGTCGAGGATCAGCCGGCCGGCCTTCCGCCGCCATGACAAGCCGGTGAGCGATGGATGAAAGACGCGGGTGTTCTCGGCCACCGTCAAATTGGGGCAGAGCGAGAGCTCCTGGAAGACGCAGCGAACGCCCAGTTGCTTGGCCGCCCCTGGCGAATAGCTTGCCGGCACTGAGCCTGCGATCGCGAGCTGGCCGCGGTCAGCCGTTGCCGTGCCGGCGAGGATGTGCATCAAGGTCGACTTGCCGGCGCCGTTATGGCCAACGAGCCCGAGGCATTCACCCTGGCCGAGCGTGAGGTCGACGCCGCCAAGAGCCCGAACGGCGCCGAAATATTTTTCGACGCCGCTCAGCTTGATCAGTTCAGGCCGCGTGACGGTCATTCGGCCTCTGCGCCTTCGAACCGCACTCCCAATCAGCCGTCACTTCATGTTGGCCTTGATCGCCGCGATAGCTTCGGCCTGGGTGTATTCGTGGCTCGCCACGCTGCCCTTCGGGATGTTCGGCAGCTCGGCTTCGAAATTGTCCTGCGTGAACGCGAGATAGGGCACCAGCAGGTCGTGCGGAATCGACTTGTTGCCGTCCAGCACCTGCTGCGCGACCCAGAACGCGAGCGTCGAGACGCCCGGCGCGATCGAGGCGGACCACGTCTTGTAGCCGTCCTTCGCCTTCTGCTCCTTCCACCACTGCAGCTCGTCCTGGCGGTTGCCCATGATGATGGTCGGACGCGGCTTGCCGGCGGCGGCGAAGGCCTGCGCCGCGCCATAGCCGTCGCCGCCCTGATCGACCACGCCGACGATGTCGGGCAGCGACGGCAGCACGGTGGCAACCGCCTTCTGCGCCGTGGTCTGGTCCCAATCGCCGGTGACCGAGCCGACGATCTTGAATTCCGGATGCGCCTTCACGCCTTCGAGAATGCCGGCATGAATGGCATCGTCGATCGAGGTGCCGGCGAGGCCGCGGATCTCGAGCAGATTGCCGCCCTTCGGCTGGAACTTGGCCATCTCCTCGACTTCCTGCTTGCCCATCGCCTTGAAGTCGACGACGACGCGGTAGGCGCAGGGCTCGGTCACGATGCCGTCGAACGACACCACGATGATGCCGGCATCGCAGGCCTGCTTGACGGCGCCGTTCAAGGCGTCCGGAGACGAGGCGTTGATGACGATCGCGTCATAGCCCTGCAGAATCAGGTTCTGGATCTGCGCCGCCTGGGTCGGCACTTCCTTGTCGGCGGTGGTAAAGATGTCGGCGGCGGCGACGGCCTTGTCGGCGACGGCCTTCTTGGTGACGATCTCGTAGCTCTTGAGCATCGCCTGGCGCCAGGAATTGCCGGCATAGTTGTTCGAAAATGCAATCTTCTTGCCGCTGGTATCGGCAAAGGCCGACCCGCTGATGATGGTGGTGGTGCTGACGACGGCGCAAACGGCCGCGATCCCGATGCCGGACTTCATAGATCACCCTCCCCTGCGGCCGTCATGCGGTCCGCAATTTTTTCAAGCGTCTGAGTGGCGCACCTCACGATATCGTCACGGCCTTCATTCGACAAGCTGGCACGCGCCATGCGCAGACTTTCGTCAGCCCCCGTGGTCGGTCGACCGCGCGGGCCGTCGCGCAGGGTTTGCGCCTGACACGCCCGCGTTTTTCGAATGGCTCGGGCCATTGAGCCATCTGCGGCAATGCACAATTGAATGACACCTGTCCTCTCACTGGAAAGCGCCGATGAGCCCCTCCAAGCTGTTCGAGCCCTCAAAGCTCGGTCCGATCACCCTGGCCAACCGCGTCGTCATGGCGCCTTTGACGCGCAACCGCGCCGTCGAGGGCCTGGCCGCGGGGCCGTTGACGGCCGAGTACTACGCCCAGCGCGCCAGCGCGGGCCTCTTGATCTCCGAGGCCAGCCAGGTGTCGCAACAGGGCCAGGGCTACCAGGACACGCCCGGCATCTATTCCAAGGCGCAGATCGCCGGCTGGCGCAAGGTGACCGACGCGGTCCACGCCAAGGGCGGCCGCATCTTCATCCAGCTCTGGCACGTCGGCCGCATCTCCCACGTGTCGCTGCAGCCCGATGGCGGCGCGCCGGTGGCGCCCTCGGCGATTGCCGCCAAGACCAAGACCTTCGTCGGCGGCGCCTTCACCGACGTGTCCGCTCCGCGCGCGCTGGAGCTTTCAGAGATTCCGGGCATCGTCGCGGCGTTCAGGCAGGCCGCGCTGAATGCGGTCGAAGCCGGCTTCGACGGCGTCGAGATCCACGGCGCCAACGGCTATCTGCTCGACCAGTTCGCCAAGGACGGCGCCAACAAGCGCACCGACACCTATGGCGGCGGAATCGAGAACCGCGCCCGGCTGATGCTCGACGTCGCGAAGGCAGTCTCCGAGGCGATCGGCGCCGACAGGACCGGCATCCGGCTGTCGCCGGTGACGCCGGCCAACGACATCTCCGATTCCAACCCGCAGCCGCTGTTCGACTACATCGTCGACCAGCTCAATGCGCTGAACCTCGTCTACATCCACGTCATCGAGGGCGCCACCGGCGGCGCGCGCGACGTCGCGCCGTTCGACTATGGCTCGCTGCGCAAGCGCTTCCACGGCACCTATATCGCCAACAACGGCTACGACCTCGCGCTCGCCACCAAGCAGCTCGATGCCGGCGCCGCCGACCTGATCGCCTTCGGCCGCCCGTTCATCGCCAACCCCGATCTGGTCGAGCGGCTTAAGACGAAGGCCCCGCTCAACGAACTCGATCGCGCCACGCTCTATGGCGGCGGCGCCAAGGGCTACACCGATTATCCGACGCTGAAGGCCGCACAGGCCGCGGAGTAGTCGTGATCACGTAGGGTGGGCAAAGCAGCCGCCCGCAGGGCGGTCGCGTGCCCACCATGCATCTGTGCAAGTGGTGAGAATGGTGGGCACCGCGCGCGAGAATGCGCGATGCGTCGTAATAGTGCCGCAGGCGCGCCTTCGCCGACCCTCCCTGTCATCATCGTCTACGTCATGCTTCCCGGCATGAAGCAGCGGATATCGATGCGCAAGCCGGTGTTGAGCTCGCGATAGTACACCGGCCACACCATCGTCCGGCCGGCGCGATTCGGCTCGGTCACCACGGCGTCCTCCGGCACGGCCCACCAGAGGCCCTCGATGCGCACACGGTAGCGGCCGTCCTTCATCTCCCAATCGATGTCCGAGAGCGCCGTGCCGTCCGCATCCGAGCAGCACGGCCCCTTGCGCGAGCGCAGCTTCTCGAACCAGCCCTTGAGCGGAGAGGCTGCGTAGCGTCCATCGAGATCGCGCGCGGCGGCACCGGGCAGCGCCAGGCCTTGCATCCAGAGGCTGCCGGCGAGGGCCGCGACAGAGATCGTCGCAGCCGCCCGGCGCTTGAGGACCGGTGCACGACCGATGCTCGACAATGAAACGATCAGCAGAAATATTGGCGATCTTCCGCGCATGTCCACACCTCGTTGCTCGATGCGAGAGATGCGCATAGCTCGGCGGGTTCTGTGGCGGAAGTTCGTAGTTCGCGGCGCCGAACTGCACCGCGCCGAAGATTCCTGGTTTGACCAACGACCTTGGTCACGACGGCAACGGGATGTTTGCCCACACGTCGCAACAGACGACATCGGTGACGATCGAGTTATCAAATGAAAAAGGCCGGGATCTCTCCCGGCCTTCGTGCCTCTTGCGAGACGGAGCGAAGCGACGCAGCCCGTCAAAACTCCGCGCGCACCTTCAACACAGCTGACTGCTCGAGATACTGGCTGCCCACGACGGCGTTGTAGCCGAGCGAGATCGACTGGCGCTCGCCGAACGCCACCAGCTTCAACGCTGCACCCAGTTCGGCAAGGTTGCGCTCGGGCGATGGTCCGGCGGCGAAGAACTGCGCGCCGCCTCCGGCGAAGCTTGCCGTGACGTTCTGCGCCGTGTTGCCGAACTCGTGTCGCCACGCAGCCAGCGTCTCCAGGCCGAAGCCGTAGGTCGAGGTGACCAGCAGCGGCAGGGTCGAGCGGAAGCCGAGGTTCGAGCGCACCGAGTTGGTGGTCTGCTTGGCGATCGCGAGCGCGGCGCCGGCGGCGCTGGTCTCGTTGTAGGCCTGCTGATCGAGACGGCCGTAGGTCACGCCGGCAAACGGCGTCAGCACGGCCTCGCCGAGCTTCACCGGAGCACCGAACTCGCCGCGCACCAGCGTCAGCCAGCCCTTGTGGCTGCCGGAGACGGTGTCGGTGAAGCCGGCGAAGTTGACCCGGCGGGTGGTGGTGTAGTCGACCAGCGCGAGGCCGGCCGAGCCGTTGACGTACCAGAACGGCTGGACATAGGCGCCGTACACCTTGCCCTGATAGTGCTGCATGCCGACGGCGTCGCCCGCGACGGTGCGATCATCCATGCTGCTGGTGGCGTAGCCGAACGCAGCGCCGACGCGGAACGCGCCGTCGATGCGCTGGTCGATACCGGCGACGAGGCCACCGGTGTTGCCCGAATAGCCGGCGACACCAGCGACGTCGTGCTGCGACACATTGGTGCCGATCAGGCTGCCCCAGACCGCCCGCTCCAGCTCCGGCGCGATGGCCGGCGGCGCCTTCACCGTCGGACGCGCCTTGGTGGCCCCATAGGCCATCAGCATCGATGTGAGCGGATCGGACTCGGAGGCGAAGGCCGAGGCGACGCGCGAATTGGCAGACGGTCCCGCAGCCGCGGCCGTCAGGCGGTTGTCGATCTGAGCCTGGAACAACGAGGCGGTGCTCAGCGGCACCTGGACCTGCGCGCCGTTCACGAACGGGCGCAGTTGGTCGCCGGCGTTGCGCACCTCCCCGTCGGTGCCGAGGCTCTGCACGGCGCCGCCCAGGGCCTGCACCTGCGCGTTGCTGCCGGTGTAGCCGAGCAGGCCGTTCAGCGTCGCGAGCGCGCTCGGCGAGATGCCTGCGATCGTCGTCGGCGACCGCACGGATGAGTTCAGCAAGAGCGATCCGGTGGAGGTATCGGCCGTGAAGCCGACCAGCGCGCTGGAGAAATCGACGGTGAGCGGCGTGGCCGACACCGAGGTCGCCACCCGGTAGACGTCGCCATTGCGGACGATGCCCTGCAGCGTCGGCGTGACGGTTCCGGCCCCCGCAAAGGTCACGTTGCCCGTGATGTTGCCGATGTTGCTCGACGGCGCCGCCGCGGTGCCGCCCGGGCCGAAGATCGTCGTCCGCAGCACCGCGCCGTCGACCAGTTGAACGCCGCCAGCGCCGACGGTGACCTGCGACTTCATCAAATCGAGCGTGCCGAAATTGACGATGCTGGCGAGATTGGTCACGCCGTCGAGCGTCAGCGAGTTGGCACCGAGCCCGTTCAGCGCGACGACATTGCCGCTGAAGCCGGTACCCTTGAGCAGGATGGTGTTGGTGGCGCCGTCCTGGTCGTTGATCGTAATGTCGCCGCCGAGCGTGCCGGTGTTGGCGAGATTGAAGGTGCGTGCCCCGAAGAACGTCGCGGCCTGGTTGGTGCTCGCGGCGCACAGCGGGTCGGTGGTGTCGGTGCCGGCGGTCGGACAGGCTGCACCGTTGGCATCGGTGCCGGTACCTGAGCTGCTATACGTTCCCGGCAGGGTGCCGGCGGTCGCCTTGGCGAACGAGCCGCGCGACGCGCTCTGGTCGACCGAAATCGAGCCCGAGATTGTGCCGCTGTTGCTGATGTCGTGCTCGCCGGAGCCGAGATAGAGGTTGCCCTGGATCAGGCCGGCATTGGCGATGACGCTGTCGCGCGGACCGGAGTTCGAGCCGCTGCCCGTCAGCGGAAAGGTCGATCCCGCGGCGAGACCGGCGGCGGTGGTCAGCGGATTGGTGTCGAGCGCCAGGATATCGCCCTTGATGACGCCGCTGGCATTGTTGGTCAGCGTCAGCGCCTTGGTCTCGGTCACCGTCACATTGCCATTGGAGTCGAACTTGTAGAGCGGTGAATCCGGATTGCTGCCGGGGATGGTGTCGAACTCGGCACCGGCGAAGGCGGCGATCGCCCAGTGGCCGTCATAGAAGCGGCTCGCCGCCGTCCAGCTGGTGTTGCCGATGGTGCCGGAGTTGGTGATCGTGGTGTCGGCCCGGCCGAAATAGGCCGCCGCGAAATTGCCCGTCGCCGAGATCGTGCCGCCGGCGCGGTTGTTCACCACGACGCTGTTGGTGTTGTCGTCGGAATACAGCGCCGAGATGATGGCGAGGTTGGTGCCGTTGTAGCGGCCGGTCGCGGTGGCACCGATCGAGACGCTCAGCTTGGTCGCATCGAACGTCCCGAAGAAGTTCTGGGTGGCGGCGAGCGTGCCGGTGTTGTTGATGGTGAACTTGTTGACCTGGCTGTCGGCGACGATGACGTGCAGCCGGCCGGCGCTGAGCTGGCTGGTGGTGAGGCTGAGCCAGCCGGCATTGTTGATGACGACGTTGTTGACCGCCGGATCCTCGTCGTTGGAGAAGTTGGCCGCGATCATGCCGCGATCGGCCAGACCGGTCTGGGTGTTGGTGGTCAGGTTGCGGACGGCCGTGGAATCGAGCGTGATGACGGTGGTCGGCGGGTTCGGATTGTACCCGGTCGCGGGGAAGGCCGGGTTGGTCGGCGTGTAGGCATTGCTGCCGTTCGTCGGCGCAAATGCAGCGGCCGCGTCATACACGGTGACGGCGGAGGTGATGCTTCCACTGCAGGTGACCGTCACCCCGGGGATCGTACATTCGGCTCTTGCCTCGCCGACGACCATCCACGTCGACAGCAACACAAAACTCGCGGCAGCGGCCTCGCTGCGCATTCTTCTATTTGATTTCACTTGACGCCCCAAAATACGCACTACACGTGCTTTATCGTTGGTGCGAATTGTATCGAAATATTGACCGGAACCAGCAAGGCGAAAGTTTCTCAAGCCACCAGGGACAAATTCCAACTAACAACAGAATTAGTCCTGACGCTCCCAACTAACTACTACTAACAATACTCTTGTGCCTCTGATGCAACCAGCCAAACTTTACGCGAGAGCACGGCGGCGAACGCGCGCGCAGATCTGCCCCCGGACGACACGACTGGCGTGACAGGCCACAGGACAAACGAAAAGGCCGGGATCTCTCCCGGCCTTCTTGCCACGGCGGGGGCTGCCGTGGCGCGGCGCTGACGCGCCTATGACTTGCCGCGATCCGTGCGAAGCTCAGAACTTCGCGCGGATGCCGGCATAGGCGGCGAGCGGCATGCCCGGCACCATGCTGCGCGGATCGTTCAAGGCGAACGCGGTGCCGCCGCCGGCGGTGTTGAAGCCGGCTGGATCGAACCTGGTGCCGGCCGAGTAGTAGCGCTGGTTGAACAGGTTCTGGATCAGGCCGAACACCTCGACGTTCTTGGTGATCTGATAGGACGTATTCAGGTTGACGACCCAGTAGGCCGGGACCTTCGGGCCCATATTGGTCTCGTCGTGCAGCAGGTATTGGCTGCCGACATAGTTGATGCTGGTCCCGACTTTCCAGGCATCGGTCACGGCATATTCCGCGCCGAGCTTCAGGCGGTGCGCCGGAATGCCAGGGATGTGATTGCCCGAGACGACACCCAGGGGGCCCAGGACCGGATCGTTGATATCGAAAGCGCTGCGGAAGGTCGCGTCGATGAAGGTGTAGTTGGCGTAGGCGGTCCAGCGGTTCCAGGTCAGGTCGAGCTTGGCCTCGACACCCTGGCGCAGGGTGGTGCCGGCGTTCTTGAAATAGCCGCGCAGCGGGTTGGCCGGATCGACAACCTGAATGATGTCGTCCGAATTTTCCGTCCGGAACAGGCTGATGCCCCAGCGCAGCTTCCAGCCGTCATCGACGGCCACGGCCTTGATCGGCGCCTTGCGGTAAGGCGGCGGCGCCGCGGCATAGGCCGACGAGCCGCCCGACAGCTCGCCGCGCAGGCCGCCCTCGACAGTACGCGACACCACCTGCTTCAGCGGCGGATCAGCGATCAGGAAGTTGTCGATCAGGCACGGATTGTTCGGGTCCGAGCAGCCGAGCTCGAGCGGCGTCGGCGCGCGGTTGGCTTCGGAGTAGCCTGCATATGCCGTCATGTTCGGCGTGATCTTGTAGGTCAGGCCGACCACTGGGTTGAAGCGCTGGAAATTGTTGTCGGTGTTGAGGAGCGGCGCAAAGCCGGTCTGGTCGCGCAGGTTGATCTGCGCCCAATTGAAGCGGCCGCCGGCCGTCAAGGCCAGTTGCGAGGTGATGTCGAAGGTGTTGGTCGCGTAGACGCCGAGATAGGTGTTCTTGGCATTCAGGTTGACCGGGGCAAGGCCGGCGTTGGGCTGATCGATGTAGACGCCGAGGCCGGTCACGAACAGGCTGTTGTCGATGGTGCCGAGCTCGGACGTGGCCTGGAAGTTGGTATTGCCGTGATCGACGCTGGCGCCGACGACGAAATGATTGTCATGGCCGAACAGTTGCGTGGTCGAGGTCGCCTGCAGCGAGCCGCCATAGCTCGAGGTCTTGACGGTGTTGCGGTCGATCTGGCCGAGCGCCGTGTCGGCAGCCAGCGTGTTGGCGACCGGACCGTTGCGGTTGATGCCCCACTGCGTACCGGCGGCGTCCTCGATGACGAATGAGCCGGCACCATCATCTTCCACCTCGGTGCCGTTGCCGTCGATGCGCGAGGATTTGTAGTTGCGATAGTAGCCGTTGGCCTGGAACGACAGCGTATCCGTCGGGGCCCATTTCAGGCTGGCCTGCACCATCTGCATTTGCAGGCGCAGCGACTGCGGCCAGGTGTAGACGCTCGACCAGCGCTGGTTCAGCATCTCAATCGGCGTCGCCGCGACCGAGCCGAGCTTGTTGTCG
Organism: Bradyrhizobium sp. HKCCYLS20291; assembly: GCF_051167715.1. Classification (NCBI taxonomy): domain Bacteria; kingdom Pseudomonadati; phylum Pseudomonadota; class Alphaproteobacteria; order Hyphomicrobiales; family Nitrobacteraceae; genus Bradyrhizobium; species Bradyrhizobium sp. HKCCYLS20291. Next base: position 197,507 of record NZ_JBNPTO010000014.1, on the reverse strand, counting down.
GCACCGGTGAAGGAGAGGTGGAATTCGGTCGTATCGCCGCGCGCACCGAAATCCGCATACATGCGCCGGACATGCGAGGACGACGAGTAGTCGCGCCAGCCGCGGTCATAGGCGCCTTCCGCGGCGATATACGCTGAGTAGGTCCCGTTGTTCCAGCCATATTGCGCGCCCGACTGCATGCGCCCGAACGAGCCGCCGAACAGCTGAGCTTCTCCGCCCTGATAGGTGAAGCCGTTCTTCATCTCGATCGACATCGCGCCGCCGATGGCGTTCAGGCCGAACAGCGGGTTGTTCGGCTGCAGGGTCATGCGCGCGATCGCCATCTCCGGGATCAGGTCCCAGTTGACGACGTCGCCGAACGCCTCGTTGATACGCGTGCCGTTCTGGTAGACGGCAATGCCCTGCGGCGTGCCGAGCACCGGCGAGGCGGTCTGACCGCGATAGTCCAGATCGCGCTGGAACGAATTGCCGGTCTGGTCGCTGAGAGAGACGCCGGGCATCGACTGCAGGATGCCGTCGAGCAGCGATGGCGTGCGCGTGCGATCGAGGTCCTGCGCGGTCATCGTCTGCACGTTGGACGGGACCTTGTCCTTGGCGATCTCACCGCCCTGAACCGGTGAGACGCCGACCACTTCGATGGTCTGCAGGGTCTGCTGCGCGAATGCAGCCGTCGGTAGCAACGCGCACGTTGCGAGAAGCGCGCTCTTCAGCGCCCGGAGTCTGGTCAAGACGTCCCCCAGTTTCTTGTCGACCGCTTCCGGCACGAACTCACGCCCCTGAGCCCACCCCGCCGAAACCGGTCAATTCACACGAATTACGAACGGTAACATTCGTAAACAGCGGCCAATACTGTCGCAATGGGGAATATTCTTCGCGATCTAGGGACAATTTTCCCGAATCCGGGAATTGGCGATCATCTGGCCAATTTTCACTCCCACCGCGGTCACAGTGTTGCACCCGGTTCTGGTTTGCAACAGAACAGCAGCGGTGGGAACACGAAGCACGTTGGCGGACATAGCAGCCATCCGCATCGTGGTCGTTGCCAGTGCAGCCTTGGCTCAAGAGCGAGACCTGGATCGGATGTATCGCGTTCTGCTCGTGGATGACCACCCGGTCGTGATCACGGCCTGCCGCTGGCTCCTCAACACGGCGGGGATCGCCCGGCTGTCAGAGGCGCACGACGCCGAGAGCGCTTACGACGCCTATGTCCGCGAACGTCCCGATGCGGCAATCGTCGACCTTCGTCTGCAGGGCGATGATTTCGGCGGCATTGCGCTGATCGGGCGGATGCGCTCGCATGATCCCCGCGCCCGCATCCTGGTGTTCAGCATGCTCGCTGACACGCGCGTGGTTCGCTCCGCGATCGATGCCGGCGCCAGCGGCTACCTGCTGAAAGATGCTCCGCCAGACGAACTACCGAAAGCGCTGGAGCAGGTGCGGTCGGGTGGCACCTATCTCGATCCGCAGCTTGTGATGCGGATCGCGATGCTGCGCAACGACCCCGACGGAAGCGGATCGACCGCACTGACGCCGCGCGAACGGCAGGCGCTCGCATTGCTCGCCGAGGCGAAATCCTATCAGGCGATCGCCGATCAGCTCGGGATCAGCTACAAGACCGTGATCAATCTGACTTACCGGCTGCGGCAGAAACTCGGGGCACGCAGCCTGCCGGACCTGGTGCGCCTGGCGGTGGAGATGTCGCGTCCGGGGTTGTGAGGCACAGCCTGGGCCCGGCACGCCAAAAAGCCCAGCCGAGCCGCGGACAGAAAGAGGGCCTGCGGCGGTGTCCCGTCGCAGGCCCTCATCGTCTCGTTCAACGGTCCGATCCGGACCGCGCCTTACTTCAGCAGCTTGGCGACCGACTTCAGCTCTTTCGAATCGAGCGTGCCATCATTGTCCGGATCAGCCACCTTGAAGCGGCCGGCCACGAGGGCAAGATACTCGACCTTGGTCAGCGTGCCGTCATTGTCCGGATCGGCAGCCTTGAGATCCTTGGCCGAGACCCGGCCGCGCAGCTCCTTGGCGTCAAGCGTGCCGTCGCGGTCGCGGTCGAGCTTGTCGAACAGCGCAGCGGCCGCGGAGCGAATCTCGTTCATGTCGGCGGTGCCGTCCTTGTCGGGATCGATCGAGGTCAGCAGCTTCGAGCCGGCCGGAGCACTCGCGGCCATCGTCGACGTGCCGACGATCGCAGCCATGCCGACGGCGGCTGCCGTCATCATCAGTTTCCAGTTCATCGAATTGATCCTTTGTCTCCGCCGTCCCACCGGGCGGCGATGAAGGGTGCGGTAACAACGTCTGCGGGCGCCGCCGGTTCGAGGCGGCGCGGCACGCGCTCCGTGGAACTAAGCGAGGTTCCGCTATTTCGCAAGTGCAAGAAGCAGGCGAGCGAGGGAATTGCCGACTAGGTTTTCGGGATCAGAACCGGGGTCCATGCAGGAAGTACTTCCCTGGACGATCGCGACGGATCTCCCTATCGGCATCCGGGTCCACGCTTTCGCGCGCTTCGGCCCGCGCGCTGACAGCGGTACGCCGCTGCTTGCTGATATGGACCTGGCGCATGCCCCTGCGATCCGATGTCGCACGTTCGGCCATCACCTCTTCGCCGCTCTTGCGAGTCCGGGTCATCTGACGGCGGCTGCAACCCGTCTCCGTTGCGGTGAGACAAGGCTTCTTGGCCGGGCTCATTTTGGCCTGCAGCTGGCTCCACCAGGCTTCCAGATCCTCGCGCAGCAGCCTGTCCCGCGCGAAGGTGGGTCCGGCCAACAGCAACGAAGCGGACATCACGACGGCGATCATCACCAGCGGTCTTGCAAGGCCGGCGCGCGCGCGACGTCGATGGTCATGGGCGTAAATCAATTGACCTCCGATCTCCGGCGAGCCCGGCCATCGAGAACGCATGTTGTGGTCGATGTCTTTCATCGGTCCGTGGCCTCAATGTGTTTGCAACGCGCCACATTCATCGTCGTGAAGAGATTCACTCGCGCCTTCGTTGTCATATTCTTCTCGGTCAAAATCTCCCGCTCTGCTTGCCAAAACATCCCTATTGCCGCCGGACCGAGCACTCAGCCGAGAAATGCGGCAGCACGCAACTAATCGTTTCCCGATTGTGTCACCTTTCGGCCGGTCCCCCCGCATGTTTTCGCCGCGCCGACTCGTTAGCTCATCATGGGAGGGGAGAGCGGGGACGATGCTGTCGACCGATCATACGCAGGCACGCCGGGCAACTCGATGGGGCTATGCGGCCGCCAGTGCCGCTTTTCTGCTCGCACCATTCGGCGCGGCCGCCGAGGAGATCCAGGGCAACGATCCCGCATCGCCCGGTCACTTCCAGATCGAGCAGCGCTTCGGCTATCTCACGACCTTCAACCCGCAGCAGCAGAACGGCGGACGCCGCGTGCCGCAGCGCGCGGTGACCGGCGAGACCGAGATCGGCTACTCGCCGACCGAATGGTACGAGATCGCGCTGACCTCGCCCTATGCCTTCGCGCGCGCCAACGTGCCGATGCAGCTCGGCAACGTGATGGACAATGGCGTGCCCGGCTACTCATTCCAATCCGGCGGCGTCACCATCCGCCAGACCTTCATCCAGGGCGACCGGCTGGAGCGGACCGTCTTTCTCGGCCTGGTGTCACGCACCATCCTGGCGCCGCAGGGCGGGCTCACGCCGGATCTGTGGGTCGCCAACAAGGCCGGCGCCGGCCAGCCGGGCGCGCCGCGTTTCGTGCAGGAGGCGACGCCGCGGTTGGCGCAGATGTTCACGCCGATCATCGGCGTCAATCTGCCCGACGACTATCAGCTCATTTTCAATGCCAACATGACGTTCGGCATCGACGGCGCCGGCTCGGCCTTCGAGCCTTCGGTGCGCTTTGTCAAACGCCTGAGCAACCGCTGGACTGTCGGCATCGAGCATTTCTCCAATCTCGGACCGTTCGGCCACGTCCTGCCTTGGCATCAGCAGATGCAGACGCTCTATGCCGTTGCCGACACCAAGTTCAAGGGCTTCGAATTCAGCGTCGGCGTCGGCTACGGCCTGACCAATGCCTCGCGCGGGCTCGCGATCAAGAGCAGCATCGGCAAGGATTTCTGATCGCGGCCCGGCTGCCATTCCCTCAGCTCATCCTCAATCATAAGAAAAGGACATTCGTCATGCGTCGCCTCGTCACCGCTTGCGCTCTCGCCCTGCTTGCCGGCTCTGCCGCGTCAGCCGAGGATGGCCCGCGCTTTCTCAATCGCACCGGGCAGACCATCGTGAAGATGTACCTGGCGGCTGCCGGCACCAAGACCTGGGGCGAAGACCAGTGCAAGAACGATGACGAGGGCATGCTCGACCATAACGAGCGCATGACGCTGGTCGGCGTGAAATCAGGCCGCTACGACATCAAGCTGTCCGAAAAGGGCGGCCGCACCTGCTTCGCCAAGAACATCGAGCTCAAGGACGGCGCGCAGTTCGTCGTGCGCGATACGGATTTGACCGAGTGCTCGAAGTGATCGTCGCGTCTGCGGCCGCTCAGCGCGGCCGCAGACGCAACGGCACGGTGCGCGACACCTGCGCCATGGTCATCACCGGCGGAAAGCGCGGGAACGGCTGAGCCCGTTCGATGATGGATAGCGCCGCACGATCGAGCGCCGGCGAGCCCGAGCTGCCCGCCAGCCGCCGTGACAACAAGCGGCCATTGCGGTCGATGACGACGCTGACAGCAACCGTGCCGGTGACGCCGTTGCCATCCGACGGATAGGCGCCCGCCGCGGCACGACCGATCTGTGCCTCGACCTGATGGTTCCACGCGGCCTGCCCCTCGCGCGCGCCGACGCTGTCCTCGCCCGGATTTGGCGCCGAGGCGACACGCGATTGACGACTCTCTGCCGCCGCGGCCGGCTTTGCCGGCGCGGGCTTCCTCTCGACCTTCTCCTTCGCCTCCTTCTTTTCCACGGGCTTGCGCTCGACGCGCTCGGGCGCGGGTGTTGGCTTAGGCTCCGGCGGCTTCGCCTCGATCGGCTTCGGCGGTGGTGGCGGCGGCAGCACGACGTCGTCGGCCCGAGGCGGCTCGGGGGCCAGCGCGACCTGCGGCATGGGCTCGGGCTGCGCGATCGTCTCGGGCACCGGCTCCGGCTGCGCCGTGACCTGCGGCTCGGGATCGGGCTGCGCTTGGGGTACCGGCTCCGCGACGGCCTCGCGGGCAACGGGCTCCTCCTTCGCCGGCTCCTCCTTCGGAGGCTCGGCCGGCGGCGTCGGCTCGGCAGGCGTTTCCTGCGCGATCGGAGCCGGCTCGTTCACCACCGCGGGCGTGAACACGACATCGAATGCGTCGGCCTGCGCCCGCCCCTCCGGCGCTGGGTGCAGCAGCAGATAGCCGATGGCGAGCCCGACATGCAGTGAGGCCACCACGATCGCAGCGACCGTCCACAGCGTCCGCTCGCGGCGCGCTCCGTCATCGTCGAACGGATCGAGCGTCAGGACGCTCACTGCGCACTCCGGTCTTCCAGCGCAACCAGCGCCACCTTGGTGTAGCCGGCGCGGCGCAACGTGTTCATCAGCGCCATCACCTCGCCATAGGGCAGCGTCTGGTCGGCGCGCAACAGCACGCGCTGGCCATGATCGGACTTGGTTGCCGCATCGAGCGAAGCGGCGATGTCGGCCTGCGCGACGCTCTGGTCACCGACGGCGAGCGAGCGGTCGGCCTTGAAGGTCACGAAGACAGGCGTTTCCGCGCGCGGCTGCGGCTCGGCCGAGATGGCCGGGAGATTGACCGGAATGTCGACGGTGGCGAGCGGCGCCGCCACCATGAAGATGATCAAGAGCACCAGCATGACGTCGATGAACGGCGTCACGTTGATGTCGTGCGTCTCCTCGAACTCGTCGGTGCGCCGGGCAAGCTTGACGGCCATGGCTCACTCCGCCGGATTGGCGATCGACAGCAGCGGCGCATCGACCGCGCGGATGGCGCTGCGCCGCGCCTCGGCCGGCCCGGCGTGCTGGCGGTCGAGATCGCGGCTGAGCAGGCGCATCACCGCAACGGATGCATCGGCGATGACGGCGCGATAGCCGCCGGTCGCACGCGCGAACAGATTGTAGATCACCACCGCGGGGATCGCGGCGGCGAGACCGAAGGCGGTGGCGAGCAGCGCCTCGGCGATTCCCGGCGCGACCACCGCGAGGTTCGTCGTATGGGCATGCGAGATGCCGATGAAGCTGTTCATGATGCCCCAGACCGTGCCGAACAGGCCGACGAACGGCCCGACCGCGCCGACGGTGGCGAGAATGCCGATGCCGCGGCCGATGCGCGCGACCGCTGCCGCCTCGATCCGTTCGAACTGCCAGGAAACGCGCTCCTTGATGCCGTCCGCCGGCAGGCCGCGCGATCGGTCGATCTCGTCCTCGGCAACCGAGAGCAGCCGGCCGACGACGCCGCCATCGGCGGACACACGCCCCGTCGCATCCGGCAGCGAGCGGGCTGCGGTCGCCGTGGCGAGCGCGCTGCGTGCTGTGCGCAGCGCCGAGCGCAGCTGGATCGTCTTGACGACCAGCACGGTCCAGGTGGCCACCGAGGCTAGCGCCAGACCGATCATGACCGCCTTCACGACGATATCGGCCTGCATGAACATGGTCCAAGGCGACAGCGCCTCGGGCAGCGTGCTCGCGAGGCTGGCGACGTGCGCCTGATCCATGGTCGTACTCCCTCGATGGCTTCGGGGCTGTGATCACGATGACGGCTCTGCCCAACCGGGGCGCTCGTCAAATCGTCTGAAGCCTTGTTGTTTCCTGTCCTTGAGGCGAAGTCGCGGCAAACGTCGCGATCATCCCGAGGACGAAAGAGTGCAGCCTGTCCGCATCCGCTTCAAGGCACTTGCCTCGTGGAATATGTCCCCCAGGACCCGGGAATTTCTCCCGGTTCGCATGACTCAGGCGCCAGACCGGACGGGCCATCAGCGATCAGGATCCCGGTCGGCTTATTGCGATTTTTCCGAATCACGAGCTCGAGTCCCGTCGGCCATTGTTCCGGCGCGCGGCGCCGGGAACCACGCCATCTCACGGCTGTCTCTCACGCCGCGCAACCGGACGTCCGATGTAGAGGCGCACAAGAGACGCGCATGCGGCGTCCGATCTTCAGCCCGCGACCTCCATCGACATTCGGAGCTGCATGGCGCCACCTTCGGTCTTAGGCCTCCTCATCGGCAAGGCCGCTGCCGCCGCATCAATTAGTTTACGACTAATAACTTGAACCTCCACCATTGCCGGTACCTCGATGGGCAACACCGGTATCCAGTTCCGAGTTGGCGCAACGTCACATGTCATGTGTGCAAGTGCGAAGTTCATTTAACCTCGATTTAATGTCGCGCCTCCTAGCGTTTTCGACATCATCGACATCGTCAAGGAGAGCGGGATCCGATGAGTAATCTGCTTCACGAATTTCGGCACGACACGCGCGGCAACTTCGCCGTGACGTTCGCGATTCTGTTCGTCGCAATGGCCGGATTCGTCGGCTTCGGCGTCGACACCTATCGCGCCCAGTCTGCCAAGGTCGCCATCAAGCAGGTCGTCAACCGGACCTGCGAGCGAATTCAATCCAACGTCAGCATGGCAACGCAGAACACCCAGGATCTGCTGAGCCAGGCGAGCGCCTTCGCGGCCTCTCAGATGGTCGCAAACCTGCCGAGCGCGAAGTATGATGTGACGAACGCCGGCACGTCCTACACGGTCACCGGCACCTATACCGTTCCCGTCACCTTCACGAGAGTGCTCGGCGCGGCCGACGTTCCGGTTTCGGCGACCGCGACATGCGACAGCACAGCCTTCTCGCTGTCGAAATGCGTCGACCCGGTGTTCTCGCAGAACGCTCCGCTCGGCATCAGCCTGGTCAGGGGCACCATCACGCAGAAGCACGTGCAGAGCACCGGGGCGACGACGACGACCACGGTCTCCACGGGCCTGCCCTCCGGAGCGACCTATGTCGTGTCGCTGGCCCGCGATGGCGACCCTCCCACGACCTATTACCGAGCCAGTCACAGCGGCGACTATACCGATACGTTCACGATATCGAGCACCGGCACCATCGGGACCTTCGGCAACAGCCCTACCAGCGGCGTCACCGTCGCCGACACCGATATCCTCTATATTCAGCTCCTCAACGCGGACGGCTCGATTCCGATGATCTGTCCGGCCACGCAGACGACGACAACAACCACGACAACGACAACCACGACCGGCAGCACGACGACCTCGACCAGCACCGCGCCGAAAGGAACGTGTGGGCCGCACTACGATACGTTCAGCGGCCAGAGCCCGACCAAGAGCCTCTACAACAGCAGCAAGTTCGTCTCCACGACGACCTTCGCCTATTCGAGCCAGGCCAGCGTCAACGGCAAGAACGTGATTCCGCTCGCCGCCGACTACGAGCCGAACACCACGAGCATCCAGGTCGCGGGCGTCACGAGTTCCGGGAGCACGACCACATTCAGCTCGACGTACCAGAACCTGTACGTCTACAACATGATCAACCAGAACGCCGCCAATCTGAAATCATACATCGATAGCGGCAAGTATCTGGCATTCGTGCGCGGTCCCACGAGCGCGATCTGGGTCGACGGCAGCGGCGCCTGCACGGAGCTGGAATCTCCGATCGCGCTGGACCTGACCGGGCTTGGGCGCATCGTCACGACCGGCGAAAGCACGGCCCCGCTCGGGCGCCGCTCCGCGATCGGCAGGACGGTCAGCTTCGATCTCATGGGCGATGGGCATCCGGTGCAGGTCGAATGGCTGGTCGGCAACGGCCAGGGCTTCCTGGTCGACAACCGCGACGGCCAGGCGGCGAAGAAGATGGACGGCAGGCGGCTGTTCGGAACCGCCGACGGCCATGCGGACGGCTACGCCAAGCTGGCCGAGTTCGACCACAGCGAAACCGGCGTGTTGCGCGGTGCCGATCTCGATGGGTTGGCGGTCTGGATCGACGACGGCACGGCGACCGCGACCGAGGCGAACATCGTTCCGGTCAGGACGCTCGGCATCACCGAGATCAGCGTGCGCGCCGAACGCCAGGACGACGGCCGCGGCAACGAGGTGATGCGCTCCTGGGCCTCGCTCGGCGGCAAGCGCATCATGACCGAGGATATCTGGCTCGGAATCGCGCGATGAGTCGTCCGTTCTCCTGGCCTCGAAAGCCCGGCCAGCCGCTGTCGCGAGCGGCCGGAATCGCGCGCCGGTTTCATCGCGACGACCGCGGCGTCACCGCGATCGAGTTCGCAATGCTGATGCCGCTGTTCTGCGTGATCCTGTTCCTGATCGTCCAGTTCGGCTACCGGTACTACTATATCTCGGTGCTGCACGAACAGACATTCGCGCTCGGCCAGACCATCATCCCGCAATCCTCGCGGCCGGCCAACATCGCGGCCGCAAAGAGCATCCTGACCAACAATCTGAGCTCCAGCTACGGCATCACCGCGAGCAGCTACACGCTGTATGTCGGCCAGGTCACAGCCAACAGCCCGACGACGAGCGCCTCGGCGACCGACTACTACGCGCCCCAGAGCGCGGTGCCGGTGCTGATCAGGGTGGTGTATCCGAGCAAGCAGCTGCTCGATCTCTCCTCCATGCTGTCGGCCTGGCCTGCGCTGTTCGGCAACAAGATCGACACCTCCATCGTGATCGTCCCGAAATGATGTTCCGGCCGAAACTGCATCCCAGCTCGTTCATCGCGGACCGCCGCGGCGTCGCCGCGGTCGAGTTCGCGCTCGCCCTTCCGCTCATCGCCACACTGCTGATGGGCCTCTGCAATCTCGGCGAGGCACTGATCTCCGATCGGATGACGGTCGAAGCCGCAGAGGCCATGATCCGCGCGGCCGACGCGATGATCGCACCGGCCCAATGCTCCATCACGACGTCCGGGTCGACGGCTACCCAGAGCTGCACGCCCGCGTCGCTGTCGACCGACAGCATCAACACGCTGTCCAACATCATGGGCATCACGATGACCGGCAGCACCCTCTCCGGCACCAATCTCTCGAATGTCGACGCGGTCATCTACCGCGTCGTGAATCAGGACGGCACCTACACGGTAGCGAACACGTTCATCGTCAAAGGCAGCGGCGCCGTCACGTTCAGCACGTCCTCGCTCAAGAACTATCTGCCGGTCGGCGGCTCAACCCTGGTCGCCTGCGTCAAGTACAAGCAGACCATGCTGTTTCCGTTCTTCAGCCTTCCCCTGACGCTGACCGCGCAATACTCGCTCTGAGGCGGTCTCCGGGAAGCCGCAGTTCCGCCGCGCCAACGAAAAAGGCCGGGATCGCTCCCGGCCTTTCCCGATTCCCCGGAGGTCCGACCTGTAGCCGGACCGTCCGAAGGGATCGCGATGCTTACTTCGCCTCGGCGCGCTTCGGCGGGGTCGCCGGCCACGACTTGATCAGCGTGTCGTAGTCGACCGTCTCGCCCTTCGGCTTCTCGTTCGCGAGCTTGCGCTGCGGAGCGATGTTGCCGTCCTTCGCCGACTTGTTGAACCAGAACTCGGCCGATTCCTTCTTGTTCAGCTTCGGACCGCAGTCGCCCTGGACCTTGGACTTCTCGAGACGCTCGAGGACGGAGTCCTGAGCGGCCGCGAGCGCATCCATCGCCTGCTGCGGGGTCTTCGCACCGGACGACGCGTCGCCGATGTTCTGCCACCACAGCTGCGCGAGCTTCGGATAGTCGGGCACGTTGTTGCCGGTCGGGGTCCACTGCACGCGGGCGGGCGAGCGGTAGAACTCGATCAGGCCGCCGAGCTTCGGCGCACGCTCGGTGAACGACTTGTCCCAGATGTCGGATTCACGGACGAAGGTGAGGCCGACATGGCTCTTCTTCAGGCTCACCGACTTGGAGACGATGAACTGCAGGTACAGCCAGGCCGCCTTGCGGCGATCCGGCGGGGTCGACTTCAGAAGCGTCGCAGAACCGGCGTCCTGGTAGCCCAGCTTCATGCCGTCCTTCCAGTACGAGCCGTGCGGCGACGGCGCCATGCGCCACTTCGGCGTGCCGTCCGCGTTCACGACCGGCAGGCCGGGCTTCACCATGTCGGCGGTGAAGGCGGTGTACCAGAAGATCTGCTGGGCGACGTTACCCTGCGCCGGGACCGGGCCGGCCTCCGAGAAGGTCATGCCCTGCGCCTGCGGCGGCGCATACTTCTTCATCCAGTCGAGGTACTTGGCGATCGAGTAGACCGCGGCCGGACCATTGGTGTCGCCACCACGCTCGACCGAGGAGCCGACCGGACGGCAGCCTTCCATGCGGATGCCCCATTCGTCGACCGGCAGGCCGTTCGGGATGCCCTTATCGCCGTTGCCGGCCATCGACAGCCAGGCGTCGGTGAAGCGCCAGCCGAGCGAGGGATCCTTCTTGCCGTAGTCCATGTGGCCATAGACCTTGACGCCGTTGATCTCCTTGACGTCGTTGGTGAAGAACTCGGCGATGTCCTCATAGGCCGACCAGTTCACGGGCACGCCCAGGTCGTAGCCATACTTGGCCTTGAACTTGGCCTTGTAGTCCGGATTGGTGAACCAGTCGTAGCGGAACCAATAGAGGTTGGCGAACTGCTGAACCGGCAACTGATAGAGCTTGCCGTCGGGAGCGGTCGTGAACGACTTGCCGATGAAGTCGTTGACGTCCAGGCCGGGATTGGTGACGTCCTTGCCGTCGCCCTTCATGTAGTCGGACAGCGCGATGGTCTGGCCGTAGCGGAAGTGGGTGCCGATCAGGTCGGAATCGTTGATCCAGCCGTCATAGACGTTCTTGCCGGACTGCATCTGGGTCTGCAGCTTCTCGACCACGTCGCCTTCCTGGATCAGGTCGTGCTTCAGCTTGATGCCGGTGATCTCGGTGAACGCCTTGGCCAGCGTCTTCGACTCATATTCGTGAGTCGTGATGGTCTCGGAGACGACGTTGATCTCCATGCCCTTGAAGGGCTCGGCGGCCTTGGCGAACCACTCGAGCTCCTTCTTCTGCTCTTCCTTGGAGAGCGTCGACGGCTGGAACTCGCTGTCGATCCACTTCTGGATCGTGGCGTCGTCGGCGAGCGCCGGAATGGACAACGTCATCGTCGCGGCAAACAGCGCCACCGCGCTGGTCATCGCAAGATAGCCGGCCTTGCTCTGGTGTTGCTTCCGTTTCAAGTGTCGCATGGTTTCCTCCTTGCAGCGACAGACGTATTCAGGTCCGGGTTGGTCCCGGATCTGCCCTTCCTCGCCTGCGTCAGACGGTGCGAAAGATCGCAACGGCTGATGCAAGCGAAATTGCGGTCGCAAGCCACAGGCTCGAAACCTCAAAACCCTCCTCGCCGATCGGCAAGGTCGCAATCGTATCGGTCCCGACCAGCCCGATCCATGCCAGATGGATAACGGCGGCAGATATCAGCGAGATGAACAGCCGATCGCCGCGCGTGGTCGGAATACGCAGCACGCCCACCCGCTCGGCCTCGGGATAGCGGGCGGCGAGCAGAGTCATGACGGCCAGCGTGCAGGCCAACGCAGCGAAGAAGATCGCCGTCGGCAACGTCCAGGCCATCCATGCGATGCTGTCCATGCATTAGCCCCTTCTGCCTGAGCGATTAAATGCGCCCGCGCCGACGGCGGTGCGCTCCCTCTCCCCGTTCTTACGGGGAGAGGGTTGGGGTGAGGGGCAGACGCACGGGAAGTGCTCGTGGTGAGACCTGTACCCCCTCACCCGGATTGCATCTGGCGATGCAATCCGACCTCTCAGCGCGAGCGAAGCTCGTCGCGCCCCCGCAAGCGGGGAGAGGTTAGAGCTGTCATGCGCTTGCGCGACAGTCGTTGCCATCATCACACCCGTCCCAGCGCGAAGCCGCGCGCGATGTAGTTGCGGACGAACCAGATCACGAGCGCGCCGGGGATGATGGTCAGCACGCCGGCGGCGGCGAGCAGGCCCCAATCCATGCCCGAGGCCGAGACGGTGCGGGTCATGACCGCCGAGATCGGCTTGGCGTCGACCGAGGTCAGCGTGCGCGCGAGCAGCAGCTCGACCCAGGAGAACATGAAGCAGAAGAACGCCGCGACGCCGATGCCGCTGGCGATCAATGGCACCAGGATCTTCACGAAGAAGCGCGGGAACGAGTAGCCGTCGAGGAACGCGGTCTCGTCGATCTCACGCGGCACCGACGACACGAAGCCTTCGAGGATCCAGACCGCGAGCGGAATGTTGAAGATGCAATGCGCCAGTGCGACCGCCCATGGCGTATCGAACAGGCCGATCGCCGAGTAGAGATTGAAGAACGGCAGCGCATAGACCGCGGCCGGCGCCATGCGGTTGGACAGCAGCCAGAAGAACAGGTGCTTGTCGCCGAGAAAGCGGTAGCGCGAGAACGCGTAGGCCGCCGGCAGCGCCACCAGGATCGAGATCACCGTGTTGATGATGACGTATTTCAGCGAGTTGATGTAGCCGGAATACCAGCTCTCGTCGGTGAAGATGCGCATGTAGTTGGCCAGCGTCGGCTGATGCGGCCACAGCGTCATCGTGGTGACGATCTCGTTGTTGGTCTTGAAGCTCATGTTGACGAGCCAGTAGATCGGCAACAGCAGGAAGATGAGGAACAGCGAGATGATGATGCGGCGGCTCGGAATGGTGTTCATCACGCGCCCCCTTCCACCGGCCGGCGCTCGGCGCCGGCATTGGTCATGATGGTGTAGAACACCCAGCACACGATCAGGATGATCAGGTTGTAGACCAGCGACAACGCGGCCGCCTTGCCGAGGTCGAACTGGCCGAGCGCGATCTTGACGAGCTCGATCGAGATGAAGGTGGTCGAATTGCCCGGCCCGCCGCCGGTCACCACGAACGGCTCGGTGTAGATCATGAAGCTGTCCATGAAGCGCAGCAGCACGGCGATCAGCAGCACGCGATGCATCTTGGGCAGCTGGATCGCGGTGAACACCGCCCAGCGCGAGGCGCCGTCGATCTGCGCCGCCTGGTAATAGGCATCGGGGATCGACTTCAGGCCGGCATAGCACAGCAGCGCCACCAGGCTGGTCCAGTGCCAGACGTCCATGACGATGACCGTCGCCCATGCATCGAAATCGTTCGACACATAGTTGTAGTCCATGCCGAGACCGTTGAGCGTGTAGCCGAGCAGCCCGATGTCGGGCCGGCCGAAGATCTGCCAGATGGTGCCGACCACGTTCCATGGAATCAGGAGCGGCAGCGCCAGCGTGACGAGGCAGAACGCCACCGTCCAGCCGGCCCGCGGCATCGACAGCGCCACCACGATGCCGAGCGGCACCTCGATCGCCAGGATGGCCAGCGAGAAGATCAGGTTGCGCCCGAGCGAGGCCAGGAAGCGGCCGCCGAGATCGGTCGAGGGATCGAGCAGCTCCTTGAACCAGGCAACACCGTTCCAGAAGAACTGGTTGTTGCCGAAGGTGTCCTGCATTGAATAGTTCACCACCGTCATTAGCGGCAGGATCGCGGAGAACGCGACCAGCAGGAACACCGGCAGCACCAGGAACCAGGCCTTGTTGTTGATGGTCTTGTCCATCACTCAGGCTCCCTCGACCAGGCGGCTGTCGGCGTAGACGTGAACATAGGCCGGATCGAACTTCAGTCCGACCGCCGAGCCCTGCGGCGACACGCCGGCCGGCAGCCGCGCGGCGAACTTGACGTCGCCGACGCGGACGCGGGCGAAGCGGATGCGGCCGAGATCGTCGACGCGCTCGATATTGGCATCGAGCAGGCCGGGTCCGGGCTGCGCAACGTCGACGAATTCGGGACGCACGCCGATCTCGATGTTGGCGCCGGCCGGCAGCGCATCATAGCTTCGCGAAAGCTGCAGGGTGTGGCCGGCGATGCGAGCCTCCCGGCCCTTGACCTCGGCGGAGAGGATGTTCATGCCGGGCGAGCCGATGAAATAGCCGACGAAGGTGTGCGCCGGCTTGTCGAACAGCTCGGCCGGCGTGCCGCTCTGCACGACGCGGCCATCATGCATGACGACGACGGTGTCGGCGAAGGTCAGCGCCTCGGTCTGGTCGTGGGTGACGTAGATCATCGTGAGGTCGAGCTCGCGATGCAGCGCCTTCAGCTTCGAGCGCAGCTGCCATTTCAGCTCGGGATCGATCACCGTCAGCGGCTCGTCGAACAAGACGGCGGCGACATCGGAGCGCACCAGGCCGCGGCCGAGCGAGATCTTCTGCTTGGCGTCGGCGGTGAGCCGCGTCGCCTTGCGATTGAGGTCCGGCGTGAGATCGAGCAGACGGGCGATCTCGGCGACGCGCTTGTCGATCTCCGCCTTGGGCACGCCGCGGTTCTTGAGCGGAAAGGCGAGATTCTCGCCAACCGTCATCGTGTCGTAGATCACCGGGAACTGGAACACCTGCGCGATGTTGCGCTCGCGGGTCGAAGATTTGGTGATGTCGGTGCCGTCGAACAGGATCTTGCCGTGCGACGGCGTGAGAATGCCGGAGATCAGGTTGAGCAGCGTGGTCTTGCCGCAGCCGGACGGGCCGAGCAGCGCGTAGGCGCCGCCCTGCCGCCAGGTCATCGTCACCGGCTTCAGCGCGTAGCTCTCGACGTCGCTGCCGTTGCCGTAGGAGTGGGCGAGACCTTCGAGGTCAATGCGGGCCATGCGGCATCTCCCTCAGATCTTGGGCGCCGCGACCAGGCGGTCGCCGGCGTCGAACACGAAAATGTTGGCGGGATCGAGCACGGCATCGAGAACCTCGCCGGGCTCGTATTCGTGCACGCCGTGCAGCACGGCGACCCAGTTCATGCCGTCGCGCGTCAGATGCACGAAGCTCTCCGATCCCGTGATCTCGGTGACCGAGACGGTCGCCGGAAACGCATGGCGGCCATGGCCGCCGTCGCCCTTCGCCAGCCCGAGCTGGTGCGGCCGGAAGCCGACGCGGTAGCTGCCGTCGGGCAGATCGGCATAGAGGCCGACCGCCGGAGCATTGACGTTGCCGGCGTACTGCACGCTGTCGCCGCGCTTCTGGATCTCGACAATGTTCATCGGCGGATCGGAGAACACCTGGCCGACGCGCAAGGTGTCGGGGCGGCGATACACGGCGGCGGTGTCGCCGGCCTGCAGCGCCTGGCCTTCCCACATGCAGATGGTGCGGCCGCCGAGCAGCAGCGCTTCCGACGGTTCGGTGGTGGCATAGACGAAGATCGCGCCCGACGCCTCGAAGATGCGCGGCAGCTCGGCGCGCAGCTCCTCGCGAAGCTTGTAGTCCAAATTGGCGAGGGGCTCGTCGAGCAGCACGAGATCGGCGCCCTTCACCAGGGCACGCGCGATCGCGGTGCGCTGCTGCTGGCCGCCGGACAGCTGCAGCGGCGTGCGCTTCAGGTATGGCTCGAGCCGCAGCAGCCGCGCGGCTTCCGCCACGCGCTTCTCGATCTCCTGGCGCGGCTTGCCCTGCACGCGCAGCGGCGAGGCGATGTTCTCGTACACCGTCAGCGAGGGATAGTTGATGAACTGCTGATAGACCATCGCGACCGAGCGCTGCCGCACGTCGGCGCCGGTGACGTCTTTGCCGTCGACCAGCACCCGTCCCGTCGTCGGCTTGTCGAGGCCGGCGAGCAGCCGCATGATCGAGGTCTTGCCCGACAGCGTCGGTCCGAGCAGCACGCTGAGCGTTCCCCGCTGCAGGGTCAGCGAGACGTCGCGAATAGTCGTGACACCGTCGACGATTCGGGAGACGTGATCGAGCGCAACGCTCATGCCCGTCCCCCGGCCTCGCGCGCCGTCACAGCCGCGCGCTCGCTGTTGGCGATGATCCACGCCTCGAGCGCGGCAATTTCAGCCGCCGACATTCGCAATCCAAGCTTCGATCGCCGCCACACGATGTCCTCGGCCGTCAACGCCCACTCGTTCGTCATCAGGTACCTGACTTCGCGCTCCGTCAAGGTGCCACCAAAATCCTGACCGAGATCGGCCGAAGATGTCGCACCGGCGAGCATGGTCTTGGCCCGTGTTCCGTAGGCGTGCGCGATCCGCTTCGCATGTGCATCTGACAGGAACGGATAGGTCTTCGTGAGATCGGCAATCAACGGCGCCACGGCCGAGACCTTCATGTCACCGCCGGGCAGTTGCGCCTTGCCGGTCCAACCCTCCTCCGCCTTGGCGCCCTTGAGATAAGGCGCGAGACGCTGCAGCGCCTCTTCCGACAGCCGCCGGTAGGTCGTGATCTTGCCGCCGTAGATCGACAGCAGCGGCAGGCCGCCGGGCGTGTCGAGCTCGAACACGTAGTCGCGCGTCGCCGCCTTGGCTTCGCTGGCGCCGTCGTCATACAGCGGGCGCACGCCGGAATAGCTCCACACCACGTCGCTCGGCTGGACCGGCTTGGCGAGGTACTCGCCGAGCGCGGCGCAGAGATAGGCGATCTCCTCGTCGGTCGCCTTCACCTTGGCCGGGTCGCCCTGATAGTCGCGATCGGTGGTGCCGATCAGCGTGAAGTCCTGCTGATACGGGATCGCGAAGATGATGCGGCCGTCGGCATTCTGGAAGATGTAGGCGCGGTCGTGATCGTAGAGCTTGCGGACGACGATGTGCGAACCCTGCACCAGCCGCACCTTGGCCTTGGCATTCACGCCGGCGCCGGTCGACAGCACCTGCTCGACCCAGGGCCCTGCGGCATTGACCAGCGCGCGCGCCCTGATGGTCTGGCGCTCGCCGGTCCCGGTGTTCTCGGTGGTGAGCAGCCAGACGCCGCCGTCCTGACGGATCTCGGTCGCCCGCGTGCGGGTCCGGATCTCGGCGCCGCGGTCGGCGGCATCGCGCGCGGTCAGCACGACCAGCCGGGCGTCGTCGACGAAGCAGTCGGAATATTCGAAGCCGCGGTCGTAGCGCCCGGCGATCAGCGGACGGCCGACCTCGTCGCTGCGCAGATTGACCGAGCGGGTCGGCGGCAGCAGCTTGCGGCCGCCGAGATGGTCATAGAGGAACAGGCCGAGGCGCAGCAGCCAGGCCGGGCGCAAGCCGGCATGATGCGGCAGCACGAAGCGCAGCGGGCGAATGATGTGGGGCGCGATCTGCCACAGGATCTCGCGCTCGATCAGCGCCTCGCGAACCAGCCGAAACTCGTAATATTCGAGATAGCGCAGCCCGCCATGCACGAGCTTGGTCGACCAGGACGAGGTTCCGCTCGCCAGATCATTCATTTCGCAAAGGAAAACGGAGTTTCCGCGTCCGGCCGCATCGCGCGCGATGCCACAGCCGTTCACGCCGCCTCCAATGATGGCGAGGTCGTAGATCCGCTCCAACAGACGCATCCCCCGGCAATCGCCTTCAGTCTGGCGATTTCACTTTCACTTTCGAGTTAAACACAAACGAAAGTGAAAGCAAATCGAAATTCGCAAGTTGGCCCGAGATTGGGCAAAACCTGCCCAATCGGGGGTCATCTGGCCTTTGTTGGGAGCGGAATGTCAGGCGCGCCGGAGCACGGAGGGCGAGGCGCTTTCGCTTGCCTCTGCGGCGTCCTCCGACTCATCGGCGGCCATCGCCGAGATCACCTCGATGCCGCGGCTGTGGCACAGGCTGGCGAGCCCGTCTGGCAGCGGACGGTCGGTGACGAAGGTCTGGATCTGGCTGAGATGGGCGATGCGCACCGGCGCGCTGCGGTGGAGCTTGGTGGAATCGGCCACCAGCATCACGCTGCGCGCGTTGGCGATGATCGCCTGCGCCACCTGCACCTCGCGATAGTCGAAGTCGAGCAGCGCGCCCTCCTCGTCGATCGCCGAGGCGCCGATGATCGCGTAGTCGACCTTGAACTGGCCGATCAGCTGCGTCGCGGTCGAGCCAACCACGCCGCCGTCCGAGCGCCGCACGCTGCCGCCGGCCACGATCACCTCGATGCGCGGATGCGGATAGAGCAGCATCGCGACGTTGAGATTGTTGGTGATCACCAGCAGGTCCTGGTGGGTGGACAGCGCGCTCGCCACCTCTTCGGTCGTGGTGCCGATGTTGATGAAGAGCGACGACCCGTTGGGGATGCGGGCCGCCGCGATCGCGCCGATCGCCTTCTTCTCGTCGGCCGCGACGAAGCGCCGCGCCTCATAGGCCAGGTTCTCGACGCCCGAGGCGATGATGGCGCCGCCATGGATCCGGGTCAGCGCACGCTGCTCGCAGAGATCGTTGAGATCCTTGCGGATCGTCTGCGCCGACACTTCAAACCGGCGCGACAGATCCTCCACCATGACGCGGCCGGAGGCGCGGGCGATGTTGAGGATGTCGGTCTGACGTTGGGAGAAGACGGCCATGGCAAGCTTTCGAAACAGCTGCACCATGGTGATGCTGATCGAGTCAAGCGTCAATCAGCGAACGTTCCGAGCGCACCGCAACATTCACTGGTCCGGGAGCAGATGTGCCGAGCCGCCGCTGCGGCTGCCCGCAGGGCCGGCGTCGTCGCAAACGACTCAGGCTGCCGCGCTGAATTCTCCGGTGACGATGCGGAGCGCCGCGCGCTCGGCCTCGCGTGGGTTGCGAAACACCTGGCCCTCGAGCGCATTGAAGCGATGCGACGCCGCGAAGAAGCGGAAGCCGCCGCGGTCGCGGACGACGATCCCCGCCGCCTGAGAGCTGACCTCGATGATGTAGGTGTCGGACATTGCGAAATCCCGTCGTTCATTCCGGGGCTTATAACGGAGCGCTGAGGGGAATGTTCCCTGCAGCGCCCGAGCGTCGGTCCATGCGGAATGTCAGCAGTGGATTCTGTCCGAGATGTGTTTGATCGATGCCCGGCTGATGATGAGGTGGTGCTGTTTGCGTAGTCCCGCAGCGCAGCGCGCGAGCTTTGCCGGCGCAGACGCTACTCATTCGCCGGCGAGGAACGCCGGACGACGATCACAAGATGCGGAAATGACCGGAGACGAGCGACAGCAGCAGCACGCGATCAGGTCGCGATCACACCGTCGCGCCTGATCGGCTGCGGCCGGCCATTGTCGTCGATCGAGACGTAGGTGAAGTTGCCGTCGGTGACCAGAATCGGCTGCTCCTCCCGCCGGCGCAGCACCCAGGCTTCCAGACGCACCGTCATCGATGTCCGGCCGACGCGCACGAGATGCGCGTAGACGGAGACGAGGTCCCCGACATAGACCGCCTTGCGGAAGTTCATCGCCTCGATCGCGACCGTCACCGTGCGCGACTTCGCGACCTTGGCTGCGAACACGCCGCCGCCGACGTCCATCTGGCTCAGCAGCCAGCCGCCGAAGATGTCGCCATTGGCGTTGGTGTCGGCCGGCATCGCCAGGGTGCGGATGCAGAGATCGCCGCGCGGCACGGACGGCGCGACAGGAACGGTGGCTTCGGTCACGGCAGGTCGTCTCCAAGTGCAACTGGACTTGTGGCTGGGATCGATCGCGCAGTCAGTCCGGCCTGATCATCTCGAACATATCTTCCGCCTTGATCTCGAAATAGTCGCCGCGGCGGCCGGCGCGCACGATCGGATGCGCCAGCGCGGTCTGATAGACGCCCTCCTTGATCAGCGCCTTGTCGATGTGCACGCCGACGACCTCGCCGAGCGTCAGCCAAGCGTTCGCCTTCTTGCCGTCGGCGCCCTGCAGCTGGATGATCTGCGTCACCTTGCACTCGAAGGCGACCGGGCTCTCGGCCACGCGCGGCACGTTGACGAACTTGCACGGCAATGGCGTGAGGCCGGCGAGCTCGAACTCGTCGACGTCGCGGGCGACATGCGCGGCGGTCGCATTCATCTGGGTCGCGAGATCGCGCGTCACCAGATTCCAGACGAACTCGCCGGTGTCCTGGATGTTGGCGGCGGAGTCCTTCCACTGCGTCGAGGAGAAGCCGATGATCGGCGGCGTGTAGTTGAAGGCGTTGAAGAAGCTGTAAGGGGCAAGATTCACGTGGCCATCCGGATCGCGCGACGAGATCCAGCCGATCGGACGCGGGGCGATGATGGCGTTGAAGGGATCGTGGCGAAGGCCGTGGCCGTTCTTCGGTTCGTAGAAATGCAGGTCCCGTTCAGTCACGCCGTCGTCCCTTCCGTCATGGCAAGGAGCGCAAACGACGACTTGTCCGCCATAGCCCGGAGGGCGACGGCGGAAGCCGTCCAGAGCTGCGCGTGCCGCCCTGGATTGCGTCGCTTCGCTCGCAATGACGGAGAACTTATCCCGCAGCGCCCCTCGAACCAAGCCCCGCCAGAACGAAATCGATCATCTCGTCGATGGTCGGACCGGGCTTGGTCGCGCATTGCGCGATCATCTGCGGGTGGAAGAAGCGCATCATCGCCGTCGTTGCACACTTCGTGGTCAGCGGTATGTCGGTGACCGCGAACTCGCCGGACGCCGCGCCCTGCCCGATCACCCGGCCGATGGTCTCGGTGATCAGCATCATGTGCGCCTCGCACACGTCCCAGCTCTCCTCCATGGCCACCGCGACCATCTCGTGCAGCTTGTTGTCGCCAACATAGCGTTCGGTGTTCATGCGATGGATGGTGCCGAGCAGCTCGCGTAGCCGCGGCGCCGCCGGTCCGGCGCGCTCCGCAATCAGCATGGCCGCCGCCTCGACCTGGGCCATCAGCGTCCGGGCGACTCCCCGATGGATGGCCTTCTTGGAGTCGAAGAACCGGTAGACGTTCGCCGGGCTCATACGGAGCTCCTTGGCGATGTCGGCGACGGTCGTCTTCTGGTAGCCGATCTGTCGAAACAAGCGTTCAGCAACGACGAGGATACGTTCGCTCGTGTCAGGTTCGATATGTTCGGAAACCAGCGTCATCATGCCTGCAATCTTGTCCGTCCTTCATTCCGCGGCCTCCGCGAGCGGGATCGCGGGCCTCGGTACGTCAACGTGCTGCGCTGCAGAATGATCCTGCGCAGCTGCCCCGCGCTCATTCAGGCTCTTGCGGAACCATAGGGCATACAGACCCGGCAAGTACAGCAGCGTCAGGAAGGTTGCAACAAACAAACCACCCATGATGGTGATCGCCATCGGCCCCCAGAACGCGGAGCGCGACAGCGGGATCATGGCCAGGATCGCCGCCAGCGCGGTCAGCACCACGGGGCGGGCGCGACGGACCGTCGCCTCGATGATGGCTTCCTTGCGGGTCAGTCCATGGCCGACGTCGGTCTCGATCTGATCGACCAGGATCACCGCATTGCGCATGATCATGCCGGCAAGCGCGATCAGGCCGAGCAGCGCCACGAAGCCGAACGGCGCGTTGGCGACATTGAGCCCGAGCGAGGCGCCGATGATGCCGAGCGGCGCGGTCAGGAACACCAGGATCAGTCGCGAGAAGCTCTGCAGCTGGATCATCAGCAGCGTCAGCATCACGATGACCATCAGCGGAAACAGCACAAAGATCGAGGCATTGCCCTTGGCGGATTCCTCGAACGCGCCGCCGGCCTCGATCCGATAGGCCGGCTCGAGGTGGTTGCGGATGTCCTGCAGCTTCGGCGAGATCTGGTTGGTGACATCGGGCGCCTGGACGCCATCCGCCACGTCGGCACGCACCGTGATCGCCATGTCGCGGTTGCGGCGCCACAGGATCGGCTCCTCGTGCGAATACTCGATCTTGGCGATCTGCTGCAGCGGCACCGCGACGCCGTTCCGCGAGGTAACGGTGAGGTCGCCGACGCCAGCGAGATCGAGCCGCTCGGACGGCGCCGCGCGCGCGACGACGCCGACCTTCTCGATGCCGTCACGGATGGTCGTGACCTGCACGCCTGAGATCAGCATCGCCAGCGACTGCGACACGTCCTGCGGGGTCAGGCCGAGCGCGCGGGCACGATCCTGGTCGACGACGAGCTTGAGATAGGGCGACTGCTCGTTCCAGTCGAGCTGCGGGTCCCTGACATTCGTGTTCTGGCGCATGACCTCGCGCACCTGGTAGGCGATGTCGCGCACCTTGGCGGCATCGGGGCCGACGACCCGGAACTGAACGGGGAAGCCGACCGGCGGACCGAAGTTGAAGCGGTCGACGCGGACACGCGCTTCGTTCAGCTCGCCATTCGCGGCCGCGGTCTCGATCTTGGCCTTGATGCGCTCGCGCGCGGCGACGTCCTTGGCCACGATCACGATCTCGGCGAAGGCCTCGTTCGGCAGCTGCGGGTTGAGGCCGAGCCAGAAGCGCGGCGAGCCCTGCCCGACATAGGCGGTGTAGGTCTCGATGTCCTTGTCGTCCTTGAGCAGCCGTTCTGCCGATGTTGCGGCCTTTTCAGTGACACCGAAAGCGGTGCCTTCCGGCAGGCGCAGCTGCAGGAACAGCTCGGGACGTTCCGACAGCGGGAAGAACTGCTGCTGCACGTGACCGAAGGCGACGATCGAGGCGAAGAAGATGCCCACGGTGGCGACGACCGTGGTGATGCGGTGATCGACGCACCAGCTGATGACGCGGCGCAGGCCGCGATACATGCGCGTCTCGTAGATCGCGTGCTCGTCATGACCGTGATGCAGCTTCATGTCGGGCAGCAGCTTGACGCCGATATAGGGCGTGAAGATCACGGCGACGAACCATGACGCGACCAGCGCGATGGCGACGATCCAGAAGATGCTGCCGGCATATTCACCGACCGCGGAGTTGGCAAAGCCGATCGGCAGGAAGCCGGCAGCCGTGACCAGGGTTCCGGTCAGCATCGGGAACGCCGTGGACTCCCAGGCAAAGGACGCCGCTCGCATCCGGTCCCAGCCCTGCTCCATCTTCACGACCATCATCTCGACCGCGATGATGGCGTCGTCGACCAGCAGGCCGAGCGCGATGATGAGCGCTCCCAGCGAGATACGATGCAGGTTGAGCCCCATGATCTCCATGACGATGAAGACGAGCCCGAGCACCAGCGGCACCGACAGCGCCACCACGATGCCGGTGCGCCATCCCAGCGCCAGGAACGACACGAACAGCACGATCACCAGCGCCTCGACGAACGAGTGCACGAATTCGCTGACGGCGTGCTCGACCACCTTGGGCTGATCGGCAATCTGCTCGATCTCGATGCCCTGCGGCACGGCCTTCATGAAATCGTCGGCGGCGGCGTGCACCTCCTTGCCGAGCTCGAGGATGTTGGCTTCCTTGGCGGTGACGACGCCGATGCCGAGCGCCGGCCTGCCCTCCTGCCGCACCTTGAAGGTCGGCGGATCGACGAAGCCGTGGGTGACGGTGGCGATGTCGCCCAGCCGGAACACGCGTCCGTTGCTTTCGACCGGCGTCTCCGCGACCGCCTTGGCGCCGTCGAGCGCACCGGTGACGCGCAGCGGCACGCGCTGCGACGAGGTCTCGACCGTGCCGGCCGGGGTCACGTTGTTCTGCTTGGCGAGCGAATCGAACAGCGCCTGCGGCGTGATGCCGAGCGTGGCGAGCTTGGCATGGCTGAACTCGACGTAGATGCGCTCGTCCTGGGTGCCGTAGAGATTGACCTTGGTGACGCCGGCGACCTTCAGCAGGCGCTGGCGCAGGCCCTCGGCGGTCTTCTTCAGTTGCGCGTAGTCGGCGCCGTCGCCGGTCATCATGAACAGGATGGAGTCGACGTCGGAGAACTCGTCGTTGACGAACGGGCCGACGATGCCCGACGGCAGCGCGGGCGCCACATCGACGAGCTTCTTGCGCAGGAGGTAGAACAGGTAAGGCACCTCCTTCGGCGGCGTCGAATCCCGGAATGTGAGCTGCAGCGCGGTGAAGGCGGGCTTGGAATAGGTCTGCACCTTCTCGAAGTAGGGCAGCTCCTGCAGCTTCTTCTCGATCGGGTCGGCGACCTGGCTCTGCATCTCCGCAGCCGTGGCGCCCGGCCACATCACCGAGACGTTGACGACCTTGACGGTGAAGAACGGATCCTCGGCGCGGCCGAGCTTCTGATACGAGAAGAATCCGGCGACGCTGAGCGCAAGGATCAGGAACAGCACCAGCGGCGGATGACTGACCGCCCAGGCCGACAGGTTGAACCGCTTCATGGGTGCTCTCCGATGATCCGAAGTCGTTAATCCAGAGCGACAGTCTTAGTGATCGTCATTGCGAGCGAAGCGAAGCAATCCAGAGTCGCACGCGTAGCCCTGGATTGCTTCGTCGCTGCGCTCCTCGCAATGACGGCCATATTTGTCAGAGCTAGAACGTCAGTGCCGAGACTACGCGCACCTTCTGCGCGGGGTCGATCTTCTGCACGCCGAGCGCGACGACCTTCTCGCCTTCGTCGACGCCTGACGTGACCAGCACGTCCTTGCTGTCATAGGCCTTCACCTTCACCGGCTTCAGCGTCACCTCGCCCTTGTCGTTGACGACGTAGAGCGACGGATCACGGCCGTCGCTGAACAGCGCCGACAGCGGCAGCCGCGCAACGCGCGTGGTAGCGGGATCGGACAACGTCAAGGTCGCGGTCATGCCGAGCGAGACGGCGTCACCGGCATCCGGCAGTGAGAACTTGGCGAGGTAGGTGCGCGTCGCAGGATCGGCGGCCGGCGCGATCTCGCGCAGCTTCGCCGCATATTTCTTGTCGGCGTCCGACCACAGCGTGACGTAGGCGCTGCCGGTCTTGGCGCGCTCGAGCAGGGTCTCGGGGATTGCGACCACCGCCTCCTTCTCGGCGAAGCGCGCGACGCGGATCGCGGCCTGGCCGGCGGCGACCACAACGCCCGGCTCGATCATGCTGGCGGTGACGACACCGCGCGCATCCGCCGCCAAGGTCGCGTAGGACAGCGAATTGCGGGTCAGCTCGACCGAACGCTCGGCGCGATTCAGCCGCGCGCGCGCTTCATCGGCCGAAGCCTTGGCCTGGTCCATCTGCGCATCCGTGGTCCAGCCCTTCGCGCGCAATTCCTTCGCCCGGGTCTCAGCAGCGGAGGCCTGCGCCAGCACGCCGGTGGCGGCGCGGAATTCGGCCTCGGCCTGCTCGGCCTGCAGCTTCAGATCGACCTCGTCGAGGGTGGCCAGCGGCTGGCCGACCTCCACGGTCTGGCCGACCTCGACCAGACGCTTGGCCACCTTGCCGGCGACCCGGAAGCCGATGTCGGCCTCGATCCGTGGCCGGACGGTGCCGACGAAGCTGCGCTCCGGCGTCTCGGCCTCGTAGTGGACGGAGGCGACCAGAACCGGCCTGACCGGCTCGGCCTTCTGAGCGACGGTTTCATTGCAGCCGGCCAGCGAGATCGCCGCAGCAGCCAGGGCTGCGCCGCTTAACAGCCTGGAAAAGCTGGAAAAAACCTGATCGACGAGCATCGGATACCCCTTCGCTGCTGTTGCGAAGGAATGTCGATTGTTGACTGACGAATGTCAATAATCGTCAGTGATCAGGACTTCGTGAACATCCGGACATGTTGCCGCAGGTGCTCACGTGCTGGACAGGCTCCGAACGGCCAACAGGACCGCCAACCTGTGGCAGGACGCGCGGCGTGCAGTAAGCTCCATCCAGACGACGACCGCGATCAGCGCGGTCGAGGCGAGCACCGGCAGCGAGAACTGAGTGGTGGCGAGGCAATCGGAAGCAGCCTGTTGGACAGCGACACATTGCGGGCGCGCGGCAATTGCATCGCCAGCACGCCAACGCACATGCTGAGTTCAGCTGACGCCCGCCGCCGCACCGGCCTCGCAGTCGTGACGGCGCTGGTCGTGATCGCGCTCGGGCTCGGCTTGAGGGTCTACGGTCGCGGCCTCGGCCTTTCCGCCTTCGTGGTCAAATATGGCGGCTCCGTCCTGTAGGCGACGATGGTCTATGTGCTCCTCGTCGCACTGCTGCCGCGGATGTCATGGCGGCGGATCGGCCTGCTTGCGATGGCCGTGGCCGTCATCGTCGAGGCGAGCCGGCTGCTTCACACGCCATGGCTCGACAGCTTCCGCCTGACGCTCGCCGGCGCCCTGCTGCTCGGACGGATCTTCTCGCTGTGGAACGTCGTCGCCTATGCGGTGGGAGTCCTGCTCGGCATCTGGATCGACCGGATGATCATCTCAGTCGCAGCGGCGCGCGCCGAGCCCGATCAGTCGCCGAGCTGAAAGCGCTGAAACCGGTGCAGCTCCTCCTCGATGCGCCGCTTCAGATCCTTCCGGGCGTCGCCGCGCGCCGCCTTCCCCGGACCGACCCAGCTCCATTTCTGCATCAGCAGCTTGCCGTTCTGGCGGTCGGTCTTGAGGTCGAGCGCCGCCACGATGTCCTCGCCGGCCAGGACGGGCAGCGCGAAATAGCCGAGCTTGCGCTTCTCCTTCGGCACGTAGGCTTCGAACAGATGCGTGTAGTCGAAGATCAGCTGCGTCCGCTTGCGCTGGATGATCAGCGGATCGAACGGTGACAGGATGTGAACCCGCTCGGGGCTGATCTCGACCGGTTCCTCGAGCGCAGCCGGCGCGGCCCAATGCTCCTGCCGTCCGGCGCCCTCCAGCGCCACCGGCACCAGTTCGCGGCGGCGGACCCGGGCCTCGATGACGCGGCGCACGTCCGCCTTGCGCGAGGCGTTGAGATGGCACAGCGAGTCGAGGCTGACGACGCCCTGGGCACGCAGCCCGCGGTCGAGCAGATAGGCCGTGATCTCGCGCTCGGTGGCCCCCTTCGGCAGCCGCTCCCAGCCGAAATGCCGGGTGGTGAGGTCATAGGTCTTGAGCATGCCGTCGCGGCTCGCGACCGTCAGCACGCCCTCGTAGAAGCCGAGTTGCAGCGCGCGCTTCGACGGCTTGCGGCTAGCCCAGGCGTGGTCCTTCTCACGCAGTTCGTCGTCATCGATGTCGCGAATGGTGAGCGCACCGCCCTGGCGGATCAGCCGCATCACCTTGCGGCTGTCCTCGGGCTTCACGGTCGTGAGCCAGCGATGTCCTTCACGGCGAGTGCGCCGCATCGCCGGAACGAAATAGCGGAAATCCCGCGCCGGCACGTAGGACAACGCGTGCGTCCAATACTCGAAGACCGACCTGTCGATGCTCTGCGCCTGCCTGAGATCGGCACGGCGATAGCTCGGAATGCGGCTGAACAGGATGTGGTGGTGACAACGCTCGACGACATTGATGGTGTCGATCTGCACGTAACCGAGATGAGCGATGGCCGCAGCAACCGCATCCGCGCCCGCGCCGAACGGCGCCTCGGCATCGAGGCGCTGGGCGCGCAGCCAGCTCCGGCGCGCGGCCGTCTTCGAGAGCGCAACAGGCGTGGGAACGGAAGCCATGACACAACGATGTGTGCGAGATTCGGGCCCATGCCCGCAACGGCAATCACGCGGCGGATCCCGCCCGAGGAACTTACGGCTTCGCCTTGTCCGGAATGCTGCCGGTCGCGATCTCGGTCCTGCAGCTGGCGCGGCCGGGATCGGGCGCGCGGCATTTGTAGATCCGCCCGGTCAGCCGATCGACCAGCCAGGCCGTGTCGTCGGCAGGACTCTCCAGCCCGACATAGCGGTTGCCGACCGCGGTGATCAGCGTCGACAGCAGGATCGAGGCTGCGATGATGCCGGCGCCGATCAGCGTCGACATGGAACTCGAGGATCCCGCCTGGTCCTGGCTGCCGGCCCGATGAGACTGGTAGTCGCGCCTGGGTGATGAGTTGAACACGGCTAAAGCTTTTCTGTTGGCGTTTCTTGACTCAATTCGCCGCTGGCCTGCGTCGCACCCCCCGTTTGCGATTTTTTTCCGGCGATGGATATCCGGTAGAACCGCATCTTGCCGATTTGTTGTTGGCAGGCCGGCCGAGGCCCGATGGCTTTGCGACAACCTCGCAGCACCCGCCGTGCCGGCGCGCGAACAGACCAGCCGGCGGCGCTGAGTGACATCGATCACATTCGAACGCTTTGAACCGGTTGTAGTCTCGGCACATCCAATGGCCATAGGTCATGACGACCCGAGGATGACGACGATGACCCGATATTTTGGACGTTTTGCAATTCAAGCCGCCACGCTGTCCGCCCTGGTGACGATGAGCGCAGGTGTGGCTCTCGCCGGCGAAGCCGTGTCGGCCGACCAGATCCTGAATGCGCTGAAGCCGAAATCGGCCACGCGCGGCCTGACGGTTGGGCCGCAGGCGGCCCAGCCGGTCGACACCGCGGCGCAGGCGAAGCAGGCCGCGTTCCTCGACAGCATGCGCAACCGCAAGACACGCTCGCTGTCGCTCGGCGAGCGCGAGCAGATCGCCGAACTCGCCGCCACCAAGCCGAAGATCGATCTCGAGATCCAGTTCGATTACAACTCGGCCGATATCAGCAAGGCGTCGATGCCGGCGGTGCAGGAGCTCGGCAAGGCGCTGTCCGATCCGAACCTGAAGGGCTCGACCTTCGTGGTCGCCGGCCATACCGACGGCATCGGCGGCGAGAGCTTCAATCAGGGCCTGTCCGAGCGGCGCGCCGACACCATCAAGCGCTATCTGGTCGAGAAGTTCGGCCTGACCGGCCAGGACCTCGTCACCGTCGGCTATGGCAAGACCAAGCTGAAGGATGCGGCCAACCCGGCCGATCCGCTCAACCGGCGGGTCCAGGTCGTCAACATGGACACCAAGACCGCGGCGAAGTGAGCGCTCCGCCGCCCATCGCCCCGCCTGCTCGAGATCCCCTGGCAGGCGGGGCGTTTTTTTGAGCGTCGTCAGATCCAGCTCTGGAACAGCATCAGCCTTGTGAAGGTCTGCATCGTCGTGCCGAGGAAAGCGGCGCTGACCGGCAGCAGCGCGAGGAAGCCGGCGACCGCGACGGCGACATAGGCCCATGTCGCCCAGCGCGGCAGGCGTGTGAGGACGTGCACGAGCGCGAGGCTCGCCAGCGTCGCCGACGGCAGATAGTAGTACAGAAAGCTCAGCGCCCGCGGCAGCAGCGCCCAGGGCAGATAGCAGCCGAGATAGAACGCCAGGATCAGGAACGCGGCCGCGCTGCGCCGTGCCGCGAAGTCCCAGGCACAGGCGGCGAGCGCCAGCAGCGCGGGCCACAGCACCAGCGGATTGCCGAGCAGCACCACCGCGGCGATGTCGTTGTCGCCTGCCTTGTCGAACAGGAACCAGACCGGACGGACGAGGAAAGGCCAGGTTGGCCACGGGCTCATATAGGTGTGGCCGGCGATCGCGGTCGTGACGCTGTCGGCGAAGATGCGGCGCTGCGCCTCGAAAATCGCGCCGATCGACAGCCCGTGCAGCGGAACGAAGGTCGCGAGATAGCACAGCGCCGGCAGCACACCGAGGCACAGCGCGACGTGCCACCATCGCAGGTGCGGCCATTGCTCGGGCTGATACCAGTCGGTCGGCTCGGAATCGCCGAACGTCGTCTGCCAATGCTGCAGCAGCTTGATCACGCCGATGATCATAAGCGCCGTCAGCAGCGGAAACAGCCCGCTCCATTTGCAGGCGATGGCGAGCCCGAACATCACGCCCGCCAGCGCGAAAACCGGTTGCGGCCGCCGCAGCCTGAAGGCGAACAGGAAGGCGGCGATCGCGAGCAGGCTGAAGGCGAGCGCGCCGATGTCGAGCATCGCGGCGCGCGCCTGAACGAACAGCATCTGGTTGACGAAGGCGAGCAGCGCCGCCGTGATCGCCGGTCCCTGCGCCGCGAACAGGGCCAGTCCGCACAGATAGATCGCGGCGATGGCGAGCCCGCCGAGCACGGTACCAGGATAGCGCCACGCGAACGGATTGTCGCCGAACGTCCTGATCGACAGCGCAATGAGTTGCTTGGCGAGCGGCGGATGCATCGGATTGAGCTGCGGGCTCACAGGCGAAACGCCGAGCATCTGCCGCGCGGCCGGCACGTAGTGCACCTCGTCGAACATGAATTTCGGCGGCGACGCGAGGCCGACCATCAGCAGCACATGCGCGATCGAAAAGATCAGCAACGTCGTCAGCACGAAGCGGCGCAGCGAATCCGCGCGCGCCGGCGCCGCATCGTCGGTGTCGTCGTCAGCCGTGTGGCGAGAAGCAGATACCTTCGTGGGCATGCGATTGAACTGATCTCACCATGGGCGCAACTAACCAGCGTGCGCATCACGACCGACTTGTGTCCATCTTACAACATTCCTGCGGCCCGTCTTGCGCTAGGATCGCGAGGGAACCAACATCGAGTCTGACATGAGCCTGCGTCGCCGTACAATCGTGGCCGCCGTCTCGACCGCCGCCCTGCTGGCGGCGGCCGGCCCGGTGCTGGCCGACAGCCGCATCGGCGAGGCTGTGCTGGTGCAGAAGGACGTCGCGCGCGTGGCCGGCGCCGCGAGCAGCCCGATCAGCGTCGGCGACGGCGTCGTGCGCAACGAGACCGTGCGCACCGGCAGCGACAGCGCCGCCCGGCTCGTGATGCTCGACAGCACCAATCTCTCGCTCGGCCCGAACGCGACCCTGACGCTCGACCGCACCGTCTTCAACGACGAGACCAGCTATCGCGACATCGCCATCCGGCTCGGCACCGGCGCGTTCCGCTTCGTCACCGGTCATTCCGAAAAGGCCGCCTACAAGATCAACACGCCTCTCGCGACCATCGGCGTGCGCGGCACCATTCTCGACATCAGGTCGCAACGCGGCCAGACCATGGTCGTGCTGCAGGAGGGCGCATCGCGCGTCTGCACCCTCACCTTCCAGTGCATCGAGCTGACCCAGCCGGGCGATACCGCAATCATCACCGCGACCGGCCAGGGCCGCAGCACGATCACGAAGACCAACAACCCGTCCTGGAGCTTTGCGGCGACCTGCACGTCGACGACCGGACTGTGCACCGTCACCGATCTCGCCAGCAACGCGCCGCCGCAAGACTTCACCGGCATCCTGTGTGGGCGATGACGATGCGCGCCCGCCCACCCCTCCTGATCATGGCCATGGCCGCAGCCGGCCTCGCGCTCGCCTGGCAGGCCGTCCCGGCCGCGGCCCAGAGCGGCTGCAACGTCGAGACGATCAACGCGGCGCCTTGCCCGACGCCGACGCCGACACCGTCGCCTGCCGCCTCGCCGACGCCCAACGGCGCCGATTCCAGCCGCGGTGCGGTGAACGGGCTCGCCGACCAGCGCTTCAACCAGATGGTCACCAACCGGGTGCTCGGCCTGGTGCTGCTCGGCGTCAACGAGCAGGTCAATTGCAACGACTGCATCAGCGCGTTCGGCTCGGCCGGCTCGTTCTCAGCCGGTATCCATGGCCGCAAGCAGCTCACCGGCAATCTCGCTTTGCTCGCCGGCCTCGCCTACACGCAGTACAACGAGAACGGCTATCACGTGACGTCGGCGCCGATCGGCGCCTTCGCCTTGCGCTACGACGCCACCGATTGGGGATCGTCGCGGCCGTTCTTCGACGTCGGCACCATCCTGACGCCGCATGAGCGCGTGCGCTACGGCCGCAGCTACAACACGAGCCTCGGCACGGTGACGGTCGACGGCACCACGACGGCGTCGAACTACGCGGTCTATGGCCGCGCCGGCTGGATCAGCCGGATGTCGCCGCGCGACGAGCTCGCCGCCTCGGTCGAGCTGTGGCAGCTGTGGCAGAACGTCGCCGCCTATCGCGATCCCACCGTGACGTTCAACCCGTCCGACGCCGCGATCGCCGGCGGCACCGACCGCACCAGCCTGGTCAAGGTCGGCGGCCAGTGGACGCATCTGTTCGGCTCGACCATCGAGGCCAACATCAATGGCGGCTACGTGCAGTCGTTCGGCACCCGATCCGGCATTGTCGCCACCGTCACCGGCAACGGCACGGTGACGCCGACCATGGGCAACCAGGGCTGGTTCGAATATGGCGGCCGGCTCGGGTTCCGGCTGTCCCAGGGCTGGATCGCCGACCTGTTCGTCAACGGCACGCTCGGTCCGCAGCCGGTCGGCAACACCATTCACGGCGGCATCGGCCTGCGCGTCCATTACTAGAGCGTGACGCGATTGCGTGGAAACGCATCATGCTTTCATCGTCAACGTCCCGATCATGAAGACGGCAGGCACCGCGATCTCGGTCTCACCCTCCCCTGGAGGGCAGGGCTATCGCACGTGAAGCGGGCGAGCGGGGTGGGGTGAAGTCGCGGAAACCGGTGCAAGTGGAGAGATCACCCCACCCCGGTTCACTTGCGCTTTGCGCATGTGAACCGACCCTCCCCCTCCAGGCCCCTCCAGGGGAGGGTGATAGCGAGGCCGACTTCCAAGCTACCAGCTGCGAAATCGGAAAACGTCCGCGAGGCTGCCACGATGCGATTTCGTAGAAACACATCATGCTTTTGCTCCCTCTCTGCGCTGCGCGGCCGTCCCTTCAAGAATTCATGATCGGTCTGCGCAAGGCCGACCTTGCCCCTGCGCGGCCGCGGCCCTATTGAATGATGATCGTCATTCAAACGCCTCGGGCTTGCCCGGCGTGCGGGAGGCAGGATGGACGTTTCGACCCGGACCCGCGAGGCGCCGCAGACCGGCGCTCCGGACAAGCTGCCCTCCCCCGGCATCGCCGACCCGTCGCGCAGCAAGGCGGCGGCGACGCGTGCGGCGCTGTTGAGCGGCCCGGTGCTGCCGACCCTGGTCCGCCTGGCGCTGCCGACGATGTCGGTGCTGGTGGCGCAGACCGCGGTGAACGTCGCCGAGGCCTATTATGTCGGCTTCCTCGGCACCGACGCGCTGGCGGGCGCCGCGCTGGTGTTCCCGCTGTTCATGCTGATGACGATGATGTCCAATGGCGGCATTGGCAGCGGCGTCTCCTCTGCGGTCGCGCGCGCCGTGGGCGCGGGGCGCCAGGCCGATGCCGACGCCATCGCCTTTCATGCCATCGTGCTCGCGGTGATCGCCGGCGGCCTGTTCACGCTCGCCATCACGCTGTCCGGTCCGGCGCTGTATCACGCGCTCGGCGGCCGCGCCGGTGCGCTCGAGGCGGGCTTACGCTATTCCAACTACCTGTTCGCCGGCGCCATTCCGGTGTGGATCGTCAACCTGCAGGCGGCCGCGCTGCGCGGCGCCGGTAACGTCCGCGTGCCGGCGCTGGTCACGCTGGTCGGCGCGCTGGTCATGATCCCCACCTCTCCGATGCTGATCTTCGGCCTCGGCCCGCTGCCGGCACTCGGCATCGCCGGCGCTGGCATCGCCTTCGGACTGTACTACTGCGGCGCGATGCTGGTGCTGCTGCGCTACATGGCCTCGGGCCGCTCCAGCCTGCATGTGCGCGTCGCGCCGCTGCAGCCCCGGCTGTTCGCCGACATTCTCAGGGTCGGCCTGCCGACAGCGCTCAATGCCGTCATGGTCAACCTCACCGTCATCCTGGTGACCGCGCTGGCCGGCCGTTTCGGGACCTCGGAGCTCGCCGCCTACGGCATCGCCTCGCGGCTGGATTATATCATGATACCAATCCTGTTCGGACTGTGCACCGCCACCCTGACCATGGTCGGCATCAATGTCGGCGCCGGCCAGGGCGTGCGCGCTCGCCGCATCGCCTGGATCAGCGCGTTGAGCGGTGCGGCCCTGGTCGGCGCGATCGGGCTGATCGTGGCGCTGCATCCGCCGCTCTGGCTCACGTTGTTCAGTCATGATGCCGACGTGCTGCACGAAGGCACCACCTACCTGCGCACCGTCGCCCCCGCCTATGCCGCGCTCGGTTTCGGCTTCGTGCTGTCGTTTGCCGGCCAGGGCGCTGGCCATGTGCTGTGGCCATTCGTGGGCTCCGCGCTGCGCATCCTGATCGCAGCCGGCGGCGGTTTCGTCGCCATCGTCCTGCTCGGCGGCGGCATGGCCTCGCTGGCGGCCATGGTCACCCTGTCGCTCATGGCCTACGCCCTGGTCTGCAGCCTCGTGCTCGCATCACGTGGAATCTGGCACACACACTCGCCGTAGCCGCGCATCGACGAAGACGAGAATTCCTCCTGCCCACAACTGACAGCAAGCTGATGGTACCGCCGTTTGAAGGTATCTGATGGCATCACTACCGCTGAATGGTACCAGGGGCGACTTCTCCACAATTAGTAAAACACAATGATAACCTTCCGTTCCCGTCAGCGCTCCCAAAGGTTTCTTTATGAAACCGGATTCAGTCGGCGGTAACGTCTGGCGGTCCACTCCTGCAGCACGGGCTCGCTTCGCCAGCGCCGAGCCTCGGACAGCAACCCAGCAGGAAGCGTCGCACCTATGTCCGCATCGTTCTCACTCGACTCCGTTCGCCGTCTGTCGCGCAGGTTTTGGCGTGCCGAGAACGGTAACATCAGCATGATCTTCGCGATCGCCAGTATCCCGATCCTGATCTCGGTGGGCGCGGCGGTGGATCTCGCCAAGAGCGGCGACGTCAAGGCGAAGTTGCAGAAGTCGGTCGACGCCGCGGTCCTGGCCGCAGTGATCCAGCCCAGCGGGCAGCAGATCTCGACCGCCGACGCCGTGTTCAAGAGCGATTTCGCCAGCCGTTTCGGCACGGCGAAATCCGCCACCTTCGTCGCAAACGCTGATGGCTCGGTCTCGGGCACCGCCAATGCGACGGTCCCGACCACATTCCTGAACGTCATGGGCGCCACGTCGCTCGGCGTCACGGCCACGGCCACCGCCAAGGGTGGCGCCCAGACCAGGACGCCGGTGTGCATCCTGCTCGTCAGCACGCTCAACTCGCAATCGCTGCTGGTCAATTCCGGCGCCCAGCTCAATGCGCCGACCTGCGAGGTGCACGTGCTGTCGACGCAGAGTCCTGCCGCGATCTTCAACGCTACGCTGAACGCCAAGCGCATCTGCATCAAGGGCTCGACCATCATCAAGAACGGCGGCGTCAACCCGCCCGCCGAGACCAGCTGCGCGGCGATCTCGGATCCGTTCGCGGGCACCCTGCCGGTGCCGACCGTGGGGTCCTGCACCTTCAACAACAAGACCTACGATTCCGGCACCGTGACCCTCGATCCGGGCGTCTACTGCGGATGGACCAATTTCAACGGCTCCGGCACGCTGAAGCTCAATCCCGGACTCTACGTCATCAAGAACGGCGGCATGACCTTCAACTCCAGTTGGACAGTCACCGGCACCGGCGTCACCTTCTACCTGGTCGATCAGAACGCGACCCTCACCTTCAACGGCAACGTCAACGCCACGCTGTCGGCGCCGACCACGGGCACCTATGCCAACATCCTGATGTACGAGCCGACCGGCCTGTCGACGAGCAACCTGCCGATCAACGGCACCAGCGGTTCGTCGTTCACCGGGCTGATGTACCTTCCCAGCCGCAACGTCACCATCAACTCGGTGTCCAACGTCTCGAGCAACAGCGTGACCATGGTGTTCAACACCCTGATCCTGAATGCCACCAACTGGAACATCGCCCCCGGCGCGCTGTCGATGTCCGTCGCCAACGGCCCAGCCGGCACGGCGTTTCTGGCGAGGTAGCGGGTTTTTGGACTGGCTTTCGATGAAAGCTCCGGCAGCTAACAAGTAGCACTTCCCGTGTGGCTGCCCCTCACCCCAACCCTCCCAGCGCGAGCGAAGCTCGCCGCGCCCCCGTAAGAACGGGGAGAGGGAGTTGCAGCGGCGCTCGCGGCGAGCGGCGTCACTCTGCACAAATAAGTTCTTGCATACGCGAATATCCGCTCGCATTCCTCATTGAGCCCGACCTGCCATCCCCAAGCGACGCCGCGCTCCCTCTCCCCGTTCTTCACGGGGAGAGGGGTGGGGTGAGGGGCAGCCGCACGGGCGGTGTGTATCTATCTCGTGATTGATCTTGTCGAAGCACGAGGAGTAATTGTCTTTGGCCTGTACTTAATTTCAGGACTACTAACTAGCAGCACCCGCGCCGCTGCCCCTCACCCCGCCCCTCTCCCCGTGAAGAACGGGGAGAGGGAGGGCGGCATCCCCGTGGTCAGCCGGTCAATCCTATCTCGCGCGCCTCACGACTTCGTCTCGGCCGGATCGCGATGCACCGGGTCGATCCATAGCACCGTCTCGGGCTTCTCGACCGGCTCGATGTCGATGTTGATGGCCACGGCCTCGCCGTCGCTGCGCACCAGCACGCATTCCAGCACCTCGTCGCGGCTGGCGTTGATCTCCTGGTGCGGCACGTAGGGCGGCACGAAGATGAAGTCGCCGGGACCGGCTTCCGCGGTGAACTGCAGCTGCTCGCCCCAGCGCATCCGCGCCTTGCCCTTCACCACGTAGATCACGCTTTCGAGATGGCCGTGATGGTGCGCGCCGGTCTTGGCGTCCGGCTTGATCGTGACGGTGCCGGCCCAGAGCTTCTGCGCGCCGACGCGCGCGAAATTGATCGCGGCCTTGCGGTCCATGCCCGGCGTCGAGGGCACATTGGAGTCGAGCTGATTGCCGGGAATGACGCGCACGCCATCGTGCTTCCAGCGCTCGTCGGCGTGATCATGGGAGTGGCCATGCGCGTGATCGTGAGTACCTGACATGATTTCTTCTTCTCGACGTTCTCTGAGGGAACCCAGCTGAATCCTAGTCGAAATGCCGCATCGGCGCCATTCGGGTTCCCGGCGAACCAAACCGCCATGCCCGCGTTGAACCTCGCACAGTCTACACACACAATGGAGACACACCATGGGTTCGACCACGGACAAGATCAAAGGCGCGGCCAACGAGGCGATCGGCAAGGCCAAGCAGGGCATCGGCGAAGCCACCGGCAACGAGCGCCTGCAGGGCGAAGGCGCCATCCAGGAAGTGAAGGGCAAGGGCCAGAAGGCGATGGGCGACGCAAAGGAGGCGACCAAGGACGCCGTGAACAGCGCCGCTGGCGCGGCCAACAAGAATCTGTGAGCAGGGTCGGCGCGACCGCTGATATCACGCGATGATGCTTGAGAGACTAACAAGACCGGCTCTTCGCGGGCCGGTCTTGTCGTTGTTAGTTGATGATGGATGGCCACCAACAACCAGATCGCTGCAGGATCCTCGCCAGCGCTCATGAATGCGCCCTCTCCCCTTGTGGGAGAGGGCAGGTAGGACAGCGCCGCAAGCGCGGTTGGGTGAGGGGTTTGCCTCCCCGACCGTCGCTTGCGGAGAGAGACCCCTCACCCAACCGCATGCCCGGATAGGCCGGCGATGCCCTCTCCCACCCTGGCGAAGCTTTGCTTCGCTTGGGGGAGAGGGCGCTGTATCGGGCATCACACTTTGTTGCCACCCGGGACCATTTGCGACTTATTTCACGCCCAACAGCTCGACGTCGAACAACAGCGTCGCATTCGGCGGGATCACGCCGCCGGCGCCGCGGGCGCCGTAGCCGAGCTCCGGCGGGATGATCAGTGTGCGCTTGCCGCCGACCTTCATCGTCGCCACGCCCTCGTCCCAGCCGGCGATCACGCGCTTCATGCCGATCGGGAATTCGAACGGCTCGTTGCGATCCACCGACGAGTCGAATTTCTTGCCCTTCTGGCCGTTCTCGTAGAGCCAGCCCGTGTAGTGCATCACGCAGGTCTGGCCGCGCGACGGCGTCGCGCCGGTGCCTTCCTTGGTGTCGATGATCTGCAGTCCGGAGGGAGTGGTCATGGTCTTTCCTGTCGGTTTGGCGGAACTGGTCTGTGCCGAAGCCACATGAGGGCCCAGCACGGCGGCTGCTGCCGATGCCGCCACCGTCAGCACAACTCTTCGATCGATCGGACGCCGCATGCTCGGACTGCCTCTGCTCGTTCACGGGAGCCGCGGTTTAGCGCATGGCGGCGCAGGTGACCAGCCCGTCACCCTTCGCCTTCAAATTCTGAAAAAAATAAATATCTTGCTCTTTATCGGAATTCATGATTGTGTAGGCCCATCCCGCTTCACTGCGAGGGGCGTTGCGCGCGATCGTCACGACACGCGAGGCGGGGATGCGATGGCCGCGGGAGATCGCAGCATCCTCTTCAAACGAGGGTGCGGACGAACGATCGCTTGCGGACGTGAAGTCGCAGCGTCCTGATACCCCGACGCTGGTATCAAGCCGCGCTGGCGCTGATGTGCCGCGTGGCGATGGTGGCCAACAAGCCCGGCGCACCAGGGAGACTGCGTATAAGCGTGAGACCGTCGCGCAGGGAATGCCGGATGACCGGCTTTGCCTGTGGTACCTGCCGCCTGCATTCTTTTCGCAGGCGGGCCATGGGTGAGGCCCTCACCCGGCATTCCCTGCGCCCCCTTGCACTTCTCGCGAGGGACGAACTGATCGCAGACCTCGGGCGCGACACGCCGCGAGAATGATCTTCTGCGTCTTAGCTGTGCGAGCCGCAAATGCGCCAACTCCTCCGCCCTCGTCCCGGACAAGCTGTGACGCGCGCAGCGCGGCGCAGCGCCGATCCGGGACCCATACGCCGCAGCAGATGTGACGGGCAAAATGCCAATGACCAGCGGGCCTCAAACTTCGCCCTGGGGGTATGGGTCCCTGCGCCGCGTGCGCAATTGCGCACTGGGCAGGGACGACGGCGGAATGTGGAGGTGCCGTAGGGTGGGCAAAGCGGCCGCCCGCAGGGCGGCAGCGTGCCCACCGTTTGTCAGCGAGACTGGTGCGCGAATGGGGGGCACGGCGCGGGAGACAGCGAGGCATGCTGATGAATCTTGGCGCGCCTTTGCCCACCCTACTGCACGGCGCGCGGCGGTGACGCCAGCAGAGCCTGCGACGCCCGCCTCAATAGCCCAGTGCGCAGCCGTCCTTGCGCGGGTCGGAGCCGCCGGTGAGGGTGCCCTTGGTCCAGTCGATCCAGATTGCCTGGCCGCCGCCGAGCGGCGAGACCACCTTGGTGGTCTTGTGGCCGATCCGCTGCAGGCCTTCGACCACCTCGGCCGGCACGCCGTCCTCGAGCTGATAGACGCCCTCGTAGTGCAGGCCGCGCGCCATATCGATCGCTTCCTGCACGTCGCAGCCATAGTCGAGGATGTTGGTCAGCACGTGGGTCTGGCCGACCGGCTGGTACTGGCCGCCCATGACGCCGAACGACATCTGGGCGCGCCCCGCCTTGGTGGCCAGCGCCGGGATGATGGTGTGCAGCGGACGCTTGCCAGGCGCAATGCAGTTCGGATGGCCCGGCTGGATGCGGAAGCCGCCGGCGCGATTCTGCAGCAGCACGCCGGTCTCGTTGGAGACGATGGCCGAGCCGAACGAATGGGCGATCGAGTTGATGAAGGAGCAGACATTGCGGTCGCGGTCGACCACCGTGATGTACACGGTCTCCGGGTTCATCGGCGGCGCGACGCTCGGCAGGTCCAGGAGCTTGTCGAGGCTGATCTGCGAAATGTACTCGTCGGCGAATTCCTTGGCGAGGATGCTTGCGACCTCGGTGGTCATGTGCTCGGGGTCGCCGATGTGCTGCTCGCGCATCATGTAGGCGATGCGCGCCGCCTCGGCTTCGAGATGGAAGCGCTCGACGCTAAGCGGATCGATGCGCGTGAGGTCGAAGCGCGAGAGGATGTTGAGCATCACCAGCATGGTGATGCCCGGGCCGTTCGGCGGGCACTGCCAGACCTCGTGATCCTTGTAGGTGGTGCCGATCGGCGCGGTCACCTCGGTGTGGTGGCTGGCGAAATCCTCGAGCGTGTGCAGGCCGCCGATGCCGCGCAGGGTCTGCACCATGTCCTCGGCGACCGCACCGGTGTAGAAGCCCTTCGGCCCCTCCTTGGCGATGACGCGCAGCGTCTGCGCCAGCTCCGGCTGCCGGATCACGTCACCGACGACCGCCGCCTTGCCGCGCGGCAGGAAATAGCGCGCGGTGTTGGTGCCGTTCCGGAGCTTCTCGAACTGGTTGTTCCAGTCGAAGGCGACGCGCGGCGCCACCACATAGCCCTCCTCCGCGGCGCGGATGGCCGGCTGCAACAACCGGTCGAGCCCGAGCCGGCCGTGGTCGCGCAGGATGCGGTCCCAGGCATCGATCGCGCCCGGCACCGACACGGCATGGGCCGAGGTCAGCGGCACCGAATGCATCTTGCGCTCGAGATACCAGTCCACGGTGGCGGCGGCCGGCGCCCGGCCCGAGCCGTTATAGGCCGTGACCCGGCCTTCGCCCTTGGCCTGCACCAGCGCGAAGCAGTCGCCGCCGATACCGGTGGACTGCGGCTCGATGACGCCGAGCAGGGCGCACGCCGCCACGGCAGCGTCCGCAGCGGTCCCGCCGGCACGCAGCACCTCGATGCCGGCCAGCGCGGCCTGCGGGTGCGAGGTTGCGATCATGCCATTCTGGGCGTGGACCGTGGACCTGCCGGGGAAATGGAAGCTTCTCATCGTTGCTCGCTGCGTGATCGTCGGAGGGCTGGAATGCCAGGGCTGACCGGCTACATGACACATTCTTTCCGGCCTCGGCAATGGCCGGTGCTACGAGCTTTTCTATGGTCAGGTCTGCTGGTAAACCGCCCCATGCCCCTGACCGTCGCCGCCTTCTATCAGTTCGTTGCATTGCCTGATTTTCACGACCTCCGCGAGCCGCTGAAGGCGTTCTGCGCCGCGCACGGTATCAAGGGCAGCATCCTGCTCGCCGCGGAGGGTATCAA
The DNA here is from genome assembly GCF_051167715.1 of Bradyrhizobium sp. HKCCYLS20291. NCBI lineage: Bacteria > Pseudomonadati > Pseudomonadota > Alphaproteobacteria > Hyphomicrobiales > Nitrobacteraceae > Bradyrhizobium > Bradyrhizobium sp. HKCCYLS20291. The sequence continues at coordinate 156,308 of NZ_JBNPTO010000014.1, read as the reverse complement.
CGGCACCGTCGCCGGGACGAACGAAGCCATCGCCGCGCTGGTGACGCAGTTGCGCCAAGGAGAGGCGTTCGCGGGACGACTGGACAATCTGGAGCTGAAATTCTCCAGCGCTGCAGCCATGCCGTTCCAGCGGCTGAAGGTGCGGTTGAAGCGGGAGATCGTGACACTCGGCGATCCCGCCGCCGATCCGACCCGGCGAGTCGGGACCTATGTCGACGCCGCTGACTGGAACGCGCTGATCGCCTCGCCGGATGTCGTGGTGCTCGACACGCGGAACGCGTTCGAGGTCGCAATGGGAACGTTCGAAGGCGCGCTCGATCCCGGCCTGCAGAGCTTCGGCCAGTTCAAGGATTTTGCCGCGCGGGCGCTCGACCCTGACAGGCACAAGCGCATTGCGATGTTCTGCACCGGCGGCATCCGCTGCGAGAAGGCGAGCGCGCTGCTGCTCGCGCGGGGTTTTGCCGAAGTCTACCATCTCAAGGGCGGCATCCTCAAATATCTGGAGGAGGTCCCGGAACAGGACAGCCGCTGGCGCGGCGGCTGCTTCGTGTTCGACGAACGCGTCGCGCTGGGGCACGGGCTGCTGGAGCAGCCGATCGCCGCCGGCGCAGACCAGGAGGACGTCCGCGATGAGCAGCTTTGAGCCGTCGAGCAATGATATCAGCGAGCGGATCGACCGGCTCGAGATGCGGCTGACGTTCCAGGACGACACGATCGAGACGCTGAACCAGACCATCACCGCGCAGTGGCGCGAGATCGACGCGTTGAAGCGGCAGATTGCGCTGCTGGTCGAGCGGCTCGCGGACGCGCAGGATCAGGCCGAGGGACCGCGCAATGAGCGGCCGCCGCATTACTGAGGCAACCGCCAGCTCACGCCGGAGCCGTCGTCGGCGCCTTGCTGGACGACAGCTCGATCACCTCGGCGGTCATGACGACGCGGTCGCGCCCACCATCCTTCGCGGCATACAGCGCGCGGTCGGCCGCCTCGATCAGCGAAGCCGGGCCGGCGGAACGTTCGAAGCCGGGACGACAGACGGCGCCGCCGATGCTGGCCGTCACGATGCCGGCCGGATTGTGGGCATGAACGATGCCGGCCTCATGCAGCGCCCGCCGGATCCGCTCGCCGAGGCGGGCACATCCCGCGGCATCGGTGTTCGGCAGCAGCATCGCGAACTCCTCGCCGCCATAGCGCGCCGCGAAGTCCGCGCTGCGCTGCGCCTCGTCGGCAAGGATGCTGGCGACGCTGTGCAGGCATTCGTCCCCGGCCGGGTGGCCATAGGCGTCGTTGAACGCCTTGAAGTGGTCGATGTCGATCATCAGCAGCGCCAGCGACGTCTTGTCGCGATACGCCCTGCCCCACTCCTCCAACAGCCGCTCGTCGAAGCGGCGGCGATTGGCAAGCCCGGTGAGGCTGTCCTCGATGGCCAGGGTTTCGAGCCTGCCCTGCAGCGTCTTCTGCTGGGTCACGTCCCGCGTCACGGCGACGAAGCCATCGAGAGTACCGTCCGGCCGCCGGGTCGCGCGCACGGTGGCCTCGACCCAGATCTCCGACCGGTCGCGACGACGCATGCGATAGGTGGCGCGGGCTTCGTCGGCGGTCCCGTTCCTGAGCTGATCCAGGATCTCCTGCAGTTGCGGGCGATCGAGCGGATGCACGCCGGAAATCGCACGCTTGCCGAGCAACTGCGAGGGATGCCATCCCAGAACGCGCATCGTCGAGGGCGAGACGTAGCCGATGCATTCGTCGAGCTCGATGCGCGTCACGATGTCGCTGGAGCCCTCGGCGATCAGCCGGAAGTTCTCCTCCTTTGCCGCAAGCGCCGATGCCAGTTGCTGCCGCTTGATCAGCTGTTTGACCAGGAAGACGCCGATCGCAATGATCAGCGCGACCAGACAGACGAGGACCGAGAGACGAACGCGCGCCTCGCGCTGCCAGCCCGCGAGCACGTCCGCTTCGGAGCGGGCCACGATCATCAGGAACGGGTAGCGCTGGGCGTGCTGGTAGAAGCCGAGGCGATCCGAGCTCTCGTCAGGCCGCCGGAAGTGCAAGGCACCCGATGTGGGGTGATAGGGAATCTGCTCGATCGGAGGCTTGCCGAGCAGCTGCGAACTGGGTTCGGAATTGTCGGCGAGCAGAACGCCGTCGCGGCTGATCAGACTGATCGAGCCGTGCCGGCCGACGTCGAACTGGCGGTAGAACTGGGCAAAATAGGCGACATCGATGGTCGCCAGCACAACGCCGCCGAAACGGCCATCGCCGTGGTTCCAGCGCCGCGACAAAGTGATCACCCATTGTCCCCCGGCCTTGCTGCGCACCGGGTTGCCGATCAGCAGCGAGCGGTCGGCCGACGTCCGGTGATGGCTGAAGTAATCGCGATCGGCATTGTTGTAGTTGGACAGCACGACATCTTCGGTGGTCGCGATCCAGTCGCCGTTCTCGTCATAGGCGAACACACCGCGGATGCGGCCAAGGTTGGCTTTTCTGGACTTGAGAATCGTCTGCAGCCGCGTGGCCACCCCCGGCTTGCCGTCGTCGGTCTCCAGCGCGGCGACGACGCCGCGGAGCAGCGAGTCCGCAAGCTCGAACGAGTCTTCGACGTGTTGCGTCAGCGAACGCGCGAGATTGCCGAGATCGGTCTCCGCGTTGTGCAACTCGGCGTTGCGCGATTCCCATTCGCTCCAGCCGCTGAAGGCGACAATGGCGCCACATACCAGCGCGAGGACGCCAGCCGCCCACATCGGCAGACGGCTTCTATCAGATCTGGTCGCAGCAACGTCCATTCCGCGGAACTCTCCGGACGGCGCGAGAGTCCCATGGACATCTTATTTAAATCTGAAATGCGCGGGATCAGCCCCGGTCCGAAGCACACCGTAAGACTACGGCATGAGCCGTATTTCTACGGAGAACGAGAGACGCATCGAACACGAACGACGGCGAAGTTGATAGTTCAACGAGCGAACACCGACCGCACCTTGTCCCATAGCGACGGCTCGCGCTGCTCGCTCTCGCCGGGATCGCCACCCTTCACGCGCGTCGTCGACGGCTGCTGCAGGCTCACCGGATCGGACGCCGGAAACGTATCCATGAGTCCCCTGTCGAGCTGCGTCGCATCCTCGCGGTCGAGACGAGCGGCCTCACGCGGGTCGACCGCATGCTTGTCGCGCGGGGCGGGATTGAATTTCTCGGCCATGATCGATCTCCCTGTGCGACGACAACGCATGGCCGAAACGGGTGTTCCCCGGCGTTGGCGGCGGCACGCTGCAGCAGGGCGCTGCGACGATCGCGATGGCGGGCGTCCGATATGACCTTGGCCGGAACCGCGGAGGCATGTATCACGGACGGTAAACCGTTCCCGAATGTTGCGGAGCCCCAGCGTGAGTGAGACTGCCGTGAACAAGCCCTTCCTCGACGTGCTGGCCGGTCAGCGCAAGAGCGTGCCTCCGATCTGGATGATGCGGCAGGCCGGCCGCTACCTGCCGGAATATCGCGAGGTGCGTGCCAAGGCGGGCGGTTTTCTCGACCTCTGCTTCGATCCGGAGCTCGCGGCGGAGGTTACGCTGCAGCCGATCCGCCGGTTCGGCTTCGATGCGGCCATCATCTTCTCCGACATCCTGGTCATCCCGCACGCGCTCGGCCGCAGCGTCCGCTTCGAGGTCGGCGAAGGTCCCCGGCTCGATCCGCTCGACACGCCCGAAAAGATCGCGACGCTGTCCGGCGAGGCCGACCTCTCCAAGCTCGAGGCGGTATTCGAGGCGCTGCGCCGGGTCCGCGCCGAACTGCCAAAGAGCACCGCGCTGATCGGCTTTTGCGGCGCGCCATGGACGGTCGCGACCTACATGGTCGCCGGCCAAGGGACGCCCGACCAGGCGCCGGCGCGGCTGCTGGCCTACCGGCATCCCGAGGCGTTCAGCAAGATCATCGACGCGCTGGTCGACAGCTCGATCGCCTACCTCCTGCAGCAGCTGGAGGCCGGCGCCGACGCGCTGCAGATCTTCGACACCTGGGCCGGCGTGCTGCCGCCGCGCGAGTTCGCCCGCTGGTCGGTGGCGCCGACGCGGCGCATCGTCCAGGGCGTGCGCAAGGTCCGGCCGGACGCCAAGATCATCGGTTTCCCCCGCGGCGCCGGCGCGCTGCTGCCGGGCTATGTCAGCGAGACCGGCATCGATGCCGTCAGCATCGACTGGACGGCGGAGCCCGGACTGGTGCGCGAGCGGGTGCAGAGCAAAGTCGCCGTCCAGGGCAATCTCGATCCGCTGGCCCTGATCACCGGCGGCGCGGCGCTCGACCAGGCGGTCGACGACGTGCTGGCGAGCTATGCCGGCGGCCGGCATATCTTCAACCTCGGCCACGGCATCACGCCGGAGACCCCGATCGCCCATGTCGAGCAGATGCTGGCGCGGGTGCGCGCCTACAAGGGCTGACCGATCAGCGCGGCCGGCTGCGCTCGATCAGCGCCGCCGCGCCGTTGGCAAGCAATTCGAGCCCGACCGCACGGCCGAGCTCGCGCGGACGATCGGCGGGGCCTACGCGCTGGGCCTCGATGAAGCGGCCGCCATCCTCGTCGAGCACCGAGGCAGTCAACGTCATCTGCGCGCCGTCGATGGTCGAAAAGCCCGCGATGGGCGAGTTGCAGTGGCCGTTGAGCACCCACAGCACCTCGCGCTCGGCATCGGCGCAAGCGCGCGCCGCCGCATCGTCGATGGTCGCAAGGATGCGCCGGGTCTCGAAGTCAGCCGCGGGACACTCGACGGCCACGATGCCCTGCCCGGCCGCCGGCAGCATGTCGGCGGCAGGGAATTCATAGGAGCCGCGGTCGGCCAGCCCGACCCGCTCCAGCCCGGACCGTGCCATGATCAGCGCGTCGGCCGGCCCGACCGCGCCGCCGTCCGGCAGCCGCTGCAGCTCGCCATTGTCGAGCTTGCGGATGCGGGTATCGGCCGCGCCGCGGAAATGGATCAGCTCGGCGTGCGGAAACAGCCGCCGCGCATAGGCCGCCCGGCGCACCGCGTTAGTGCCGATCTTGAAGCCCCGCCCGCCGTCCTTGCGGAACTCGTCGAGCGACAGCCCTTTCCGCAGCACCAGCACGTCGCCCGGCGGATCGCGCGACAGCAGCGCAGCAATGACAAGACCCGGAGTCTCCTCGTTGCCCGGCATGTCCTTCAACGAGTGCATCGCCGCATGCAGCTTGCCGTCCAGCATGGCGCGGCGGATCTCGGCAACGAAGGCTCCGCCCTTGCCACCATGCGTCAACAGCTTGCTGGTCTGGTCCGAGTCGCCCGTCGTCTCGAACTTGACGATCTCGATGTCGAGCGACGGGATCGCGGCCTGCAGCCGGCGCGCGATCTCCTCCGTCTGCGCCAGGGCCATCGTGCTCTTGCGGGTGCCGATCCGGAAAATTGTCACGAACTCATTCCTGCGTCAGCGCGCGTCCTGCAAGATCATGTCGGAGGCCTTCTCCGCGATCATGATGACCGGCGCATTGGTATTGCCCGAAACCAGGTCCGGCATGATCGAGGCATCGACCACGCGCACACCGTCGATGCCGCGAACGCGCAGGCGCTGATCCACCACGGCCAGAGCATCGCTCCCCATCCGGCAGGTCGAGGTCGGATGGTAGATCGTGCTGCCGGCAATAGGCCAGGATGTCGTCATCGCTCACGACCTTGGAACCCGGATAGGCTTCATCCGAGACATACGGCTTCAGCGCGGGCGCCGCCAGGATTTTCCGCAGCATCCTGATGCCGTCGATATTGGCGCGCCGGTCGGTCTCGCTGGCGAGATAATTGATGCGGATCTCCGGCGGGGCCGCCGGGTCGGCGCTCCTGATCCGGAGCGAGCCGCGGCTTTCCGGCCTGAGCTGGCAGACCGAGGCGGTGAAGCCGGAAAAGGTGTGCAGCTTCTCGCCCATCTTGTCGGTCGAGAATGGAATGAAATGGATCTGGATGTCCGGACTCGCCAGCCGCGGATCGGTCTTGAAGAACGCGCCGGCGGTGCCGGCCGCGATCGTCAGCGGCCCCTTGCGGAACGCGGCGTATTGCGCGCCTGCCAGCACCTTGCGCACGGGATGATTGACGATGTCGTTGAGCGTGATCCGCTGGCTGCAGCGCATCACGATGCGCACCTGCAGATGGTCCTGCAGGTCGTTGCCTACACCGGGTGTATTGAGCACAACGTCGATGCCGTGCTGCTTCAGCAGGTCGGCCGGGCCGACGCCGGACAATTGCAGCAGTTGCGGCGAGTTGTAGGCCCCGCTCGAGACCAGGACCTCCTTGCGGGCGCGCGCGGTTCGCAGCCGGCCGCGCTGGCTGAAGCTCACGCCGCAGGCACGGCGGCCATCGAACAGGATGCGCTGTGCCAGCGCATCGGTCTCGACGTGAAGGTTGCCGCGCCCGAGCGCCGGGCGCAGATAGGACACCGCGCTGCTGGCCCGACGCCCGCGCCTCGTGGTGGTCTGAAAGAACCCTGCGCCTTCCTGGCTGGCGCCGTTGAAATCGGCATTGAACGGCAGTCCGGCCTCGACCGCCGCCTTGACGAAGGATTCCGACAGCGGATCCTCGTGCCGCCAATCCGAGACCGGCAGCGGGCCGCCGGTGCCGTGATAGTCGTCGGCGCCGCGCGACTGATTTTCCGCGCGCTTGAAATAGGGCAGCACGTCATCGTGGCCCCAGCCGACATTGCCGCGCTGCCGCCAGCGGTCATAGTCCTCGTGCTGGCCGCGCACATAGAGCAGACCGTTGATCGAACTGGAGCCGCCGAGCACCTTGCCGCGTGGCTGAAAGACCGAGCGTCCGTCGAGCCCGGGCTCGGGCTCGGTCTGGTACATCCAGTTGACGGCCTTTTCCTTGAACAGCTTGCCATAGCCGAGCGGGACGTGGATCCAGATGTTGGTGTCCTTCGGGCCCGCCTCCAGCAGCAGCACCTTGTGCCTGCCGTCGCTGCTGAGCCGGTTGGCGAGTACGCAGCCGGCCGAACCGGCGCCGACGATCACGTAGTCGAATTCGAGGTCCGCATCACGCAACGCCGCGCTGCCGTCCATTGCTTCCCTTCCCAAATTCTCTTTCTTTCCTCCTGGAGATACCAAAATGCCAGGACGTGCAAGCGGCAAATCCGCAGATCTGGTCACCGGGTCAGTCGTTGCCGCGGCTCGCGAGCAATGCGGCGGAGTGCCGCGCGATCATCATCTCCTCGTTGGTGTTGATCACGAAGACCCGGACGGCCGAGCCGTCGGACGAGATCAAGGTTTCACTTGCGCGATTTCTGCCCGCGTCCAATGCGATGCCGAGCCACCCGAAGCCGGCGCAGACGCGCTCGCGGATCTGCCAGGCGTGCTCGCCGATGCCGCCGCAGAACACGATTGCATCGAGCCCCGAGAGCACGGCCGCCATCGCGCCCAGCTCACGCCTGATCCGGTCGACGAAATACGCGATCGCCTGCATGGCCTCGACCGTGCCGGCCGCCTCCAGTTCGCGCATGTCCTGCGACAAACCGGAGAGTCCCTTCAGCCCCGCATGATTGTACAAGAGATCCGTGACAGCCTCCGCCGTCATCCCTTTCTCCTGCAAAAGATAGAGCACGACGCCGGGATCCAGCTGTCCGCACCGCGTGCCCATCGGCAGTCCATCCAGCGCGGTGAAGCCCATCGACGAGCCGATGCTCTGCCCGTCACGGATCGCGCACATCGAGGCGCCATTGCCGAGATGCATCACGACCATGCGTCCCTTCTCCTCGCGCGGCGCGACCTCCTTCATCCTTGCGACGACGTACTCGTAGGACAGTCCGTGAAAGCCGTAGCGACGGACGCCCGCATCGTAAAACTCGCGCGGCAACGCATAGGTATCGTTCACCCAGGGGTGCGAGCGATGGAACGCGGTATCGAAGCAAGCAATCTGCAGCGCTTCTGGGAAGGCGCGATGGGCGGCGCGGACGCCGGCGAGATTGTGAGGCTGGTGGAGCGGCGCCAGCGGATTGAGCGTTTCAAGGCTCCTCACAACATCGTCGTCGATCACTACGGGCCGGTCAAATGCGAGACAGCCGTGAACGATGCGATGACCCACCGCGTCGACCGCTTCACGTCCGGTCACACGCTGCAATAGCCCGAGCACGACGCGCAGGGCGGCCTCTGGATCAGCCGCATCAGCGGCACCGAGCCGCTCATCCGCGAGCGCGTCTCCCCTCATCCGCGCTTGAAGATGAGGTGACGCGGTGCCAAGTCCCTCGATCTGGCCCCGCATGGTCTCGACCAGATCGGCGCCCTGTTCAAACAAGGCGAACTTCAGCGAGGAGGAGCCCGAATTGAGCGTCAGGATTTGTCGTTCTCGCATGGCGCCTCGCGACCGGCTTCATCAACTCACAAACTGCGCAAAATACGATGCATTTTGATGACGATCCAAAGATGGGTGATGGCTAGCGTTTTCACTACAAATAACACCTGTATGGTGAAAAGGATGCACGAACGGACGAACTGGTCGACGTTTGCGCGGCCTGGATGTTCCGATCCGCAGGGCGCCTAGCAAATCGTCTGCTATCATGCTTGGCGCGAGCGAATCGGACCGCGGGAGGACCATTGCGGTGAACATGCCCCAACATCTCCTGCCGACCACCGTGGTCGGAAGCTATCCGCAGCCGGACTGGCTGGTCGACCGCGCCATGCTTTCGAAATCCGTTCCGCGCATTCGGCTGCAGGGCATGTGGCGCATTCAGCGGCCGCTGCTGGACGAAGCACAGGACGATGCCACCATCGTCGCCATTCACGACATGGAGCAGGCCGGCATCGACATCGTGTCCGATGGCGAGATCCGGCGCGAGAGCTACTCGAACCGCTTTGCCACCGCGCTCGACGGCATCGATGCCGACAATCCCGCCATCATCATATCTCCGTCCGGAATCAAGACGCCGGTGCCGCGTGTCGTCGGCCCGATCCGGCGGAAGTACCCGGTCGAGCTGCGCGACATGGAATTTCTCCGCCGGAACACCACGCGCGCCGCCAAGATCACCTTGCCCGGACCGTTCACCCTGAGCCAGCAGGCGCAGGACGATTTCTATCGCGACGACGAGGCGCTCGCGATGGCGTTTGCCGAGGTCGTCAATGCCGAAGCCCGCGACCTGCAGCGTGCGGGCGCCGACGTGATCCAGCTGGACGAGCCGTGGGTGCGCAACAATCCGCAATCGGCACGGCGCTATGCCGTCAAGGCCATCGACCGCGCGCTCGATCGCATCACGGTGCCGACCATCGTCCACGTCTGCTTCGGCTATGCCGCGATCGTACCGGGATCGAGCAAGCCGAACGGATATCCGTTTCTGACCGAGCTCGCCGATTGCAGCGCGACGCAGATCGCGATCGAGGCGGCGCAGCCGCGGCTCGACCTTGGCATTCTCAAGGAGCTCTCGGCCAAGACCATCGTGCTCGGTGTGCTCGATCTCGGCGATCCCGAGGTCGAGCCGGTCACGGTGATCGCCGAGCGCATCCGCAACGGCCTCAAAGTCGTGGCGCCGGAGCGACTGGTCGTCGCGCCGGATTGCGGGATGAAGTATCTGCCACGCTCGACCGCGTTCGGAAAATTGAAGGCGATGTGCGCGGCGGCGGCGCGGGTGCGCGAAGAACTCGCATGAGCGCATTGCGGCCGACGTGACGCATGTTGGGCGGCGTCCTCCACGACGTCGCCACCCTGAGACCCCATTGGCGGAATAAGGCAGGCCGTGAACGCCGAGGGTCGGCTGCGCCGATCGTGTCGGTAGGGAGTCTCCGATGGCCGTCTGCATCACCTCGAGAAACGTCGCCTTGGCCGTGCTCGGCTCTGCGGCGCTGAGCGGGACTGCGATGGCCGAGCCGCTCGACCAGGTCATGGGCGGCCTGCTGCGCGACGCGCGCAGCTCGTTCGCGCGCGTGGTGCCGCTCGAGCTGGTGCCGACCATGCCGTCGCTGCAACCTCCTTCCATTCAACAGCCTGCTCCCCCGCCGGTCGTCGCACCACCGCCGCCGCCACAGGCGAGCACCAAGCCAGCGGCGCCGGCGCCAGTGGCCAAGATACGGCCGCCGCCGCTCAGTCCGGCCGCCGCGGCGCTGGCCGCTGCGCAGGCCGCGGAGGAGATCGCCGACGCCAAGCTCGACGCCGCGCTGGCGGCCAACGAGAAGGCAGTGTCCGACCGCGACACCGCGGACGCGCTGGCGAAAGCCAACCCGACCCCGGCCAACTTCGCGGCGGCGAAGGCCGCGGCCGAAGCGGCCCACGTCGCCGAAGCCAACCTCACCGACGCGCTGCTCGCCGACAAGGACACCGATGCGCGGCTCAAGGCGGCGCGAGCCGCACTGACTGCCGAGCAGACCGGCCGGAAGTCGCAGGCCCGGCCGCCGACGCCAATGCCGGTCAGCGTCGCCGACAAATAGCGCGCACCGACCTCACAGCGCGTCGGCGCGCTCCAGCGTGTCGATCGTGACCACGCCATGGGCACGCGAGACGCAGGCGCACAGCTTGCGGTTCTCGTGCTTCTGCGTCTCGCTGAAGAACACGTCGCGATGGTCGATCTCGCCCTCGACGCCGACTACGTCGATGGCGCAGACGCCGCATTCGCCGCGGCGGCAATCGGCCATGATCTCGTGCCCCGCCGCATTGAGCACGTCGAGCATCGAGCGGTCGCGCGGCACCAGGATCTCCTCGCCAGAGCCGCGCAGCCGCACCGTGAACGGCTCGGTGGCGAGGCGGCCGCTCGATCCGAAGGTTTCATAGCTGAGATCCGCGGGCGCACGGCCACAGGCCGCCCACGCAGCGCGCGCCGCATCGAGCATGCGCATCGGTCCGCAGAACAGCACCGCAGCGCCGGCCGGCAGACCGGCAAACAGAGCGGACAGATCCAGCAGCTGCCCCTCGCTCGCCGCGTACACGGAAAGCCGGTCGCCGAGCAGCGTCGAGAGCTCCTCGACATAGGCCGCATCGCCCTGCGATCGCACTGCATAGTGCAGCGAGACGTTCGGCGTCTTGCGCAGCAGCGCAGCCGCCGCGCCGACCAGCGGCGTGATGCCGATGCCGCCCGCGACGAGACAATAATGCTGGCGCTGCCAGTCGACCTGCAGCAGCGAGCTCGGGCTGGTCACGTCGATCCGGGCGCCGGGCTGCAGCGACCACAGATAACGCGATCCGCCGCGCGAATCCTCGGCTGATCGCACCGCGATCCGATACCCGCGCGGGTCGGCCTCGCCCACCAGCGAGTAGGATCGCACATCCGGCTGGCCGCCGATGAGCACGCCGACCTTGATGTGGCTGCCGATGGCATAGGGCGCGCAGACATAACCGTCCGGCCGCAGCACGAACTCGCGAATTCCCGGCGCGAGATCACGGGTCGAGACCAGCGTCGCGGCCGACCAGCTGTCCTGGAAGCGCATGATCGTCTCCCTCAGTTCGTGATCTGCGTCTTGATCAGCACCGCGGCCGGCACCAGGTCCATCGGACCGCGGGCCTTCACGGCCAGCCGCAGATTGCGGGCTGCCAGACGGGCATGCTCGCGCATGATCCCTTCGGCCCGGGCCCCTTCGCGGTTCTCGATCGCGTCGATGACGATGCGGTGATGCTCCTGCGCGACCACCAGGATGTGCCGCGCCTCCGGCAACGCCGATTGCGCCATCACGAAACCGCTCGGCGAGGCGAATGGCAGCGCGCTGGCGCGATCGACCTGGCGGATCACCGGCGGGCTGCGCGACAGCTCGGCCAGCAGCGCATGAAAGCGCGCGTTGAGCGCGACATAGGCCGAGAACGCGTCGAAGGAGATTTCCGGCGGCGCGATCAGTTCGTCGATCTGGGCGAGACATTCGCGCATCGGCTCGGTATCGCGCACGGAGACGCCGCGCTCGGCGGCGAGCCGCGCGGCGAGGCCTTCCATCGTGCCGCGCACCTCGATGGAATCGAGCACGTCGCGTTCGGAAAACGATTTCACCATGAAGCCGCCGGACGGAATCGCCTCCAGCAGCCCCTCCTCCTCCAGCCGCACCAGCGCCATCCGCACCGGCGTGCGCGAGACGCCGGCGGCTTCCACCGCCTGCAGCTCCGAGATCCGCTCGCCGGCGCGCAGGGCCCCGGTCAGGATCAGGTCGCGCAGCGTGAGCTGCGCCCGGACCGTCTGCGAGATCGAGCGCTCGTTGTCACGCTCAGCCATTCCATTCACTCCGCCGCTTCGCGCAGCGGCGTTTCACGCGCGATCATCCGGTCGATGATCCGCCGTGCCCACATCGCCCCTGCATCAATGTTGAGATTGTAGAACTCACGCCCCGGATTCTCGTCCATCGCGTGCTGCTGCGCTTCCAGGATCAGCTCATCCTCGCGGAAGATGCCCGATACGCCTTCGCGAATTTCCGTCGTCAGCCGCTGCTCGGAGAGTTTGTAGTTGCGGGCAAAGGCCCAGAAATAGTGGCAGGTCTTGTCGGTCTCCGGCGTGATCGTGTTGAGCACCATGCCGTTGACGCCGTGCGAGCGATCGCCCTCCGGCGCGCCGGTGCCCGCCGGCGCCACGCCGACGTCGATCGTCACGGTGCACGGCGCCTCGAAGCGGATGATCTGCCAGCGATCGACCAGCCCGGGCTGGCCGAGCTGCCTGGCCCAGAACGGCGGCGGCTCGATGCCGCGCATCCAGCGCGTCACCGTCGCGGTGCGCTCGCCATGGGTGACGTCGAACGGCGCTTCGGCGACGGCGTCGTTGCCGATCGAGGAGCCGTGCACGAAGGTCTCGTGCGTCAGATCCATCAGGTTGTCGACCACCAGGCGATAGTCGCACTTCACCTGGATGGTCTTGCCGTCGCCGACCCAGGCCGGATCATGATTCCAGTGCATGTCCGGAATGGTCGCCGGATCGGCCAGCGCCGGATCGCCCATCCACAGCCAGATGTAGCGATGACGCTCGACCGCCGGATAGGCGCGCACGCAGGCGGAGGGATTGATGGTCTCCTGCGACGGCATGAAGGTGCAGCGCCCCTGCGGGCTGAACTTCAGGCCGTGATAGCCGCAGACGACCGTGTCGCCTTCGAGCCGGCCCTTCGACAGCGGCACCAGCCGATGCCAGCAGGCATCCTCCAGCGCGGCAATCGTGCCGTCGGCCTTGCGGTACATGACGACATGCTTGCCGCAGATCGTGCGGGGAAGCAGCGCCTGCTTGACCTCGGCGTCCCAGGCCGCGGCATACCAGGCGTTCATCGGGAAGCAAGCGGCCATGGCGTATCCTTGTGACAGTATACCTTGATCAGATCATTGTATACAGCAATTGAGGCGTTTGGCGCAAGTTCCGAGATTTTTTGGCAGCAAGATACCGATCCTGTATACATAAAGCTATACGAAGTCTCCGAAGCGGCCATGAGTGTCGCGCAAATCCTTTCCGATTCAATGACTTGGAAAATCAGCGGGCCCGACGCACGATTCAGCCGGTGAGCGTAGCCCCGCCATGCACCTTCGGGGCGGAACCCGACCTCGTAACGGAACAGCGGCTCCGGCGGATCAGAGCGAGAGGGCCGCGGTTCTTGCCGCGATTCTTGCCGCCCTTCCCGGCCGACCCTCCCAAGCTCACAGCGGCTTGCCCCTGAGCCACGCCGCCCCGCGGGCGTACAGCGCTTCGACTTCGGGGCCCTTCAATCCCGGCATGTCGCGTTTCACGGTGTAGCCGATGCGCGTCTGCAGATAGGCCAGGTGACGATAGCCGACCGGAAACTGCTCCAGCAGCGCGCGATCGAGCGCGGGCACGGCGCCCGGCGTCACCGGGTCCATGCGATCCTTCTCGTAGATCGGCTGGCGCAGCACGATGCCCCATCGTCCCGCGCGCTTTTCGAGAAAGTCGTAGAAGCGGCCGGTGCACAGCACGTCGCAGAGCACGCCCTCGACCTCGGCCCGCTGCGAGATCGTCATCTTGGTCTGCGCGACGGCGCGGTCCCTTTCGAGATCGACCGAGATGCCGCCGAGAAAGTGCAGGATGTTGACGCCCTTCGCCCAGGCCGCCTTGCTGATCGCGATGAACTCGTCGCCAGTGCCCTGCGTCCACGTCGCCATCATCCGCCCATCCGGATGCCACACCGTGCGGAAGCGCTCCCAGTCACCGGCATCGCGCCAGATCGCCCAGTTCTGCAGCAGTTCGCGAATCTGCCTGTCGTCCTCGATCTCTGCTGCAGTCTTGGTCATTGTGGTTTCCTCTCTGCGTTGTCGCTGCTGGATACGGGATCGGGATGGCGCTGCAAAGTCACGGCTGATCATGGCTGCCAGGAGCGCGCTACACATTCGCTGTCATCCCTGGCAAGGCCGGCAACGCGCAGCGTTGGTGGCCGCTGACCCGGGATCCATACGCCGTGTCGGTCGTGGTTGGGCGCGATGTGGCAGCCATCGTGCCTCGAACATCTCCCTGGGGTTATGGGTCCCGGATCTGCGCGCGCGTGGCCGCGCGCTTGTCCGGGACGACAGCGGTGGATGGGGTTGGCGGCTGCGGCAACTCATGACACGCGACATCACGTTCCCGCGACACATCGTGCCCGAGTGATGCATTCGTCATCGCCCTCCTCAAATCGAGGGCGCGGAGAAGGCCGGGAGCCTGCCGCCCCCATGGCCCGCCTGCAGAAAAAAATGCAGGCGGCAGGTACCACAGGTTCGGCTGGGACATCCCGGCCTTCCCCGCGCGACTGGTTTTAACGGTGTCCTTCGTGCTCTCCCTGGGGATCGGCTCTCTTGCCCCCATCGCCCGCGCGAGCCGTCACAGCATCGACCGCGAACTTGACCTCAGCACCGAGAGGCCAGGACCACACGACTTTTCCGTCCGTGCCAACCGCGTTCGTCAAGCACGGATGTCACGTCCATCGCAGCCCACCTCACGTTCGTGACGACGCGTACGTCCCTCTGCTCGAGGCGGGTTGCGCCAACAAGACTACGATTTCGGAAAAATAGCAACAACAATTTTCAAGCGGAGGCGCCGATCCGCATCGCTCGCAGCGCACCGTATGATCGGCCGCTTCAGCAGCTCGACCGAACAGCGCCTCCAGCGCCGTGGTGATCCGGAGGAGGCCATGGAACCGTTGAACCGGGAGCAAAAAAATCTTCTGACTCGGTGTCGGATTGCGACTACCACGGCCGTCCTTGGATCAGCCAGATCGAGACCAGCTGGCTTACATCCGCACGGCCGCCGATCAGACGGCCGAAGCGCGGCCTGACATTCGAGAACGGAAGGAAGCCCCATGGCAAAGCACAAGAACACGATCTGTCTGTGGTTCGACAAGGACGCCGAGGCCGCCGCGCGGTTCTATGCCGAATTGTTTCCCGACAGCCACGTGACGGCCGTGCACCGGGCGCCCGGCGACTATCCCTCCGGCAAGGCCGGCGACGTGCTGACGGTGCAATTCACCGTGTTGGGTATCCCCTGCCTCGGGCTCAATGGCGGCAGCGCATTCACGCATAGCGAGGCATTCTCGTTCCAGATCGCGACCGACGACCAGGCCGAAACCGATCGCTATTGGAACGCCATCGTCGACAATGGCGGCAAGGCGAGCCGATGTGGCTGGTGCAAGGACAAATGGGGCATCTCCTGGCAGATCACCCCGCGCGCGCTGACCGACGCGATGTCCGAAGGCGGCGATGTTGCCAAACGCGTGTTCGCCGCAATGATGCCGATGCACAAGATCGACATCGCGGCAATCGAGGCGGCCAGGCGCGGCTGACGATGCACGACGCCGGAGCGCCCCACTGCGCTCCGGCGCTAGGGACGCAGGCAGCGCAGATGCAGGAACAGCGGCACGCGCAGCCAGCGCTTGCTGCTGTCGCGGGTGATGGTTTCTGCCGGGATCGATGGCTCGCGCAGCCGCTCGATCAGGAACCCCGCCTCCTCCAGCGCGGCGAAATAGACCTGCAGCGGCCGATGCGCGCTGTGGAAGACGATGCTGAAGCCGTCACGCTCCACCGGGTCGCTGTAGTTGAAGCAGTCGAGATAGCTGCCCTTGATGACGAACGGCGCATCCGCCTCGAGGCTGGCGAACTTGCCGGCCGAGTTGAGCGGATGGACGATCGCCATGCAGAGCCGGCCGCCCGGCCTGAGGACCCGCGCCGCCTCACGCAGCGCTGACGGCATCGCATCGATGTCCTGCAGCGACATGAAGGCGATCGCGAGATCGGCACAGGAATCGGCGAGCGGCAGCGATGCCGCATCGGCACGCATGACGGGGATCGCGGCATCGGCGGCGCGCGCCGCTGATATCAGCGAGGGCGAGGCGTCGATGCCGATCACCCTGTGCCCTTCCGAGGTGAGATGCCGCGACAGCCGGCCCTCGCCGCAGCCGATGTCCAGCGTCAACGCGCCCGGCGCCGGCAGGAGGCTCTCGAACTGCTCGCGATGATGGCGCCAGAAGCTGTCATGCCCCGGCGCCCTCGCCCAGGCGAGCCATTGCGCGGCCTGATCTTCCCATTGCTCGCGCAGATTCATGGCGGCCTCTCGCCTGACGGTTCACCTTCAAGAGCCGCGCGTCTTAAACTCCTTCGTGAGGCGTGTCATGTGACGTTTTGGTTGCACGTCCCCGTTCAACCGCGCGCGGGCTCGGCGCAGATCTCCTCGAGGAAGTCGAGGAAGGCGTGGGCGCGCGAGGAGATCAGCTTGCGGCTCGGAAAGATCGCGGTGAGCTGGGCGGCGCGGGTGTCGAACACGACCTCCTTGCCGATCTCGACGAGGCGCCCCTCGCCGAGCAGTTCGACGCAGTAATGTTCCGGCAGGAACGAGAGGCCGGCGCCGTGCGCCACGGCGCGACGCACCGCGAGCGGATTGTTGATGCGGGCGACATGCGGCCCGACGTCGAAGCGGACGAGATGGCCGTGCTGCTTGATCATCAGGGTGCGGTCGCCGTAGCGGCGCTCGCAGATCATCAGATGGCTCTCGAGAGCGCGGAGGTCGTCGCCGATGTCATGGGCGGCGAGATAGGCCGGGCTCGTCACCCAGATCAGCCGGCCGCCGATCAGGACCTTCTGCGCCAGCTCGGAATTCTCCTGCACGCCGACGACGACTGCGATGTCGAAGCGATCCGCCAGCATGTCGATCGCCCGCGTGGTGGCTTCGACGTCGAGTTCGATGCGCGGAAAGCGGCGATGGAATTCGGCCAGCTTCGGCGCCAGAATCTCCTCGCAGAACGCCGGCGGCAGCGCCACTGACAGCCGCCCGCTGGGCACGCCGACCAGCCCGGTCATGACGGCATCGGCTTCAGCGACGTGGTCGAGGATCTTCTGGCATTGCTGGAAGAACAATTCGCCTTCGCGGGTGACGCGGACGCGCCGCGAATTGCGGTCGAACAGGCGGACGCCGAGGTCCTGCTCCAGCCGCGCGACCGACTTGCTGACCGAGGATTTCGGCATGCCGAGGGAGCGCGAGGCGCCGGTCATGCCGCCGGTCGCCACGACGGCGTGGAATACCGGAATGTCCTCGATCCGCCACTTCATCCGGTTCCGCTCGTCCATCCAAAGAAACGATCCGTGCACACTAGCAGAATTGTTCAATGGAGGAAACCACGTAAGGTCGGCCCGCGCCGCGTGAAACAGCCTGGCGGCGCGGCATTCGCGGAGGGACCACATGGCTCGGATCATCGGCGGCATCGGCGCATCGCACTCGCCCACCATCGGGTTCGCACTCGACACCAACAAGCAGAACGACCCGGCCTGGAAGCCGATCTTCGACGGCTTCGACGCCGTCCGCGACTGGGTGAAGCGCAAGGACATCGACGTCCTGTTCATGATCTACAACGATCACATCACCTCGTTCTTCTTCGACCACTATTCGGCCTTCGCGCTCGGCATCGACGACCGCTATCTCGCAGCCGACGAAGGCGGCGGACCGCGCGACGTGCCGCCGGCCAAGGGGCATCTCGGCCTGTCGCAGCACATCGGCCAGGCGCTGGTCGCCGACGAGTTCGACATGTCGTTCTTCCAGGGTAAGCCGGTAGATCACGGCCTGCTGTCGCCGCTATCGATGATGGGCGATGCCAGCGGCCCGTGGCCGGGGAGCGTGGTGCCGCTGCAGGTCGGCGTGCTGCAGCTGCCGATCCCCAAGGCAAGCCGGATGTGGAAGCTCGGCAAGACCCTGCGCAAGGCGATCGAGAGCTATCCGGAGGATCTGAAGGTGGCAATCTTCGCTACCGGCGGGCTGTCGCATCAGGTCCATGGCGAGCGCGCCGGCTTTCTCAACGAGGCGTGGGACGACGAATTCCTCGACCTGCTGGAGAAGGATCCGGAGCAACTCACGGCCATGCGCATCGCCGACTACGCGGTCAAGGGCGGCATGGAAGGCGCCGAGGTGATCATGTGGCTGATCATGCGCGGCGCGCTGTCCGAGCAGGTGAAGCTGGTGCACAAGCAGACCTACGCGCCGTCGGTGACCAACATCGCAACGCTGGTGTTCGAGGATCTCGGCGCCGCGCCCGATGCGCAGGAGGTCGCAGCCTATCGTGCGCATATGGCGCATGAGCTCGCCGGCGCAGAGACGCTGGCCGGCACCTATCCGTTCACGCAAGCGCGCAGCCAGGCCAATTTCCGCATCAACGACTTCCTGCACCGCCTCGTCATCCCGGCGCATCGCCAGCGTTTCGTTGAGGATTTCGACGCGCTGGCGGATCAGTTCGAGCTCACGGAGGAGGAGCGCGAGCTGATCCGGAACCGCAGATGGATCGAGATGATCAGGCGCGGGGTGAGCTTCTTCGTGCTGGAGAAGATGGCCGCGGTGATCGGCGTGTCGAATCCGGAAGTCTATGCGGCGTTCCGCGGCGAGACGCTGGAGGCGTTCCTCAAGACACGCAAGGTGCCGATGCGGTACTCGGTGGCCGGCGGCGCCAAGGCGGATGCGATCGACGCGCAATGAGATGCGCACGACCTGCGCCGCCGCGAAAGGGCGACGCAGGTCATGTCTCCAGCAGGACGATCCCGCGCGCCTTGGCCCAGCGCTCCAGGATCTTGCGCTCGTCGGGATGCGCCACGCGGTTGGCGAAGCCGCGCACCTGCACCGCGCGATGCTGGCGATCGAGCTCGATCGTCAGCAGCCGGTCGGTCCTCCCCATGTGCCGGTGACGCAGCGACCAGATCGAGGCATGGCCGGTGATGCACTTGCTCGCATAGCTCGACACGCAGTGCCGCATGGCCCGCGACTCGGCGACCAGATCCTCGGCAGTCCGCAACTGCGTGACGACATAGTCGTCGCGCTTCGCGCTCCCCTTGGCGGACGGGCTCCACGTCCACTCGGCAAGCTGCGCACCCGGCCAATGTGCCGCGAGCTCCGCCCCCGACACCGCCGCGCGCTGCTGTGCCATCAGGGCCCGCTGCCGCGCCGCCTCGATGCGGGCGATCACTGCGAGGTCGCGATGCCACGCATTCATCAGCCGGCGCAGCGCCGCGAGCGAGCGGCCCTTGAGGCTGAACTTGCGCTCGCGCCGGCGCCGGTGGGCGATGTAGTCGCAGAGGTCGTCGATCTCTTCCAGCGTCGTCGGCTGCGCGCAGAAGAACTGCGCCGCCTCGCGCCAGAACGCGAGCTCGCCCCGCGGCGTGCGCGCGATCCTCGACCGCGCGATCCGCGTCACCAGCGCCGGATCGTCGGTATAGGAGCGCACGATTGCCTGCCAGATCGCCTCGTCGAAGCCGGGCTGGCCGAACGGATTGAGGAAGGCGTGAACCTCCTTGCGCGACAGCAATGCCGAGACGCCCGCCTTGTACAGCGAGCCGCCGCCGGCGGCGACGATGTACCAGCTCTTGCGCAACAGCGTCTCGTCGCGGCCGAGCCCGGTCGCATCGATCCAGATCTGCTCCAGATGCGGCGCCACCGGATAACGCGCAAACAGATGGCGCGCAGCCGCCAGACGCAGACGCGCGGCGTCGCGGGTCTTGAGCTGCGGCTTCCACGCCTCAGCCGGACGAATGATGTGCGCTGTGAAGCCGGACTGGGCCTCGCGGATCGCGGCATAGAGGTCCGGCGGCGGACGAGTCTGCCGCGAGACGCGACGCAGCGTCAGCTCATAGGCTTCAACTCTTGCGCGCTCGGCCTCCTGCCGGCGGCGCATCAATGACTGTGCCATGGTCGTTCAACTTCAGGGAGGGACTGACAGCCGGACGCACTGCTTGCGTCGGCACGGATCGTGTCGCGCACAGTGGATTCGACATGGCTTCAGTCCTCTCGCGTTGAACGCTCTGGGAGTTAAAGTGGGCGACGCTCTTACATCCGATCGCGGGACAATGCAACTCGCATCGCGCAGCTTCCGAGGAGGTCAGCGGCAACAACATCGCCATCGGCGGTGCCAGCCATGTCGGCTCGGCAACCACCGTCTCCAAGACGATCTAGGGGACGATCGTGTGACAGCGTCGGCCATCTGGCCCTCCGCTTGCATCGGCCGTCCGTAAGACGGTTCGCAAGATAGAGTTGTCAGATGTCCGACATCCTGCACACGGTCGTCGTGGCCAGGGCCATCGAGGCACACGCCATGGCCTCGTTCGAGCTCGTTGCTGCTGATAACCGGTCGCTGCCGGGCTTGACGCCCGGCAGTCATCGCGACGCGCGAAGCTCTGTCCGGAGTCGCACGCCGTCGACGCGGTCATGATCCCGTCCCCGGCCGACATCGCGCTCGCCTACCACGCCCGCACCAAGCACAGGCTGAAACGCTATGCGGCGGGACCGGAGACGCTGGACTGGGATGCGCAGCCCAACCCGTTTCGCGAATTCGTCGGCAGCCCGCGCACGGCGTTGCCGCTGAGATCGGACCACCTCGCCACGCGCTTCGCCGACGCCTGCGCCGGCACGGCCCCGGTGCAGCCGCTGACGATCGATGGCATCGCGCTGCTGCTGGAGCTGTCGTTCGGGCTCAGCGCGTGGAAGGAGCTCGGCCCGGACCGCTGGGCGCTGCGCTGCAATCCCTCCAGCGGCAATCTGCATCCGACCGAGGCCTACATCGTCGCGGAGAACGTGGAGGGGCTGAGCGACGGGGTCCATCACTATGTCAGCCGCGATCACGTGCTGGAGCAGCGCTGCCGTCGTGACACGGCATCACAGGCCGCGCCGCGCCTGTGGCTTGCTCTGTCCTCGATCCACTGGCGCGAGGTGTGGAAATATGGCGAGCGCGCGTTCCGCTATTGTCAGCTCGATCTCGGCCATGCGCTCGGCGCCATCAGCTACGCGGCCGCGGCGCTCGGCTGGACCGCACGCGTCGTCGACGGCCTCGACGGCAGCAGGCTTGCCGCCATCATGGGCCTCGATCGCGCCAGTGATTTCGCCGGCGTCGAAGCCGAGGATGCCGATGTCCTTGTCGCCATCGCGCCGCGCGATACGGGCGAACCTGCGCATGCCGACCTGCCGCCGCCCTGCTCCATCGCGGACATCTGGAAAGGCCAGGCCAACCGGCTCGACCGCCATCCGCTCTACCGCTGGCCCGTGATCCCCGAGGTCAGTGCGGCGACGACGGGCGCGGCGCAGGATCCGATCGATGCGCCCGCGTCCCTCCCGCCGCTCGTGCAGCGATCAGCGGCACGCGCGGCCGAACTCATTCTCAACCGCCGCAGCGCGCAGCGCTTCGATGCCAGGTTCACGATGGATCTCGCATCCTTCCATCACATGCTCGATGCGCTGCTGCCGCGCGCCACGCCGCCGTGGCAGGTCTGGCCCTACACAGCACGGCTGCATCCGCTGTTGTTCGTGCACCGTGTCGAGGGCCTCACGCCCGGGCTCTACGCGCTGCCGCGCAGCGGCGAGGCCGTAAGCGATCTGCAGCGCGCGCTGCGGCCCGATTTCGACTGGCAACGGGTCGAGGGCACGCCTGATCACCTGCCGTTGGTCCGGCTGCTGCCGACCGACAGCCGCGGCGTGATCCGCACCGCGAGCTGCCACCAGGCCATCGGCGGCGACAGCTGCTTCGCGATGGCGATGCTGGCCGAGTTCGCGCCGATCGTCAGCGGCAACGCCTGGCGCTATCGCCAGCTGCATTGGGAGGCCGGCCTGCTCGGCCAGATCCTCTATCTCGAAGCCGAGGCGGCCGGCCTGCGCGGCACCGGCATCGGCTGCTATTTCGACGACTCCGTGCATGAGATGCTCGGCATCGCCGGCAGCCAATACCAGACGCTCTATCACTTCACCATCGGCCGTCCGCTGACCGATGATCGCATCACCACGCTTCCGGCCTATCCCGGCCGCGCGCGCAATGAAGCGGGAGTCCTGCCATGAGACCGCGTATTCCGTTCCAGCGCATCGACGTCGGCCAGGCGGCCGAGCTGCTGCATCGCGATGATGTGCTGCGCTTCGACGTCCGCGACCAGGCCTCGTTCAACGCAGCACATATTGCCGGCGCACAGCACCTGACCCAGCGCAACCTGTCGGCGCTGATCTCCGGCACGACCAAGCACAGCGCCATTCTGATCTACTGCTACCATGGCCATGCCAGCTAGGACTACGCCCAGACCTTCTCCGATTTCGGCTTCACGAAGGTCTACAGTCTCGACGGCGGCTACGAGGCATGGCGGCAGCGCTTTCCTGCACGGAGACCGAGATGAGTGAAGGCTTCTTCGTCGATTGGGACGGCAATCTGCGCAGCGCCGCCGATCCCGGCGGCGGCTATCTGTGCGACATCGACACCGTGGCCCGCTACGTCGCGGTGACGACCAAGAATGGCACGCTGGTGCACGAGGCGACGTTCTTCAGGTCCCAGGCCGACGTCGAGAAGGCGGTCATCAAGGCGCCGCTGGTGCCCGGCAGTCACCCCTGGGCAAGAAGTCGGACGGGTTTTAGCGGTATGGCCGCGATGAAGTTCTACATGACGCCGGGATCCTGCTCGACCGGCATCCACATTATTCTCGAGGAGCTCGAGGAGGTGTTCGAGGCCTATATCGTCAACCTGCCGGCCGGCGACAATTTCAAGCCCGACTACGTGGCGATTAATCCGAAATCGACGATCCCTGCCCTGGTCCGCAGCGACGGCAGCGTTCTCACCGAGGTGCCCGCGATCGCCTACTGGCTCGGCCGCTCGCGGCCGCGGGCCAGGCTCTGGCCTTCGGATGTCGAAACCGAAACCAGGCTGCTCGAAGCGATGACCTACATCGCCGGCACCGTGCACGGCCACGGCTTCGCGCGCATCTTCGCGACACCGACCTTCAGCCGCAACGAAGCCGATCAGGAATCGGTGCGCGCGCTCGGCCGCAACATCGTGGTGAAGGGCTTTGCGATCCTGAGCCGGATGCTCGGCGAGCAGCTTTACCTCGGTGGCGCGTTCTCGGTCGCCGATCCGATCCTGTTCTATGTCGCGTTCTGGGCCGACAAGACGGACATCACGCTGCCCGCCAACCTGCTCGCGCACTACCGGCGGATGCTGGCGCGGCCGGTGGTGCAGCGCGTCTTGCGCGAGGAAGGCTACAATCCAGCGACGCTCGGCAAAGCGGGCGAGTAACGACATCGCTGGCCTGACGCCCCCCGCGCCCTACTCCGCCGCCTCCGGCAGCAGCTCGTGGCCACCCAGGTCGAGGCCGCGGAAGATGGCACAGCGGCGGAAGACGTCGATGGTCGGATGCACGCTCTTGTGGTGGCAGTATTTGGCGACGAGCTTGGCGAGCCCCTTGATGTCGCGCCCGGACGCGCCGGGGAACGTCTCCACCAGCAGCTCGATCAGCGCCAGCTCGATCTTGAGGCCGAACTGCTCGCACATCACCCGCCAGATTCGCCCGCGTGCTTCGGCGTCGGGCGCTTGGAACTTGATCAGCGCGATGCAGCGCGACACGATCGCTTCGTCGATGTCGTCGATGCGGTTCGTCGTCAGGAACAACAGCCCGTTGAAATATTCGAGCACGCGCAGGAACACGCCGACGACGGCGTTCATCGTCATGTCGTCCTCGCGACGCTTGATGTAGACGTCGGCCTCGTCGATCAGCATGACAGCGCCCCAGCGCTGCGCGCGCGTCAGCGCATCCTTCAGCGCGCTCTCCATCGCGGCGACGTTGAGCCCGAGCTGGCCCGAATGCACGCGGTAGAGCGGCCGGCCGATGATCTCGGCATAGACCTCCGCCGTCAGCGTCTTGCCAACGCCCGGAGGGCCGGCGCACAGCACGGTGGTGCCGCCCGACTTGCCGGCGACGATGTCGTCCATCAGGAGGTCCATCTCGGCGGTGAGGATGTCGATCAGGTCGGTCTGCTCTTCCGGCAGCACCAGCTTCTGCTTCAGCTCGGGCTGATAGGCGTACGGCGTCATGTCGTCGGCGTGCACCCAGAGATAATGGTGCAGGTCGAGATGGAACATCAGCATGTAGGGGTGGACCGGAATCTTGCAGAACACGCCCTTCGGGATCGCCGCCTTGGATTCTTCCACCTCCTGCTCGGCATCGTACAGATTGCTCTTGGCGGCCTTGCGCAGATATTGCCCGAGAATGTCGCCGGTGACCTCGAGCGTCAGCGCGCGCTCGGTCAGGATGCCCTCGTCGTTGACGAGCCGCGCGGTGCCGCCGCCGGAGGACAGCACGATGACGTCCTTGCGCGACCAGTCCACGTCGCGATGCGAGGAATTCGGATCGTCGGCGAAGAAGCCGATGCCGCGGCCGGAGTACTGCGCGCCATAGCGGCCGCGCCAGGCGAAGTAGCGCTCGGCGGTCTCGTCATAGGCAGAGATCAGCTCGGGCGTCTCCTTCAGAAAGCCCTTGGCAGCGAAGATCTCGGCCACCGTCCTGCCGACGATGTCGCCGACCGAGATGCGCAAGGTCGACGTCGTGATCGCGCCCTTGGCATTGGCCTTGAGCTCGATGAAGACGCGTCCGGCCTCGTCGTTGGACGGCGCGGTGTAGTCGAGCCGCGTCACGACATAGGGCAGCGGCCGGCTCGCGACATTGGCGGTGAACATCCAGCCCCGGATGGCGCCCGAGATCAGATAGCGCGCGATCGCCGGCAGCACGGATTCCAGCTCATGCTCCGAGAAGCGCGTGCCGGAATCGTTGAAGGCGCGCTGCAGGGTCGCGATATGCGCCGCGCGGGCATGCCATTCCGGACCGGCCTTCTGGTAGCTGTCGCGCAGGAAGTCGAGCTCGGCGCCGGCGAGCCTGGTGATGTCGACCTCGACCTTGTCGCCGAAGCGCAGCTGCTCCTGGAGCGAGGCGAGATTCGGAAAGGCCGCCGCCATGGCCTCGATGGTCGGGCGTTCGATCTGCAGCTTCATCGGTCGTCACTCGGGTCCGGGCTACTCACGACGTCACGCTCGTCGGTTGGCGCGCGGCCTCCGCCTTCGCCAGCAGCAGCCGGTTGGCGGCCAGCGAGAACTCCTGCCAGGCGGCGGCGATGTCGCGCAGGATGGTCTGCACGTAGTCCTTCGACGGCTTGTGCTCGAACGGGAAGTTCGACAAGGCGCAGGAGGTGCGGTTGAAGGCGACGGCATCGTCCAGCAGCGACTGCATCACGTCGCGAAACGGCTTCTGGATCTCGGGCATCAACGCCGAGCGCCCGCGCTCGACGACGACATCGCGCATCTCGAAGGTCAGTGCATCCAGCACCTGCAAGGCCGCCGCGAACACCTGCTCCATCGCGCCGAGCACCGCGAGCTGCGTCAGCTGCTCGCGCTGCTGGGTGGCGAGGCTGCGGTTCAGTCGCTGCCGGTAGTCGTCGAACGCCGCATCGCGTTGCGCCGCGACCCACGCGCCGAACCAGGCGAGGCTGGCATCGTTGCCGGAGAGGCCGGCGCCGACGGCTGCGGCCGGACGCGCGCCTTCGCCTGCCATGCGCGCAATCGTCCGCTCGATACGCCTCGCGGCATTCAGCGCGCCTTCGAGATAGCCGGCCGCATGGCTGGCGGTCTCCGCGCCGCCCAGATGCAGGCGCCCCTCCCGCAGCGCTCGCCGCAGCATTGGATTGGCGATTTCGCTGTGTTCACCGCCCGGCG
Organism: Bradyrhizobium sp. HKCCYLS20291; assembly: GCF_051167715.1. Classification (NCBI taxonomy): domain Bacteria; kingdom Pseudomonadati; phylum Pseudomonadota; class Alphaproteobacteria; order Hyphomicrobiales; family Nitrobacteraceae; genus Bradyrhizobium; species Bradyrhizobium sp. HKCCYLS20291. Next base: position 130,452 of record NZ_JBNPTO010000014.1, on the reverse strand, counting down.
TGGTGCGGTCAAGCGCACTGCAGGTGAAGCGCTCGGCTGCCCAGTCCTGGTAGTGCTGCTCACCGCCCTCGAGCACCGAGCCGAACAGCTGCACCATCTGGCTGTCCATCAGCAGCGGCAAGCCGACATTGAAGGCTTCACGCAGCTCCGGAGGAAAGGCGAGAAAGCCGCCGAGCGCGGCACGGTCGCCGCCCTCGTCACAGGCATCGAAGATCTCGCCGATGACGGCCTGCTCATGACTGACGAAGGCGTTGCCGGACTGACCGTTGTCGCGCCAATGCGCCTGGTCATAGGCGAGCACGACCTTGGCCTGCGCCGCCATCCAGGTCTCGGCATTGTGCATCGCCTCGAACGTCGCGTCATCGAGCGCCGGAAAGAAGCCGACATGGTCGACCAGCAGCCGCGGCGGCAGCGCGAGCACGGCGCGCCTGGCCTCGATCGCGACGGATTCCGTCGCGGTGGCGAAAATCAGCCGCACATGCGTGCCGCAATCGACGATGCGCATCAGCTCGTGACCGAGATGGATGCAGGACGGCGGCAGATCTCGCGCCAGCGCCTCGATCAGATGGGTCATGCCGCCGGAGAGCCGGCGCGCGCCCTGATGGATCGGAGGCCCGTCGATCTGCTCGGCCGTCTTGTCGGCCTCCTTGAGGTGAAGCACCGTACCGTCGTCGTGCTGGGCGAAATGCGACAGTCCGAGCTCGGCGATCAATCCTGTCAGCAGCGGCTGGGTCTCGGGCCAGAACCAGGTCGGGCCGAGGTCCAGCGCAAGCCCGGTCTTGCTCCGGGCCGACAACACCCGCCCGCCCAGGCGATGTCGGGCTTCGAACAACGCCAACGTACCGCCGCGCTGCTGCAGGCCGCGCGCGAGTGCTATTCCGCACAATCCGCCGCCGACAATGGCCGTTTCGAGCATGGCAGAACCTCCGCTGATGCGTTGCGATGGCGTCTTCGCCAGGCCTTGCAAGAAGCTTGCAAGCTTTCGGGAGCCGGTCGTGTGCGTTTCCAAACATTGCTTGATTTTCGCAATCGATTGGCCCACCTCAGTCCGATGAGCGACGCGAACGACATCCTGGCGGCCAACGCGGCCTTCTACGCAGCCTTTGCAGCCGGCGACTTCGCCGCGCTCGCAGCGTTGTGGGCGGATGGCGACGGCATCTCCTGCATTCACCCGGGATGGCCGGCGATCGTCGGCCGCAACGCCGTGATCGGCAGCTGGCGCGACATTCTGAGCAATCCTGCACGGCCCCAGATCGTCTGTGCGGAACCCCACGCCATCGTCGACCGCGATCACGGTCACGTGGTCTGCCTCGAGCTGGTGGACGGCGCTGCGCTCGCCGCCGCCAATCACTTTGCGCGCGTCGGCGGCGCCTGGCGGATGGTCCACCATCAATCCAGTGCGATCGCGCAGATGATCTCCCCGGACGACAACGCGGACGGCCGCAGCCTCCACTGATCTCGACGCATCTGGCACGAAACTTGATCTGCTATCTCTCACCGGCAGGGATGTCGGAGATTGTTGATGTTCGTCGCGTCGGATGCGGGACCCAGTCACCGTCTCTGCGCGAGGTGATCTGCACGCTGCGAACCGCATCGTGCAGAAGTCGACGGGAGACACGATGTGGCACGCGTTCTGACCGCCTATCTAAAGCGCACCGAGGTGCCGACACGCACAGCGTTGCAGCAGGCCATCGCGGGCCTTCCGTTCCCGCTGACGCTCGACGACGGCTACGTGCCGCTCGAGACCTCCGGATACCTGCCCTGTACGCTCGATGGCGAGGACGCCGGTTTCGATCTGCGCTTTACGGAGATCGAGGGGCAGCGCGCCGATGCATGCGATGTCGCAGCGACGTTGAAGGCCACGACTTTCGGCGCGATCATCCAGCGCGACGGAGCGCAGCTTTCACCCGGCCATATGCTCGAACAGGCGAAGGGAGCACTGGTATGAACATGACGGCTCCACTGCAGCCGACGGCGATTCATGCCGTCCCCGCCGAACTCTGCGACTGCGGCTTCCGCCTGCTGATGATCCGGCAGTTCAATGTCGGCGCGGTGCCGCCGGCTTTCGCCATCATCGATCAGCGCGTCATGCGGATGCCGCAGCGGCTCGGCCGCCACGGCGTATCATTTGCTGCGACGTTCCTGCCCGAAGTGATGTCATGGCTGATCGATCATCTCGGCCGGCCGTCGCTGCATGATGACACCGGCCGCTCCTTCCGCAACCCGCGCTGGCCCGTCGTATGCTGGCATGACCAGGAGCGCTATTGGCCCAGCGGCGCCGTCACGGTCGAATGGTTCGCCGAAGTCGCGTTCCAGGATCATGCCTCGTGGATGGCCTTTCGGACGCATTGGCAGGATCAGCTGCTGGGGATCGACGACAGCGCGTCGCATGCAGACGCAGAGCAGCGCGATCCGCAGGAGATGGAAAAGGATTTTGCCGACGAGGCGCTGCAAAGAGCATGATCTGTCGAACTTCGCCCAGAGCTCATGCAGCTCTGTCAACGCCGGATCGCAGCGCTACAATGCGCTGATCAGAGCAGCAAGGGAGCGTGTCATGCGCTACGTCTCGTGGTTCGAGGGCTGGTTCGGCTCATTCTTTGCCGGCCATCATGACGACCAGCGACTGACCGATCCGTACGAGGAGGATCTGTTCTATCTCGCCATGCTCGGCCCGCACGTCTGACCGGCACGGCCGCCCGCGGTGGCGGCTGGACAAATGCCCGCCATGCCGCCACAGAAGGGCGACACGGCAGGCGTCCCGAAGGTTGGGAACGCAACAGCCCCACCTTGCGGACCCCCTGAATGACATCGCCGACACCTTCTCGTTCGACTGGATCTGCGACGGATCGACCGCAGGTCATGACCCCGACCGAGCTGCGGCGGCGCTGGCGCGCCGGCGAAGAGGTGGCGCTGCTCGATGTCCGCGAGGAAGGCCCCTACTCGCTGTCGCATCCGTTCTTCGCGGTGTCGCTGCCGCTGTCGCAGATCGAGCTGCGCATGCTCGACCTGGTGCCGCGGTTGAGCGCGCCCGTCGTCGTCTATGATGATGGCGAGGGTTATGCCGCGCGGGCCGTGCCGCGCATCCGCGCGCTGGGCTACCGCGACGTCGCGGTGCTCGACGGCGGCCTCAAGGGCTACGCGCGGGTCGGCGAGGTGTTCCGCGACGTTAACGTGCCGAGCAAGGCGTTCGGCGAGCTGGTCGAGGCGATCAGGCACACGCCGTCGCTATCGGCCGATGAGGCGAAGGCGCTGATCGAGCGCGAGTCGAATCTCGTGGTGCTCGATGCCCGCCGCTTCGAGGAATACCGCACCATGAGCATTCCGCGCGGCGTCAGCGTGCCCGGCGGCGAGCTGGCCTTCCGGGCGCGCGAGATCGCGCCGTCGGCCGAGACCACGATCATCGTCAATTGCGCCGGCCGCACCCGCTCGATCATCGGCACGCAGTCGCTGATCAATGCCGGGCTGCCCAACCGCATCTACGCGCTGCGCAACGGCACGATCGGCTGGACGCTGGCCGGCCACCAGGTCGAGCGCGGCAGGACGGCGCGTGTCCTCGAGCGGCCAAAGGCGAGCTACCCAGCGGCGCTCGCCGACGCCAAGGCCTGGGCCGAGCGCGTCGGCGTCGGCGTGCTCGATGCCGCGACCCTGGCGCGCTATCGTGCGGAAGCCGAAGTTCGGACGTTGTACTGCCTCGACGTTCGCACCCCTGAGGAACATGCCGCGGGCCATCCGGCGGGATTCATCTCCGCTCCGGGGGGCCAGCTGGTGCAGGCAACCGACGAGTGGGTTGGTGTGCGCGGCGCGCGGCTGGTGCTGTTCGACGACGACGGCGTGCGCGCGCGCATGACCGCGTCATGGCTCAAGCAGATGGGCTGGGACGTCGCGATCGTCGGGCCTGATGTCGTCGCGCCGACGGACACGAGCATCCGCGCCGCGCGACGGCCGGCGCTGCCGGAGATCGATGACGCCGCGATCAGCGTCGCGCAGCTCGCTGCCGAGGCCGCGGCCTGCACGATCGCCGATCTCTCGCGCAGTCCAGCCTACAAGGCCGGGCATATTCCAGGCGCAAGCTTCGTTCTGGCGTCACGCTTTGCCCAGGATCTCGTCAAGCTGCCGGGCGATGGACCGATCGTGCTCACGAGCGCCGACGGCGCCGAGGCGGCGTTCGCGCTCGCCGATGCGCGGGCCGCGACAACGCGGGAGATCCGCGTCCTCAGCGGCGGCACGCGCGCCTGGACGGAAGCAGGCTACACGTCGGAGGCCGACCACCACGTCTGGATCTCGCCGTCAGACGACGTCTACAAGCGTCCCTATGAGGGCACCGACAACGCCGCCGAGGCGATGCAGGCCTATATCGACTGGGAGCTGCAGCTGGTCGCGCAGCTCGCCAACGATTCGGTCTCGAATTTTCACGTGGTGTGACGATCTCTGCGCTGGCGATGCAGCCAGCACGGCCATCGGAGTCAGGACGAAGCGACCATCTCGGGCTGGTCTGCGCGGTCCGGCTGCAGCGGCGGCGCGTCGGCACTGTGCGGCAGCGCCCAGCGGCGGATGGCAGCGAACAGCAGCGGCGGCTGGATCGGCTTGGTGACGTAGTCGTTCATGCCGGCCGCGAGATAGGTCTCGCGCTGTCCGACCAGCGCATTTGCCGTCAGCGCGATGATCGGCACCTGGGCCTCCGGACCCGTCAGCTGGCGGATCGCCTTGGTCGCCGAGATGCCGTCCATCTCCGGCATCTGCACGTCCATGAGCACCAGATCGTAGCGCCGCTCGGACACGGCTGCGAGCGCCTTCGCGCCGTTCACGACGATCGTGGGCTTGAAGCCCTGCTTCACCAGCAGGCTCCGAATCAGCGTCGCGATGATCGGGCTGTCCTCGGCAACCAGGATGTCGAGCTCCCGGTTCGTCGGATCGACAACCGGCTCGGAGGACGCCACCGGGGCCTCGCCGCGCGGGCACGGCAGCTCGAGCCAGAAGCGGCTGCCGCGGCCAGGTTCGCTCTCGACGCCGATGGTGCCGCCCATCGTGGTGCAGAGTTGCCTGCAGATCGCGAGCCCCAGACCGCTGCCGCCATATTTGCGCGAGATCGACGTGTCCGCCTGCACGAACGGATCGAAGATCTGGGCTTGAATCTCGGGCGACATGCCGATCCCGGTATCGATCACCTCGATCCTCAAGGCGGCCGCGCCATCGCCCTGATAGCGATAGGCGGCACGCACCTCGATGGAGCCCTGCTCGGTGAACTTGATGGCGTTCGAGACCAGGTTCAACATCACCTGGCGGATCCGCGTCGGATCGCCCTTGACGAACTGCGGCAATCCCGGCGCCAGGACGGCCTTGATGTCGAGATTCTTCTTCTTCGCCCGCTCACCCATGAACAAGACCGCGCTCTCGATCAGGTTCGGCAGGTCGAAATCGATCTGCTCCGATTGCAGCCGCCCGGCTTCGAGCTTGGAGAAGTCGAGGATGTCGTTGATGACCTCGAGCAGCAGATCGGCTGATTCCTTGGCGAGCACCGTATAGCGCTTCTGCTCGTCGTTCAGCGGCGTTCCGCGCAACAAATCGACCATGCCGACCATGCCGCTGAGCGGCGTCCTGATCTCATGACTCATGATCGCGAGGAAGTCGCTCTTGGCGCAACTGGCGGCCTGGGCGGCGTCGCGGGCGGCGCGCAACTCGGCGCCCGTCGCCTCCAGCTCGTGCTTCTGATCCTCGAGGTCGGACCGGATCGCCTGCACGTAGGCGAGCTTCTGTTCGAGCTGCGCCTGAATCGTCTTGAATGCCGTGATGTCCGTGCGCAGACCGACGAAGCCACCGTCGGAGGTTCGATGATCGATACTCTGGATCCAGCGCCCGCTCGGCTCGCGACGCTCGACGGCCTTGCTGCCGGCAACATGCCGCCTGACCTTCCGCTGCAGCCAGTCCTCGAAACCGTCCCCTTTTGGACTGATCAGGCCGAGCTGATGCGCCTTGCGGAACAGGTCCTGGTAGCTGATGCCCGGCTCCAGCAGCGCGGCCCAGGCCGGAAACATCTCGCGGAAATGCGTATTCGACATCACGAACTTGTCGTCCTTGTCGAACAGCACGAAGCCCATGGTCAGCGCCTCGATCGCGTCCACCAGGCGCAGCCTGGATTCTTCCGCGCCGGTCTCGGCCGTCTTCCGCTCGGTAATGTCCTGGACGATCCCGAAGAAGTAGCGGTCGGCGCCCTGGCCGCGCGGGCCTGCTTCCATCCGCACCCATCGCATCTCGCCGTCCGGCCGGATGATGCGGAACTCATGATTGTATCCCGACGACGCCGCGCGAGCCGCCTCGCGTGCCCGAAGATAGCCCACGACATCGTCGGGGTGCACGAGGTCAAGCAACGTCTCGAACGGCACGTTCGGGCTCGGCGGCAGACCGGTGATCTCGAACAGCTGCTCCGACCACACCGCCGCCTCGCGGCTGGGATCCGTGACCCAGTGCCCGACCTTGCCGATCCGCTGCGCTTCGAGCAGGCGCTCGCTCTGCTCCGCAAGCAGCGCGTTCTGCTTCGCAAGCAGTTCCTCGGAGTCTTTCATCCCACGGACCCTGCGGCCCAGCAGCACGATCAGTGACAGGATGCCCGCAACCGCCGCGGCTATCCCGAACATCAGGATGATGGCGTCCCGCCGCCATGACCCGTGCACCGCGGCCTCCGACATCGCGGTGGAAATCATCAGCGGAAAGCCCGGCACATCGTGAACGGCCACGTGGCTGTAGCTGGCTTCAACTCCAGTGCTCCAGACGGCGGTGCGGCCGGAGTTCGCGCTCGGATGAAGGCGTCCGATCATGTCGTCGTCGAACGGATAGCGCGCGAGCATCATTCCGTCGCGGCGCAGCAGCGAGACGGATCCGCCGTTATGAATCCCGACGTTCTCGTAGAGCTGCGTGAAATAGGCGGTGCGGACCCCGGCACTGAGCACGCCGGCAAAGTTGCCTTCGGAATCGGTGAGCCGCCTGGCCATATGCACGATCCACGACCCGTCCAGGCGATTGCGCACCGGTTCGCTGATGAACAGATCCGACGTGTCGTGATCACGAAAGAAGAGATAGCGCTCGCGGTCCGCCAGCGAGATTTCCGGGATCGGCCAGACCTGGGAGTGATTCCTCAATCGGCCGTCGGCGCCAATGATGAGCAGCCTGTCGATCTGCGGCAACAGTTGCATCTTTTCGTCGAGATAGTCGTGCGTCTCGCGCCAGCCGATCTTCGCCTCGGCCCCCTCCCGGCGAAGGTTGTGCAATCCGAGGTGCTCGATCGCATCCTTCAGGATCAGATCGATCGCCTTGAACGAACGAGAGCTCTCCTCGGACAGCACGAAGGAGAGCTGAGCGAGATTGGCCTTGGTCTCGTCCTCGACCCGATCGTGCAGGTTCTTGATAGTCAGTCCTGCAGCGATCAGCATGAGGACAGTCAGAAATGCCGCCACGATCATCGTGGCATAGGTCGACCTCATCCTGCGCGAAAGGCTACCGTTACCTGCCCGGGCCTGACCGTGCATGGCATCAGTACCGGCCCCGACAGGGTGATGCGCCCCTTGGGTCATGAGCGCGCCTGCATCGCTGCCACGGCAGCAATCGTCGCCTCGATCGTCTCGGAGAGCGCCGGCATGCGAGCCTCGACGTCCGCAATCGTGGCGAGTTCGAGCTCGATCTCGCAGGCGATCGCCGAGAGCCGCGCGGCGCCAAGGCTCGAAGAGAAACCCTTCAGAACGTGGGCAGCCTTGCGTGTCTCGGCAAGATCGGCCGCGGCCAGGCATTCACGAATTCTCTGCAGGGTGTCGGAAGCCGCAGCGGGCAATTGCGACAACATCCGCAGCAGCTCCTCGTCGCCGAGGGCGTCGCGCAGGAGCTCGATCTGCTCCGAGTCGAGCAGCGGGTCGCGTTCAGCAACGGTATCCATGTTTGATGTCCATTCTGGGAGCAGATCGACGCGCGCGGTATGGTGCCTGCGTCTTCGCATCCGCTGCAGGCAAGGATTGATCATCCAGCTCGGGAATTCGGCGATCGAGACAGATGACCGTCGTGTCGTCCGGCAGCGCGGCCTGCCCGGTGATTCCCGCTGCCGCGCAGAGCCGATCGATCACCTCGTGCGGCGCGAGCCCACCGTGGCAGGCATTCAGGACATTCAGCAGGCCGTCCTCGCCGATGCGCTCACCGAGAGCGTCGGGATATTCCGGAAGTCCGTCGCTGAACAGCAGCAGAAGCGAACCCTGGGGGAATTTGCGCTTGTGAGTTTGATATTTCACGCCGGGCTCGATGCCGAGCGGCAGCCCGGTGCCCTCGCATAGCCGCGGCCTTCCGGACTGGCTCTGCACCAGGATCGCCGGCGGCGCGCCGGCCGAGGCAAATCTCAGTTCGCCTCGCCGATGATCGATGACGACATACAGGAACGTGGCGAATTGTCCGGGCGGCAGCAGGTGCACCAGCCGCTCGTTCAGCATCGAGAGCAGCGCGGCAGGGGCATGATGAAGGTTCTTGTACTCGTGGATCAAGGCATGAAGCCGGAACGTGTTGAGCGCGGCATTCACGCCATGGCCGGTGAAGTCGGCGAGAAAGAACCCGAGCACCCCATCATCGATCGGCAGCATGCCCCAGAGATCGCCGCCGAGCTCGGACGACGGCCGGTTGTAGGAAGCGATCCTCATGCCGGCCTTCTCGGCGTGCTCGGAGAGCGATGCGCTGGACGGCAACAGATCGAATTGCATGCGCCGCGCGGCCTCCAGTTCACGGGAGATCCGCTCGCGATAGCTGCGCAGCTCCCGCAGCGAATTCCAGCGCTCCAGATGCACGACGACGCGGGCGATCAGCTCCGACGGATTGACCGGCTTGGACAGAAAGTCCGAGGCGCCGCCAGCGAACAGCTCGCCCATCTTCTTGCGATCGAAGGTCGCCGTCTGAACCAGGATCGGAATGTCCGCCAGATTGGGATCGGATCGCACGTGGCGGCACACGTCGAGGCCGCTCATGTCCGGCATCTGCATGTCCAGCAGCAGCAGATCCGGATTGAAACTGCGAGACTGCTCCAGCGCCGAGACGCCGCCTTCCGCGAACTCCAGGTTGACGAAGTTGCGGCGGCGCAGGACCGATTCGACGAGCTGACGGCAGAGCGGATCGTCGTCCGCGATCAGGATCCGGGCGTCGCAGATTCCGTCGTCCCCGCTGCGATCGCCGGCGGCCGTCCCGGCACTGTGGGCCTGAATGTTCATAGCCGAAACTCCAGCTCGACCGTGGTGCCGCCATCGAGGATCGCGACATTGTCGGAAAACGCCTGCAGGATCGCGAGCCCGCGCCCCATCGAGTCTTCTCCCGCCCTGCACTCAACGGCTTCCGGCTCGTATCCGGCGCCGCTGTCGTGAACCAGGACGCGCAGTTGCGCCTGGTCCCAGAGGGCATCCATCCGGATCGGAGCCTGAGCAACGTCGGACGACGTCAGCTTCGATTCGATCGCCTCGTGCGCCGCGAGCAGGCCGTCGAAGCTGCCGCGCGACTCCGGGTTGATCTGCAGGTTGCCGTGCAGCACGGCGTTCATCAGCGCCTCCTGAACGGCGCTGTAGACCCGAACGCGGAGATCCTCGCTCAGGGCTGTCCGGTGCTCCATGGCATGAATGAAGACCTTGACGATGCAGTGCTTGTAGGCCGAGCGCGTCGTCACCACCAGGCTGAGATGCCCAGGCTCGGCGGCACGATCGAGATCGCCGTCGCACGAGCCGGCGAGTCCGACCTCAACGCATTGGACTGCCGGCGGCTCCAACGCTGCCTCCAGCGTCGCCTCCGAGGCGCCGTCCCAGCAGGTGACACGCGGCGCGGACTCCGGAACCTGCGGGGAATTGTTCATGTCTCAATCCTCGATGGTGAAGAGCGTGCTGAACTTGGTCACGCCGAACATGCGCTTCACCTGTCCGCTCGGACGGCGCAGGATGAGATCGCGGTCGTTCTTCTTGGCTTCGTCTCGCGCCAGCAGGAGCATGCCAAGGCCGGCGGAATCGATGAAATCGAGCTTGGATAGATCAAGGATGACCGACTTGCCGCTCGTTGCGAACAGCTCGGCGACCATCTGCTTGAACGGTGCGTGATCGGTGAAGGTGAACTCGCCGCTCATCGAGATCTGGCCGGCGCCGCGGTCTACTTGAATCTGCATGGTTTCCTCCTAAAACAACTCGATGGTTCCACTGCTTGCCGAGGCGCTCTCGGCGGCAACGGCTTCGACGGGCTGCTCGCCGTCGAGAATCTGGGCGACGAACCGCGCGCGCAGATCGCCGAGAGTGAAGCGGTCGAGCAGCTTCTTGACCCACTCGGTATCGGTCGATTGTCCTTCCGGGATTGGCGGAAGCGCCTCCGCGGTCGCGACCTTCAGTTCGTCAAGCGCCTCGTCGACGACGTGAAGCGTATCAACCACATGCTCGAGCCGCTGACGGGTTCTGTCCTGGAACTGGATCCCCGTGATCATCGCCGAGACATCGGACGAAATCACCTCGGCTTCCTTCACGGCGGCGCCGACGACCGCGGCCAGGCTCGAGCTGCGTTTGATCAGGGCGGCCATGAGAACCTCGAGACGGTCCTTTGCCATCAGGTTGTGCGACATGTCGATCGTGGCGACGCGCTTGAGCGTTTCATGACCACTGGCGATTCCGTCTGTCACGGCCTTGAGCTCGGACTCCATATCGACCGACAGGCGCGCCGTTGCACCCGACAGCTCGCGCACCTCGCCGGCGACCACTCTGAACGCCGCACCAGCCCCTCCGGCCCGCTCCGCCTCGATGCGGGCGTTCAACGCCAGCATGTTGGTGGTCCGGTTGATCTTGCTGAGCTCGGCCATGCAGCTGTCGACCCGGTCGACATTGGTGTTGAGCTCGCTCAAGGCATACACCATCTGCATCGCGTCTTTGGACAACATCAGGATCTTCTCGACGACATCGCTCAGCGTGTCCTCGAGCAGACCTGCGATCCGGTCGATCGGTACGATCTCGCCGTCGACCTCGATTCCGACCGCGAGCTTGCTCAAATCATCGACCCGTGCCGTCTGCTGCTCGGCGCATACCGCCAGGCGCTGAAAGCGTCCGCTCAGATGGTCCGCCTCCGTCTCTACGACGGCGGAGGTCTGCTGAATCTCGGACACCAGCGTCCTGATCACGCGCTGCTGCATGGCTGCAAACGAGATCCAGCGCTGCATCAGTTCTTCGTGCCGGGCCGGCTCCATCGACTCCTGCGGCGCCTCAGGCGCCAGCGGCACGGCTTCGACCTCCTCCAGCTTCGGCAATGCCGCGCTGCTCTGCCTCCATCTGAACATGACTAAACTCTCACTCCGCGCGCAGCCAGCGACTCGCAGCGCTTCAAGACCTTGGCCGCGATGTTGCCGAGCGGCAGCTCGATTTCGGTCGCGCCGCATTCGCGCGCGGCCTTGGGCATGCCGTAAACCACACAGCTTGCCTCGTCCTGTCCAATGGTCGGTGCACCCGCCGAGCGCATCTGCAGCAGACCGAGCGCGCCGTCCCGTCCCATGCCGGTCAGAATGATCCCGATCGCATTCGGGCCCGCGGCATGCGCCACCGACCGGAACAACACGTCGACCGAGGGCCGATGACCGGAGACGGCGGGCTCGTCATGAACGCGGCAGACGTAGTTCGCGCCGTTGCGCGCGAGCTCGAGATGGTAGCCTCCCGGGGCGATGTAGACATGGCCCGGCAGAACGCGCTCGCCGCCATCGGCCTGCTTGACCGTGACGGCGCACAGCTGGTTCAGGCGCGCGGCAAAAGAGGCGGTGAACACCGCAGGCATGTGCTGTGCGATCACGATGGCCGGCGCGTTCGACGGAAACGCGGTCAGCAGTTCCTGCAGAGCTTCGACGCCGCCGGTCGAGGCTCCGATGGCAATGATCTTTTCCGACGAATAATAGGAGCCGCCGGGCTTGTGAGCCGTCTCGATCGTCCGCTGCGCCGGCGAGCGGATCTTCGCGACCGACGCGGCCTTCACCTTGCTGATGATCTCCTCACGCAGCATCGGCAGGCCTTCGACCAGACCGACCACCGGCTTGGCCACGAAATCGACGGCCCCCATCTCCAGAGCACGGACGGCCGTATCGGCGCCCTTCTGCGTCAGAGACGAAATCATCAGCACCGGCATCGGCCGGAGATTCATCACCTTCTCGAGAAAGGCGAGGCCGTCCATGCGCGGCATCTCGATGTCGAGCGTGAGCACGTCGGGGTTCAGCGACTTGATCATGTCACGCGCAACGATCGGATTGGGGGCGGCCCCCACCACGTCGATGTCGGGATCGGATGACATGATTTCGGTCAGAATCTGCCGGACGAAGGCAGAGTCGTCGACGATCAGGACGCGGATGGCACTCATCGCAAGCCTCAAAAGAGTTCGACCGATCCGGCAACGGGCTCGACCTGGATTTTCTTCTTGTAGGATGTCTCCTCCCTGACGACCGCATCCTGCTCGGTGCGCGCCAGTTCGAGCAGCATCACCCTGCCGCTGCTCGGCCAGTAATGGACCCTGCGCGGCAGCGACCCGCGCAGATGCTTGGCCGTGATGCCAAGATTTTCTGCCAGCAGGTACTCCTCGACAAAATCCGCATTGCGATGGCCGATATTGGTGACGCTCTTCAGGACATTGCCGCCGCCGAACACCTTGATTTCCAGTCGTTGCCGTGCGCCGCCGCGGGCGAGAATGTCGTTGATCAGTCGCTCCATGGCGACGTTGCCATACCGCATGCTGTCCGACGCGGTGCTCCCCCATCCGGCGCCGGCCGATTCCGGCAGCATGAAATGATTCATGCCGCCGACGCCGGTCAGCGGGTCGCGAATGCATGCCGCCACGCAGGAGCCGAGCACGGTGACCAGCATCTCTTCCTCGCTCGCGCACACGTAGTGATCGCCGGGGAAGACCTTCACGGCGGTGGCCTCGAACTGCGGGTCGTAATACTTGCGCGCTCCGTGGAAAGCATCAGTATCCACGGATCGTGCGGACCGCCTTGGCATCCTGGCGCTGTTCATTTGATCCTGCGATAGATGGTCCGGCCGATCAGATCGAAGCGGTCGGAGATGTTGAGCAGATTTTCAGAATGACCGATGATGAGCCAGCCGTCGGGCTTGAGCATCTCGGCGTAGCGGTCGAACAGGCGGCGCTGCGTGTTCTGGTCGAAATAGATGACGACGTTCCGGCAGAAGATGATGTCGAACGGGCCCGACATCGGCCAGGGCCCGAGCAGGTTCAGATGGCCGAACGAAATCAGCTCGCGCACTTCGTCCTTCATCACGGCCTGGCTGCCGCGAAGAGACACGAAGCGCTTGCGGAAGGTCTCCGGAATCCCTTCCGCGCGCTCGAAATCGTAGACGCCCTGGGCGGCATGCGCGAGCACGTTGGTGTCGAGATCGGTCGCCAGGATCTTGACGTCCCAACCGGACAACAGCTGCTCGCACGACAGCAGCGTCATCGCAATGCTATGCGGCTCCTCGCCGGTCGAGCAGCCGGCCGACCAGATGCGCAGCCGGCGACGATCATGCCCGGCGACAATGGCGGGAAGGATGGTCTTGGCCAGATACTCGAAGTGATGTGCCTCGCGGAAGAAGCTCGTATGGTTGGTCGTCACCGCGTTGATGAAATTGTGCAGCTCGTCGTCGCCGGCATCGGTCTCCAGCAGCTTGCAATATTCGGAGAAGCTGCCCATGCCGAGCGCGCGCAGGCGCCGGCCGAGCCGGCCGTGAATGAACGCGCGCTTGCGCTCGCTCAGGACGATCCCGGCGGTATCCATCACAAGCTTCGAAAGCTTGTGAAACTCCCTGTCCTGAAGCGCGAATTCTTCGTGCACCCTCGACTCTCCCCGTTACAAACGGGCGTCACCCGAAGCAGGTGACGCCCGTCCAGTTGTCAGAATTCCTTCCAGTCGACATCGCCCGAGGCGCGGCGGCGAGCGGGCTCCGCCTCGGCCGTGCGGCTCGGCTGCGGAGCGGGCTTCGCGGCCGCAGGCCTTGCCGGCGCAGGACGGACGTTGGCGAGCTTCTCCCGGCCCGAGCCGAGCGAACGGTCGACCACCGGATTGCCGGTCCGGGTGGGCGCCGCGCGGCCGCTCTCGAACGCGCTCAGCACCTGGAACTTGCCGACCATCTCGGCCATCGTGCCGGTCTGGTCCTCCATCGACTTGGCCGCGGCTGCAGCCTCCTCGACCAGAGCAGCGTTCTGCTGCGTCACCTTGTCCATCTGGGTCACGGCGTTGTTGACCTGCTCGATGCCGCCGCGCTGCTCCTGCGACGCCGCCGAGATCTCGGCCATGATGTCGGTGACACGCTTCACCGACTGCACGATCTCTTCCATGGTCTTGCCGGCGGTATCGACCAGGCGCGAGCCCGATTCCACCTTCGAGACCGAGTCCGAGATCAAGCCCTTGATCTCCTTCGCGGCGTTGGCGGAACGCTGCGCGAGGTTGCGTACCTCGGCGGCCACCACGGCAAACCCACGTCCCTGATCGCCGGCGCGTGCGGCCTCGACCGCGGCATTCAGCGCGAGGATGTTGGTCTGGAAGGCGATCTCGTCGATGACGCCGATGATGTCGGCGATCTTGCGGCTGGCCTGGGTGATGCCGTCCATGGTCTGGACCACCTCGGCGACGACAGACCCGCCCCTGATCGCGACGTCGGATGCCGACGATGCCAGCTTGTTGGCCTGCTGGGCGTTCTCGGCATTCTGGCGCACGGTGGAGGTGAGCTCCTCCATGCTCGCTGCGGTCTCCTCCAGGCTCGCCGCCTGCTCTTCGGTCCGCTGCGACAGGTCGGTGTTGCCGGACGCGATCTCACGGGCCGCCGAGCTGATCGTCTCCGTGCTCTCCGCGACATCGGCGATGATCGCCGACATCGTGTCGAGCAGGCCGTTAACGCCCTCGCAGAGCTGGGCGATTTCGCCCGACTTGCCGTCGAGCGGGATGCGCTCGCGCAGGTCGTTCTGCTTGGCGGCGTTCACGACGTCCTGGGTCTGCGCCACGGCCGCCTGCATCATCTCGGAGGCCTTCACCTGGGCGGTGATGTCGGTGGCGTATTTGACGACCTTGAACGGCTTGCCGTCGGGACCCATGATCGGGTTGTAGCTGGCCTGGATCCAGACCTCCTTGCCGGCCTTGCCGATGCGCTTGTACTGGCCGGCGTCATATTCGCCGCGGCCGAGCTTGTCCCAGAACATCCGGTAGTCGGACGAGCTGCGATAGGCGGCGTCGACGAACATCGAATGATGCTGGCCCTTGATCTCGCCCAGCGAGTAGCCCAGCGTCGACAGGAAGTTTTCGTTGGCGTTGACGACCTTGCCGTCCATCGTGAACTCGATGACCGCCTGCGCCTTGTTGATCGCCGAGATCTGGCCGCCGAAATCGGCGTTGCGGATGACGTCCTCGGTGATGTCGGTGGCGTATTTCACCACCTTGAACGGCTTGCCGTCCGGGCCCATGATCGGGTTGTAGCTGGCCTGGATCCAGACCTCCTTGCCGCCCTTGCCGATGCGCTTGTACTGCCCGGCGTCATATTCGCCGCGGCCGAGCTTGTCCCAGAACATCCGATAGTCGTGGCTCTGGCGGTAGGCCGGATCCACGAACATCGAGTGGTGCTGGCCCTTGATCTCGCCCAGCGTGTAACCCAGCGTGTTCAGGAAGTTCTCGTTGGCGTTGAGGACCTTGCCATCCATCGTGAACTCGATGACCGCCTGCGCCTTGTTGATCGCGGCGATCTGGCCGCCGAAGTCGGCGTTGCGGATCACCTGCTCGGTGATGTCGGTCGCGAACTTCACGACGCGATACGGCTTGCCGCTCGCGTCCAGCATCGGGTTGTAGCTGGCCTGGATCCAGATCTCCTTGCCGCCCTTGCCGATGCGCTTGTACTGACCGGCATCGAACTCACCACGCCCGAGCTTGTCCCAGAACATGCGATATTCATGGCTCTGGCGGTACGCCGGATCGACGAACATCGAGTGATGCTGGCCCTTGATCTCGGCAAGGGTGTAGCCCAGCGCGTTCAGGAAGTTGTCGTTGGCATCGAGGATCGTGCCGTCGAGCCCGAAGGTGATGACCGCCTGCGAGCGGTTCATGGCTGCGACCTGGGCCTGCAGGTCCCTCGTCGCACCCGACGCTTCAGGCGCCTTTGCGGCAGCCGGCCGCGGGCGGCTGCTGCGCGATCGGGCCTTTGCCTTGCTCGCGTTGTCTTCGCCCGGTGCGCCGTCGGCCGTAAAGTCCTGCATGATGTTGTCCTCGTATGTGTCGCTCATGACGATCTCGCAAAAATGGCTTGTGATGGGTTCAGGCGGCGACGGCCGCCGTACGCTTGATTGACTCGGTGGGCATTCCGAACAGGCCGGACAGCGACACCAGCGTCACCATGCGGTCCTGTATTGCGACCAGACCTTCCAGGAACTGATCCTCGGTCGGCATGCCCATGTCGGGCACTTCACGGATCTCCTTCGGATCGACGGAGATGATGTCGGACACGGTGTCGACCAGCAGGCCGACCGTGCGCGTGCCGGCGGCAACGATGATGACGACGTGCATGTTGGTCGGCACGGTCACGCCGGTGCCGAACCTGGCACGGAGATCGAAGATCGGAACGATGATGCCGCGCAGGTTGATGACGCCGCGGACATGCGACGGCGCGTTCGGGATCATCGTCGTCTCGGTCCAGCCCTTGATCTCGCGGACGACCATGATGTCGATGCCGTACTCCTCCTCGCCGAGCGTGAAGGTGATGAACTGCTGCACGTTCTCACTGACCGCCACGTCCTGGCCGAATTGCACGGCCGGCTTGTTGTCAGGCTGCATGGGTCAAGTCCTTTTCGGTTTCGGTTGGCGCGTCCGGCGGCGGCAGCCTCATGGCCGTGCCGCGGACGTCGATCTCGTGCAGACGGGCGACGTCCAGGATCAGCGCGACCCGGCCGTTGCCGAGGATCGTCGCGCCGCTGATGCCGTCGACCGGCTCGTAGTTGGCCTCGAGGCTCTTCACCACGACCTGCTGCTGGCCCAAGAGCTCGTCGACGACGATCCCGACGCGGCCGGCGCTCTCGCTCTGGACAATGATCACGATGCCGCGGCAGGGATCGCCGATGGCGTCGTTGATCGTAAACAGCCGATGCAGATAGACGAGCGGAAGATATTCGCCGCGCAGCGCGAGCACGTGGCCGCGGCCGACCACCGGATGAATGTCGGCGGTCTGCGGCCGCAGGTTTTCGACGATCGCGACCAGCGGAATGATGAACGTCTCGCTGCCGACCGACACCACCATGCCGTCGACGACCGCGAGCGTGAGCGGCAGCGACAGCGTGAACGCCGATCCCTGCCCGAAGCGCGACCGGACCGAGATTCTTCCGCCCAGCGCCTGCACGTTGCGCTTGACGACGTCCATGCCGACGCCGCGTCCGGAGATGTTGGAGATCACTTC
The DNA here is from genome assembly GCF_051167715.1 of Bradyrhizobium sp. HKCCYLS20291. NCBI lineage: Bacteria > Pseudomonadati > Pseudomonadota > Alphaproteobacteria > Hyphomicrobiales > Nitrobacteraceae > Bradyrhizobium > Bradyrhizobium sp. HKCCYLS20291. The sequence continues at coordinate 113,023 of NZ_JBNPTO010000014.1, read as the reverse complement.
GGCCGTAGAGAATGCCGGCAGGAAGATCAGCTCGTTGATCTCGTCATCGCTGAGATTGGCGCCCGCCGGCACGAGACCACGCGACTTTGCCTTGGCGAGGATCTTGTCCTTGTTGATGCCGCGGCCGTCATCCGACACTTCGATGACGATGCGGCCGCTGCGCTGCGCGGCGGAGAGGTGAATCGTCCCCTGCCGGACCTTGCCCGCGGCGATGCGCTCGGCCGGCAATTCGATGCCGTGGTCGAGCGCATTGCGGATCATGTGCGTGAGCGGATCGTTCAGCTGCTCGATGACCGTCTTGTCGATCTCGGTCATCTCGCCGGAGGTGACGATGCGCACTTCCTTGCCGAGGGTGGCCGCGAGCTCGCGCACGATCCGCGGCATCCGGGCGAAGACCGACTTCACGGGCTGGGCGCGGATCGCCATCACGCTTTCCTGCAGCTCGCGCGCGCTCTGCGCCAGCGCCTCGATGCCCTGGATCAGCTCGGGATATTTGTCGGCCGGCAGTCCGAGACCCTGCTCCGTCAGCATCGCCTGGCTGATCACGAGTTCGCCGACGAGGTTGACCAGCCGGTCGACCTTGTCGACGTCGACGCGGATCGATTGCGCGACGCCGACGGCGGCGACCGTCGCCGTGACAGCGCCCGTCGTGTCGGTCGCGCCCGCCGCGTCGGTGGCGGCGGCCTCGGCGACCGGCGCCGCGGGCTCCGGCGATTCGATCTCGAGGTCGCAATCGTCCTCGACGAACTCGAAGACGTCCTGGATCGCCGAACGCGGTACGGCGGTATCGAGCGTGAAGGTCCAGTTGAGATAGGCCGCCTCGGGGTCGAGCGATTCGAGCGGCGGCAGGTTCGAGCTGTCCACCTCGGTGCTCAGCGACCCCAGCTTGCCCAGCTGCCGGATCAGCAGCAGCGGCTCGTTGGCCTTCTTCAGCATCTCCGTGTGCGGGCGGAACCGGATGCGATGGGTCTGTTCGGTCAGGGCCTTCGCCTCCGAAGCCGCCGCCGGCGCGGAGACGTCCGCGGACTGCCCCGCCCCTTGCAGCGCATCCCGCATCGCCGCGCTGATATCAGCCGCGAAGTTCGGCGGCAGCTGCTGCTCCAGCCGCGCCGCGTTCACGATATCCGCGAGCGCGTCGCTGGCACGCAGGAGCAGTTGCTTGATGTCGTGGGTCGCGGGGATCTTGTGATCGCGCAGCGCATCGAGCAGGCTCTCGAACGTATGCGAGAACGCCACGAGATCCGTGCAGCCGAAGGCGCCGGCGCCACCCTTCACCGAGTGAACCGACCGGAAGATGGCGTGCAGCGTCTCGTCGTCCTCCTGCCCATTGGCCAGGAGTTCGAGATTGGACTGCAACGCGTCCATCAGCTCGGCGCACTCTTCGAAGTAGGTCTTGCGGAACTGCGCGACCGGATATGCTTCGCTGTCTGATGTCACGGGCATACCCGGTTGACGGTCGCGATCAGTTGCTCCGGATTGAAGGGCTTGACGAGCCAGCCGGTCGCCCCAGCGGCCTTGCCGTCGGCCTTCTTGGTCCCGTCGCTTTCGGTCGTCAGAATGAGGATCGGCACGGCGCGGTGTTGGCTGCCGGAACGCACGTTCTTGATCAGCGAAATGCCGTCCATGTTCGGCATGTTCAGATCTGTGATGATCAGATCGAACTTGCCGCCGGTCAGCACGTTGAGCGCCGCCTTGCCGTCCTCGGCCTCGGCCACGTCGAAGCCGGCCTTCTTCAAGGTGAAGCTCACCATGTCCCGCATGGTCTTCGAGTCGTCGACTGCCAGAATTCGCTTAGCCATGTCACTCCATCCAATTTTCAAACTCGTTACGAAGGCCCAGGTCTGCGATCGCTGTCTTGAACAGCTCCGATGCCTGCGTGATCTTGAACGACCTGTTCGCGGCCCGCGCGCCGCGGCCGGCGGCAAGCAGGATCTGCACGCATGGTGTCGACATCCGCTCCACGCCACTCGCATCGAGCACGACGTCACCGGCGTTCACGAGCCGGATCATCTCGTCGCGCAGCTGCACGGCCTGTGTCAGATCGAGCATTTGCGGAAGCGCATGAGCGGCGGAATGCGGCCCGTCCGCAGCGTCAGGGGTCAAGGTCGACATCGCGTCCATCATTGTTGAAAATCCGTCGACTGCTCCGGTTGCTGACCGACGACGCCGGCGAGCAACTCTGACCTTTGATTTCGGGCCGGCGAGACCTTTGCGGCCGCCGGGAACTCACTCAAATTGTGTGGAAAGCCATTGTTGGACTGTTAAATATGAAGGCCGTAATATTACGGCTACTCTACCTTTACGTGCTCACCCTGCATCACGGCTCGCCTTCAACTGCAAAGCAGTTTCAACTACGCCGATCGACACGCGCCTCTTTGCCAAGTCAGCCACCAACGCATGCAACCGAAATCGCGGTCCGCGGCGATCGCCGCCGCGGTTTCCGTCGTTGAGGGCCGATACAGGAATGAAGGAGTGATGAAACATGGCTTGTCAGCTCGGCTGGTTCGCCAAGGCTGATAGCAAGACCATCGTTAAGGGAATTGCCGTCCGGTACTCGACTGGGGGCCCGGAAGACTACGGTACCGCGCACCAGCGAACAGGCTGACGTGAAGGCGACGCTCCCGTCCACGCCTTAGCGGTCGGAGAGGAAGCAGCCATGGCCGGCGGCGATCGCCGCTGGTGCGAGCAGTGGCGTGCTGGCCCAGAAACGCAACTGCCGGCGCGAAGGCGCCGGCAGCGAGGTCGAGATCGTTGTTGGAAACGGTTAGCGGCGCTGGTTGTAGACGTCGATGCAGACGGCGCCGAGCAGCACCAGGCCCTTGATGACCTGCTGATAGTCGATGCCGATGCCGAGGATGGACATGCCGTTGTTCATCACGCCCATGATCATGGCGCCGATCACGGCACCGCCGACCCTGCCGACGCCGCCATAGGCCGAGGCGCCGCCGATGAAGCAGGCCGCGATGACGTCGAGCTCGAAGCCGAGTCCCGCCTTGGGGGTCGCGGTGTTGAGGCGGGCGGCGAAGATCAGGCCGGCCAGCGCGGCCAGCACGCCCATGTTCACGAAGGTCAGGAACACCAGCCGCTCGGTCTTGATGCCCGACAGCTTGGCCGCCTTGGCATTGCCGCCGACCGCGTAGATCTGCCGGCCGACCACGGTGCGGCGGGTCATGAAGCCGTACAGCGCGATCAGCGCGACCATGATGACCAGCACGTTGGGCAGGCCGCGGTGCGAGGCGATCAGATAGGTGAAGTACATCAGAACGCCGGCCAGCACGACGTTCTTGCCGGCAAAGACGCCGAACGGCTCGACCTCGATGCCGTGCTCGACCTCGCGGGCGCGGCCCTTGACGCTGGCATACACCAGGATGAGCGTCAGCACCGCACCGATCGCAATGGACGTCGGATTGAGATTGCCGGCGCCCGAGATCAGCTCCGGAATGAATCCGGACGAGAGCTTCTGGAAGGTGCCGGGGAACGGACCGAGCGACTGGCCCTGCAGCAGCGCCAGCGCCAGGCCCTTGAACACCAGCATGCCGGCCAGGGTGACGATAAAGGATGGAATGCCGAAATACGCCACCCAGTAGCCTTGCGCCGCGCCGATCACGGCGCCGACGATCAGGCAGGCGATGATGGCGATCGGAAAGTCGATGTGGTAGCGCACCATCAGCACGGCCGCGACCGCGCCGACGAAACCGGCGACCGATCCGACCGACAGGTCGATGTGCCCGGTCACGATGACCAAGAGCATGCCGAGCGCCATGATGACGATGTAGCTGTTCTGCAGCACCAGGTTGGTGAGATTGAGCGGCTGCAGCAGCGTGCCGTCGGTCATGACCTGGAAGAACAGCATGATGACGAACAACGACATCAGCATGCCGTAGCTGCGCAGATTGTTCTTCAGGAAGCCGCTGTGGGGCTTCTCCTCCGGGAGCGAAACCGTCTTGTCGGTCATTGGTGGTGTCCTCCCGACCGCTTACGCGGCCGTCTCCTGGTTCTTGATGGCTTCGTTGCGCATGATAGCGCGCATGATCTTTTCCTGCGTCGCCTCCGGGCCGGCAAACTCGCCGACGAAGGCGCCGTCATTCATCACGCAGATCCGGTCGCAGATTCCGAGCAACTCGGGCATTTCCGACGAGATTACCACCACACCTCGACCGGCGTCCGCAAGCTCCTGGATGATACAGTAGATCTCGTATTTGGCGCCAACGTCGATGCCGCGGGTCGGCTCGTCCAGGATCAACACCTTGGGATCGGTCATCAGCCATTTCGACAGCACGACCTTCTGCTGGTTGCCGCCGGAGAGCTGGCCGGCCTCCTGATAGACGTCCGAGCAGCGGATCCGCATCCGGCCGCGGTAGCCGGAGGCCGCCTTGAGCTCGGCGATGTCGTCGATCACGCCCTTCGGCGCGACCTGGCCGAGGCTCGCCAGCGTGATGTTCTTGCGGACGTCGTCGGCCAGGATCAGGCCGAGCTGCTTGCGGTCCTCGGTGACATAGGCGAGGCCGGCATCGATCGCCGCGGGCACGCTGTTGAGATTGACATCGTGGCCCTCGAGCCGGGCGCGACCCGAGATGTTGAAGCCCCAGGAGCGGCCGAACAGGCTCATCGCGAATTCGGTGCGGCCGGCGCCCATCAGCCCGGCGATACCGACGATCTCGCCGCGACGGACCTGGAAGTCGACATTCTTGATGACGCGGCGGTCCGTATGCTGCGGATGGAACACGGACCAGTTCTCGACCGTGAACACCGGCTCGCCGATCTTCGGCTGGCGCTCGGGAAAGCGGTGCGCCATGTCGCGGTTGACCATGCTCTTGATGATGCGGTCCTCCAGGACCGGCTCGGCGCGGCAGTCGATGCCATCGACGCTGCGGCCGTCGCGCAGCACGGTGATGCGGTCGGCGACGCGCGAGACCTCGTTGAGCTTGTGGGTGATCAGGATCGAGGAGATGCCCTGCTCGCGAAACTTCACGAGGCGGTCGAGCAGCGCCGCGCTGTCGGCCTCGTTCAGGCTGGCGGTCGGCTCGTCCAGGATCAGGAGCTTGACGCGCTTGGACAGCGCCTTGGCGATCTCGACCAGCTGCTGCTTGCCGACGCCCAGATCGGTGATCAGCGTATCCGGCGATTCCTTCAGGCCGACCTGCGCCAGCAATTGCTGGGTGCGGCGGTAGACCTCGTCGCGGTCGATGACGCCGAAGCGCTGCGGCGCATGCGACAGGAAGATGTTTTCCGCGATCGTCATCAGCGGAATCAGCGCCAGCTCCTGGTGGATGATGATGATGCCGAGCGCCTCGGAATCGTTGATGTCGCGGAACTTTCGCTCCTCGCCCTCGAAGATGATCTGGCCCTCGTAGCGGCCATGCGGATAGACGCCGCTGAGCACCTTCATCAGCGTCGACTTGCCGGCGCCGTTCTCGCCGACCAGGGCGTGGATCTCGCCAGGCTCGACGGTGAAGCTGACGTCACGCAGAGCCTGCACGTTGCCGAAGCTCTTGCTGACGTTGCGCATTTCCAGGATTGCGGTCATCGTCTTCTATCTCTGTTCGTGTCTCCACTTCGTTCCGCGCGCGCGCGCGCCCCGCGGGCTTCAGTGGTAGAGCCCCCCTCCCCGAGATCGGGGAGAGGGTCGTTGAAGTCCAAGGCCAGGATTACTGGAACTGGGCCTTCTTGTAGTAGCCGCTGTCGATCAGGACCTTCTCCCAATTGCTCTTGTCGACGACGACCGGCTTGAGCAGGTAGGACGGAACGATCTTGACGCCGTTGTTGTAGGTCTTGGTGTCGTTGACCTGGACTTCCTTGCCGCTCAGCGCAGCGTCGACCATGTCGGCGGTGACCTTGGCGAGGTCACGGGTGTCCTTGAAGATGGTCGAGTACTGGTCGCCGCGCAGCATCGCCTTGACCGACGGCACTTCGGCGTCCTGGCCCGAGATCACCGGCATCGGCTGATCGGCGCTGCCATAGCCCACGCCCTTCAGCGAGGAGATGATGCCGATCGACAGGCCGTCATACGGCGACAGCACCGCGTCGACGCGCTTCTTGCCGTAGAAGGCGCTGAGCAGGTTGTCCATGCGGGCCTGGGCGGTGGCACCGTCCCAGCGCAGGGTCGCAACCTTGTCCATGCCCATCTGGCCGGATCCGACCACGAGCTTGCCGGAGTCGATGAACGGCTTCAGCACCGACATCGCGCCATTGTAGAAGAAGTAGGCGTTGTTGTCGTCCGGCGAGCCGCCGAACAGCTCGATGTTGAACGGGCCCTTGCCGTCCTTCAGTCCGAGCTTGTCCACGATCGACTGCGCCTGCAGCACGCCGACCTGGAAGTTGTCGAACGTGGCATAGTAATCCAGGTTCGGGGTGTCACGGATCAGGCGGTCATAGGCGATCACGATGATGCCCTTGGCCTTGGCCTGCTTCAGCACGTCCGACAGCGTGGTGCCGTCGATCGCGGCGATCACCAGCACCTTGGAGCCCTTGGTGACCATGTTCTCGATCTGCGAGAGCTGGTTCGGGATATCGTCCTCGGCATACTGCAGGTCGGTGCCGTAGCCGCGCTCCTTCAGCACCTTGACGATGTTGTTGCCGTCGTCGATCCAGCGCGCCGAGGACTTGGTCGGCATCGCGATGCCCACGGTCCCCTTGCTCTGGGCCATGGCGGCGCTCGACAGCGCCAGGGCGCCGAGGCCGGCCAGGGCGGCGGCCATGATGGTCTTCATTCTCGACATATTTCACTCCCTTTGGACTTCAAATTTGGACAATGAATACGCGATTGCGTATTTTGGTACCAGTTAACTGTTAGGCTGAACGACGCCTGACCGATTGTTCCTCCTCTCAGATGGATAGTTTGACGTCGGGCTCGGCACGGCCGTGGACTCCGACATCGAGCAGAAAAGTCTGACCGTGACCAGGGTCGGCCGCCTTGGCCGCCGCGTCCATATCCTGCCAGGCAGAAGTGACGAGCAGGCTTGACAAGTCCTTTCCGACGAAGGCCGGACAGCTGGCCTGGCTGGCCGGCACCGCGATGCTGCGCATGTGCTCGCCTTGCGGGCTGTAGACGTCGACACAACCACCGCCCCAGCAGGCATGCCAGATGCGCCCATCGGCATCGACGACCGCGCCGTCGATGCCGCCGGGCGTGCGCCGGCGCACCAGAACCTCAGGCTCGCCGCGCGGCAGGCCGGTCGCCGGATCGAGCAGGACGCGATAGAGCACGTTCTCGTCGGTATCGGCGAAATAGCCGATCGAACCATCCGGCGAGAAGCAGATCGCGTTCGGAATGGTTACGTTCGGGAACAGCCGGACGATCTCGCCGCGATGCAGCGCGTAGATCGCACCCAACCCCCGTTCGGCCTTGCGGCCCATGGTCCCGATCCAGAACGTCCCGGAGGGATGGACGCGCGAATCGTTCGACCGCGTCGCCGGATTGTCGGCCTCGAGCGGCAGATACGGCGACAGCGCGCCGTCGGCGATGGTCCGGATATAGAGGCCGTCCTCGGTCACGACCAGCTGCCGGGAGGAATCGATGCGGCCGAGCGCGCTGGCCATCCTCCCCAGCACGTGGCGACGAACCTCACCGCTGCCGAGATTGGCTTCGAACAGCAATCCCTCGCGGATGTCGAACCACCACGCGGTGTCAGTGGCCGGGTCATAGGTCGGCCCCTCGCCGAGATGACAGTGGTCGGCGCAGAGGACGGTGGTCGGCACATGCTCCATCACACGGACGCCCCCGCGATCGAGAAGCGATAGACGGTCTCGTGCTTGTAGACGCTGTCCGGCGTCAGCCGCGCGCTCGGGAAATCCGGCCGGTTCGGGCTGTCCGGCCAGACCTGCGGCTCCAGGCAGATGGCGTCGGACTGGCGATAGACCCGTCCCTTGCCGCTGACGGTCGCGTCGATGTAGTTGCCGGAATAGATCTGCAGGCCGGGCTGGTCCGTGTGCAACTCCATGACCCGCCCGGAGCGCGGCGATGCGAGCCGCGCCGCGAAGCGAACGCCGCTGCCCTCGCGCAGGCAGAAATTGTGGTCATAGCCGCGGCCACATCTGATCTGCGCATCGTCGGCGCGGATGCGCGCACCGACCGGATGCGCCTCGCGAAAATCGAACGGCGTGCCGGCGACGGAATGCGGCGGCCCAGCCAGCGGAATCGCGGTCTCATCGATCGCGAGATAGTGGTCCGCCGCGAGCGTCAGACGATGATCGAGCGTATCGGTGCCGGCGGCTAGGCCGTCGAGATTGAAGAAGCTGTGATTGGTCAGGTTGACCACCGTGGTGCGGGTCGTCCGGGCACTGAACGTGACGGACAACTCCATCGGCCCGATCAGCTGATAGGTGACGCGAACGTCCAACCGTCCCGGATAGTTCGCCTCCCCGTCGGGGCTGACATACAGCATCGTGACTGACGGCTGCGCACCGTCTTCGGTCGCGACGATCTGCCAGAGCTTGCGGTCGAAGCCGTCGGGCCCGCCATGAAGCGCGTGCGCGCCGTTATTGGCGTCCAGACGCACCTCCTGGCCGTCGAGCTCAAAGCGCGCCTTGGCAATGCGATTGGCGTAGCGCCCGACGGTCGCGCCGAAGAATCTCCGGAGCTTGAGGTAGCTCAAGAGGTCGTCATGGCCGAGCACGACGTCGTCAACGCGGCCTTGCGCATCCGGCACCAGCAGCGCCTGCAGCGCCGCGCCGTAGGTGATGATCCGCACCTCGAAGCCGCCGTCGCCGCGCAAGGTCACGCGCTCGACCTCGCGACCGTCCGGCAAAGTCCCGAACACATCCTTGGTGATCCGCGCCTCGGTCATGGCTCTAGTCCTCGAACGGCTCGACGATGTTGCGGCGGCCAAGCAGGAAGGAATCGGCGACGAGCCGCAGCGGCGCGAGGTCGACGTCACTGGCTCCGGTCTTCGTCAACTCGACGAAGCGGCGGTAGAGGCCGGGATATTCCCGCTCCTTCTCATCCACCATCACCTGGTCGTCCGCGGTCATCCGCGCACCGCCCAGCGACAGCTTCAGCTGTCCCTCGTCGGTCTCGACCCTGATGTCCCAGCTCTGCGGCCCGGTCTGGCGGAAATCGAACTCGGCCGCGATCGGCAGGTCGCTGGCCGTCGAGAGCGACAGGCTGGCCGCGATCGGCGCCTGGCAATTGGACGGGAACGACAGTTCCGCTTCGGTCAAGAACACCGGCTCGGGCAGGATACGGGTCAGGATCGATAGCGCGTTGATGCCGGGATCGAACACCCCGAGCCCGCCGGGCTGCCAGATCCAGGCCTGTCCCGGATGCCAGACGCGGACGTCCTCCTTCCAGTCGATCCGCACGCTGCGGATCTGTCGCTGTGACAGCCACTCCCGCGCCGGCTCGACCGCCGGCGCGTAGCGCGAATGCCAGGTCGCAAACAGCGTGCGCTGCCTGGCGGCGGCAAGCGCAATCAGCGGATCGAGCTCGCTGACGGCGGCGCCCGGCGGCTTCTCCAGCATGACATGCTTGCCGGCCTCGAGCGCGACAAGCGCCTGGGCGCGGCGCACCTGCGGCGGCGTGCACAGCGCAACCGCATCGATCTCCGGACCGTCGCGCAACAGCTCCTCGATGGTGCCGAAATGCGGCAGCCCCGGCAGCGACGCGTTGCGGCTCGCAACGGCGGTCAAGGTCACGCCCTCGGTGGCAGCGATCGCCGGCACGTGCTGGTCGCGCGCGATCTTGCCGAAACCGACGATGGCGACACGAAGCTCGCTCATCTCTAGCGTCCCCAGCGCAGCACGACCGGGTCGAGCCGGCGCGCGATCTCGAGCAGGCCCTTTTGCGTCGCCGGATGGATCGGCGGCTGCGGGCTGCGCAGCGTGTCGTGCTTGATCACGCCGCCCGCCTTCATCAGGATCTTGCAGGTGGCAAGGCCGCACTGCCGGTTCTCGTAGTTGATCAGCGGCAGCCAACGTTCATAGGCGGCCGCAGCAGCGTCACGGTCGCCAGCGAAATAGGGATCGATGATCTTTCTGATACCGTCGGGATAGCCGCCGCCGGTCATCGCACCGGTCGCGCCGGCGTCGAGATCGGCCATCAGGGTGATCGCCTCCTCGCCGTCCCACGGACCCTCGATATCAGCGCCGCCCGCCTCGATCAGCGCGCGCAGCTTGTCGGCGGCGCGCGGCACCTCGATCTTGAAATAAGCGAGGTTCTCGATCTCCTTGGCCATGCGCGCGAGCAGCGGCACCGACAGCGGCGTGCCGGCGACCGGCGCGTCCTGCACCATGATCGGAATCGAGATCGCATCCGACACGCCGCGATAGAACTCATAGATCGAACTATCGGGCACGCGGAAGGTGGCGCCGTGATAGGGCGGCATCACCATCACCATCGCCGCGCCCTTGTCCTGCGCGCGGCGCGAGCGCTCGGCACAGACGAAGGTCGAGAAATGCGTGGTCGTCACGATGATCGGCACGCGGCCGGCGACGTGCTCCAGCACCGTGGTCATGACGAGATCGCGCTCGTCGTCGGTCAGCACGAACTGCTCGGAGAAATTGGCGAGGATGCAGATGCCGTGCGAGCCGGCATCGATCATGAAGTCGATCGCGCGCTTCTGGCCCTCGAGGTCGAGGCGGCCATCGGCGTCGAACACGGTCGGCGCCACCGGGAAGACGCCCTTGTAGAGCTTTTTGGCGGAAGCGGTCATGGGCACCTCTCAGTGATTGTCGCGCGGCACGGGCGAGCCGGTGCGGCCGACCAGGAAGTCGAAATCCACGCCGCGATCGGCCTGCAGCACGTGATCGATGTAGAGCTTTTGATAGCCGCGGGCGGCATGCGGCTTCGGCGGCGTCCAGGCGGCCCGGCGCACAGCCAGCTCCTCGTCGCTGACATGCAGATGCAGCCGGCGGGCGGCGACGTCGAGCGTGATCATGTCGCCGTTCTTGACCAGCGCCAGCGGTCCACCGATGGTCGCCTCCGGCGCGACGTGCAGCACGACGGTGCCGTAGGCCGTCCCGGACATGCGCGCATCCGAGATGCGGATCATGTCGCGTACGCCCTGGCGCAGCACCTTCGCCGGCAGCGGCATGTTGCCGACCTCGGCCATGCCCGGATAGCCCTTCGGGCCGCAGTTCTTGAGCACCATGATGCATGACGCATCGATATCGAGATTGTCGTCGTCGACGGCGTCGTGCATCTCCTCGACGCTCTCGAACACCACCGCGCGCCCGGTGTGGTTCATCAGCTCCGGCGAGGCCGCCGACGGCTTGATGACGGCGCCGTTCGGCGCGAGGTTGCCGGTGAGGATGGCGATGCCGGCTTCCGTCTTGAACGGCGTCTCGAACGGCGTGATCACCTCGGCATTGTAGTTCGGCGCCTCGGCGACATTGTCCCACAGCGTCTTGCCGTTGACGGTGCGCGCGTCCTTGTGCAGCAGACCGCGCTCACCGAGCGCGCGCAGGACCGCAGGAAGGCCGCCGGCGTAGTAGAAGTCCTCCATCAGGAAGCGGCCCGACGGCATCAGGTCGACGAGGCAATGCACGTCGCGGCACAGGCGGTCGAAATCGTCGAGGGTGAGCTCGACGCCGATGCGGCCGGCGATGGCGAGCAGATGCACGACCGCGTTGGTCGAGCCGCCGATCGCCGCCAGCGTGCGGATCGCGTTCTCGAACGCCTGCCGGGTGAGAATGTCCGACGGCTTGAGGTCCTCGCCGACCATCTCGACGATGCGCCGGCCCGCCATGCGCGCCAGCAGATTGCGGCGCGCGTCGGCCGCGGGGATCGCGGCGTTCTCCGGCAGGCCGATGCCGAGCGCCTCGACCATCGAGGCCATCGTCGACGCCGTGCCCATGGTCATGCAGCTGCCGGCCGAGCGGTTCATGCCGGCCTCGGCCTCATGGAATTCCTTCAAGGTGATCTCGCCGGCGCGCAGTTGCTCGCTCATCGAGATGATGTTGGTGCCGGAGCCGATGATCTGGCCGCGATAGACGCCGCGCAATTGCGGACCGCCGGAGACGCCGATCGCCGGCAGATCGGCGGACGCCGCGCCCATCAGCAGCGCCGGCGTGGTCTTGTCGCAGCCCATCAGCAGCACGACGCCGTCCAGCGGATGCGCGCGGATGGCCTCCTCGACGTCCATCGAGGCGAGGTTGCGGAACAGCATCGCTGTCGGGCGCATCGTCACCTCGCCCAGCGAGGAGACCGGAAACTCCAGCGGATAGCCGCCGGCATCGAGCACACCCTGGCGGACATGCTCAGCGATGACGCGGAAATGCGCGTTGCAGGGCGTCAGCTCCGACCAGGTGTTGCAGATGCCGATGACCGGACGGCCTTCGAACCGGTCCTGCGGCGTACCGCTGTTTTTCAGGAATGAGCGATAATAAAAGCCCATCTTGTCCTGGCGGCCGAACCACGCCTGGCTGCGCAGCTGCTTGTCTGACTTGTCGTTGCTCATTCCTGGTCCGTTCGTGCAGCCGATTGCGCATGACGCCGCCGGCCGTTGTAGATGACTTCGATCATGGCTTCCGAGGCGCCCTCGGGATTGCCATCGGCAATGGCGTCGATGATGCGCTGGTGCCAGACCAGCACAGTGTCGCGATCGGCTATCTCGACCGGCGCGCTCAACACGAAGGAGGTGCGCAGCGCCGCCTCGATCACAGCGCCGATCGACCGCATGAAGGGATTGCCCGAGGCGTTGGCGACCGCGACGTGCAGCGCAAGGTCGGCTTCGGCGAAGGCGACCGAGGTCGACGGCTCGCGCTCCATCTGGGCCATTGCCTTGCGCATCGCGGCGATGTCGTCCTCACTGCGGCGCTCCGCGGCAAGCGCGGCGGCCCGCGGCTCGATCGCCAGCCGGATCTCGGCGAGGTCGGCGAGGAAGCGCTTGTCGATGCCTGCATCGAGATGCCAAGCCAGCACGTCGGGGTCGAACATGTTCCAGGCCGAGCGCTCGCGCACCACGGTGCCGACGCGCGCCTTGGTCGAGAGCAGGCCCTTGGCCACCAGCGTCTTGACGCTCTCGCGCAGCACGGGTCGCGACACGCCGAACGTGGCCGTCAACTCCGCATCGCCGGGCAACCGCACGCCCTCGCCCAGTTTGCCTGAGATGATGTCGATGCCGATGCTGCGAGCGACCTCGGCGTGGTTGGAATGCGCGCGCCGGGTCGGAATCGAGACGATGTGCGGCGTCGTCATGTCGCCGCCCCCGCAGTCCTGGCCCTTGCCGGCTTCGCAGACGAGCGGCGCGCCAGTGCCATCAGACCTTGCTGCAGCGCAATGAAAACGAACAACAGAACCCCCGTGGCGATCTTGGTCCACCAGCTCGACAGCGTGCCATCGAAGTTGATGTAGGTCTGGATCATGCCCTGGATGAGGACGCCAAGAAAGGTACCGATGACCGAGCCCTGCCCGCCCGTCAACAATGTTCCGCCGATCACGACCGCCGCGATGGTATCGAGTTCGACGCCGACCGCCGACAGCGAATAGCCGGCCGCGGTATAGAAGGAGAAGACGATGCCGGCGAGGCCCGCGAGCACGCTCGACAGCATATAGATGCGGATGGTCATCGGTCCGACCGGAATGCCCATCAGCGCGGTCGCGGCGCGGCTGCCGCCGAGGGCATAGACGTTGGCGCCGAACCGCGTCAGGTGCAGCAGCAGCGCGCAGAGCAAAAGGATGACCAGCATGGCGATTGCGATTGCGGTAAGCCGGCCGCCGCCCGGCAGCCGGATCGCGAAGTCGGACACCTCGCTATAGATCGACGCCGTAATCGGGATCGATTCGGTTGACAGCAGGAAGCTGATGCCGCGCGCCAGGAACATGCCGGCCAGGGTCACGATGAACGGCGGCAGCTCGAACACGTGGATGACGGCGCCCATCGCGGCGCCGAACAGCGCGCACAGCACCAGCACCAGCGCGAAGGCCGCAAACGGCGGAAGGCCCCAGCGCTCGACCGCAAGCGCCACGAACACCGTGGTGAAGCCGATCACCGAGCCGACCGAGAGGTCGATGCCGCCGGAGATGATCACGAAGGTCATGCCGGCCGCGACGATGCCGAGGAAGGCGTTGTCGGTGAGCAGATTGGCGACGACGCGGGTCGAGGCGATGTTCGGAAACTGCAGCGCGCACAGCGCGAAGCCCGCGACCAGCACGAAAGCGGTGATTGCAACCGAAGTCGATGACTTCATGGCTTGGTCCTCCGCCAGCGCGCGGTGAAGCGGGAGAGATCGCCGAGCCGCGGCGACTGCGCCAAGAGCACGGCGAGCACGACGACGGCCTTGACCAGCAGATTGAGCTCCGGCGGATAGCCGGACAGCAAAATGCCGGTGTTCATGGCCTGGATGATCAGCGCGCCGGCCACCGCCAATATCAGGCTGAAGCGGCCGCCAAACAGCGAGGTGCCGCCGATCACGACGGCGAGGATCGCGTCGAGCTCGAGCCACAGGCCGGCATTGTTGGCATCCGCACCCATGATGTCGGCCGCAGCGATGACGCCGGCCAGCGAGGCACACAGGCCGCACCAGACATAGACCGACAGGATCATCGCGCGGGTGCCGACGCCGGACAGCTCGCTGGCGCGGGCGTTGCCGCCGGTCGCCTCGATCAACAACCCCAGCGCGGTGCCGCGCACGACCGCTGCCGTCACCAGCAGCATGCCGATCGCGATTGCGACCGGGGTCGGCAGGCCGAGCACGGCGCCGTTGCCCATCCACACCAGGTCGGGCGAGGTGAAGGTGACGATGCGTCCTTCGGTGATCAGCTGCGCAATGCCGCGCCCCGCGACCATCAGGATCAGCGTCGCGACGATCGGCTGGATCCGCAGCACGGCGACGAGGATGCCGTTCCACAGCCCGCAGGCCAGGCCCACGGCGAGCGCCGACGCGATCACGACCGGCAGCGAATGCGTATCGGCGAGGCTCGCCGCGGTGGCGCCGGCGATCGCCATCACCGCGCCAACCGAAAGATCGATGCCGCCGGTCGCGATCACCAGCACCATGCCGAGCGACAGCAGCGCCACCGGCGTGCCGCGGTTGAGCACGTCGATGACGCTGCCGAACAGCCGGCCATCCTGCAGATGCAGATTGAAGAATTGCGGCGACACCGCGCGATCGATCATCAGGATCACGAGCAGTGCGAGCGCTTGCGCGAGGCCGCGGCGCGGAATCCGGAGCGTCATGATGCGGCCTCGTGAACGGGGGCGGCATCCGCGGCAATCGCGGCGAGGATGCTGGAGACTTCGACCGCCTCGCCCTTCAGCTCCTCGACGTGGGCGCGGTCGCGCAGCACCACGACACGGTTCGAATAGGTCACGATCTCGTCGAGCTCCGAGGAGATGACGAGCAGCGCCAGGCCCTGCTCGCACAATTCACGCACCAGCCGGATGATCTCGGCATGCGCGCCGACGTCGATGCCGCGGGTCGGCTCGTCCAGCACCAGCAGCTTCGGCGACGTCGCGAGCCAGCGCGCCAGCAGCGCCTTCTGCTGGTTGCCGCCGGACAGCAGTCCGATCGGACGTTCCGGATCGGGCGGCCGGATGTCGAGCATGCGGATGTAGCGCAGCGCGATCTCGTCCTGCTCGCGCCGCGATAGCGGACGGTGCAAGCCGCGCTGCGCCTGCAGCGCCAGCACGATGTTCTCGCGCACGGTGAGGTCGGCGACGATGCCCTCGGTCTTGCGCTCCTCCGGGCAATAGCCGAAGCCGAGCGCGGCGGCGTCGCGCGGCGAGTTCAGCCTGATGGCCTTGCCGTCGATCGTGGCCTCGCCGCTGTCGGCGCGTTCGGCGCCGAACACCAGCCGCGCGGTCTCGGTGCGGCCGGAGCCGAGCAGGCCGGCCAGCCCGACCACCTCGCCGCGGCGCAGCTCGAGATCGAACGGCGCGAGATAGCTCTGCTTGCCGTAGCCCTTGAAGCTGACACAGACCTCGCGCGCCGTGTCGGGCTGGCTCGCCGCGCGCTCGTGGGTGGTTTCGGCCAGCTCGCGTCCGAGCATCATGCGGATGAGATCGAGCCGCGGCAGGTCGGCGATGTCGCGCGTGCCGATCAGCCGGCCGTTGCGCAGCACCGTGACGCGATCGCAGATTTCATAGACCTGGTCGAGGAAATGGCTGACGAAGATGATGCCGATGCCGCGCTCCGCGAGCTTTCGCATCACTTTGAAGAGGACCTCGACCTCGTGCCGATCGAGGCTCGCGGTCGGCTCGTCCAGGATGAGGACACGCGCGGAGAGATCGACCGCGCGCGCGATCGCCGTGATGTGCTGGACCGCGACCGAATAGCTCGACAACGGCGCACCGACGTCGATGTCGAGGCCGTAGTCCAGCAGCAGCGCACGCGCGCGCCGCCGCATCTCGGCCTCGCGCACGACACCGAAGCGGGTCGGCTGCCGGCCGAGATAGAGGTTCTGCGCCACCGACAGGTTCGGCAGCAGGTTCACTTCCTGATAGACCGTCGCAATGCCGGCATCGACGGCGTCCTTGGCCGAGCGCGCCTCGATCTCGCGATCCGCCAGCCGCACGCTGCCCGCGTCGCGCGCGAACACGCCGGTGACGACCTTGATCAAGGTCGACTTGCCGGCACCGTTCTCGCCGAGCAGCGCGTGGATCTCGCCTTCACCCAGCTTGAAGTCGACGTCATCGAGCGCCTTCAGCGTGCCGAAGCTCTTGCTGAGGCCGCAGATCTCCAGAAGGAAGGGACGTGCCGCCGGAGGGGCTGAAGGATCAAACATGGCCAACTACTATGCTGCTGGGCAAGATCATGGGACCGGCGCCCGCATTCACATGCGAGCACCAGCCACTTGCTGTCGTCGTCCCGGCCTAGTGCGCAAACTGCTCACCTGGCCAGGACGACGGCGAGAGCTACGGCTCAGTAGCCGAGGCCCTTCTTGCTGTCGTAGACCTTCATCGGCTCGTCGGCAGAGGTGTAGAGCTTCGATTCGGTCTGGATCCACTTCGGCGGCGTGGTGCCCTTCTCCTTGAAGGCAACGATCGCATCGAACGCCGGGCCCGCCATGTTCGGCGTCAGCTCGACGGTGGCATTGGCTTCGCCGGCGGCGATCGCCTTGAAGATGTCCGGCACCGCGTCGATCGAGACGGTCAGGACGTCCTTGCCCGGCTTGAGGCCGGCTTCCTTCATCGCCTGGATCGCGCCGACCATCATGTCGTCGTTGTGGGCATAGACGGCGCAGATCGACTTGCCGCCGTTCTCGGCCTTGATGAAGCTCTCCATCACTTCCTTGCCCTTGGCACGGGTGAACTCGCCGGTCTGGCTGCGCACGACCTTCAGGTTCGCGTTCTTGGCGACGACGGAGTCGAAGCCCTTCTTGCGGTTGGTGGCGACGCTGGCGCCGACCGTGCCCTGCAGCTCGACGACGTTGCAGTCCTTGCCGCCGACGGTCTTGGCGAGCCATTCGCCGGCGACGGCGCCTTCATGCACGCTGTCGGAGGTGACGGCGGTCAGATAGAGGTCCTTGCCCGAGGGATCGATGTCGCGGTCGAGCAGCACGACCGGAATCTTGGCTTCCTTGGCTTCCTTCAGCACGGCGTCCCAGCCGGAGGCAACGACCGGCGCGAGGAAGATCGCGTCGACGCCCTGGGCGATGAACGAGCGGATCGCCTTGATCTGGTTTTCCTGCTTCTGCTGCGCGTCGGCGATCTTCAGGTTGATCTTGCGCTTGGTGGCTTCCGACTTCGAGACCGAGGTCTCGGCGGCGCGCCAGCCGGATTCCGATCCGATCTGCGAAAAGCCGACGGTCAGCTCCGCGGCGCTGGCAGGATGAGCAAGCAGCAAGGCGGCCGTTGCCGAGGCCGCAAAGAGGGCTTTCAGGGTCATCAGGCGTTTCTCCCACAAAGTATCTTGGTGCGGCACCGCTCGCAGCGGTGTCTTCGCACCGTTGACGCAGCCTCGATGGCTGACGGGGCCGTTATTCCACGGAACATCAGGCCTGACTAGTCATATTATTTGACTGTAATACTTTTTGAAAAGTAAACGAATATCCTACCTAATTACCTTCATGCCGCCGCGCTTGCGCACCGACAACAATGACATTTGAAGTTGTTGCGGTGTTCAGCGCAGCTTCGTCGCCTCGCGGGCGCGCTGCTCGATCGCAGCCCACGCGCCGGCCTTGATGTCCGCGGCAGGCGCGATCCAAGAGCCGCCGATCGCGACGACCTTCTTGTGCGCGAGCCATTGCGCGGCGTTGCCGGCATTGATGCCGCCGGTCGGACAGAACCGCACGCTCGGGAACGGTCCGGACAGCGCATCGAGCGCGGCGAGGCCGCCGGCCGGCACCGCCGGGAAGAACTTCACCAGCTCATAGCCTCGCGTCACGCAGGCAATCAGGTCCGACGGCGTCTGGATGCCCGGCGCGAACGGCAGCTCGCCGGCATTGGCAGCGTCGAGCAGTCCGATCGATAGTCCCGGGCTGATCGCGAAGGCGGCGCCGAGGTGGGCGGCGCGCTCGTAGTCGGCCGGCGTCAGCACCGTGCCGATGCCGACGACGGCGTCGGGCACCTCGGCGATGATCGCGCGCGCGGCGTCGAGCCCGGCCTGCGTGCGCAGGGTGATCTCGATGACGCGCAGGCCGCCGGCGACCAGCGCCCGCGCCAGCGGCACCGCCCGCGCCGCATCCTCGATCGTGATCACCGGGATCACGGGCGCCAGCGCAAACACCGCATCGAGCTTTGCGCGCTTGTCCGAATTGTTCATCACGTCTCGCTCATGTCCAGAATGTCACGGGGCATCGCGGTCGCCGGGATCACGGCGCCGGGCGCCATGATGACGGCGCCGGCGAGCCGATGGCCCGCCAGGGCCGCCTTGCGCGGCGGCGCGCCCTTGATGCGCGCGGCCAGGTAGGCCGCATTGAAGGAATCACCGGCCGCCGTGGTGTCGATCGGCTTCAGCACGGCCGGCGGCGCGATGTCCACCAGCACGCCATCGGCATGGATCAGGCAGCCGCGCGGCCCGCGCTTGACCACCACCTCGGGGACGCCGGCGTCCTTGAAGCGGCGCAGGCAGACCGAGGCATCGGCATCGCCGAACAGCACCTGCTCATCCTCGAGCGTCGGCAGCGCAATGTCGACCAGCGGCAGGATGGCGCGGAACGCACGTTGCGCCACCTCGGGGCTGGGCCAGCCGCGCGGCCGGTAGTTGCCGTCGAACACGACGCGCGCCCCGCGCTTGCGCGCCACCGTGAGCAGCTCGCGCAGCTTGGCCTTGCCGGTCTCGCCGTACAGCGACAGGCTGATGCCGGAGAGATAGATCCAGTCGAAGCGCGAGAGACGGTCGAGCATGTCGCGGTCGGCACGATCGAACAGCTCGCGCGCCGGCGCGCGGTCGCGCCAATAGAGAAAACTGCGCTCCCCCTTGGCGTCGCGCTCGATCATGTAGAGGCCGGGGACGCGGCCCTCGACCCGCAGCACGTCAGCGGTGTCGATGCCCTCGGCCTTCCATGCGGCCAGCATCATCGCGCTCAGGGGATCGTCGCCGAGCGCCGTGACATACGAGGTCGCCACGCCGAGCCGGGCCAAATACAGCGCCGTGTTGAGCGTATCGCCGCCGAAGCCGCGCCGGAACAGACTGCCGTCCTCCTGCGCAAACTCCACCATGCACTCTCCGATGCAGGCGACTCTCATCGGCATCAATCCCACGATCAAAACGTCAAATGAACCTTCATCGACCGGCTGCGGTCGCTGGCGAGCTCGAAGGCGGCGACGGCCTGCTCAAATGACAGCGTCGCCGAGATCAGCGGCTTGACGTCTAGCAATCCCTCGCCCATCAGCCGCAGCGCCAGCGCGAACTCACGGTCGAAGCGGAAGGTGCCGCGCAATTGCAGCTCCTTCGTGACCAGCGTGTTGATAGGCAAGGTCATTTCGCCGCCGAGCCCGAGCTGGACGATGACGCCGCCCGGCCTCATCACGTCGAGCGCGCCACGCAGCGCCGCCTGATTGCCGGAGGCTTCGAACAGCACGTCGAACGTGCCCTTTCCCGCACGCCAGGGATCGAGCGCCGTTGGCTCGGCAGCGACGTTGAGGGCCTGGCTGGCGCCGAGCGTGCGCGCCACCGCAAGCGGCGCCTCGGCGACATCGGTCGCGACGATCTCGGCCGCACCGCCGTAACGCGCGACCAGGATCGACAGCGCGCCGATCGGGCCGCAGCCGGTCACCAGCACGCGCTTGCCGAGCAGCGAGCCGGCCTGGTGGGCGGCGTGCAGGCACACCGACAGCGGCTCGGCCATCGCGGCCTCGCCGAGCGAGAGCGACGGTGCGATCGGCACCGCCTGCGCGGCATCGACGGTGACATATTCGCGGAAGCCGCCCTGGACGTGCGGATCGCGCATCGCGCTGCCCATGAAGCGCATGTCCAGGCACTGGTTGCGCAGCCCCTCGCGGCAATAGGCGCAGGTGCCGCAAGGCAGGCTCGGATTGACGGCGACGCGGGTGCCCTCGGACAGGCCGGTCACGCCGGCGCCGACCGCGGCGATGTGGCCGGCGATTTCGTGCCCCAGCGCCATCGGCTGCTTGATGCGCACCGTGCCGAAGCCGCCATGGTGGTAATAATGCAGGTCCGAGCCGCAGATGCCGCCGGCCGCGATCTTGACCCGGACCTCGCCGGCTCCCGGCGCCGGATCCGGGAAGCTGTCGATGCGCAGATCCTTGGGGGCGTGAATCACGACGGCACGCATCGGCCGGTCTCCCTGTCCTAATCTTGTCCGGCGATCCTAGATCACGACGGGGTCAGACCGGCAAGCGGTTGATGGCCGCTACCGCGGTCATGACGCCGCGGACCTCCGCCAGTCCCTTGAGCCGGCCGACCAGCGGATAGCCGGGATGGGTGCCGCGGCCGATGTCATCGGCCAGCTCATGGCCATGATCGGGCCGGAACGGGATGCGCCAGTCCGGGTCGCCCTCGGCCTTGCGGCGGGCCTGCTCCTTCAGCAGCGTTGTGACGACGTTAACCATGTCGACATCGCCGCGCAGATGCTCCGCCTCCATGAAGGAGCCGTCGAGCATCTTGGTGACGTTGCGCAGGTGCACGAAGCGGATATGCGGGGCGAAGCGCTCGGCCAGCGCCGGCACGTTGTTCTGGCCGCCGGCGCCGAGCGCGCCGGTGCAGAAGGTGATGCCGTTGGCTTTCGATGGCGCGGCATCGACGATGAACTGCAGATCATCCGCCGAGGACACCACCCGCGGCAGTCCGAACAGATCGCGCGGCGGATCGTCCGGATGCACGCACAGGCTGACGCCGCATTCCTCGGCCGCCGGCACCACCTCGCGCAGGAAGCGCGCATAGTTGGCGCGCAGCTCGGCATGGCCGATGCCGCGATATTTCTCCAGCATGCGGCGCAGGCCGGGCACGTCGTAGCGATCATAGGCGCCGGGCAGGCCCGCCATGATGGTCGCGAGCAGCCGGTCCTTGTCGGTCTCGGAGGCCTGCGCCACCCAGGCTTTCGCACGGTCGAGCACGTCGGCGGAGAACTCGGCCTCGGCGCCGGGGCGCTGCAGGATGTAGCAGTCGAACGCCGCGAGACGATCCATGTCGAAGCGCAGCGCGGTGGCGCCGCCTGGCAAGCGATGCGCGAGTTCGGTGCGCGTCCAGTCCAGCACCGGCATGAAATTGTAGCACACGGTGGTGACACCGCAGGACGCCAGGTTGCGCAGCGACTGGCGGTAATTGTCGAACAACGACGTGAGGTCGCCCTCGCCGAGCTTGATCGCCTCCGAGACCGGCAGGCTCTCGACCACGCTCCAGCGCAGCCGCAGCGAGGAATCGCCTTCGATCAGGCCGATGCGCTTGATGATCTCCTCGGTGCTCCACACCACGCCATAGGGAACGTGATGCAGCGCCGTGACGATGCCGGTCGCGCCGGTCTGACGCACCTGCGGCAGGGTGATGGGATCCTCCGGTCCAAACCAGCGCCACGTCTGTTCCATGTCGTCCACCTCCCTGCAGTCGGAGCGGTTGATCACCCACCGCTTCAGGCTTGACGCCTACGCCACGGCGTTCGTCATGTTCAAGCACAATCGGACCGAATGCCACAAAGTACAGCTCATCTCGCCCGGTCCCCGCACGGATCGCCTCGGCCCGACCGGCTGCGCACCGAAATCATCAAGCCTGACCACGACAGCACGACGGTCGCGACCGGCACGTCGGGCAACCATCTGGCACAGCGCGGACACATTGTTTACGGTGCGATCATCGAGGTGGGACGTGCAATGCGTTTTCTGATTGGCTGCATCCTGGTTGTGTATCTGGGGCCATTCGCACGTGCGGATGAGCCGGCGTACAAGGAGCGGCTGTCTTCGTATGTCAGCGGAAACTCTTGGGTGTTCCCTCCGGAGCTGACCGCACGATCGATGGAGTTGACAATCGAGCTTTTGATTGATCGCAACGGCCGGTTTCTCGATGCAAAAATCGTCAAGGGTGATCTTCCCTCCAACGACGCCAGCAATGTGCTGACGGCCTTGCGGCGCCTGCAGCCAGTCCCTCGCGTCCCCGACGATATGCAAGCTCCATTCAAGTTTACCGCGATCTTCGTTTTCATCCCTCCATCCGATACAGGCCGAGCCCGCCTATCCTGGATGACCGACAGCTCCAATGCAGCCGCGGACGAAGCCTATCGCAAGAGTCTGCAGTCCCGGATTGATGGCGCTCCCGTCACGCTTTCTCCGGAGATGAAAAGCTGGCCCAGAGAGGTCCGCCTGCAGATCGCGATGACGATCGAGCAGGACGGGACCCTCGCGGCCGTAGAGATCATCAAGGGAACGGGATCGGAGTCGATCGACGATACGATCGTTACCCGACTGAAAACGATACAGCCACTCCCAGCCGTGCCGCGGGACGTCATAACACCGTTGCGACTGAACGCCACGCTCACGATCGTGCGTCCGCTGGATCCCGACAGCCGGTCGCGGCCTGGATCAGAGGTCGACGAAGCGCGTATGAAACGCAGCCTCACCGGTGTCTGTCGCGGATGCTGACCAGCGACAGCAACGCATCAAATCAAGGAGCAGGGCGACGTCGCCGCCGCGCGCACGGTGAGCTCCCCTCCCCCACGCCGCAATCGCGCCAGCGATTGTCGGCAAGCGGGGAGGGGTCGGGGGTGGGGGGCTCCGGGCGCTGACCGGCAGCAGCTTGCCCGGGTTCATCAGCCCGTGCGGATCGATTACCTGCTTGAGGCGCCTCATCAGCTCGAGCTCGCGCGGCAGCCTGCACTTTCGCCAGCACGATACCGGCATCGACGACCGTTGGCTCAAACCGGCGCCAGGGCCATTGGCGCGGCGATGTGCGGGACGGCGTCGACCAGTTCGCGGGTGTAGTCGGTCTGCGGGTTAGCGAACAGCGCCCGGCTCTCGCCCTGCTCGACGATCAGGCCGGTGCGCAGCACGATGGTGCGGTCGCACATCATGCGCACGACGTTGAGATCGTGGCTGACGAACAGGAAGGCGAGATTGTCCTCGCGCCTGAGCTTGTTGAGAAGCTGCAGCACCACGGCCTGGACGGAGACGTCGAGCGCCGCGGTCGGCTCGTCCAGCACCAGCAGCCGCGGCCGGCAGGCGATGGCCCTGGCGATGCCGACACGCGCCTTCTGGCCGCCGGAGAGCTGATGCGGAAAGCGCGACAGCAGCTCGCGCGGCAGCCCGACGCGGTCGGCGCATTCCTCGACACGCTGTCGCAATTTGTCGCCACCGCGCATGTTCATCAGCCGCAGCAGCGGATGGGCGATGCAGTCGAACGCCGTGTAGCGCGGATTGAGGCTGTCGTTCGGGTCCTGGAAGACGATCTGGATGTCCTTGCGCAGTTCGGAGCGATGGAAGTCGCGCGCCGGGATCTGGCCGATCGACTGGCCGTCGAACAGGATCTCGCCTTCGCTGGGATCGATCAGGCGGCAGATCATGCGCGAGGTCGTGCTCTTGCCCGAACCGCTCTCGCCGACCAGGCCGACGCTCTCGCCGCCGCGCATCGTCATCGAGAAGTCGGCAACGCCGATGGTGCCATCGTCGAAGCGCTTGGCGATGGTCTTGACGTCGAGCAGCGGCGGCGTGCCGTGCGGTGGAGGCGGCAGCCCGGTCAGCTCGACGAGCGGGATCTTGTCGCCATCGGGCACGAGATCCTCGACCCGCGAGGTCGCCGTCGGCGAGGCTGCGACCAGGCGCCTGGTGTAGGGATGCTGCGGCCGGTGGAACAGCGTCAGCGGCGCGGCCTCCTCGACCAGCCTGCCCTGCTCCATCACTACGACGCGCGAGCAATAGCGCGCGGCAAGTCCGAGATCATGCGTGATCAGGATCGTCGCCATGCCGCGTTCAGAGGCGATCCTGGCGAGCAGGTCCATCACCACCTTCTGCGTGGTGACGTCGAGGCCGGTGGTCGGCTCGTCCGCGATCAGGAGTTGCGGGCTGCAGGAGATCGCGATCGCGATCATCACGCGCTGGCACATGCCGCCGGACAGCTCGTGCGGATAGGCACCCATGCGGCGCTCAGGGTCGCGGATCTGCACCGCCTTCAAAAGCGACAGCGCCTCGGCCTGCGCCTCCTGCCGCGACAGCCGGCGATGCGCGAGGATGGCATCCGCGATCTGCTGGCCGACGGTGCGGATCGGATTGAGAGCCGCGCGCGGGTTCTGGAAGATCATCGCCATCGCCGCCCCATGCAGGCTGCGCAGATCGGCGCCGCCGGCGCGGGTGATGTCCTGGCCCTTGAAGCGGATGCGGCCGTCGGCGATGCGGCCGGCCTTATCGAGCAGATGCGTGATGGCAAAGCCCGTGACCGACTTGCCGGAGCCGCTCTCGCCGACCAGGCCCAGCATCTCGCCGGGCTGCAGCGACAGCGATACGCCGCGCACGGCTTCGACGAGACCGCGACGGGTGGAGAAGGTGACCTTGAGGTTCTCGACTTCCAACAAGGGCGCGGTCACGTCCGCATCCTCGGATCCAGGATGTCGCGCAGGCCATCGCCGAGCAGGTTGAAGCACAGCACCGCACTCATCAGCGCAAGGCCCGGGAACGCCACCAGCCACCATCGCCCCGTCGAGATGAAGCGCGCGCCCTCGGCGACCATGATGCCCCATTCCGGTGTCGGCGGCTTGACGCCAAGGCCGATGAAGGAAAGGCCCGCGGCATTGAGGATCGCCCAGCCGAGATTGAGCGACATCTGCACCGCCATCGCCGGCAAGACGTTCGGCAACAGGAAGCGCAGCACGACCGCGACATGGCTTTCGCCGCAGGCGCGCGCGGCCTCGACCCAGCCGAGATTGCGCCGGATGTTCACCTCGGCACGCGCAAAGCGGATGTAGAACGGCAGGTTGATGATCGCGGTCGCGATCACGATGTTCTCGACGCGGTTGCCCAACGCGGCGACCATCGCCATCGCCAGCACGAACAGCGGGAACGCCATCAGCACGTCGACGAAACGGCCGACCGCCTTGTCGAGCCGCCCGCCGGCATAGCCGCACAGCGCGCCAACGATGGAGCCAATGGCAAAGGACACCGCGACCGCCGTCACGGCGATGGTGAGGTCGAGCCGGCTCGCCACCAGCAGGCGGCTCAGCACGTCGCGGCCGAGCTGATCGGTGCCGAACCAGTGCGCCGCGTTCGGTGGCTGCAGCGCCGCAGGCACGTCAGAGGCGACGGGATCATAGGGCGCGAGCCACGGCGCGAATAGCGCGATCAACGCAAGCAGCAGCGCGCCCGCGGCGGCCACCGCCGTAACCGGATTGCCGCGCAGCACGAAGGCGGTGTGGCGCAGGGTCGATGAGGTCTCGATCGTAGTCATGCTCAGGCCACCGTCGCGCGGGGATCGGCGATGCCGTAGAGCAGATCGACGACGAGATTGACGATCACGAAAATCGTCGCCATCAGCAAGACAAAACCCTGCACCGGCGCGTAGTCCGAGACCAGCAGCGCATCGAGCGCATAGGAGGCGACGCCAGGCCAGGAGAACACCTTCTCCACCAGCACGTTCGCGCCCAGCATGGTCGAGAACACGATGCCGGCGATGGTGATGACGGGGAGGATCGCGTTCCTCAGCGCATAGGTGACGACGATCCGCCACCAGGACAATCCGACCGAGCGCGCGGTGCGCACGAAGTCGCTGCCGAGCGACACCAGCATCGAGGCGCGGGTGATCCGCGCCAGCGGTGCGATCACGAACAGCGCCATGGTGAAGGCGGGCAGCATCAGCTGCCGCGCCGCCGCCGACCAGCCGTCGAGATCGCCGGCGAGCAGGAAATCGATGATCAGGAAGCCGGTGCGCGATGGCGGCAGCGTGGTGAAGATGTCGATGCGTCCCGTCGGGTCCGGCGCGAAGCCGAGCAGATAATAGAACACGTAGATCAGCAGCAGTCCCGACACGAACGTCGGCACGCAGACGCCGAGCGAGCAGAACAGCCGCACGCCATGGTCGACCGCCGAGCCTGGGCGCAGCGCCGCGATGACGCCAAGCGGCACCGCCGAGACCAGCGCGATCAAGAGCGCCGTGAACGTCAGTTCCAGCGAGGCCGGCAGCCGCTCCTTGAGATCCTTCGACACCGCTTGCCCGGTCATCATCGAGCGGCCGAGATTGCCGCGGGCGACGTCAGTGAGATAGATCGCGAGCTGGTTCGGCAGCGGCTTGTCGAGCCCGAGCTGCCGGCGGATCACCTCGATCTCCTCCTGGCCGGCATTCGGGCCGGAGGCGAAGAACACGGCCGGATCTCCCGGCAGCACCCGCATCAGCAGGAAGGTGAAGACCAGGACGCCGAACAGCGCCGGCAGCGACGAGACGAAGCGTCGTCCCGCCCGCAGCAACGTCGCGCCGATCGTGCCCATGTCTGTTGGTTCTCCTAATTCGATCAATTGTCAATTGAACCGCAGCGCCTGTCGCGATCCAAAGCTCTCACGACCCCGGTCCACTCGTGGTTTGTTACTCCGTCATGCCCGGGCTCGTCCCGCCTGCGGGGCCGAAGCCCCTTCGGCGCGGCGAAGGCCCGGGCATCCACGTCGTTCCAAGCGTGCCGAACCGCGTGGATGGCCGGGACAAGCCCGGCCATGACGATCCTGAGCAGAGCCGGTCGTCTTACTTCCGGCTCAAGTTACGATAATCGACCTGGCGGGTGAACTGGTAGACATAGCCGTCCACCGTCGGCTGCATCACCGCGTCCTGCGCCGGCTGCCAGATCGGGATCTGGAACATCTGGTCAAAATGGATGGCGTTGAGCGCCTTGCCCTGCTCCTCGTATTTCGCCTTGTCGGCCTCGAAGCGCGCGGCCTGCGCGATCTTCTCCAGCTCGGCATTGTCGGTTGAGGAGTAGTTCCAGCGTTGCTTGCCGGTGTAGAAGTTGCGGTAGAAATAATCGGTCGACGGCAGCCAGGCGACGATGCCCTCGGTGAAGAACGGCAGCTTCTTCTCGTTGATCGACGTCGACATCTGCGCGTCCGGCAGCTTCTGGATGTCGACCTTGATGCCGATCTTGGCCAATGATTCCTTCACCAGCGCAGCCAGCGGCTCGGCGGTCGCCGCCTGCCCGACATTGAAGCTGAAGGTGGTGGAGAAGCCGTCTGGCATGCCGGCGTCCTTCAGATACGCCTTGGCCTTGTCGAGGTCGAGCTTGATCGGCTGCGGGATCGGGTAGCCGCCGCTCGGCGGCTTGCCGTCAGCCCAGGTGGCGCCGTACAGCGGCGCGCCGCGGCCGAACAGCGCGGCCTTGAACATGTCGTCATAGGGCAGCGCGTAGGCGATGGCGCGACGCACGTTGACGTTGTCGAACGGCGGAATCGTGTTGTTCATCGAGATGAAGGTCACCGCATTGTATTGCGGCGTCGAGGTCACCTTCAGCTTGCCCTTGCCTTCGAGCGACTGCACGTCGCTGGCCTGGAGATCGATAACGAGATCGGCGTCGCCGCGCTCGACGAGATTGGCGCGCGTCGAAGGCTCCGGCACCGACTGGATGATCAGCCGCTTGAACGCCGCCGGCTTGTCCGGCGTACCGCGGTTCCAGGCGTCGTTGCGCTTGGCGATCACCTGCTCGCCGGGCTTGAAGGTTTCGACGACATAGGCGCCGCTGCCGGCCGCGTTCTCCTTGGTCCAGTTCAGTGCCCACGGATCTTCAGCGGTCGCATGCGTCTTAGCGAGCTTGGAGTTGATGATGATCGGATAGACGGTGGCGAGATTCGGCAGCGCCAGCTTGTCCGGCTTCGGCAGGGTGACCTCGATCGTCAGCGGATCGATGACCTTGAACTGATCGGCCGAGGTCAGCGAGCCCGTCAGCAGCTGCGCCTTGCCGAGGATCGGCGCGGTGACGCAGCGGTCGAGCGACCATTTGACGTCCTCGGCGGTGACCGGCGAACCGTCCTGGAACTTGGCATCGGGGCGCAGCTTGAAGGTGATCTTCAGACCGTCGGAACTGACAGAATAGGATTCGGCGAGCTCGCCGGTGATCGTGTCGAGATCGAACACCCACTTACCATTGAGCTGCTTGCGACCGAACGACACCAGCCGGTCGTAGCTCGACATCGACAGCGCAAAGGCCTCGCGGGTCGAGCCCGGAATGTTCGGATCGAGCGTATTGACGGTGGCGCCGGTGACATAGCGCAGGGTTTCCGCGCGGCTCTGCGCCTGCGCTGCGGGCGCGGCCAACGTCACCGCGAGCCATGCGGTCGCCGCGAACAACAAACGTTTCGACATCATGAAATCCATCGCCCCCTGTTGCTTCGATAGTCCCAAAATCCGGGACCGAACGCCTTGCCAGCCGTCACTGGCGACAGCAGCGCAGCAGCAAATCATGTGCCACGCGAATTGACGAGAGGCCTTGCATGACGCAGCGCGACAAGCCCACGCTTGCAGCCTCGATCACGGCTCACGGCGCACGGTGGCCTGCTTCACGTCGTAGGCCTTGAACGCTGCCCAGTGCTGCTCGATATCCGCCTTGAACAAGCCGCGCGTCAGCCCGTGCACCAGCTTCGGCACCGCCGTCGTCATCGCGTTGATGGATGATCCCGAGGCGCCGAAACTCATGGTGGATGCGATGGCGAACACGTGAATGTCGCTGATCCACGGCGTCTCACCCGGGTTGCGTTCGCATAGCGCATAGTCGTCGGCGAGATAGGGAAAGGCGCCGAGCCGGTCGTTGCGTTCGCTCTCGTCGGGCGTGTAGCGATCGGACCAGCGCGCGATGTTCGCGGCGAAGCGTCGCAGCTCCGGGCGCTGCGCGAAATCCATCGAGATCCCGGTGGCGCTGACGACGAAGTCGGCGATGAGCTCGCCTTTCGAAGTCTGCAGCACGACGCCGTCGGCGGTGTCGCGCGCGGCCGTGACGGGCGCACCCTCGTGCAGATGGAACGCGGCGTGGCGCGCGCAGCGATCATAGGTGTGCTGCGGAAAGCCTTCGCGCAGTTCGAGGATGGCGCGCATGAAGCGCCAGCGCCAGGCATCGTCGAGCTCGGAGAAGTGCCGCAGGAAGCCGCGGAACGTCAGCCAGCGATAAGGCTGAACCAGCTGGATTTCCGCGCGGCGGCACAAGAGGTCCACGCGTGCCGCTCCGGCTTCGAGCGCGACAGCGGCGTTGTCGAAGGCGGAGGCGCCGGCGCCGATCACGGCGACGCGGCGGCCACGCAGGGCGTCGAAGTCGATCTCGGCACCGGAATGAACACAACGCGCCGGCGGCAGATGGCGCAGCGGCTCCGGAATGCTCCAGTCGCCCATCCCCTCCTGCCCGGTCGCGAGCACGATCTTGCGGGCCAGGATCGTCGTCTCGCCGTCCTGGCTGCGCACCGTCGCCTGCAGCAGCCCGTCGGCAGCGGGCGTGATGTCGACCACCTCGCAGCCATTGCGCACGGGAAGATCGAGCACCTCGCGATACCAAAGGAGATAGTCTGCCCAATATTCGCGCGGAATCAGGTCAAGATCGCGCCAGCTCTCGACGCCGAATCTCGCCTCGTGCCAGGACTGATAGGTCAGGCTGGGAATGTCGAGGTCGGGACCGGTGAAGTCCTTCGGGCTGCGCAAGGTCGGCATGCGCGCGTAGCTGAGCCAGGGGCCCTCGCGTCCCGCGTCGGCCTTGTCGAGCACCAGGATGTTGGTGACGCGCGAGCGCAACAGCCCGAAGGCGGTCGCCAGTCCCGATTGTCCGCCGCCGACGATCAGCACGTCGAGCGCGGGCCCGCCATCGGGGCCGGTGACAGGCTTCAGCCATGGCGCACTTGGATGCGCGATGCTTGCGAGATCGGCGCGGACTTGCGCCGTGAGCGCGGTCAGATCCCTGCTCACGCCGCCAGCCACCCGCCATCCACCGGCAGCACGATGCCGGTCGTGAACGACGCCTCGTCGCTGGCCAGGAACAGCGCGGCGGCGGCGACCTCGTCGGCCTCGCCGAAGCGATTCATGGCGTGGCGCTGGCGCGAGGCCTCGCGCACCGGCTCGGGGTCGGCATGCCGCGCAAAGCTCCGGCGCAGCAGCGGCGTGTCGATCGCGCCCGGCGCCAGCGCATTGACACGGATGCCGTCGGTGGCGAAGTCGACCGCCATGGTGCGCGTGAGGCTGATGATCGCGCCCTTCGCAGCAATATACGCGCTGTTGCCCTTGCCCCCGGCGACTGCGAGCTGCGACGCCACCGTGATGATCGAGCCCGATTTCTGCGCCTGCATGATCGGCACCGCGACCTTCGACCACAGCCAGGTGCCGCCGACATTGGCGCGGAACACAGCGTCCCAATCGGCGGGATCGGTCGTCACGACGGTGCCGCCGCAGGAGAAACCGGCGGCGGTCATCAGCACGTCGAGCCGGCCGCGCGCGGCGGCGACGCTTTCGATCGTGGTCTTGGCAAAGCCGGCATCGCCGACGTCGCCGACATGCACGCTGCCGTCGCCGCCCGCGCTGCGCACCAGCGCCAGCGTCTCCTCAGCGCCTCCGGCATCGCGATCGACCAGCGTGAGATGCGCGCCCTCGCGCGCGAACATCACGGCGCTGGCGCGGCCGATGCCGGAGCCGCCGCCGGTGATGACGGCGACCTTGCCCTCGAGCCTCATCTCAGTCCCTCCCGTACTGATCGAACCAGCGGCCGAAATGCGCCGCCGAAGCCGCGCAGTCGAACCGCGCGCGCCAGCCGAACTCGTCGGCCAGCCGCGTCGTCGACAGCCGGCCGCGGTTCGGCGCGAACACCGGTACGGTCGGCGTTTCTCCCGGCTCCGCGAGACGGCACGTGAAACCTGCACGACCGCTTGCGAAGGCGCGGCCCCAGGCCTCGGCCGTGAACGTCGCCGCATTGGAGATGTTGTAGAGCGAGTGCTGCGGCTTTTCGGCTTCCAGCAGCAGGCAGACGGCATCAGCGACGTCGACCGCGTAGACCCAGTCCTTGTCGCCGGGTTCATTCAACAACGCCGGCGCGTTGCGCGCACAACAGGCCGCGATCAGCGCCTGCGGCGATGGCGTGTCGCGCACGCCGCCGCCGCGCTCGAACGGGCCGAACACCGCCGACAGGCGCACGCTGATGACGTCGGTCTGCCACAGCTCCGATAGTCGCGACGCGACGCGCTCGGACGCGAACTTCGTGATCGCATAGAGCGACACCGGCTCGCACGGCGTTGTCTCCTCCAGCACAGCAAAGCGCTGGCCGCTCGCGCCATAGGACGCCGCGGAGGACAGGTTGATCACGCGTCTGACGCCGCTGCTGCGCGCCGCCCGTAGGATCGGCACCTGCGCCAGCAGGTTGACCGCGAGGATGCTCTCCGGGTCCGCCGCGTCACGATCCGGACCCGCGGTGATCGCCGCGCCCATCACGACCGCATCGCAGCCGCCGGCAACGGCGGCGGCCACGGCGCTGGCATCCGTGACATCACCGCTGATCACACGCAGGCGCTCGCCGTGAGGAGCGAAGACGCGTTGCGCGGCGTTGGGCAGCGCAGCTGCGTCGAAGACGGTCACGGAATGGCCGCGCTCGAGCAGCGCCTGCGCGATGTTGAGCCCGACGAATCCGGCGCCGCCAAAGATCAGGACATGCATGGGATTGCCCTCTCCGCACGCACCGATCCGCAAGGAGCGCCCAGCTCTCTCCCCACGTCATGGCCGGGCCCCGTCCCGGCCATCCACGTCGGGCGGCATCCTGAGACGTGCGTGGATGCCCGGGCCTTCGCCGCGCCGAAGCGGCTTCGGCCGCGCAGGCGGGTCAAGCCCGGGCATGACGACGGAGAGAGGAGCGATAGCGTGAACATTCTCAGCAACTCAAACTCCTACTCGCGCCTACAGCAGCTTCGCCCCAAAATTCTGCTCCGGGTCCATGTCCGCCACCAGCCGGCCGGTCGGCTTCGCCGCCTCGCCGCCGCTGCGGGCGAGGAACTGGCCGGAGCCGGGTTGCGCCGAGACCTTGCCGCCGTCGACGATGACGCGTCCGCGCGACAACACGGTCACCGGCCAGCCCTGCACGCTTCGCCCGGCGAACGGCGTGTAGCCGGCAAGATCGTGCATCAAGTCATCGGCGATGGTCACGCGCTTGTCCGGATCCCACAGCGCGAGGTCGGCATCGGCGCCGATCGCGATCGCACCCTTCTTCGGATGCAGATTGTAGACCTTCGCCGGCGCCGTCGCGGTCAGCTCGACGAACTTGTTGAGGCCGAGCCGGCCCTTCGAGACCATCGCGTCGAACAGCAGCGGCAGCCGCAGCTCGAGACCCGGCAGGCCGTTGGCGATCTGCTTGAAGTTCGGGTTGGGGCCGGCACGCAGCTTGCCGGTGTCGTCGAAGCGATACGGCGCGTGGTCCGACGAAATCGTCTGCAGATCGCCGAGCGACAGCGCCTGCCAAAGCGCCTCCTGGTCGGGGGCGCGGCGCGGCGGCGGGCTGCACATCCATTTCGCGCCCTCGATGCCCGGCTTGTCGAGATCCTCGGCCGTCATGAACAGATATTGCGGACAGGTCTCCGCGAACACCTTCAGCCCCTGCCCGCGTGCGTCGCGGATCACCTTGGCGCCTTCCGCCGTCGAGACGTGGAAGATCATGATCGGCTGATCGACCAGCGCGGCCATGCCGATCAGGCGGTTGAACGCCTCGGCCTCGGAGAAGCGCGCATGGCTGATGGCGTGATATTTCGGCGCGGTGTAGCCGCGCGCCAGGAGCCGCTTCACCATCCAGGAGATGATGCCGTGGTTCTCGGCATGCGCGCACAACATTGCGCCGCCCTCGCGCGCCGCGACGAGGATGTCGAGCAGCGGCTCGTCGTCGATCTTGAGCCGGTCATAGGTCATGAAGATCTTGATCGAGCCGTGCCCCTGCCGGATCAGCGCCGGCAGGTCGCGCTCCAAGGTCTCCTTGGTGGGGTCGGCAATGATCATGTGGAACGCGTAGTCGATGACCGCGCCCTTGCGCGCCAGCGCATGATAGTCCTCGAGCACCTGCGGCAGCTGCATCCCGACATGCTGCGCGGCGAAGGAGATCACTGACGTGGTGCCGCCGAACGCGGCCGACGTCGTGGCGCTCTCGAAGGTGTCGGCGTTGACGATGCCCGCGGCCGAGAGCTGCTCGATGTGGCAATGGCTGTCGACGCCGCCCGGCAGCACGTACTTGCCGCGCGCGTCGATCTCGCGTTTGGCCGGCCCGAGCCCGCGACCGATCGCCGCGATGGTCTCGCCGGTGATGGCAACGTCGGCTTCGAACGTGTCGGTGGTGGTGGCGACGCGCCCGCCCCGGATGATCAGGTCATAGGCCGGCTCGGTCATCGCGATCTCCAAAAGTTCTGCCAGATGGAACGCCGTGGAAGCTGCGCGGCCGCGTGGGCCTCCTTGCATCCACCGTCGCATAGTGATTGCCTGTCCGGCGCCGTCAACTCCGAAGAAGCAGGTAGCTCCCATGTCCCGCCCGCGCATCACCGTGATCAACCCGAACTCCAACCAGGTGGTGACCGACGGCCTGGCGGCGGCGCTGAAGCCGCTGATGTTCGCCGAGGGACCCGAGATCGTCTGCGAGACGCTGAAGGAAGGGCCTTACGGCATCGAGAGCCAGAAGGATGCCGACAGCGTTACCCTGCCGCTGCGACGCTTCGTCGAGGGCGACAACGCCTCCAGCGCGTTCGTCATCGCCTGCTACAGCGATCCGGGCCTGCATGTCTGCCGCGAGGCGACGACGCGGCCGGTGCTGGGCATCGCCGAATGCGGCGTGCTGACCGCGCTGACCCGCGCCGACACCTTCGGCGTGCTCGCCATCGCACAACGCTCGATCCGCCGCCACATCCGCTATCTCCGCCAGATGGGATTGATGGACCGGCTCGCCGCCGAGCGCCCGCTCGACATGACGGTGGCGGAGACGGCCTCGGGCGAAGGCACGCTGGCGAAGATGATCTCCGTCGGCCGCGCATTGAAAGACGAAGACGGCGCCGGCGCCATCGTGATGGGCTGCGCCGGCATGGCGCGGAATCGGAAGAATTTGGAGGATGCGCTGGGGATTCCGGTGATCGATCCGACCCAGGCCGCGGTGACCATGGCGCTGGGCGCGGTGGCGTTTGCGGGGTAGTTGATTCCTCGATCTCGCATTGTCGCGGCTCGGACCTGCCCGACTGCGGGCCTCACATTCCGCTGTCGTCCCGGCCTCCGAGCCGGGACCCATAACCACCGGCCGCGGTGAGGCAGGCAACTAGCAGCCACGTTCCTCGATAGATTCCGCGGTATGGGTCCCGGCGTTCGCCGGGACGACACCGAATATGTAGCGGCGCTCTCGTGTCATCGGACACAGTTCGTAGTTCAGTCAGCCTTGATGGCTCACTCCGGCGGCACCGCGCCCGTGCGGCTGGTGATCAGCCCGTAATGCTCGACGCGGCGATGCCGGGCGAAGTCGAAAATTGTCTCTTTGCCGAACCGCGTCGCATCGAGATCGCACGGTGCCACCAGTACCTCGTCGCCCTCGGTCACGGCTTCCGCGACGATCTCGCCGTCGGGATTGACGATCAGGCTGCCGCCGATCAGCGGATGGCCGTCCTCGACACCGGCCTTGGCCACCGCCACCACCCAGCACGAGTTCTGATACGCGCCGGCCTGCGCCGACAGGCGGTTGTGGAACAGCCGCTGCTGCAGGCCCTCGGCCGATTTCAAGGAGTTCACCGACGGCGTATTGTAGCCGATCAGCACCATCTCGACATCCTGCAGGCCCATCACGCGATAGGTCTCCGGCCAGCGGCGGTCGTTGCAGACCGCCATGCCGATGATGCCGCCGAGATTCCGCCAGACCGGGAAGCCGAGATCGCCCGGCTCGAAATAGCGCTTCTCGAGATGCTGGTGGCTGCGCTGTGGCTCGAACTCCTCGTGACCCGGCAGATGCACCTTGCGGTACTTGCCGACGATGTGGCTTTCGCGGTCCGTGAGCACGGCCGTGTTGTAGTGATGCCCATCCGGCGTCAGCTCGGCATAGCCGAGATACATCGCCATGCCATGCTCCGCGCCGCGGTCGAACAGCGGCTGCACGGCGGCGTTGGGCATGTCGCGCTCGAACCAGGTATCGACCTCGGCCTGATCCTCCATGTACCAGCGCGGAAAGAACGTGGTCAGCGCCAGTTCGGGATAGACGATGAGATCGGCCCCCCGGCGCTTGGCCTCATCCATCAGCGCGATCATGCGCGCCACGACGGCCTCGCGGCCGTCGGCCCGCTGGATCGGCCCCATCTGGGCCGCGGCAACATTGATCATGCGCATCATGTATCTCCACAATCAGTCCGTAGGGTGGGCAAAGCGACGTCTTGCTCGGTGAATCGGCGACCGACGGCGGAAGCGTGCCCACCGCGACTGCGCACCGTGTTGCGACATGGTGGGCACGGCGCGCAATCGAGCTGCGAATGCCGCAACGTTCTTGTATGCGCCTTTGCCCACCCTACGGATCCCATTTGTCACACCGGCCTGTGCAGCACCGGCCGCGTCCGCGAGAACGACGGGCGGCCGCGCTTCAGGCCCCACAAGGGCTGCGCCAGGGTCGCGACCGCTTCCGTCGGAGTCACGGCGTCGATGCAGACGAGATCGGCTGCCGCGCCGACCTCGATGCCGTAGTCGCCGAGCCGCATCAGCTTCGCCGCATCATGCGTGACCATGTCGAGGCAGCCGGCGAGATGGTCGGGGCGCGAGACGTGGCAGACGTTGGCGT
Organism: Bradyrhizobium sp. HKCCYLS20291; assembly: GCF_051167715.1. Lineage (NCBI taxonomy): Bacteria > Pseudomonadati > Pseudomonadota > Alphaproteobacteria > Hyphomicrobiales > Nitrobacteraceae > Bradyrhizobium > Bradyrhizobium sp. HKCCYLS20291. The sequence goes on along the minus strand of NZ_JBNPTO010000014.1, from coordinate 77,007 downwards.
AGAGATTGGCCATGCGGATCAGCGAGCCGTCGCCATAGGGTGTGAAGGGGTTCAGCACGTTGTTGGTCGACAGCGAGCATGTCACGCCGGCGGCGCGCAGCGGCTCCAGCGGCACGACGCCGCGCGGGATCGCATGGTCCTGCCGCCGCCCCATCAGGTGCAGATCGGTCGACGGCAGCACGGTCACCGCGACCCCGGCATTGGCGAGCTGCACGGCGATCGCGTTGAAACGCTCCGGCGGCAGCAGCGACAGCTGCGTGACATGACCGACCGCGACGCGACCACCCCAGCCATATTCCTCCGTCTTGCGGCAGACATATTCGATCTGCATGTGATCGAGCGTCTCGGCGAGATCGAGATGCATGTCGATGTCGACGTCGTGGTCGCGCGCGATCGCGAAGATGCGGTCGATCTGCGCCGGCGGATCGATGTCGAAATACGGCGCCGCGCCGATGGTGCGCGCGCCGCGGCGGAGCCCTTCGATCAAAAGCTCTTCGGTGCCCGGATAGTTCGTCAGGCCTTCCTGCGGGAATACGCAGATCTCGAGATCGATGGCCCACGCGTAGTCGCGCGCGAGCTGCTGGATCGCCTCGAAGCCGATGAAGCCGATGCCCGGATCGAGCTCGACATGGGTACGCATCCGCATCGTGCCATGGCTGACACAGCGCTCGACCGTCTGCTTCGCCCTTGCATAGACATCCTCCGCCGTGAAGTTGCGCTTGGCGGCTGCGGTCTCGCGCACGGCCTCGGCGACGGTGCCCTCCCTGATCGTGCAGCGATCGAGGATGCAGGTCTTGTCGAGATGGATATGCGTCTCGATGAAGCCCGGAACGACCAGGCAATTCTCGGCGTCACGCTCCTCGCCGGCAGCCTGCAGGCGCGGCGCGATGGCCACGATGCTGCCATCGGAAATTCCGATATCGGCGCGGCGCAACTCGTCCTGCTGCGCCAGCACCGCGTTGCGAATGATCAGGTCCATGCCGCCTTTGCCGCCGAGGATTCCATGCACGCCAAGCTGGCGGTCTGCCGTTCAAAAAGCAAGCGTCATGCCAAGGGGCTGGACGCCGCGCTGCAGCGCCAGCCGCGGCTGATACCATTCGTTTACAAATAGACGGCGAGCGCGGAGCACTTGTTTGCCGGGGAAAAACTGCTATATTGTTGCATGGATAACGTGAACACGTTCTGCTCAGGCCCGTCGTCAAGGCGGGCCGTTGCCGTTTTGGGGGTGGCTCTGCGATGACTCGCTCCAACCGTACGGATCACATCCGCCTGACCTCGCACCCGGTGCCAGGCGCCAAGCACAATTTCCCGCTCCACTGGGGCGCGGAGACCGCGCGCGAGCGCGGGCCGATCATCGGCACGGTGTCGCGGCCGCAGGACCGCAACGTGATCGGCAGCCATGGCGGCTCCTACACGGTGTACCGCGCGCTCGCGGTGTCCTCCGGCGCGCTCGATCCGATCCGCCGCCCCGATCTCACCAACACCCATCCCGCCGCCACCATCGGCCCGTTCGGCCAGTGGCGCGACCCGGCCAAGATCGTCGCGCTCGATCCCTGGGGCCATCTGGTCGCCGAGAATTTCGGCGGCGAGATCGCCGAAGGCATCGACGTCCGGCCGACCATCGCGGTGACCAAGGCGCGCATCGAGCTGCCGGAGCTGCATGCCGCGCTCGCGGCCAAGCGCCTCGTCCATGATGGCGAGGTCGTGCATGCCAATGGCAGCGTGTCGGTGGTGAAGGTCGCGATCGACCCGGTGTGGTACCTGCCCGGCGTTGCCGCGCGGTTCGGCACCAGCGAGACCAATCTGCGCCGCGGCCTGTTCGAGCAGACCGGCGGCATGTATCCGGAGCTGGTGACGCGGCCGGACCTGCAGGTGTTCCTGCCGCCGATCGGCGGCACCACCGTCTATCTGTTCGGCGACGTCACCAAGCTGAACGAGCCCCGCACCAAGATCACATGCCGCGTCCATGACGAGTGCAACGGCTCCGACGTGTTCGGCTCCGACATCTGCACCTGCCGTCCCTATCTGATCCACGGCATCGAGGAATGCGTCGCCGCCGGCCAGAGCGGCGGGCTCGGCATCATCGTCTACAATCGCAAGGAAGGCCGCGCGCTCGGCGAGGTCACCAAATTCCTGGTCTACAATGCGCGCAAGCGCCAGGAGGACGGCGACGCCGCCGCGGCGTATTTCGAGCGCACCGAATGCGTCGCCGGCGTGCAGGACGCGCGCTTCCAGCAGCTGATGCCGGACGTGATTCACTGGCTGGGCATCAAGCGCATCGACCGCTTCATCTCGATGAGCGACATGAAGCATGACGCACTGACAGGCCAAGGCGTCGACATCGTCGAGCGCGTGCCGATTCCGGACGAGCTGATCCCGGCCGACGCTCATGTCGAGATGGCAGCGAAGAAAGCCGCCGGCTATTTCTCGCTCGAGCCGCAGAAGCCGCAAGAGCTCGGCGACACCGTCGGCCGCCCGCTCGAGAAGTACTGAGCGCAGCGGCCGATCATGACCGACGTCTCCCCCCTCCTGTCCGCCCGCGCCGTGCGCGAGCGGGCGCACCAGATGCTTTCGCTGGGGCTTGCGGACCAGTTGCCGCATTTCCGCATCGATCTCGGCAAGCTCGATGCGATCGCCGATCTCGTTCTGGACGTGACGAGCAAGGCCTATCCCAACGGCGAGGTACCGTTCCATTCGCGCTGGCGGCACTTCGTGATCGGCGGCGTCGATCGCTGGGCTGCGCTTGCTGACAGCATCAGTTGGAAGGATGCCGCCGCGCGGGCGCGCGCCGAATTCGATCTCGCCATCACCAGCGTTCTGCTCGACGCCGGGGCCGGCGCGGCCTGGCGCTATCAGGATGCCGCGACCGGTACGCGCATCGGCCGCTCCGAGGGCCTCGCGCTGGCGAGCCTCGACATGTTCGCGAGCGGCGCATTTTCGGCCGACACGCGCGATCCGTTGCGCGCCGATGCGGCGAAGCTCAAGCAACTCACCGTTGCCGATCTCGAACGCGGCTTCCAGGTCGGACCGGGCAATCCGCTGGTCGGGCTGGAAGGACGGGTTGAACTGCTGCGCCGGCTGGGTGACGTCACGGCCGCAAGCCCGGGAGTGTTCGCGACGAAGGACGGCCCACGACCGGGCGGGCTATTTGACCAGTTGGCCGCTGGCGCCGCTTCGGGCCGCATCGAGGCAGCCTCGATCCTGCAGCAGGTGCTGCTGCAGCTCGGCCCGATCTGGCCGTCGCGGCTGACACTGCAAGGCACGGCGCTGGGCGATTGCTGGCGGCATACATCGCTGGTCACCGACGATGCGACCACCGGTCTCGTCCCGCTACACAAGCTGTCGCAATGGCTGAGCTATTCGCTGATCGAACCGCTGCAGCGCGCCGGCCTCGTGGTGGAGAACATCGACGGCCTCACCGGCCTCGCCGAATACCGCAACGGCGGCCTGTTCGTCGACGGCGGCGTGCTGGTGTTGCGCGACCCCGCCGATGCCGGGCGCGCCCATGAGGTCGACTCCCCGCTGGTGGTGGAATGGCGCGCCCTCACCGTCGCCCTGCTCGACCGGCTGGCCGCGCTGATCCGTGAGCGGACCGGCCAGACGCCCGAGCAGCTGCCGCTGGCGCGCATCCTCGAAGGCGGCAGCTGGGCCGCCGGCCGCAAGCTCGCCTTCGCCCGCCGCCCCGACGGCTCCCCGCCATTGACCATCATCAGCGACGGCACGGTGTTTTAAGGGGTTTACACCAAACTCACCGACCTCGCGGCTCCGTCATTGCGAGCGGAGCGCAGCAATCCAGGGCCAGGCAGAAAGTCTGGATTGCTTCGTCGCTTCGCTCCTCGCAATGACGAAGCTCATCAGTTGCACGTAGGGTGGGCAAAGCGCAGCGTGCCCACCATTCTGACTTGAGCTAAAATCGCGGTGGACACGGCGCTTCGCGCCTTTGCCACCTCACGGAGATGAAAGCCATGGAAGGCGTCACCGTCGTTGATCATCCGCTGGTGCAGCACAAGCTGACCCTGATCCGCGACAAGTCGATCTCGACCAAGTCGTTCCGCGAGCTCCTCAAGGAGATCGGCATGCTCCTCTGCTACGAGGTCACGCGCGATCTGCCGCTGACGGAAGTCGAGGTTGAGACGCCGCTGGCTCGGATGCAGTCGGCCAAGATCGCCGGCAAGAAGCTGGTGTTCGTGCCGGTGCTGCGCGCCGGTGTCACCTTCGTCGACGGCATGCTCGACCTGGTGCCGACCGCGCGCGTCGCCCATATTGGCCTCTACCGCGAGCCGCACACCTTCACCGCCGTGGAGTATTTCTTCAAGGCGCCGTCAGACCTGCAGGAGCGCCTCGCCGTCGTGGTGACGCCGGTGCTCGCAACCGGCAACAGCGCCGTCGCCGCGGTCGACCGGCTCAAGGAGCGCGGCGCCAAGGACATCCGCATGGTCTGCATGATCGCAGCCCCCGAAGGCGTCGAACGCGTCCGCGGCCTGCACCCCGACGTCACCCTGTGGACCGCCGCGATCGACGACGGCCTCGACGACGACGCCTTCATCGTCCCCGGCCTGGGCGACGCCGGCGACCGCGCGTATGGGACGAGATAGCACCCGTGCCCCGTCGGCACCCACCCGCGAACTACACGGCGGTCGCGTCTACGGTTTGACTTTTGCGCAACGCCCTCTCACACCGTCATGGCCGGGCTTGTCCCGGCCATCCACGTCGTGCAGCATCCTCGGATGGACGTGGATGCCCGGGACGAGCCCGGGCATGACGGCGCGGAGATATTTGAATTCGACAACAACGGCCCAAATGATGTCCGGAGTTGATCATGAGCCCCGACCTCCGAGGCCCCGAGCGCTCCCAATCATCGCTTCCTGAACCCGTCGGCCCACTGCCGATGAAACCGCGCCTGCTGCTCGACCGTGGCGGGCACCACTGTCTCGTCGGCGTAGAAGATGTTGACCATGTCCTTCGTCAGGCTCGGCTGGCCGAGACGCATCTTGTAGGCCAGGATCGCCGGGCCCATGTCGCGCTGCATTCCCGAGGGATAAACGTTCTCGCTGGCGCCGAAACAGCACAGCAGCGCACCACGCTTTTCCAGCTCCAGCCGTAGCTCGATCAAGGCTTCGAAAAAGTCGACGTCGGACTGCGCCGTCTCGACCTCACTGCCCTGGACGAGAGAGATGCAGTAGACCTCTTTTCCCTCGGTCATGATTTCATCAGCCGTCACCCTGGCATGCACCCGCGAGCCGTCGGCGAGCAGCACGTCGATCTCTCCGTCGAAATAGCGTTCAACGCTCATTGCGGCCTCGAACTTCGCGCTGCCCGTCGGAAGGCAAGCGCCCCATTCCCATACACTGATTTGCCCGACGAGCAGAAGAAGCGGCGCGACGGCTTCGAAAATGCCCCGAGGCGCGACGGAATCGCCGTGCGCAAGAACACTGATTTCGCATGCGGGTTCAAAGACAAGGCTGATTTCAAGACCTTCCAGCAAAAATAAACCTCTTCCGTAAATCAGAATCCATGCCTTATGCTCTCCCCGTTCCGGTCCGGATGAGGGGCGTACGCGTCGTCACGAAACGTTGGATCGGCAATGCGGTGGACGTGAGAGCATCGAAAAAGCGCTTGCGCGGACGAGCGGTGCTCTGCGGACGGCGAAGTCGCGTGGTCCTGATATCCCGAAGCTGGTATCAAGTCGGCCGGTGTGACGCATCGGCTCGATGACGGCGGCCAACAAGCCGGGCGCCGGGGAGATCGCGTATAAGCCCGTAAACCATCGCGCAGGGAAGGCCGGATGCTCCGGTCCGTACCTGTGGTTCTGCCGCGTGCTTCTTGTTGCACGCGGACCATGGGTGCGACCGGCACCCGGCCTTCCCTGCGCCCTCATCACTTCACGAGGGCCGAACGTCTAGCATCACCCGGGCGCGATCAGCGCCGCGGCGGCGACGTCGCTTGCCCAGCTGTTTTACAGAGTTCAATGAGACCCCGTCACGCGCGCAATCAATGCGCAGATGCAGCCCGTCCTGCGACGCAGCTAATCGATCGCGACCGGCTCGACGACGCCGGCACGCTCGGTGATGACCTTGTACTGATCGGGCCGGCGATGCGCTGCGAAGTTGAACATCTTGTCCTTGCCCTGACGGCACAGGTCGAGATCGATGTCGGCGACGATCACCTCGTCGGCCAGCGTCGTCGCCTGCGCGACGATGCAGCCGTTGGGGTCGACGATGCAGGAGCCGCCGATCAGGCCGCTGCCGTCCTCATCGCCGGCCTTGGCCACCGCGATCGCCCAGGTTGCGTTCATGTAGGCGTTGGCCTGCGCCACGAGCGTCGAGTGAAAGGTGCGCAGCGACGCGTCCTCCGTGTTGCCGCCGTTCGGATCATAGGCCGCGGAGTTGTAGCCGACGCAGACCAGCTCGACGCCCTGCAGCCCGAGCACGCGCCAGGATTCCGGCCAGCGCCGGTCGTTGCAGATCATCATGCCCATGATCGCGCCGGCCCACTCGGATCCGGCGCGCACCGCCGGAAAGCCGAGATCGCCATAGCCGAAATAGCGCTTCTCGAGCTGCTGGTACTTGGCGCCGTCGCGCGGCTCGACCGAGCCCGGCAGATGCACCTTGCGATACTTGCTGATGATCTCGCCGCCGGGATCGACCAGGATCGAGCTGTTGAAGCGCCGCCCATCGAGCGTCAGCTCGGCATAGCCGACATAGAAGCCGACACGCAGCGCGCGCGCCCGATCGAACAGCGCAGCCACGGCCGGGTTGGGCATCGTCCGCTCGAAATAGCCATCGAGCGCCTCGCCCTCCAGAATCCAGCGCGGAAAGAAAGTAGTGAGGGCGAGCTCCGGGAACACCACCAGCGTCGCGCCCTGCGCGGCCGCGCGCTCCAGCAGGTCGATCATCCGCGCCAGCGTGTGCGCGCGGCTGTCGGCCCGTTGCGTCGGCCCCATCTGGGCGGCGGCGGCGCGAAACATACGACTCACGGCGATCTCCGATCTGCGCGCAACCGGCATCGTCGGCGTCATTGCCGGCCATCCAATGCGAGAGAGATCGCGATCAAACGAAACCGGCGCAGAAAAGGCAATCTGCTTCGCGGCAAGGGCGCCATGAAAAACGCAATGGCTGCATCCCTTGCAGGAGCAGATCAGAACCGCATCAACGTCGCGTTTGCGACGACGTCACGGGCATGCGTTCACCCGCTCACGTCCGGACAGGAAACGTCGACAATGTCAGTGCGGTGCAGGAGCCTCGCGTTGATGTGGCGGCCCGCCGCGTGGCCTCACGCCCGCGCCAGCGCGATCTCGTGGGTCTGCTTGGTCTCGGCGTCGTACACCTTGATCTGCAGCATCGGGAAGCGGCGCTTGAGGTCATGCGCGCCGTTATGCGCGCCATCCTTGGTCTTGAACTCGGTCTTGATCTGACCATCGACCACGACCGCGTAGCCGGTCAGCGGAAGGTCGTTGCCGGATTTGTCTTGAGCAGGCTTGTTGTGAACAGACTTCTCTTGGGCAGACTTGAGCATTGCGAGCCGACGTCGATTCGTGAGTTGAGGGAGTGCCGGGAGCGCGGGTCTCCGCGCCTCGAACGACTCCGATGTAAGGTGAGTCTGTCGCGACGAGCAAGCGAAGACGCGTTCTGCACAAGCAGGACGATTACGGTTCAACCTCATGGCGTGACGACGCGCGGGGGATACGTGAGGGTGCTTCGTTCCGCTGGCCGGAACAGTAAACGCCGGGGCTCGCCCTTGACCGTTCGTTTACCTCGCGGCCGGCCACGACATCGTGACATTGATGCAGGTCAACGTTCTCGCTTTGAACACGCCGCCTACTGCCGGCACGTCCAAGCGAATCACGTTGCGGTTCCCTGGTTCGGCGTGCCGCCAACGATCCCTGTGCATGGCCATGGAGAATCAGATGAGCGAGATCGGCGTCACCGCGCTGGACCATACCGTCCAGGAAACCAACATCTGGCTGAAGGCGATCGAGCAGCGGCTGGCGCTGACGAGCCGCCAGCAGGCCTACAACGCGCTCCGCGCAGTGCTGCATGTGCTGCGCGACCGCCTGCCGCTGGCCACTGCGGCCAATTTCGGCGCACAGCTGCCGCTCTTGATCCGCGGCATCTACTACGAGGGCTGGCACCACGCGGCGACGCCGACCAAGGATCGACATCTCGAAGAGTTCGTCGACGACATCTTCCGCCAGCTGCCGCCGCAATTTCCGGTCGATCCGCTCAAGGCGGCGCGCGGCATCTTCGAGATCCTCTGGGAGAAGCTCGATCCCGGCGAGTTCGACAAGCTGATGGGCCACCTGCCGGTGCCGCTCAGGACGCTGCGCGAACCGGCGACTTAAGAGTCAGTGCGCCAGCTGCCGGTACAGCGCCGGCAGCGCCGCAGGCAGGCGGCGGATGTTGCCGACGATGGCGTAACCGCCGCGGCCGAACAATGTCGGGACATACGACCGCGCCGCCGCGTCGATGGTCACGCCGAACACGGCAACACCGGCGCGGCGCGCCTCCTGCACCGCCTTGCGCGTATCCTCGATCGCGAACCGTCCCTCGTAGTGATCGACATCGTTGGGCTTGCCGTCGGTCAGAACCAGCAGCAGCCGCTTGCGCTCGGGTCGCTTAGCGAGTTCGCCCGCGGCATGGCGCACAGCGGTGCCGATGCGCGTGTAGTAGCCGGGCCGCAGCGCGCCGATGCGCCGCTCGACCTGCCCGCTCATCGGCTCGCCGAACGCCTTCACCGTCTCCAGGCGAACCCAGGAATTGCGCCGCGAGGTGAAGGTGAGAATGCTGTGGCTGTCGCCGCAGGCCGACAGCCCATGCGCGAGCACCAAGAGCGCCTCCTTCTCGACGTCGAGCACGCGCACGCCGTCGACCCACGCATCGGTCGACAAGGACACGTCGGCCAGCAGAGTCACTGCGAGATCGTGCGCAAGCGGACGCATCGCAAGGTGGACGCGGTCGAGCCCGCCATGCCCGGCATTAAGATCGCTGCGCGCACGCACCAGCGCGTCGATGTCGAGGTCGTGCCCGTCGGCTTGCGCGCGCATCACTTCGTGGCGCGGCCGCAAGGTCTCGAAGCGGCGGCGGACGGTGCGAATGCGGCGGCGCATCGCCTCGTCCGGCACCCACACCTCGCCGGTCTCGGCGGCGTTGCCGGTGACGACACGGCAATGATCCTCCAGATACGCGCCGCTGCGGTAGTTCCACTCGGGATAGAGCCGGCCGGACTCGAGCTTGGCGGCATCGACCGCTTCGGGCGGCAGATCGAGATCGAACTTCAGCTTGCTCGCCGGCCTGCCCTTGCGCCTGGAGATCGCGAGTTCATCGAGATCGTCGGCCGCCTTGCGCGCGTCGTCATCATCGGTGTCGTCGGAGGGACGATCGACGTTCACCATCTCCGCCATCGCGAGGATCTTCTCGAAGCGGTTGAGGATGAACGGGTCGCGCTTGGCAGCGTCATCTCGCTCACGCCGCGCAAACCGTTTGCGGGTGTCGGGAGCGCCGGCGTCCTCTGTGGGCGTCAGGGTCTCGTCGTCATCGCGTTCGGCCGCGACGGCCTCCCGGCTCCAGCAATCGCCCCACAATGGGCACGGCAGCATCGACCGGTAGCCGGGCGGCGCCATGACCGGCAGTTCGCCATCGGCGACCACAGCGTTCCACAATGGCCCTGTGGGCGGCACAGCGGCTCCCAACAGCGCCATGACGATCTGCTCGACCTGCAGCTCCAGCCGCGGTAGCGGACGCCGCGGACGACTAGCGGCCAGAGCACGTGCGAGTTGGGCGTAGCTTCGGTTCAGTCCGGGGAAGCGCCTGAGCACGACCATCGTGGTCTCACGGGCCCGGCGCAACGCGAGCAGATCCCGCCGCAGCGGATCGCTGTCGGCCACCGGCTCCATCTCCATGGTCGCGAACCACGCCGCGAGCCATTGATAGAGCTGCGCGTTGAGCGCGCGATCCGGCAACAGCGCAATGGTCTCGGGCAGGAACACGGTGGCGCCGTCGCGCCCCGCCTGATCAAGGCATTCGTCGCCGAGGCCGATGCGCTGTCGCCAGCCGAGGCGATGGCCCGATTTGCGCGCCTTGCTGCCGGCGATCTGCACGCCGGTCTCGCCGCCGAGCGCTCGGAACATCACGGCGATACGGCCGCTGATCTCGCTCAGCGCGACGGCGTGATCCGGATGGACCGGATAGCTCGACGTCGTGCCGACCAGGCGATGCCAGGCACGGCCGACGGTCTCCTCCAGTTCGAGGAAATCGAGCATGGCTCACCCGATCACGGCGTGCGCGACCTCGCGCAACGCTGCCTTGACGTCCGAGTCATCCGTAAGCGGCTCGATCATCGCCGCGAGTACTGCATCGGCGACAGGCGTGCCGGCGGCGACGAGCGTGGCGCAATAGACCAGCAGCCGGGTCGAAACGCCCTCCTCCAGATCATGGCCCTGCAGCGCGCGCAGCCGATGCGCCAGCGCCACCAAGGGCCGCACGCGCTCGGGCGACAGCCCGCTCTCAGCGGACACGACCGCGATCTCCTGCTCCGCCGGAAGGAAGCCGAACTCGATGGCGATGAAGCGTTGCCGCGTCGATGGTTTCAGCGCCTTGTGCAGCGACTGATAGCCGGGATTGTAGGAGACCACGAGCATGAAGCCGTCGGGCGCGGCCAGCTCCTCGCCGGTCCGCTCCAAGGGAAGAATGCGGCGATCGTCGGTGAGAGGATGCAGCACCACGGTGACGTCTTTGCGCGCCTCGACCACCTCGTCGAGATAGCAGATGCCGCCGTCGCGCACCGCGCGGGTCAGCGGCCCGTCGGTCCAAACGGTGTCGCCGCCCTTGAGAAGATAACGTCCGGTGAGATCGGCGGCGGTGAGATCGTCGTGGCAGGCCACCGTGTGCAGCGGCAGGCCGAGCCGCGCCGCCATGTGCGCGACGAAACGGGTCTTGCCGCAGCCGGTCGGGCCTTTCAGCAGCACCGGAAGCCGATGTCGGAAGGCATGCTCGAACAACGTGCACTCATTGCCGGTCGGCGTGTACGGCGGAAACGCGGGGACGGTATCGATCGCGTGCAGCGCGGCTTTCATGGTCGGTCTCCAACATCGGGGGATGCAGGCGGCGACCGAGCGGCCGCCGCCCGCCAGCATTCACTCCGCGGGTTGCAGCGCGCCGGGGATCACGGCCTGCTTGGCGCGGCCGGGCACCAGCACGGCCCAGACGAACATCAGCGCCGAGATCGCGACGAACACGCCGGATCCGAGCCGGACCCAGTAGAACATCGCGAGCTGGTCCTGCACGTCCATGTAGCTCTGGCCGAGCACACGCTGCAGATGCACCTGGAGAATGCCGGCGAAGGTCAGCGCGAATGTCATCACCATCATCGCCGTGCACATGATCCAGAAGCTCGCGATCGAGAGCCACTGGTTGTAGGGCGCGCGCTGGCGCAGTTGCGGCACCGCATAGGCCATCACGGCGAGGTTGAGCATCACGTAGGCGCCGAAGAAGGCGAGATGGCCGTGCGCCGCGGTGACCTGGGTGCCGTGCGTGTAGTAGTTCACGCTCGACAGCGTGTGCAGGAAGCCCCACACGCCGGCGCCGAGGAACGCCATCACCGAGCAGCCGACGGACCACAGCAGCGCGGCACGGTTGGGATGCTTGCGGCCGGCCTTCAAGGTCATCTGCACCGTGAAGATCACCATGGTGAAGAACGGCGCGACCTCGAGGGTCGAGAACAGCGAACCGATCCACTGCCAGTAGCCGGGCGCGCCGATCCAGTAGAAGTGATGGCCGGTGCCGAGGATGCCGGAGAACAGCGCCAGGCCGATGATGACATAGAGCCACTTCTCGACCACCTCACGGTCGATGCCGTTGAGCTTGATCATCAGGAAGGCCAGGATCGAGGCCATGATCAGCTCCCAGACGCCTTCGACCCAGAGGTGGACGATGTACCACCAGTACATCTTGTCGACGGCGAGGTTGGCCGGGTTGTAGAACGCGAACAGGAAGAAGATCGCGACGCCCCACAGCCCGAACAGCAGGATGTTGGTCACCGTGGTCTTGCGGCCCTTGAGCGCCGTCATGGTGACGTTGAACAGGAACATCAGGCAGACCACGACGATGCCGACCTTGATGATGAAGGGCTGCTCGAGGAACTCGCGGCCCTCGTGATAGTGGAAGAGATAGCCGACCACGGCTGCAGCAGCGGCGCCGAAGAACATCCAGAACTGGATCTTGGCGAGCAGCGGGCTGTAGAGCTCGGTTTCGGTCTCCTCGGGCAACAGGAAATAGGTGGCGCCCATGAAGCCGATCAGCGACCACACGATCAGCGCGTTGGTGTGAATCATGCGGACGATGTTGAAGGGCAGCAGGACCGACAGCGTGTTCGGCAGCACATAGATGGTGCCGGCGAGCAGGCCGAACAGGACCTGGGCGAGGAAGAGCGTCAGCGCGCCGTAGAAGTACAGCATCGCGACCTTCTGGGTCTCATATCTCATCGCGGATCTCTCTGGTGGATGAAGGACGGGATGAAGGGCTCAGCCGGCCTTGTTCGGCGGCCAGTCCTGGCGCTTGATCGTGTCGGTCCATTGCAGGAAGTCGGCGAGGTCGTTGAGCTCCTGGTCGGAGAGGTTGAACTGCGGCATCTGCCGCCGCCCGGGCGCGCCGGAGGGCTGCGACTGCATCCAGGACTTCAGCATCCCGCGGGCCGCCGCCGGGTCCTCTCTGCCGCCCCAGCGATCCCAGACGTTGCCGACTTCGGGCGCGAAGTAGGCGCCCTCGCCGAGCAGCGTATGGCAGTTGATGCAGGAGTTCCGCTCCCAGACATGCTTGCCGCGCGCGACGCCGTCGGACAGCGTCGACGCCTTGGTCGAGGTCGTGACCATGTAGTAGTGGCTGTGCGCGGTCAGCCCGAGGAAGATGGCAAAGAAGAAGGCCGAACCGCCGTAGAAGACGTTCCGCGCGGCCGACTTGGTCAGGCGTTCCGCCATGACACGTCCTTTCCGGTTGGTGAGGATCGATGGTGTGGTGGCAATCTATCGGCGATGCCGCGGGGCTCTTTGTCGGGGCGCAACCAGCGCGACGATCGGTCGTCAGATGAGGGCACGGACCGCAACCGCGAGCGCGGCAAAGGCAGCAAGGCTGGCGAGCCACGTGGTGAGCAGACCGCGCCACAGCGCCGGCGCCTGCCGCAGTCCGAGATAGTCGAGAACGATCGCCCTGCCCTTCGCAACGGCGAGCGAAAGGACCAGAGCATCGAGAAGCCACCTGTTCGGCACCAGCAGCGAGGCGGCGAGCGTGGCTGCGGCGAGGCCAAGCAGGTGAAGCCAGGCCAGATTGAGACGGTCGCGCAGCATGGCTCACCCCACCAGATAGAGGACCGGAAACATCACGATCCACACCAGGTCGACCATGTGCCAGAACGCTGTCCCGGTCTCGACGCCGCTGGACGTGGCGCGACGGCCGACGACGGCGAGGATGACGATCCCGAGCGCGACGTGCAGCAGGTGAAACCCGGTCAGCAGAAAGTAGAGCGTGAAGAAGACCGAGGATTCGAGGCTCGCACCGGACGCGATCTCGTTGCCGTACTCCGTCAGCTTGATGGCGATGAACGCAGCACCGAGCAGCATGGCCAGCGCGATCCAGCGCCGTGCGCTGCGCGATGCGCACCGCGCCGCGGCAGCCGCGCGCGCGGCTGCCCAGCCGCTCGTCACCAGCACGATCGTGTTCAATGCGGCGAGCGGGCCGTCGAGCATGGCCTGCCCGGCCGCGAACACCGCCGGATTGACCGCGCGTGCGACGATGAAGGCGCCGAGCAGCAGGCCGAACGCGACGAGTTCACTGAGGATCAGCACCCACATCATGGGGTCGCCGGGCAGGCCCTCGAACACGCCCCAGCGTTCCTCCTGGTCCGTTTCGCCTGCAAGTGCCGACATCGCCGTCTCCATTGGATGACGGCGAAGCTAGTCAGGGCAGCAGCGGTGCTCTTTGTCGGTGCACAAACAGCGCGGCGCCGGACCGCGCTAGGGATCGACGACACCGCCAGGAGCCTATCCCATGACCGAAGCACAGCTCGGCCTCGTCACCGCCACGCCGATCATCATCGTGTTCGCAGCGGCGCTGCGGCGCATGGGCGTGCTCTCGACCACGGGCACCGTGTCGGCCATCGCGGCGTCGGTGGCGATCGCGGTCGTGCTGTTCACGACGCAATAGTCGTTTTCCTGGACGGGTGCGGTAACCGCGCACGGCGGCAGTTCCGAAATGTGAGAACGGCGTACCACCTTCACGCTGCGCTGCCGAAGGCATCGTGCTGCATGCGATCGCAGCACGATCTGCTCAAAGGATGGCGCGCTCGCGTGCGGTTGGTACCCGCCGCATGGCTGCTCTCGCCCGGGATCGCTAGGCGTCGGGGAACTAAGCTGATAACCATACCGGCTTGTCATCGGATACAGAGGATAAGACTGGAGATGGACAACCGCAGCGAGATCTGGCGCGGCGTCGACGCGATCAAGACCCGTTTCATCGAGCTCAGCGACCGGGTGTGGAGCATGCCCGAGGTCTGTTACACCGAGGCCCGCTCGTCTGCCGAACATCTCGCCGAGCTGAAGCACCAGGGTTTTCGCATCACCGAGAAGGTCGCGGGCATTCCGACCGCGCTGATGGGAGAATGGGGCGAAGGCGGCCCGGTCATCGCGTTCATGGGTGAATACGACGCCCTGCCCGGCCTCAGCCAGGAGGCCGGCGTCGCCGAGCATCGTCCGGTCGAGACCGGCGGCCACGGCCGTGAAGGACTGGCTCGCCGCGAACAAGGTGCCGGGCCGCGTGCGCTACTATGGCTGTCCGGCCGAGGAAGGCGGCGCCGCCAAGGCCTTCATGGTGCGCTCGGGCGCGTTCGAGGATGCCGACATCGCCATCACCTGGCATCCGTCGAGCTTCTGGGAAGTGGTGATGACGCCCTCGCTGGCCAACACCCGCGCCGACTTTGTCTTCACCGGCCGCACCTCGCATGCCGCCGCCTCGCCGCATCTTGGCCGCAGCGCGCTCGATGCCGTCGAACTGATGAACGTCGGCGTCAACTACATGCGCGAGCACATGCCGAGCGACGCTCGCGTGCACTACGCGCTGCTCGATACCGGCGGCATCGCGCCCAACGTCGTGCAGGCGCATGCGCGGGTACGCTACTCGATCCGCGCGCGCGACCTGCCCGGCATGAACGAGCTGGTCGAGCGCGTGCACAAGATCGCCCAGGGCGCGGCAATGATGACGGAGACCAAGGTCGAGATGAAGATCATCTCGGCGGTCTCCAACATCCTGCCCAACACACCGCTCGAAGAAGCGCTCTACAAGGTCATGGAGGAGCTCGGGCCGCCGCATTTCGACGCGACCGACAAGGATTTCGCCGGTCAGATCCAGGCAACCCTGACCGACAAGGACATCGAGTCGGTCTACTACAGCATCGGCATGGAGCCGAGCGACAAGCCGCTCGCCGACTTCCTGGTGCCGCTCAACAGCAAGCGCAATCCGCAGATCGGCTCGACCGATGTCGGCGACGTAAGCTGGGTGGTACCGACAGTGCAAGTCCACGCGCCGACGGTGGCAATCGGTACGCCGTTCCACACCTGGCAGGTGGTGGCGCAGGGCAAGACGCCGGCCGCCCACAAGGCGATGGTGCAGGCCGCCAAGGCGATGGCCGGGCTCGGCATCAAGGCGCTCAACGAGCCCGCTTTGATCGCAGCCGCCAAGGCCGACCTGCAGCAGCGGACGCGGCGCACGCCCTATATCAGCCCGCTGCCGGCCGAGGTCGAGCCGCCGCTGACGATGTCGATTGCTTGAGACTTGAACCGGGGGGAACACGGATGGCGAAATCAGCAACAAGGAAGAAGCCGGCGGCAAAGGCCGTCAAGCCGGCTCCGAAGCGCACAGCGGTGAGCGCCAGGGCAAAGACGAAGCCCGTAAAGGCCAAGCCGCAGCCCAAGCCACCGGCGAAGGCAGCCGCACCGAAGCCGCGGCTGCCGAAGGGACCAGCCTGGCAATGGTCGGCGCTCGAGACCGCGGCGGCGATCCGCTCGGGCGCGGTCTCCTCGGTCGAGGTGACCCAGGCGCACATCGCGCGCATGCACGAGGTCAATCCCAAGCTGAATGCCGTGGTCGTCGATCTGTCCGAAGATGCCCTGAAGGCCGCGCACGCCGCCGACAAGGCGCGCGACAAGTCCGGCCTGCTGCATGGCGTCCCCGTCACCATCAAGGAGAACGTCGACTACGAGGGCCGGCCGAATCCCAACGGCGTGCCGGCGCAAATGGGGATCATCGCGCCGTCGGACGCGCCGGTCGTGCGCAACCTCAAGAAGGCCGGCGCGATCGTGCTCGGCCTCACCAACACGCCGGAATTCTCGTTCCGCGGCTTCACCGACAATCCGCTGCATGGGCTGACCTTGAACCCGTGGGATCCGGAGATCACCTGCGGCGGCTCGTCGGGCGGCGCTGGCGCCGCTGTGGCTGCGGGCATCGGCACGATCGCGCATGGCAACGACATCGGCGGCTCGCTGCGCTGGCCGGCGCATTGCAACGGCATCGTGACCATCAAGCCGACGCAGGGCCGCATCCCCGCCTACAATGAAAGCGCCGCGGCCGAGCGGCCGATGCTGGCGCATCTGATGTCGTCGCAAGGCCCGCTGGCGCGCAGCGTCGCCGATGTCCGTCTGGCGCTGGAGGTGATGAGCCGGCGCGATCCGCGCGATCCCTGGTGGGTGCCGGCACCGCTCGAAGGCGACAAGCCAAAGCGGCCGGTCAAGGTCGCGCTCGCCAGGATCCCGGATGACATGGATGTCGATCCGTCGGTGCACGCCGCGCTCCGGCAGGCGGCCGATCACCTCGAGCGCTCCGGCTATCGCGTCAGCGAGGTCGAGGTGCCCGACATCTCCGGCGTGTGGCAGACGTGGTGCGACGTCATCACCACCGAGGTGGTGGTGATGCAGGAGGCCAAGATGCTGGCCGTCACGTCCGAGGACTTCCACAAGGCCTGGGGCGGCATGCGCAGCAAGGCCGAGATCCTCGACCTCGCCGGCTGGATGAAAGCAACGGCGCAGCGCTCGACGCATATTCGCGCCTGGCAGCTGTTCTTCGAGGAGTATCCGGTGGTGCTGGCTCCGACAACGGTGAAGCCGACGCCGGGTCCGCGCGAGGACACCGTCAGCCCCGAGCGCGTGCAGGAGATCTTCTTCAACGACATCCGCTTCATCTCGGCGATCAACGTGCTCGGCCTGCCCGGCGCAGTGGTTCCCGTCGCGGTCAACAATGGCCAGCCGATCGGCGTGCAACTGATCACCGGCCGCTACCGCGAGGACCTTGCGCTCGATGCCGCCGCGGCGATCGAGAAGCGGGCCGGAATGCTGGTCAAGCAGCTCTGGCAGAAGATGGGCTAGACGACCGATTCCGGGAGGCTGCCCGTGTCCACGTCGACCATTTAGCCTTGCTGTCATCCTGGACGAGCGCGCATCGCGCGCGAAGATCCGGGATCCATAACCACAGGCCATTGTGTTGGGCACGGTCTGAGTTACCTTCCGGCCTCACACACAAGCCGGTGGCTATGGGTCCCGGGTCAAGCCCGGGACGACACCGAATATGTCGTGGGGCCGTTCCAACTCATCCTCCGCCGTCATCCCGGACGAGCGCGCATCGCGCGCGAAGATCCGGGATCCATAACCACAGGCCGACGTGTTGGGCACGGTCTGAGTTACCTTCCTGCCTCGCATCCCCGCTGGTGGCTATGGGTCCCGGGTCAAGCCCGGGACGACACCGAATGGGTCGTGGGGCCGTTCCAACTCACTGGCATGGCGAACACCGCGCGCGCGACGCGTCTCGCCTCCACTGAACGATGTTAGCAAACAGCCCACCGCAGCCCCGCGGCGCATCTGCGCCCGGGTCATGCTGCCGACATCGCCCTCGAAAACCGAGAGGGCGCGGGGAAGACCGGACCTCGACTGAGGCCCGTGGCCCGCCTGCAGAAAAAAATGCAGGCGGCAGGTACCACGAGTCCAGCCGGACGACCCGGCCTTCCCCGCGCGATGGTTTGAACGGCTGCTTCGCGCTCTCCCTGGGGACCGGGCTGTCTTGCCCCCATCACCGGCGAGATGCGTGTCCGCATCATCAGCCAGCTTGACCTCAGCGTCGGGAGGCCAGGACCACGCGACTTGACCGTACGTCCCAGGCTCGCTCGCCGGCCCCGCTTGCGCGAAAGCCCCGAGCCCGACACGTCCACCGCTCCCCGCTTGCTACGCTCCGTGACGATCGGCCGAAACGTCCCTCTTCATCGCGAACGGGATGGCCGAGAGCATCGATCCGATTTGCCCGACGGTGCAAGCCGAACAGCGTGCGACAAACTGGCTCGACGGGCAGTTTGCGCATGGCGGGGATGCGGGGAGTGCCCGTCGGGCAAGTTGGCAGAACGTCCACACATTGCTTGACCGGCACGGCCAGCGCGCGTGCGCACCGGCCATTGCGTGGCTCAAATGCCGATCGTACGAACGAAACGCTCAGATACGACGCGTCTTTCATCGCACGCGGCGTCGCGTTTGTGACACGCCGCCACAGCCATTGTCGGAAGTCAAACAGGGACGCGCAGCACGTCGGCACGCGGCTGCCCCCATGTTGACGGCAACCAGCCGAGCCGTCTATTCTGATATATACGGATTGATATAGCACGGCATCGGCGCTCGCCGGTGCGCCGGAACGGGACTTGCAGTTCCGCCGCAGCGACCCGTCTTGGTGATACGACAAGGACAAAATGATGAGATCGATGCGCTTCGCCACCGCCGCCTTGGGCGCGGCCATTGCACTGCTGACCGGAGCACACGCCTTTGCCGGGAGTGCCAACGTCGCCGTGGCCGCCAATTTCACCGAGCCGGCCAAGGAGATCGCGGCGCTGTTCAAGGCCAAGACCGGACACGAGCTGGTGCTGAGCTTCGGCTCGTCCGGCCAGTTCTATACCCAGATCAAGGAGAGTGCGCCGTTCGCGATCCTGCTCTCGGCCGATGACGAACGTCCGAAAAAGCTCGTCGACGACGGCCTCGGCGTTGCGGAGAGCCGCTTCACCTATGCGATCGGCAAGCTCGTACTGTGGAGCAAGGATGCGAATACGGTGAAGGGCGAGGAGACGCTCAAGGCGAACGCGTTCAACAAGCTGTCGATTGCCAATCCCACGGCTGCCCCATACGGCGCTGCCGCGGTCGAGACGCTGAAGGCGCTCAAGCTCTATGAGACGATCCAGCCCAAGATCGTGCAGGGCAACACGATCTCGCAGGCGTTCCAGTTCGTCGACACCGGCAATGCCGAGCTCGGCTTCGTCGCGCTGTCGCAGCTGATGCCGAACGCCGGCGGCTCGCGCTGGCTGGTGCCGCAGAACCTCTACAGCGAGATCCGCCAGGACGCCGTGCTGCTGAAGGCCTCGGCCGGCAACGAGGCGGCCACGACCTTCCTGGCCTTCCTCAAGACCCCGGAAGCGCGTGCGGTGATCGAAAAGTTCGGCTATGCTCTGGATCCGAAATCGGGCACCTGAGCCATGAACCGTCATTGATGAACCTGCACGTCTCGGCCGATATCTGGCAGCCGATCAAGCTGACGCTGGAGCTTGCGGCGCTCACGACCGTCATTCTGATGATCGTGGGCACGCCGATCGCATGGTGGCTGGCGCGCTCGCGGGCGTGGTGGAAGGAGGCGGTGGCGGCGCTGGTCGCCATTCCGCTGGTGCTGCCGCCGACCGTGCTCGGCTTCTATCTGTTGGTCGCGCTTGGACCCAGCGGTCCCGGCGGGGCGCTGGCGTCGCTGTGGGGCGCACGCACGCTCGCATTCACCTTTCCGGGTCTCGTCATCGGCTCGGTGCTGTTCTCGATGCCGTTCGTGGTCCAGCCGATCCGCAACGCATTCGAGGCGATGGGCGAGAAGCCGATGGAGGCGGCGGCCACGTTGCGCGCCTCTCCCTGGCGCGCGTTCTGGACCATCGCCGTGCCGCTGGCGAGCCCCGGCTTCCTCACCGGCGCGATCCTCGGCTTCGCCCATACGGTCGGCGAGTTCGGCGTCGTGCTGATGATCGGTGGCAGCATCCCCGGCAAGACCAAAGTGCTGTCGGTGGCGATCTATGACTATGTCGAAACCTCGCAATGGGCCGAGGCTTCGGTGCTGGCGCTCGGCATGGTCGTGTTCTCGTTCTGCGTGATCCTCACGATGATGCTGATCGAGAAGAAGATGGCGCGCAGCGCATCATGAGCACCGTCAAGGTCGACTTCCGCGGCGCACTCGGACGTTTCGAGCTCAACGCGCGCTTCGAAGTGCCGGCGCGCGGCGTGACCGCGATCTTCGGTCCCTCCGGTTGCGGCAAGACGGCGGTCATGCGCTGCATTGCGGGCCTCAACCGTCTGGACGGGCTGTGCTCGGTCGCGGGCGACGTCTGGCAGGACGAGAAGCATTTCCGTCCCGTGCACCAGCGGCCGATCGGCTACGTGTTTCAGGAAGCCAATCTGTTTCCGCACCTCTCGGTACGGCGCAACCTGATGTACGGCCATCCTGGCGAGACCGGCACGAACGCGATCGGCTTCGACGAGGTCGTTGCACTGCTCGGCATCGGCAGACTGCTCGACCGCTCGCCGCACCATCTTTCGGGCGGCGAGCGCCAGCGCGTCGCGATCGGCCGGGCGCTGCTGAGCCAGCCGAAGCTCCTGCTGATGGACGAGCCGCTGTCGGCGCTTGACCAGATGACCAAGGACGAGATCCTGCCTTATCTGGAGCGGCTGCATGCCGCTCTCGAGCTGCCGATCATCTATATCAGCCACGACATCCCCGAGGTCCAGCGGCTCGCCGATCAGCTGGTGCTGATGCGGAACGGCGCGGTTCTCGCCTCGGGCCCGCTCAGCAAATTGCAGGCGGACCTCGCACTGCCTCTTGCGCTGTCGCGCGATGCTGCTGTCAGCCTCGATGCGACCGTCCTGGCGCAGGACGCCGTGGACGGAATGGCGACGCTTGTCGTCGCCGGCGGACATTTCCTGGTCCCTGCCGAGCCGCTGGCCGCCGGAACACATCGTCGGCTGCGCGTCCTCGCCGACGACGTCAGTCTGGCCGTGGACGCGCCGAGCCGAAGTACCATCGTCAACGTGCTGCGCGTCAAGATCCTCGAGATCCGCAGCCAGTCGGATCATCGCGTGACCGCCCTGCTCGGCCTCGGCGAGGATGGCCAGGGCGCGCGGCTGTTGTCGCGCGTCACCCAGCGCTCATGGAACGAACTCGGCCTGCAGACCGGGCTTGCCGTCTATGCCCAGGTCAAGGGCGTCGCGCTGGTCCGTCGCGAAGACCCCGTCGCCTGACCGACGACCGTCCGACCTCACCCGTACGATCACTCCATGTTGTATACGCGACAATATAGTATGAGATGTTATATCCTAAACAATATAGCTTAGGATGACCTGGAGCCGGATGCGCGTACGTTTCATCAATGCAATGAACGGCTTGCCCCGCACAGCACGGTTTGGCCCGGCGCTTGCTAATCCGATCTCGCAACGCGAGGTCATGAGCATGAGAGCCGCCGCCGTCACCTGGCATCCGAACGCGCCCAAGCCGCTTGCGCTGGTGCTGGGCACCAACGAGATCGCCTCCGCCGTCGCGGCGAAGCTCAGCCAATCCCGGTTTGCGATTGTGCTCTGCCATGACGCCTTTCCGCCGGCGATCCGCCGCGGCATGGCATTTCATGACGTGCTGTTCGGCGAGGCTCGCGAACTCGACGGTGTGACCGGCGCGCGCGCCGAGAGCATCGCGGATGTCGTGCGCATTCACCGCGAGTCCGACCAGGTCGCCGTGACCGGGATGCATCTCACCGATATCATCGCATACCGCTATCCGGCTGTGATCGTCGACGCCCGCATGCAGAAACACGTCGTCACGCCGGACCTGCGCGGCGTCGCAGGCATTGCGGTCGGCGTCGGGCCGCGCTTCGCGATCGGGCACAATTGCGACGTCGCGATCGAGACGCATCCATGCGAGACCGGCGCGATCGTGGCCCAGGGCACCACGCGCAATGCCGACGGCAAGGCGCGCGATCTCGGCGGCGCCGGTCGCGAGCGCTTTGTCTATTCGGACCAGGAGGCCGTCTGGCACACGCCGCTCGACATCGGCACGCGCGTCTACAAGGGGCTGCAGCTGGGCTCGCTCGGCGGCACGCCGGTGCTGTCGCCGCTCGACGGCGCGCTGCGCGGCATCGCGCGTGACGGTTTGCGCGTGCCGGCCAACGTCAAGCTGCTCGAGATCGATCCGCGCGGCCGTGCCGCCGCCTGGACCGGCATGGACGAGCGAGGGCAATCGATCGCGGCCAGCGTCGTATCGGCCGTTCAGAAGATCATGCAAACCGGTCGGAAGGCGGGCCGCGTCTCCGCCAACGTGTAAGGAGGATTGTCATGGGTCAAGCTGAGATCGGACCGAGTCGGATCGTGGCGCTGCAGGGCGCTGCATCCACTGTCATTCAGGATCTGCTCGGCGAATTCGCGGTCCGCCTTGCAGACACAGGATTGCGCGTGTCCGGCGTGATCGAGGGCAGTGCGGACAAGGCTAGGCCGTGCAAGGCGATGATGCTGCGCAGCCTCGATGATGGACGTGTGTTCTCGATCTCGCAGGATCTCGGTCCGGGATCGCTCGCTTGCAACCTCGATCCGGAAGGTCTCGCGCTTGCCTGCGCCGCCGTGCAACAGTCGATCATCAGCGGCACTGACGTCGTCATCCTCAGCAAGTTCGGCAAGCAGGAAGCGGCGGGCGGCGGCCTGGCCGACGCGTTCGGCGCGGCGATCTCGGCCGGGCTTCCCATCATCACGGCAGTATCGCCCGCGATGATGGAGGCGTGGGCGCGCTTTGCAGGCCCGTTCGCCGAATGCGTTCCGGTCGATGTCGCGCGCGGCCCCGGCTGGATCGAGGCGTGGTCCGACCGACGGGTGACATCACGCTACGCACGTGACATGATCGGCGCTCAACGCGAGCGGATCGGAATGGGATGAAGCGCGAAGCTCAGATCGCATTGACCATCAGTTTCGGCAATGGCGGGAGCCTGTCGCCGGAGGATCTGCTGCTGATCGACTATATCCGCAAGGAGCGCTCGATCCTGGGCGCAGCCCGCGCGAGCGGCATCTCCTACCGCAAATGCTGGCTGATGGTGGATGCGCTCAACCGCACCTTCGAGACGCCGGTGTTCGAGACCCATCCCGGCCGCCGCGGCGGCGGCGCAGAGATCACGCCGTTCGGCGAGCGGCTGATTGCGCTGTACCGCTCGATGGAGCGGCGCACGCGCACCGCCACGGCGGCCGCGCTGGGCGAGTTGCTGAAGGCTACGGATCCCCGCTATCAGAAGCGGGCCAGCGGCGCGGCCGAGGCAGCTCCGAAGGCCGAACCGCGCCGGGCCCGATCGCGACGCTCTTGATCATCGCCCAGGCGGAGAGATCCGGCTCCAGCGCCAGCCGCTCGACGGACTCGAGCGTCACCAGGGCATGCAGCCTGGTCGCGCCGAGATCAAAGGTGACGCGCACGTAAGGCGGATCCAGCGGCAGGATCTGCTCGATGCGACCCGGCAGCCGGTTGGTGATCGAAACGTCCATCGGACGCGACAGCGCGATCGAGACGTCGCGCGCCTCGATGGTCACGGAGACGCCGGCATCGACGGCGGCATCGACCATCGGCACGCGAAGCTCACCATCGGCAAAGAACAGCGTCGACATGCCGTATTGCGGATCATGCCGCAGCACGCGCGCCGGCACCGTCGTGCTCAGCTCGACCGAAGAGGCTGGAGACGATGGAGCCTGGGCAGTCATCGCACGGCCTCCATCCCGTCACGGCCGATCGTGATCGTACAGCACGCGCACGCGGATCGTGCCTTCGACCGCGCGCAGCTCTGATAGCAGCTCCTCGCCCTCACCGCCGACCACGTCGGTTTCGAGCACGACGTAACCAACTTCCGGATCGGTCTGCAGGTATTGCGCGAGGATGTTGATGTTGTGCCGCGCCACCGCCTCGTTGACCTGGCGCAGCACGCCGGGGACGTTGCGATGGACGTGGATGAAGCGGGTGCCGGTCGGGCGCGCCGGCAACTGCACCTGCGGGAAGTTCACCGCGCCGAAGGTCGAGCCGACGTCGGAATAATCGATCAGCTTGCGCGCGACCTCGCCGCCGATGCGATCCTGCGCCTCCTCGGTGGAGCCGCCGACATGTGGGGTCAGGATCACGTTGGGCAGGCCCTGCAGTGCAGAGACGAACGGATCGGCGTTCGAGGCCGGCTCGACCGGAAACACGTCGACGGCCGCGCCCGACAGCTTGCCGTCGCGCAGCGCGCTCGCCAGCGCCTCGATGTCGACCACCGTGCCGCGCGAATTGTTGATCAGGTAGGCGCCGTCCTTCATCTGCCGGATCTGGCGCTCGCCGATCATGTTGGCGGTCGCCGGCGTCTCCGGCACGTGCAGCGACACCACGTCGCTCGTCGCCAGCAGTTCGTCGAGGCTGTCGGCCGGCTCGGTGTTGCCGTGGCGGAGCTTGTCGGTCAGATCGAAGAAGATCACCCGCATGCCCATGGCCTCGGCGAGGTTCGACAGCTGCGAGCCGATGTTGCCGTAACCGATGATGCCGAGCGTCTTGCCGCGCACCTCGCGGCTGCCGTTGGCCGACTTGTCCCAGCCGCCGGCATGCGCCGACACCGAGCGCGGGAAGATTCGCCGCATCAGCATCACGACCTCCGCGATGGTCAGCTCGGCGACGCTGCGCGTGTTCGAATAGGGCGCGTTGAAGACGGGGATGCCGAGCCGCTTGGCGGCATCGAGATCGACCTGGTTGGTACCGACCGAGAAGCAGCCCACCGCCATCAGCCGGTCGGCGGCCTGCAGCACGTCCGCGGTCAGGTTGGTGCGCGAGCGGATGCCGAGCATGTGCACGCCGGACAGCATCCGCTTCAGCTCGGCCGAGCCGAGCGCCTTGGGCAGCCGTTCGACCTCGGTATAGCCGTTGGCCTCGAACATGCGGACGGCCGAGTCGTTCACGCCCTCCAGGAGCAGAACGCGGATCTTTTGCTTGGGCAGCGAGAGCGGCATGGGCCTGGCCTGATTCAAGTCGTGGATGTGGCGGAGTGTAGCGGTTGTTACAGTCGGGATGCGTTGAAACTTGGTGAATGCGACGCAGCAGAAGCGCTTTCTGTCGCTTTCTCAGGGTCTTGTCCACTCCGCAGCAACGTTTTCAGCTGCAATGCAAAACCAGCGCCTGGCATACCGGATTCACGCAGTCTCGTGCGGCGCAACAACCGCAGATCGTTGTTTTGTGTGCTGACAAACCACACGAGCAGAGCTAGCCTTTCCGGCAATCACAAAATCATCGGGAGGTCGGCATGTCAGACGGATTGGTCGAGGCACGCGCGCAGGAATCGACTCAGAGCGAAACCCAGACGGTGGACGTCGCCGTCGTCGGCGCTGGATTCGCGGGATTGTACCTGCTGCATCGGCTGCGGAAGGCGGGATTCTCGGCTGTCGCACTCGACACCGCCCACGATGTCGGCGGCACCTGGTACTGGAACCGCTATCCCGGCGCGCGCTGCGACATCCAGACCGTCGATTACAGCTACACCTTCGATCCCGAGCTCGAGACCGCCTGGCAGTGGTCGGAGAAATACGCCACCCAGCCGGAGATCCTACGCTATCTCGGCTTCGTTGCCGATCGCTACGATCTGCGCCGCGACATCCGCTTCGGCACCCGCGTGCTCGGCGCGTCCTGGGATGAAACTGGGGAGCGCTGGCTGCTCACCACCGACAACGGCCCTGCCGTCTCCTGCCGCCACTACATCATGGCGACCGGCTGCCTGTCGCAGCCGAAGCCGCCGGAGATCGACGGCGTGCACGACT
Organism: Bradyrhizobium sp. HKCCYLS20291; assembly: GCF_051167715.1. Classification (NCBI taxonomy): domain Bacteria; kingdom Pseudomonadati; phylum Pseudomonadota; class Alphaproteobacteria; order Hyphomicrobiales; family Nitrobacteraceae; genus Bradyrhizobium; species Bradyrhizobium sp. HKCCYLS20291. The sequence goes on along the minus strand of NZ_JBNPTO010000014.1, from coordinate 51,128 downwards.
TCAAGGGCGAGATCTACTTCACCAGCCGCTGGCCGCATGACGGCGTAGATCTCCGCGGCAAGCGCGTCGCCGTGATCGGCACCGGCTCGTCCGGCATCCAGTCGATCCCGATCATCGCCGAACAGGCCGCGCAACTGACCGTGTTCCAGCGCACGCCGAACTTCGCTCTGCCGGCGCATAACGGCCAGTTGCCGGCGGATCGCGCCGCGCAGCTGGCGCAGGATCGCAACGGCTTGCGCGAGCAGGCGCGCTGGTCGATGACCGGGGTGCCGATCCCGCCGGCCGCCGAATTCAGCTGGGCGATGAGCGAGGCGGAGCGCCGCGAGCGCTTCGAGAAGCTGTGGGCCGCGGGCGATCTCGTCGGCATGCTGACCCAGCTGTGGGCCGACCAGGGCGTCGATGCCGATGGCAACGCCCTGGCCGCCGACCTGCTGCGCGAGAAGATCCGCGACGTCGTCAAGGATCCCGAGACGGCGGAGGCGCTCACGCCTCACGATCATCCATTCGGCGCCAAGCGGCCGTGCCTGGACACGAACTACTATGCGACGTTCAACCGCCCGAACGTCACCCTGGTCAACCTGCGCAAGGAGCCGATTGCGTCCATCACCGCCAACAGCATCAAGACCGACAAGCGCAGCTTCGATGTCGATGTCATCGTGTTCGCCACCGGCTTCGACGCCATGACCGGCGCGATCCGCGCCGTGCACCCGATCAAGGGACGCGGCGGCAAGTCGCTCGATGACAGCTGGGCTGATGGCCCGGAGACCTATCTCGGTCTCACCGTCGCGGGCTTCCCGAATCTGTTCCTGATCACCGGCCCGGGCAGCCCATCGGTGCTGTCGAACATGGCGGTGTCGATCGAGCAGCATGTCGACTTCGTGGTCGATCGGCTGGCGGCGCTGCGCGAGGCCGGCTTCACCACGATCGAGCCGACGGAGACCGCGCAAGCCGGCTGGTCGCGCCACATGGCGGACTGCGCCACGGTGACGCTGCATCGGCTCGCCAACACCTGGTACACGGGCGCCAACGTACCGGGCAAGCCGCAGGCGCTGATGCCCTATACCGGCGGCGTCGGTCCCTATCGCGGCATCTGCAACGAGATCGTCAGCCGCGGCATGCTCGGCTTCAAGCTGACCGGTCCGAACGGACTGACCCAGTGCAACGACGGCGAGATCGTCAGGCTGCAGCCGGATGTCCGGCTGGTGCTCAACATGCTCACCGAGATGAACCTGCCGCCGATCGAGTCGATGGGCGCGCAAGGCGCACGCGACTTCGTCGCCGAATTCAACAAGGCCCGGCCGCCGGGCCGCCCGGTGGGCGAGGTCAAGGACGGCACGCTGCAAGGCGCCGAGGGTCCCCTGGCCTATCGCCTCTACCGGCCGGCGACGCCCGGCCCGCATCCGATCGTGGTGTATTTCCATGGCGGCGGCTGGGTGCTCGGCGACGAGCAGTCGGATGATCCGTTCTGCCGCGACATGTGCCGCCGCTCCAACATGATCTTCGTCAGCGTGAACTACCGCCACGCGCCGGAGCATCGCTTCCCGGATGCGGCCGAGGATGGCTACGCTGCGGCCAAGTGGGTCGCCGAGCACGCGGCCGAGCTCGGCGGCCGCGAGGGACCGGTGCTGGTCGCCGGATGGAGCGCGGGCGGCAACATCGCCGCCGTCACCTGCCAATTGGCGCGCGACCGCGGCGGACCGGCGATCGGCGGCCAGCTCTTGGTGTGCCCGGTCACCGATTGCAGCTTCGATCGCCCGTCCTACACCGAGAACGCGGCCGGCTACTTCCTGACCCGCGGCCTAATGTTCTGGTTCTGGGACATCTACTGCTCGCCGGCCGATCGGACCGATCCGCGCGTGTCGCCGCTGCGCGGCAAGCTGCAGGACCTGCCGCCGGCCTACATCGTCACCTGCGAGTTCGATCCGCTGCGCGACGAGGGCGTCGCTTACGCAGAAGCGCTTGCGGCTGCCGGGGTGCCGGTCGGCCAGCTCAAAGCGCGCGGCCATTTCCACTCGTCGTTCACGATGGTCGACGTCGTCATCACCAGCGCCGGCGGCCGCGCGCAGATGGCCGAAGCGCTGCAGGCGTTCACGCAGCCTGCGGACCAGAGCGGCTCGCCGGAGATCAACGCCGCGGCAAGCTGATGAGTCGCGGCTGAGATTGATCGACAACGAAACGGCCCGCAGATGTGCGGGCCGTTATGACCGCCAGACCACCGTGGCCGCGATGATGGCGCCGACGGCGCTGCTCTCAACCTGCAGCCGCGATTGCCGCATCGTAGGCAAGCACCGAGGCCGACGCGGTCTTGCGCACGTCGCTCGCGGCCATGCCCGGCTTGTACAGGCTCGAGCCGAGACCGAAGGCGCGCACACCAGCGGCGACATAGCTGCCGAGATTTGCGTCGGATACGCCACCGACAGCCCCGACCACGACGCCCTTCGGCAGCACGGCCAGTTGCGCAGCGATGCCCGACGGTCCGAGCACGGAGGCTGGAAAATATTTCAGTGCCGAGGCGCCGCAGCGCAGGGCGAGAAACGCTTCGGTCGGCGACAGCACGCCGGGCATCGTCACCATGTCGTAGGCCTGCGCCGTCGCCAGCACTTCCGCATCGACATTGGGGCTGACCATCAGGCGCCCGCCGGCCTCGGCGACCCGCACGCAATCCGGCGCGTTCACCACCGTTCCAGCACCGATCAGGCAGTCCTTGCCGAAGCGGGTGGCGAGGCGCTCGATGGACCGGAACGGATCCGGCGAGTTGAGCGGGACCTCGATCATCTCTAAGCCGGCTTCGATCAGGACCTCGACGATCCCCTCGGCCTCATCGGGCTTGATACCGCGCAGGATCGCCACGAGCGACCGCTTGACGGAGGGCCAGGCCACGGACTGTGTCATGTCAGAAACGCGCTCCCCAGATCTGCCGGGCGGCCTTGATCAGACCGCGGCGCGACGCCTGCTCGGCATCGCATTCACTTGCATTGAACCCGCTTGCAGCCAGAGCCTCACGATACAAACCACCGAGCCGGCCCGCTGCGATCAGCCTGAGCGGAACATTCACGCCGAACCGCGCGCGCGCATCGGCGATCTCGCTGCCGATCAGAAGTCCCGACAATCTTGCGGCTCCTCCGGGCCGCTGCTCGTAGCCCAGCAACTGCGCCGCACGAAGCCGGAACAGCGCGCTGGTCAGGCTCGTCGGTGAGGACAACGCCGTGGCCAGCCCCGACGCGAAGGCAGTGTTGTCCTCTGCAGCAGCCGGCTCGACGGCGTGCTTCAGGATGCTGTGCTCGGAGACGACCGCGAACAGCTCGCCGGTCATGTAGGTCGCGAACTCTGCCACGGCACCGTTGTCGATCCGGATCCACTTGCTGTGCGTCCCGGGAATGCAGACGACGCCGGTGAAGTCCGGCTCGGTAACGCCGAGAAGCTGCGTCTCCTCGCCGCGCATCACGTCCGGCTGATCCGGCCGCGCCTGGGCGAGCCCGGGCAGAATTCTGACATCGCCGTCCGTGTCGACACGGATGGCGCCTGCGTGCAATGCGTCGAGCCGGGTCGGCGTGTGCAGATAGGGCGCCTCGACCCAGCCTTGCCGCGCGCCGGCCATGCCGCAGATCAGCACCGGAGTATCTGCCGGCGCCCCGAGCTTCGCCAGATGCGCACGCAGCACCGGCGCGAAGCCGGATGTCGCACAGTGCAGCATGCCCTCGCTGCCGCGGCTCTCGGCGAGCTCCGTCCCGTCGCTGGCCATCAGCCAGGCTCGGAAGCTGGAGGTTCCCCAGTCGACGGCAACAAAGGCCGTCTTGGACTTGTCTGCCGGGTTCATCGTTCCTCTGCGTCCGGGCTGCGACACCGTCAAGCGTCGCTTTGGGTGACGTCAGCCGTATAGGCATGATAGGTCAAGCCGACAAGCGCGGCATGGGCTTTGATCGCCGTCCGCCGTTCAAGCCGGTTGCCGCGTTGCAAAGCTGCCCCGCGCCTCCTCCCTCTCTCTAGGCAGGCCCATCGGGCGTGACCTCTCTGCGTCCGGATCATCCATGGCATTCTCCGACCTTCGCGCGGCGCGGCTCGCGACCCGCCTGGCCTTTTTCGTGGCCGGCTTCGGCCTCGCCTGCTGGGCGCCTCTGGTGCCGTTCGCCAAGCAGCGGCTCGGCGTGGACGACGCAACGCTGGGGCTGTTGCTGCTCTCGCTCGGCGTCGGCTCGGTCGCATCGATGCTGGCGGCCGGACTTCTGAGCGCCCGCTATGGCAGCAAACCGGTCGTCATCGTCAGCGGTATCGCGCTCGGTCTCCTGCTGCCTCCGCTGACGATCGCCGCGACGCCAGCTACGCTGGCGGTCGCGCTGTTCGTCTTTGGCGCGGCGCTCGGCTCGCTCGACGTTGCCGTGAACATCCAGGCGATCGAAGTCGAACGGTTGAGCGAGCGGACGCTGATGTCCGGCTTCCACGCCCAGTTCAGCATCGGCGGCTTTGCCGGGTCCGGCGCCATGACCGCGCTGCTCGCCTTCGACGTCGCGCCGCTGCCGGGAACGCTCGCCTGCAGCGCGCTCGCCTTGGTCGCGATGATCGTCACGGCGCCGCGGCTGCTGGCCGGCAAGCCGGCGCAGTCCGGACCACTGCTCGTGCTGCCGCACGGCGCAGTGATGTTGCTCGCAGCGCTCGCCGCCATCATGTTCCTGGTCGAGGGAGCGATGCTCGACTGGGGCGCATTGCTGCTGACCGGCTCAGGCCGTCTCCCCACGGCTCAAGCGGGACTTGGCTACATCATGTTCTCGATCGCGATGACGACCGGGCGGCTGGTCGGCGACGCCGTCGTGGCGCGGATCGGCGATCGCGCGACCTTGCTGTGGGGCAGCGCCATCACGATTGCCGGCTTCATCGTCCTGCTCGCGGTTCCCTCCCTTGTCGCCGCCATGGCAGGCTTTGCCCTGATCGGACTCGGCGCCTCCAACCTGGTCCCGGTGCTGTTCCGCAGGGCCGGCGCGCAGACCGCGATGCCCGTCGGGCTTGCGGTCGCCGCCGTCACCACTGCCGGCTACTCCGGCGTGTTGCTCGGCCCGGCCGGCATCGGCTTCGTCGCCGCCGCCACCAGCCTTTCCGCTGCGTTCTGGATGCTCGCCGCGCTGCTGGTCATCGTGCTCGCGAGCGCGCCCTTTGTCGCGACCGAGAAGGGATAGGAACGAGCCGCAAAGTGCCGCTTTGACCTCGCATCACACGCAGCGGTCAGGGGGCAGCTTCATGCGCGCAGGTGCGGCTGTCCTCTGCGCGAAACGACGTCGTCTATCGGTGACGCGCGGCGGCGACAGGCCGCTATGCGGGCGCCGAGCGATCCAGGAGCTGGCGCTCGCGCAGTTGCCGATAGCGAAGGCTGGTCTGTGGCTTGACGAACAACGCCGCGATGATCGGATGCCGGGCGCGCAGTTCGGCTTCGATCGCAACGACGGCGTGCTCGATATCGTCAGCGCGCAGATCATCGGCGAACTCGATGCTGAGCGCCACCACGACCTGCTTCGGCGATAATTGCACGGTGAGCAGGCCGTTGGCCGATTCAACGCCCTTCCTGGTGCGCGCGATGTCGACGACCGAACGTGTCAGCTCTTGGTCCGCAGGCTCGCCGATCAGGAGGCTCTTGCTCTCCCGCGCGAGCGCCATAGAGGTGACCGCCAGAAGCAATCCGATCAGGATCGAGCCGATGCCGTCCCATGCCGGCTGTTCGAACGCGACCGCCGCCGCGGTGGCGGCAGCGGCAATCACGATGCCGATCAGCGCCGCGCTGTCCTCGAAGACGACCATGAAGGCCGGCGGATCCTTGCTGCGCCTGAAAGCTTCGAGATACGACAGGCCTGGAGCGGCCGCACGAAAGCGCCGCACCGCCACCCACCACGACCCTGCCTCGAAGATAAAGGAGAGACCGAGCACGATGTAGTTCACCGTCGGATCCTCGATTGGCTGCGGATGCATCAGATGCGCCACGCCCTCGTACAGCGATACGCCGGCGCCCAGCGCAAACAGCAGCAGCGCAACGATGAAGCTCCAGAAGTAGAGCTCGCGTCCGTGGCCGAGCGGATGTTCGCGGTCGGGCGGCCGGCTTGCGCGATGGATGCCATACAACAGCAGCAGCTCGTTGGAGGTGTCGACGACCGAGTGGATGGCCTCGCTCATCATGGCCGAACTGCCGGTCCAGACGGCAGCCGCAATCTTCGTGGAGGCCACGAGCAGATTGCCGACGAGCGCGGCATAGACGGCAATCCTGGAATCCGAACTCGCCGCCATCTCGCCTGCCCTGGTGTCATGCTGGTCGTGGGCCGGGAAACGCGGTCTCCAGCCATCGGGTTCCGCCATGCGCTTGCGGAGTTGATCATGCGGGCGCAGGATCACCCGATCCGCAACGAGGCAGAGCTGATGACGAGACCGGATGAGTCGAGAGACGGAGAGAGGCTCGCCGATCCACGCGAGCGCGACGTGGATTTCCTGCGTCACAGCTTCGCTGTCGCGCGCCGCGCGATGGCTCGTGGCAATCACCCGTTCGGAGCGGTGCTGGTAGCCGCCGACGGCCGCATTCTGATCGAGGCCGAGAACGGCTACATGCCGACACACGATGCCACGGCTCATGCGGAGCGGCTGACTGCGACCCAGGCCTGCACGTCGATAACGCCAGAGGTCCGAGCGACAGCCACGCTGTATTCGTCGGCAGAACCGTGCGCCATGTGCGCGGGCGCCATCTACTGGGCGGGCATCGGACGCGTGGTGTATGGCCTCGGCGAGCGGCGGCTGCGCGACTTGACGGGCAATCATCCGGAGAACCCGACACTCGACCTGCCGTGCCGCGACGTGTTCGCAAGCGGCCAGCGTTCAACCGAGGCCGTCGGCCCCCTGCTCGAGGACGAAGCCGCCGCGTTGCATGCGGGGGTCTGGAACAAATAACAAAGGCGCCGCGACCGGGCCGCGGCGCCTTGCGTCGTTCGACCGAACTCAGAACTTGACGGTCACGCCCGAATACAGCGACGATTCGGTGCACGCACCGGTCGAGATGCGCGTCGTACCCGCACCTGCGACGGAGCAGCCGACGGCGTTGTTGTGGTCGAGGCCGAACTTGTTCTGCCAGTAGCGATAGGCCACCCAGACATCGATCATGTGGCTCTGCTTCTCGCCCCACATCGCCTTCGAGGCGTCGAAGGTCAGACGGATCGGCTCCGAGTTGAACTCGATCTTGGTCGGGTAGACGCCGTTCGCGACGCTGGCCGGGAGCGGCTCAGTGTCGGTGCCCTTCTTGCCATACCAGCCGGCGCGGCCCGAGATCGAGAAGAACTGCATGTTCTCGGGCATGAAGCCGAGGTCCATGTAGTAGTTGGTCTCGACCGCCCAGGTGGGCTTGAACGACGTATTGCCGTCGGCGATGCACGGGTTCGACCAGCCGGCGCCGCACTGCGAGAACGAGTTGTGATTGGCGAACTCCCAGTACATCAACGGCGCGACGTTGAAGTAGCCCTTGTACGGCAGGTTGAACGCGAACTGCAGACCGGCGACGACGTCGCGCTTGGCCGCGCCGAAATAGCGGTTCTCGGTGTTGGCATCCATGCCCACCTCGAACGAGATGTTCTGCAGCGGCCCCATCGTGAAGGCCTTGGTGTTGAAGATCTGGTTCCAGCCGAAGGTCGAGCGGAACAGACCGTAGATCTCGGTCGCGCCGGCGCAGCTTGCGGGCGTGAAGGCGAAGCCCGCGTTCGGTGACACGATGCCGCCGGTCTGCGTGCACGGCCCGGCCGGATCGTTGTGGTCAGACTTGAACAGCGAGATGGTGAAGAAGTTGGTGCCGTAGCCCCAGACGTCGAAATGGGTGAACGAGTAGACCTGCTTGGCGGTGTTGGCGTTGAAGCCGGCGTTGGCGTTGCCGGACCAGGCGCCCGGCTGGCGGGCATTGAAGATGTAGGAGAAGCTGACGCGGTTATCGACCACGAGGAAGAACGGCAGGTCCGCCGGAGCCTTCTTGGCGACCGCCTTCGCCGGCAGGTCGGCTGCCGTGGCTACACCAGCGGTGCCAAGGAAAGCTGCGCCGAGCGTGATGGCAGCAGCAATGGATTTACGTAACGACATTTCAAACACCCCCAATTGACAAGCGCCGATTCCGGACTTGCCTGCACAGTTGCGCCGTTGCTTCGGCGCGAGAAGCCTCAACTTTCTCCAGGCCTTGCCCGAGGTTTCATCAAGCTTCCGCCGCATTGCGGATCGCGCGCGCCCTGAAACGGTTCCACGACCTGAGACGATTCGCCGCGACCACGGTCCTGCGAACGATGCGCCTTGGCGCTTCACATTGCTGAGGTTTTTCGGAAGTTCGCGATCGGGCTTCAGCGCATCGATGCGATCACTCGCGATCGCGAGCGGTGCGTCGGAGCTGGCATGGAATGACGTTGCTCATCCAACGGGCAGACTGCTGCGGCCAATCGATTTCCAAATACTGTCACAAAAGTGCCACACGCCATTTCCGATTGTTCAAACCGGCCACTCGCAACGGTAGGCCGCTGCAACCCGGAGCGCGCTGCAGAGCGCGGTGTCTGCACGATCCATGCTTGAGCAAGTGTTGGGCACAGGATGGCGCTTTTCGCCTCTTACGCGCCGCCGCAAATTAGCTCACAATTGAGGTAGTTCCCTCTCCTGCCCGCGACGCAGCCGATGCTTGACCCTACGCCGGCCAATTCCAGTCCTACGCCGCCGCTCCTGCGGACGGTCGGACTGACCAAGCGCTATGGCGACTTCCTGGCCAATGACAGGATCGACATCGACATCTTTCCGCGCGAGATCCACGCACTGCTCGGTGAGAACGGCGCCGGCAAGTCGACCCTGGTCAAGACAATCTACGGACTGGTGCAGCCGAGCGCCGGTGAACTGCGCTGGCAGGGCAAACCGATCAAGCTGTCCGGCCCGGCCGAAGCGCGTGCACTGGGCATCGGGATGGTGTTCCAGCATTTCTCCCTGTTCGACAACCTGACGGTCGCCGAAAACGTGGCGCTCGGCCTCGACGGCAAGGAGCCGTTCAAGGCTGTCTCGGCGCGGCTCGCCGACGTCGCGCGCGACTACGGTCTGCCGCTCGATCCGAAGCGCGAGGTCTGGCAATTGTCGGTCGGCGAGCGGCAGCGCATCGAGATCGTGCGCGCGCTGATGCAGAACCCGAAATTCCTGATCCTGGACGAGCCCACCGCCGTGCTGACGCCGCAGGAGGCCGACCAGCTGTTCATCGTGCTCGAGCGGCTCAAGGCCGAGGGCCGCGCCATCCTCTACATCAGCCACAAGCTCGACGAGGTGAAGCGCCTCTGCGACACCGCGACCATCCTGCGCGGCGGCAAGAAGGTCGCGACCTGCAATCCGAAGCGCGAAACCGCGGCCTCGCTGGCGCGCATGATGGTGGGCACCGAGATCAAGGAAGTGAAACCGCCGGCCGAGCGGCGCACCACGGTGCCGCGGCTGGTCGTCAACGACCTCACGCTGACGCCGGCTGAGTTGCACGGTGTCCGGCTGCAGAACATCTCGTTCGAACTGAAGGGCGGCGAGATCCTCGGCATCGCCGGCGTCGCCGGCAACGGGCAGGACGAGCTGTTCGCCGCGCTCTCCGGCGAGCGCCTCGTCAAGGAGCCCAGCACGATCATCATCGACGGTCTCGCCTGCGGCAACCTCTCGATCACCCAGCGGCGCAAGATGGGCGCGGCCTTCGTGCCGGAGGAACGGCTCGGGCACGGCACGGCGCCGCGCATGAAACTGTCCGAGAACGCGCTGCTGACGGGACACGCGGCCGGCGAGATGGTCCGGCACGGCTTCGTCAATGCCGCGGCGACCTTGCGAACCGTCGATCGCACCACCGAGACGTTCGACGTCCGCAAGGCCAAGCGCGATCCCGAGGCCGCGAGCCTGTCCGGGGGCAATCTGCAGAAGTTCGTCGTCGGCCGCGAGATCCTGCGCGCGCCGGCCGTCCTGATCGTGAACCAGCCGACCTGGGGCGTGGACGCCGGCGCCGCCGCAATCATCCGCCAGGCTCTGATCGATCTCGCCAGCTCCGGTGCGGCCGTGCTCGTCACCAGCCAGGATCTTGACGAACTGATCGAGATCGCCGACCGGATCGCGGTGATGTTTCATGGTCATCTCTCTGAGGCCCTTCCCCGCGCCGAGGCGACGCGCGAAAAGCTCGGCCTGCTGATGGGCGGCGCCAGTCTGGAGCAGAAGGAGGCCGCGCATGCAGCTGGTGCTTGAGAAGCGCGCCGAGCGATCGCGCAGCATTGCCCTCGTCTCGCCGCTGATCGCGATCGGGCTGACGCTCATCACCATGAGCGTGCTGTTCGCGGTGCTGGGCAAGAACCCGCTCACCGCACTCGGCGTCTACTTCGTCGCGCCGCTGACCGACGGTTATTCGCTGCAGGAGATCGCGGTGAAAGCCACACCACTGGTGATGATCGCGATCGGTCTGTCGCTGTGCTATCTCGCCAACGCCTGGAATATCGGCGCCGAGGGCCAGTTCCTGATCGGCGCCGTCGCGGGCAGCTGGATCGCGGTTAAGACGCAGGGCACCGAGGCGGGTCATTGGGTGCTGCCGGCCATGCTGATCGCCGGCGCCGTCGCCGGTGCGCTCTATGCGCTGATCCCTGCGCTGTGCCGTGTGAAGTTCGGCGCCAGCGAGATCCTCACCAGCTTGATGCTGGTCTATGTCGCCGATCTGCTGCTCGACTACCTCGTCCGCGGCCCCTGGCGCGACCCGGCGGGCTTCAACTTTCCGACCACGGCGGAGTTCGATCCCGTCGCCACCGTGCCGGTGCTGATCGAGGGCGGCCGGCTGCATCTCGGCAGCATCATTGCGCTCGTGGTCGTTGCCGCCGCCTTCGTGCTGCTCGACCGCACCATCAAGGGTTTTGAGATCCGCGTCGTCGGCGTCGCGCCCCGCGCGGCGCGGTTCGGCGGCTTCAACGCCAACCAGCTCGTGCTGCTGACCTTCGCCGTCTCGGGCGCGCTGGCGGGCTTGGCCGGCATCATTGAGGTGGCAGGACCGATCGGGCATCTGCAACCGGGGATCTCGCCGGGCTACGGCTTCACCGCAATCATCGTCGCCTTTCTCGGCCGGCTCAATCCGATTGGAATACTAATTGCAGGTTTGTTCCTTGCGCTGACGTTCATCGGCGGCGAGCAGGCCCAGATCACGATGAAGATCCCGCTCGACGTCACCAAGGTCTTCCAGGGCATCCTGCTGTTCTACGTGCTCGCCTGCGACTCCCTCATCCTCTATCGTTTCAAGCTCGTCTTCGCGTCGCGACAGGTGCAAAGTGGTGCTGGTTGAAGCAATCATCCTGTCGGTGCTGGCCGCATCGACGCCGCTCTTGCTGGCCGCAACCGGTGAGCTCGTCACCGAGCGCGCGGGCGTCCTCAACCTCGGCGTCGAGGGCATGATGATCGTCGGCGCCGCCTGCGGCTTCGGCGGTGCGTGGCTGTCCGGCTCGATCATCGTCGGCGCGCTGTGCGGCATCGTCGCCGGCATGCTGATGTCGCTGATCTTCGCGTTCATGACGCTCGGCTTGGCGGTGAACCAGGTCGCGACAGGGCTGGCGCTGACCATTCTCGGCATCGGCCTGTCCGGGCTGATCGGCGCGCGCTTCGTCGGCGAACGCATCACCACCGCGCCGAAACTCTCTATTCCCGGTCTCAGCGACACTCCGCTGGTCGGCCGCATCCTGTTCGGCGAGGACGCCTTCGTCTATCTGTCGCTCGCTTTGATCGTCGCCGTCTGGTGGTTCCTCTACCGCACCCGCGCAGGCCTCGTGCTGCGCGCCTGCGGCGACAACCACGTGTCCGCGCACGCGCTCGGCTATCCCGTCCTGCGCATCCGGTTGCTGGCCGTGCTGTTCGGCGGCGCTTGCGCCGGGCTCGCCGGCGCCTATCTGCCGCTCGCCTACACGCCGTTTTTCATCCCCGGCATGACCGCCGGACGCGGCTGGATCGCGCTGGCGCTCGTGGTGTTCGCATCCTGGCGGCCCGGCCGGCTCGTGATCGGCGCCTACCTGTTCGGCGCGGTGACGATCCTGCAGCTGCATGCGCAGGGCGCTGGTGTCGGCATTCCCTCGCAATTGATGTCGGCGCTGCCCTATCTCGCCACCGTGATCGTGCTGGTGCTGCTGTCCCGCGCGCGCACCGGCGGCTCGACCGCTCCGGCGGCGCTGGGCACCGTGTTCGTACCGGATCGTTGACGACTTCATCCCGAGCGCCTGCGATGGGGCGCACGCTTGGGATCACCGCGTTTTCCCCTGGCTGTTTGGAGATATTGACGATGATGAAAAAGCTTCTGGGCGCTGCCGCCGCGCTGGTGCTGGCGGGGAGCATCGCCGGCGTGGCGCATGCCGCCGACAAGCTGAAGGTCGGCTTCATCTATCTCGGCCCGATCGGCGATCTCGGCTGGACCTATCAGCACGAGCTCGGCCGCCAGGCGCTGGTCAAGGAGCTCGGCGACAAGATCGAGACGACTTATCTGGAGAACGTGCCGGAAGGCCCGGACTCCGAGCGCGCCATCGAGCAGTTGGTCCGCGCCGGCAACAAGCTGATCTTCACGACCTCGTTCGGCTACATGGATCCGACCTTGAAGGTCGCCAAGAAGTATCCGAACGTGCATTTCGAGCATGCCACCGGCTACAAGCGCGACAAGAACATGTCGACCTATTCGGGCCGCTGGTACCAGGGCCGCTACATCCAGGGCCAGATCGCGGCCAAGATGTCGAAGGCCGGCGTGCTCGGCTATATCGGCTCGTTCCCGATTCCCGAGGTCGTCTCCGGCATCAACGCCACGATGCTCGGCGCGCAGTCGATCAATCCGAACATCAAGGTCAAGATCATCTGGGTCAACACCTGGTTCGACCCGGGCAAGGAGGCCGACGCCGCTAAGGCGCTGCTCGACCAGGGCGCCGACATCATCATGCAGCACACCGACAGCCCGGCGGCGATGCAGGTCGCAGCCGAGCGCGGCAAGCTCGCCTTCGGCCAGGACTCCGAGATGATCAAGTTCGGTCCCAAGGCGCAGCTGACGTCGATCCTGGACACCTGGGCCCCGTACTACATCGCGCGCGTCAAGGCCGAGCTCGATGGTACCTGGAAGTCGGAGGACACCTGGGGCGGGCTCGACTCGAAGATGTTCGAAATGGCGCCCTACACCAACATGACTGACGACGTGAAGAAGATGGCGGAGGAGACCCAGGCCGCGATCATCTCCGGCAAGCTGCATCCGTTCAAGTGCCCGGTCATCGGCCAGGACGGCAAGGAGGTCGAGTGCAAGGGCGGCGCCAACCTCGCCGACGGCCAGATCCTCGGCATGAACTTCTACGTCAAGGGCGTCGACGACAAGCTGCCGGGCAAGTAGGCGCGGCAAGCAGCCAACAGCCCCCCTGCCGCCCGCCGGCGGCAGGGTGACGGTGACGACCATCGATCCCGAGCCTTGCTGCGACGCATGGTGACGCAGCAAGGCTCCCCTTCCGGGCTCCTCGGAATGCCGGCATGGCGCAGCGCAGCCATCGCGCGGCGCAGGCGCCGGTGCGCCCCATCTTCCGGTGCGTTGACAGCGGCAACACCCGATAGCAAGCTCGGCTTGGACGCCGCGATGCAGCCCCTGGCGCATGCGCGTTGCCGGTTCTCACCTGGAGTTCCAACCGTGAACAGATATCACCTGCTCGTTGCCGTCTGCGCCTCGGCGCTGCTGGCAAGTCCGTCGGCTGTTGCCAAGACCCTCGTGTTCTGCTCGGAAGGCAGCCCGGAGAACTTCTATCCCGGCGTCAACACGACCGGAACGTCGTTCGACGGCAATGAGCCGATCTACAACCGCATCGTCGAGTTCGAGCGCGGCGGCACCCAGGTGGGGCCGGGCCTTGCCGAAAGCTGGACGATCTCGCCGGATGGCACCACCTACACCTTCAATCTGCGCAAGGGCGTGAAGTGGCATTCGACCTCGAAATCGTTCAAGCCGACGCGCGACTTCAACGCCGACGACATTCTGTTCTCGATCGAGCGGCAGTGGAAGGAGGACAATCCCTACTTCAAGGTGACCAGTCCGAACCATTCCTATTTCGGCGACATGGCGATGCCAAAGCTGCTGAAGTCGGTCGAGAAGGTCGATGACTATACGATCAAGATCACCCTGAACCAGCCGGAAGCCCCGTTCCTGGCGGATCTCGCGATGCCGTTCGCAGCGATCCAGTCGAAGGAATATGCCGATGCGATGCTGAAGGCCGGCACGCCCGAGAAGATCGACCAGGATCCGATCGGCACCGGTCCGTTCTACCTGGTGCAGTACCAGAAGGACGCCGTGATCCGCTACAAGGCGTTCCCGCAATTCTGGGGCGGCAAGGCCAAGATCGACGATCTCGTCTATGCGATCACGCCGGACTCCTCGGTTCGCTGGGCCAAGCTGCAGAAGGGCGAATGCGATGTGATGCCCTATCCGAACCCCGCCGACATCGACGCGATCCGCAAGGACCCGAACGTCACGGTGCTTGAGCAGCCCGGTCTCAACGTCGGCTACCTTGCGTTCAACACTCAGAAGAAGCCGTTCGACGATGTGCGCGTGCGCAAGGCGATCAGCATGGCGATCAACAAGAAGGCGATCATCGACGCCGTCTATTTGTCGACGGGCATCGCGGCGAAGAACCCGATCCCGCCGTCGATGTGGTCCTACAACGACGCCGTCAAGGACGATCCCTATGATCCGGAGGCGGCCAAGAAGCTGCTCGCCGAGGCCGGATTTCCGAACGGCCTGGAGACAGATCTGTGGGCCATGCCGGTGCAGCGCCCCTACAATCCGAACGCCAAGCGCATCGCCGAGCTGATGCAGGCCGACCTCGCCAAGATCGGCGTCAAGGCCGAGATCAAGTCGTTCGAATGGGGTGAATACCGCAAGCGCATGCAGGCCGGTGAGCACCAGATGGGCATGCTCGGCTGGACGGGTGATAACGGCGACCCCGACAATTTCCTGCACACCTTGCTGGGCTGTGCCTCGGCACAATCCGGCGGCTCCAACGTCGCCAAGTTCTGCTACAAGCCGTTCGACGATCTCGTCCTGAAGGCCAAGACGGTCAGCGACCAGGCCGAGCGTACCAAGCTGTACGGCGAGGCGCAGGTGGTCTTCAAGGAACAAGCCCCGTGGTTCACCATCGCCCATGCGGTGCAGCTCAAGCCGGTCAGCAAGCGCGTGATCGACTTCAAGCTGTCGCCGTTCGGCCGCCACAGCTTCTACGGCGTCGACGTCAAGGACTGACGGACACGGCGCGGAGCGGTCGACGCCGCCCCGCGCCTGTCTGCGATCGAGGACGATAGAAGCAAGGCATGCTGCGTTTCGCTCTGACCCGGCTGAGCCTCGTGGTTCCGACCTTCATCGGTCTGACCCTGCTCGTGTTCGTGCTGATCCGGCTCATCCCAGGCGATCCGATCGAGACCATGGCCGGCGAGCGCGGCATCGATCCGGCGCGCCTGGCGCAGCTGCGCAAGGAGTACGGCTTCGACCAGCCGGTCATGGTGCAATACGGCTTCTATCTGGCGCGGCTGGTGCACGGCGATCTCGGGCGCTCGATCGTCACCCATGAGCCTGTCATCTCGGAATTCCAGAGCCTGTTCCCCGCCACCGTCGAATTGTCGGTCTGCGCCATCCTGTTCGCGCTCTGCTTCGGACTTCCAGCCGGCATCATTGCAGCGGCGCGGCGCAACTCGATCTTCGATCATGGCGTGATGGGCCTCTCGCTGACCGGCTATTCGATGCCGATCTTCTGGTGGGGACTGCTGCTGATCCTGCTGTTTTCGGTGCAGCTCGGATGGACGCCGGTGTCGGGCCGGATCGCCGTGCAGTATTTCGTCGAACCGGTCACCGGCTTCCTGCTCATCGATACGCTGCTCGACGGCGATGTCGGCGCGTTCAGATCGGCGCTGTCGCATCTGGTGCTGCCGACGATCGTGCTCGGCACGGTGCCGCTCGCGGTGATTGCCCGGATGACGCGCTCGGCGATGCTGGAGGTGCTGGGCGAGGACTATATCCGCACCGCCCGCGCCAAGGGCCTGCCGCGCTTCCGCGTGATCGCGATCCACGCCTTGCGCAATGCGCTGATCCCGGTGGTGACCGTAGTCGGGCTGCAGGTCGGAGTGCTGTTCACCGGCGCCATTCTGACCGAGACCATCTTTTCCTGGCCGGGCGTCGGCAAATGGCTGATCGAGGGCATCAACCGCCGCGACTATCCGGTCCTGCAGGGCGGCACGCTGCTGATCGGCGCCATCGTCATGACGATCAATCTGCTGGTTGACGTGACCTATGGGCTGATCAATCCCCGCATCCGGTACACGCGATGAGCAGCGAGAGCCTGCAGAGCCGCATCGTGACCGAGCCGACCGCGCCGCCATCTCCGCTCGTGGAGTTCTGGCTTGATTTCAAGAAGAATGCCGGCGCGGTGGCAGGCCTCGCCGTGATCGCGGTTCTGATCATACTCGCGCTTTCGGCCGATGTCGTCGCGCCGCATTCGCCGGTTCTCACCGACAACACCGCGTTCCTGAGGCCCCCGTTCTGGCAGCAGGGTGGGTCGCTCACCTACCCGCTCGGCACCGACGCGATCGGACGCGATATCCTGTCCCGCCTCATCCATGGCGCGCGGCTCTCGCTTCTGATCGGGATCGCGGTGGTGGCGCTGTCGGTGGTGACGGGAACGGTCCTCGGTCTGGTGGCCGGGTTCTTTCGCGGCGTAACCGAAATCGCGATCATGCGGGTCATGGACATCACCCTGACTCTGCCGAGCCTGCTGCTGGCGATCGTGATCGTCGCGATCCTCGGTCCCGGCCTCATGAACGCCATGCTGGCGGTTGCGATCGTGCTGCTGCCGCACTACGTGCGGATCGCGCGCGCCGCCGTCATCAGCGAGATCTCCAAGGACTACGTCACCGCGGCCAAGGTCGCCGGCGCCGGCCGGCTGCGCCTGATGTTCAAGGAGGTGCTGCCGAACTGCGCGGCGCCGCTGATCGTGCAGGCGACGCTCGGCATTTCCACCGCGATCCTGGATGCGGCCGCGCTCGGCTTCCTCGGTCTCGGCGCACAACCCCCGTCGCCGGAATGGGGCACCATGCTGGCGGACGCGCGGGAATTCGTGCTGCGCGCCTGGTGGGTCGTGACGCTGCCGGGCCTTGCAATCCTGCTGACCGTCCTGGCCTTCAACCTGCTCGGCGACGGGCTGCGCGACGCGCTCGATCCCAAGCTCAAACGATGATGCAGACAAGGCCGTAAAGGCGATCCGATGCCGCTTCTCGAGATCGAAAATCTGTCGGTCGCCTTCCCGTCGCGCAACGGCATGGTGCGGGCCGTGGACGGCGTCAGCCTCACGCTCGACAAGGGCGAGGTGCTGGGGATCGTCGGCGAATCCGGGTCCGGCAAGAGCGTCGGCATGCTGGCCTTGATGGGGCTCGTTCCTCATCCCGGACGCGTCGAGGCCGACAAGCTCTTGTTCGAGGGCCGCGACCTGCAGCGGCTGTCCGAGCGCGAGCGGCGCGCGCTGACCGGCAAGGACGTCGCGATGATCTTCCAGGAGCCGACGACGTCGCTGAATCCGTCCTTCACCATCGGCTATCAGCTGGCCGAGACCTTGCGCATCCACGAAGGCATGGACCGCAAGGCGGCGCGGCGGCGCGTGATCGAACTCCTGGAGCAGGTCGGCATCCCCGCCGCGGAAAGCCGGCTGTCGGCCTATCCGCACCAGTTGTCCGGCGGCATGAACCAGCGCGTCATGATCGCGATGGCGATCGCCTGCAATCCAAAACTCCTGATCGCCGACGAGCCGACCACGGCGCTCGACGTCACCATCCAGGCCCAGATCCTCGACCTGCTGCTGTCGCTGCAGCGCGACCGCGGCATGGCGCTGATCCTGATCACGCACAACATGGGCGTCGTCGCCGACACCACCGAGCGAGTTGCGGTGATGTATGCCGGCCAGATCATGGAGCAGCGCCCGACCGATAGCCTGCTCGCCGCGCCCCAGCATCCCTATACGGCCGCATTGCTCGCGGCGCGCCCGGAGGTGAGCGACGGCAGACGGCTCGCCACCATTCCGGGCGTGGTGCCCGGCGTCTATGACCGGCCGCGCGGCTGCCTGTTCAGCCCGCGCTGCGCCTATGCGACACCCGTGAGCGACGAGGTCCGTCCCGATCTGCGCCCCTGGCGCGATGGCCTGATCCGCTGCCACTATCCGCTCGGTGATCCGACCCGGGAGCAGCGCCTTGCGGCCGACCGCGGCCGGGCCGATGCGATGGCGCGCGCGGGCGAGGCATCGTCATGACCGCGCTCGTCACCGCCCGCGATCTCAAGCAGAGCTACGAGATCAAGCAGGGCCTGTTCCGCGCCCCCGCACATCTGCAGGCCGTGGGCGGCGTATCGTTTGCCATCGAGGCCGGCAAGACGCTGGCCATCGTCGGCGAATCCGGTTGCGGCAAGTCGACTCTCGCCCGGCTCGTGACGCTGATCGAGAAGCCCACCGCCGGCACGCTCACGCTCGACGGGCTCGACGCCGTCCATCCGCCGGCCGGCACGGCCCAGACCTTGCGCCGCACCGTGCAGATCGTGTTCCAGAACCCCTATGGCTCGCTCAACCCGCGCAAGCGCGTCGGCGCCATCCTGGAAGAGCCGCTGATCATCAACACCAGCCTCGGCAAGGACGAGCGGCGGGCGCAGGCGCTCGACATGATGGCCAAGGTCGGGTTGCGCCCGGAGCAATATGGCCGCTATCCGCACATGTTCTCCGGCGGCCAGCGGCAGCGCATCGCAATCGCGCGCGCGCTGATGCTGCGGCCGAAGCTGCTGGTCGCCGACGAGCCGGTTTCGGCGCTCGACATGTCGGTGCAGGCGCAGGTGCTCAATCTGCTCGCCGACCTGCAACGCGAGCTTGGCCTTGCCTACCTCTTCATCTCGCACGACCTCGGCGTGGTCAGGCACATCGCTGACGACGTGCTGATCATGTATCTCGGCCTGGTGATGGAGCACGGGCCAAAAGAGCGCATCTTTGCGCGGCCGCTGCACCCCTACGCGCAGGCGCTGGTCGATGCCACGCCCGGCCTGGGCCGCAAGCGGCAGCGGATCGTGCCCAAGGGTGAGCTGCCATCGCCGCTCGATCCGCCGGCGGGCTGCGTGTTTTCGACCCGCTGTCCGCATGTGACGGATCTCTGTCGCGCGCAGCGCCCGTCCCTGCGTCCACTGGATGGCCGCCTCGTCGCCTGCCATTACGCCGAGCGCTTCGTGGACGCGCAAGTGGCCTGACGGTCGCATTCACCCCGCCTGCATGCGACGTGCGGCCGCGCTGTGCCGGCCGATCAGGCCGGCGACGTCCAGTCCCGGAATGGCGCCGTCGACCACCGTCCAGCGGCCGCCGACCATGACGCGATCGGCACGGTGCGCGCCGCACAGCACCAGCGCCGCGATCGGGTCACCCGCCCCGGAGAAGCGCAATTCGTCGAGCTTGAACAGCGCCAGGTCAGCCGCCTTCCCCACCGCGATCTCGCCGAGCTCGGGCCGGCCGACGCAGGCGGCCGAGCCCTTCGTCGCCCAGCGCAGCGCGTCCTTGTGGCTGATGCGCGTCACGCCATAGCGCGCCCGCTGCAGCAGGAACGCGGCGCGCACCTCCTGCATCAAATTCGAGCCGTCGTTCGACGCCGAGCCGTCGACGCCGAGGCCGATGCCGACGCCGGCCTCCTCCATCTCGCATACCGGGCAGCAGCCGGAGGCGAGCAGCTGGTTCGAGCAGGCGCAATGGCTGATCGTCGTCTTGGCCTTGCCGAGCCGCTTCATCTCGTCAGCGTTGAAGAAGATGCCGTGGGCGAGCCAGGTGCGCGGGCCGAGCCAGCCGTTCTTTTCGAGATAGTCAAGCGGACGGCAGCCGAACATCGCTTCGCAGAAGCGGTTCTCGTCCTCGGTCTCCGCCAGATGCGTGTGCAGGCGGACGTCGAGCTTGTCCGCGAGCGCGGCGGTCTTCTGCATCAGCAATCCCGTCACCGAGAACGGCGAGCACGGCGCCAGCGCGATCTGCACCATCGCATCCGGCCCGCGCTCGTGATAGGTCGCGACCACCCGCTCGCTGTCGGCGAGGATCGTATCCTCGTCCTGCACCACGCTGTCCGGCGGCAGCCCGCCATCGCGTTCCGATAGATTCATCGAACCGCGCGTCAGCAGCACCCGGATGCCGAGCCGCTTCGCCGCAGCGACCTCGATGCCGACGGCATCCTCGAGCCCTGCCGGAAAAACGTAGTGATGATCGGTGGTCGTGGTGCAGCCGGACAGCATCAGCTCGGCCATCGCGAGGGTGACCGCGGCATCCAGCGCCTCCGGCGTCAGCTTCGCCCAGACCGGATACAGCGCCTTCAGCCACGGGAACAGCTCGCGGTCCATCGCGGCGGGCAGCGCGCGGGTCAGCGTCTGGTAGAAGTGATGATGCGTGTTGATCAGCCCGGGGATCACGACATGGGCGCTCGCATCGAACGCCACGGCGCCTTCGGTCGCAGGCTCCTTCCCCGCCGCCACCAGCTCGACGATGCGGCCATCCTTGACCACGATGCCGCGCGAAGCGTCCTCGGCCAGGATGGCGAGCGGGTCCTTGATCCAGATCGGCGTGGTGCTCATGACGGTCTCGTCTCGCTGCTGCGACCTTCGCGTTTGCGGATGACTTGCAAGCGGAAGGCCAACGTCATCCTATTGCCAGTTGGCGCTGGTCTTGCAAGGATTTCACCGGCGATCTGCTTCGCCCTTGAGCTTGCGTGATCATGGACCTGAACACCATCACCGAGGTCGTGCGCCCGCGAACGCGGGCGGAGCTGCCCGCCTGGAAGGCAGGCGATGCCTGGCTCGCCGGCGGCACCTGGCTGTTCTCGGAACCGCAGGCGCAGCTGTCGCGCCTGATCGACCTCAGCGATCTCGCCTGGCCGGCGCTCGCCATCAGCGACCACGGCCTCAGCATCGCTGCGACCTGCAGCGTCGCCGAACTGGATGCTCTGCAATGCCCCGCCGACTGGATCGCCGCGCCGCTGATCGATCAATGCTGCCGCGCGTTCCTGGCCTCGTTCAAGATCTGGAAGACGGCGACCGTCGGCGGCAATCTCTGCATGTCGCTGCCGGCCGGGCCGATGATCTCGCTGCTCGCCGCGCTCGAAGGCGTCTGCACGATCTGGAAGACCGATGGCAGCGAGCAGCGAATCAGCGTCGCCGACTTCGTCACGGGCAATAACCGCAACGTACTCGCGGCCGGCGACCTGCTGCGCCAGATCGACGTTCCGCTCGCAGCCCTCAAGCGGCGCACCTCCTTCCGCCAGATCGCGCTCACGCCGGTCGGACGCTCCGGCGCGCTGCTGATCGGAACGGCGGGCCGCGACGGCGACCTGCTGCTCACGGTCACCGGTTCGACCATCAGGCCGCTGCCGCTGCGTTTCGCAACGATGCCCGACGCCGCCACGCTGCGCGCCCGCATTCTCGGCGAGATCATTGACGGGCTCTATCATGACGACGTCCACGGCAAGCCGGCCTGGCGCAAGGCGATGACCTTGCGCCTCGCCGAGGAGATCCGTGCCGAGCTCGCGGGCATCAGGCCATGAGCGTGTTCGTCAACGGCAACCCAGTCGATGCCGCGCCGCGCCCCGGGCAGTGCCTGCGCACGTTCCTGCGCGACACCGGCCATTTCGGCGTCAAGAAGGGCTGCGACGCTGGTGACTGCGGCGCCTGCACCGTGCTGCTCGACGGCGAACCGGTGCATAGCTGCCTGATCCCCGCGGTCCGCGCCGACGGCAAGGCGGTGACGACAGTCGAAGGTCTCGCGACCCATGAAGCCCTGCATCCGATGCAGCAGGCCTTCCTGGACGCGCAGGCCTTTCAATGCGGCTTCTGCACCGCCGGCATGATCGTCACCTGCGCGTCGCTCAATCAGGCGCAGAAGAAAGACCTGGGCGCAGCGCTGAAGGGCAATCTGTGCCGCTGCACCGGCTATCGCGCGATCGAGGACGCGCTGCTCGGCCGCACGCATGTGGAAGACGTCGCGGCCGGCGAGGCCTTCGGCCGCAGCCTGCCTGCGCCGGCCGGACCCGACATCGTGCGCGGCGCGGCGCGCTATACCTTCGACACTGCCATCGAAGGCCTGCTGCACGTCAAGCTCGCGCGCTCGCCACATGCCCATGCGCGCATCAAGAGCATCGACAAGGCGGCCGCCCTGGCCGTGCCCGGCGTGCACGCCGTGCTGACGTATGAGGACGCGCCGGCTGTGCTGTTCTCGACCGCGCGCCACGAGCAGGCGTGGATGGACCCGGCCGACACTCGCGTGCTCGATGACGTCGTGCGCTTCATCGGCCAGAAGGTCGCCGCCGTCGTCGCCGAGACGGAAGCTGCGGCCGAGGAAGGCTGCCGACGTCTGGTCGTCGACTATGAGATCCTGCCCGCCGTGGTCGATCCCGCCGACGCGATCGCACCCGGCGCGCCCATCGTCCACGCCGGCCGCGGCAGCGAACATCGCATCGCCGATGTCAGCCGCAACATCGCCGCCGAGACCCATGGCGAGTTCGGCGACGTCGCCGCCGCGCTCGCCTCTGCTGCCGCCACCTACGAAGGCACGTTCACCACGCAACGCGTGCAGCATGCCGCGCTGGAGACTCACGGCGGTCTTGCCTGGCTCGACGACGATGGCATTCTCACCGTCCGCTCCAGCACGCAGGTGCCGTTCCTGACGCGGCGGGCGCTCGCCGAGATCTTCGATCTCGCGCCCGACAAGGTCCGCGTGTTCTGCAAGCGCGTCGGCGGCGGCTTCGGCGGCAAGCAGGAGATGTTCGTCGAGGACATCCTGGCGCTTGCCGCCTTGAAGACGAAGCGCCCCGTGAAGCTCGAGTTCACCCGCGAGGAGCAGTTCATCGCGACCTCGACGCGGCATCCGATGCGCGTCACGGTCAGGGCCGGCGCCGACAAGGACGGCAGGCTGACCGCACTGCAGCTCGATGTGCTCTCCAACACCGGCGCCTACGGCAATCATGCCGGGCCGGTGCTGTTCCACGCCTGCGGCGAGTCGATCTCGGTCTACAATTGTCCGAACAAGAAGGTCGACGGCCTCGCAGTCTACACCAACACCGTGCCGGCGGGCGCCTATCGCGGCTACGGCCTGCCGCAGACGACGTTCGCGGTCGAGGCGGCGATCGACGAACTGGCGCTGCAGCTCGGCATCGACCCTTACGAGATGCGCCGCCGCAACATCGTCCGGCCCGGCGATCCGATGCTGACGCCGCCGGGCTCGGAGCATAGCGACGTGCTGTACGGCTCCTATGGTCTCGACCAGTGCCTCGACCTGGTCGAGCGCGCCATGGCCGAGGCCGCGCCGGCGCCCGAGCTGTCGGCCGACTGGCTCACCGGCGACGGCATCGCGCTGACGATGATCGACACCGTGCCGCCGGACGGCCACTTCGCCGATGCCGAGATCAGCCTGCGCGATGACGGCGGCTTCGACCTCACCGTCGGCACCGCCGAGTTCGGCAACGGCACTAGCACGGTGCATCGCCAGATCGCGGCGACCGTAATCGGCACCACGGTGGACCGCATCAGCCTTAGGCAGTCCGACACCGCCCATGGCGGCCACGACACCGGCGCCTATGGCTCGACTGGCACCTTCGTCGCGGGACGCGCCACCCAGGCGGCGGCCGAGGCGCTGGCCACCCAGCTCAAGAGTTTCGCCGCACAACATTGGCAGGTCGCTCCCGACGATTGCCGGATGGCCGATGATGCCATCGCCTGCGGCGCGCAGCGCCTCACCTTCGCCGAGCTTGCCAAGGCCAGCGGATCGCTGCTCACCGCCAGCGGCAGTTCGCAGGGCACGCCACGGTCGGTGGCGTTCAACGTCCAGGGCTTTCGCGTGGCCGTGAACAGGCACACTGGCGCGGTCAGGATCCTCAAGAGCGTGCAGGCCGCCGACGCCGGCCGTGTCGCCAACCCGATGCAGTGCCGCGGCCAGGTCGAGGGCGGCGTCGCGCAGGCGCTGGGTGCTGCGCTCTACGAGGAGATCGTGATCGACGCGGCGGGCCGCGTCGTCAATCCGCGCTTCCGCGACTATCACCTGCCGTCCTACGCCGACGTGCCGCGGACCGACGTGCTGTTCGCCGCGACGCTTGACTCCATCGGTCCGCTCGGGGCGAAATCGATGAGCGAGAGCCCGTACAATCCGGTGGCCGCGGCGCTCGGCAACGCACTGCGCGCTGCGACCGGCATCCGCTTCACGGCGACGCCGTTCAAGCCTGACCGGCTGTTTCCGCAGCTGCATGAGGCATTCGGGGACTGACGCGATCTTATGGCTGATCTTGGGGAAGATCTGGGGGGAGACATGAGCGACAAGATTCATCCGGTCGACGAGATGCTGCCGGTGCCGAAGCTGCTCGCGCTCGGGCTGCAGCACGTGCTGGTGATGTATGCCGGCGCGGTCGCGGTGCCGCTCATCATCGGCCGCGCCCTCAAGCTGCCGCCCGAGGACGTCGCCTTCCTGATCAGCGCCGATCTGTTCGCCTGCGGCCTTGCCACCCTCGTGCAGTGCATCGGCTTCCCCGGCGTCGGCATTCGACTGCCGGTGATGATGGGCGTCACCTTCGCCTCCGTCGGCCCGATGCTGTCGATGGCCGCCTCGCCCGAGATCGGCCTGCTCGGGATCTACGGCTCGGTGATCGCCGCCGGCATCTTCGGCATCATCGTCGCGCCGTTCGTCAGCCGGCTGCTGCCGCTGTTCCCGCCTGTCGTGACCGGCACCATCATCCTGATCATCGGCATCTCGCTGATGCGCGTCGGCATCAACTGGGCCGGCGGCGGCCAGCCGACCATCATCAAAATGGTCGACGGCGTCAGGGGCAATTTTCCTAATCCGGATTACGGTCAGTTGCAGGGCCTCGGCATCGCATTGTTCGTGCTGCTGTTCATCCTCGGCCTGATCCGATGGGGCACCGGCTTCGTCGCCAACGTCTCGGTGCTGCTCGGCATCGTCGCCGGCGCGGTGCTCGCGACGCTGCTGGGCGTGATGCACTTCGACAAGGTCGCCGCGGCGCCCTGGGGCGCGCTGGTGATCCCGTTCCGCTTCGGCATGCCGCAGTTCAGCCTGGTGCCGATCGTCACCATGTGCATCGTCATGATCGTGGTCATGATCGAGTCGCTCGGCATGTTCCTGGCGCTCGGCGAGATGACCGGCAAGACCGTCGACCGCGAGGCACTGTCGCGCGGCCTGCGCGCCGATGGCCTCGGCACGCTGCTGGGCGGCGTCTTCAACACGTTTCCCTACACGTCGTTCTCGCAGAACGTCGGCCTGGTCTCGGTCACAGGGGTGCGCACGCGCTGGGTGACGATCACCGGCGGCGCCATCATGCTGCTGCTCGGCCTACTGCCGAAGATGGCCGCGCTGGTCGAGGCGGTGCCACAGGTGGTGCTCGGCGGTGCCGGCCTCGTGATGTTCGGCATGGTCGCGGCGACCGGCGCGCGCATCCTCGCCAATGTCGATTTCAAAACCAACCGCTTCAACCTGTTCATCGTCGCGATCTCGGTCGGCTTCGGCCTGATCCCGCTCGCCGCGCCGGGCTTCTTCCACAATCTGCCCAGGGATCTCCAGCCGCTGCTGGAGTCCGGCATCCTGCTGTGTGCCGTCGCGGCCGTGCTGCTCAATGCCTTCTTCAACGGCCTCGGCAGCGGCAAGGCCGCGGAGGCCGACGCAGCCACCGCCGCATCGTCCGCGCAGCACGTCTGAGACGCCGGATGTCTCGGCTACTGCTTGGGCGGGGAAAAGTCGGCAGTGCATCAGCCCTGACGATACGGCCTCAAGCGAACAATAGGAGATGACCACGCGATGTGGGCTTCGATCATATCGGAATGGCTGAGCCTGATCTTCCGCTGGCTGCACGTGATCGCGGCGGTGGCGTGGATCGGCAGCTCGTTCTACTTCATCGCGCTCGACCTCAGCCTGAAGCCGCGCGACAACCTCCCGAAGGGGGTGATGGGCGAGGCCTGGCAGGTCCATGGCGGCGGCTTTTACCACATCGTCAAATATCTGGTGGCGCCGGCGCAGATGCCGAGCGAGCTGACCTGGTTCAAATGGGAGGCCTACACCACCTGGCTGTCCGGCTTCGTGCTGATGATCGTGGTGTACTATCTCAATGCCGATCTGTTCCTGGTCGACAAGTCGATCCTCGATCTGACGCCCGTCCAGGCCGGCCTGTTCAGCTTCGGCTCGCTGGCCCTGGCGTGGCTGCTCTATGAGGCGGCCTGCCGCAGCGGGCTCGCCAGGCATGAGCTGCCGTTCGCGATCGGTGGCTACATCTTTCTCGTTGCGCTGACCTACGCCTTCACCCATGTGCTGAGCGGCCGCGGCGCATTCAACCAGATCGGCGCGATCATCGGCACCATCATGGTCGCCAACGTGTTCGCGGTGATCATTCCCAACCAGAAGAAGATCGTCGCCGCTCTGCTCGCTGGCGAGGCGCCCGACCCCAAGCTCGGCAAGACCGGCAAGGAGCGCTCGGTCCACAACAACTACCTTACGCTCCCGGTGGTGGTGCTGATGATCAGCAACCATTATCCGCTGCTGTTCGGCACCCGCTACAATTGGGCGATCGTCGCCGTCGTGCTGGCGCTCGGCCCTGTCATCCGTCACTTCTTCAACGAGCGCCACAAGGGCAACCCGTCGCCGTGGTGGGTGTGGGGCGTCGCCGCAGCCGGCATGATCGCGATCCTGCTGCTGTCCGCGGCCGGTCCGCGCGATGCCAAGACGGCCGCCGGCGCGCAGCCGAGCTTCACGGAGGTCGCCGACATCGTGACCTCCCGCTGCAGCATGTGCCATGCCGCCGAGCCGGTCTGGGACGGCATCGTCGCCGCGCCGAAGGGCGTGCTGCTCGACACGCCCGACAACATCCAGCGTAACGCCCGGCTGATCGCGCGCAACGCGGCGTGGTCGAGCGCGATGCCGCCTGGCAACATCACCGAGATCACCGGCGAGGAGCGTGCCGTGCTCGCCGCCTGGGCGGGCGGGCAGTAGAAGCGTGGCTCTCACGATCGGGGCCGTCATCAAGTCCTAAGTTGCTAGCCTGTACGGTGGGCAAAGGCGCGCCCGCGCAGTCTGCGTCACGCGCCGCTCCATCCCGCGCCGTGCCCACCATTCTCACTGACGCTGCCGATGCACGGTGGGCACGCTGCCGCCTTCGGCGGCCGCTTTGCCCACCCTACGCAGCTCCAAATTCCACTGTCGTCCCGGCCTCGAGCCGGGACCCATACCCCCAGGGAGCGGTTTGAGGCACGCTGGTCATCCGCTTTATTGCTCATCACCAGCGCTGCGGAGTATGGGTCCCGGATCGGCGCCGCAACGCGCTGTCGCGCGTCGCGGCTGGTCCGGGACGACGATGGGGAAACAGCTGATTCACATTTCAAAGAGCGCGGCACAACGGATCAGTACGGACATCACGCGACATACGATCGCAGTCCCGCGACGCGTGGCGCCCGGGTGATGGCATCGAATTTGTCCCTCTCGTGAATGCAGAGGGCGCAGGGAAGGCCGGACCTCGGCTGAGGCCCGTGGCCCCCGTGCGAAAAAAGTGCACGGGGCAGGAACCACAGGTACAGCCGGACAGACCCGGCCCTCCCTGCGCGATGGTGTCAACGCTTATGACGCGCTCTCCCCGGTGTCCGGCTGTTTAGCCACCGTCGCCTTCGGCTTCATCATCGGCCAAAGACTTGGCGCCAGCATCGGGGCGCCAGGACCACGCGTTTTCGCGTCCACGCCGCACAGTGCTCGTCGGGCACTGCCGGTCGCGGCCACCGCTCCCCACCTCGCGTATCGTGACGACGCGTACGCCCCTCTGCTCGAGGCGGGATGGCGACAGACAACCACATTTTCCGATAAAACGAAACAAGATTATTTTTCGCAGAGGGACTGGACAGCCCCAATCAGCTTGAAAGGACGGGAGAATTTTTTCTCTGCGCGCACGTGCGTCACCGTCCTTGAACGTGACGAATAGTCCGCTGTCTTCGCCGGACGCCAGGGCATCGGCGCCGCTCGATGTAGCGGCAACGAATAGCGACGTCCCTCGAAGGATCACGCGGTATGGGTCCCCGCGTTCGCGGGGACGACAGCTGAGCGAGAGGTCGACAGTCGTGTAATCAATTCCACGGTCGCACGGCAATCGCCGATGTCGTCCCCGCGAACGCGGGGACCCATACCGCGTGATGGTGCGATGAATCCGAGCTTGCAGTCGAACATGCGAGGACATGTCTCGAAGTCACCCTGCTGGTTTCGAAAACGCGCGATAGAGACAGTTCTATTCAAACTTCTCTTCAGCTGTCGCGACCACTGCGAGAAGCGCGCATCGCGACAACCGGAATTTCGCAACGCTTAGTTGATCACTTGCGCGCGCAACTACGATGGAGCTGCAGCAAATTCGATTGTCGGCATGAGCTTGCGGCAAAATTTACCACCCACCTCGACGCTGCTTGTCCGCAGAGAGAACGCGCCGCTAGAGTGCCGGCCACATCAGCTCACAGCGAAACGCTCTCACCATGTCGATCTCCGCCAAAGGCCGGCTGGCCATTGTCGCGCTCATCGCGCTTGCCTGTTTGGCAAGCTCGGTTCTCAAGCTCTACCTGGGGCTGCTGTGCGTCTCGCTGCTCGTCAGCTTTGCCGTCGTCGGTGTCGTGGCCCGGGCCGTCGAGGAACTCGCCGCCAGGCGGCACCGCGGACCCGAGAGACGGCGGGGCCGCCGCTGTCGCACGGCGTACATCGACAAACCCCAGCAGATGCGGACGACCACGGTGGATCACGTCAACACGCCTTCGACAGGAGGTGGCTTATGAGTAAGGCGCTTGCGATCGGGCTCGCAACACTCTGCTGTTTCGCCGGCGGCGCTGCCCATGCTGAACGGCCAGCCTTCGCCATCGTCGATCACCCGTCGCAGGACGGACGCTGCATCGGCGACAACGGAACCGGCGACCTCGATCGATCGGAGACCGCCTGCCTCGCCCACGTCCCGGAGCTGGCCCAACGCCGCGGCGCCGCCTTGCAGCTGACGTTTCGCAATCGGCGCACGCGCGTCTATCGCAACGAGGACGCCAAATGTGCCGGCGATGACAAGGGCTGCGTCAAGTATCAGCTGACCGGATATTTCCCCGATCACGACCTGCTGCTGCTCGAGCGCGGCCGCCCTGAGGGCATCGACTGGCTGCTGGTGCGCGCCGACATCGGCGACGAGATCGGCATCGTCGCTCCGCCGCATTATTCGCCGTCGAAGCGCTGGCTGGTGTCGGTCACGTCCCGCCTCGAATCGTCGGGGCCGCCCGACGGCATCGATGTCATCCCCGCGAAACGCGACCGGACGCTGAAGGATTGGCACTACCGCACGCCGGAGGATGGCAAATGGCGCTACGAATTCGAACGCTGGGACAGCGAAGACGAGATCGTTCTGACGGCGAAGCCGAACGGGGACACGGCGGCGCCGCGGCCGGTGGCGATCCGTCGGAAAAAGAGCGAGTGGCTATTCAAATAGCCGCGCTGATCGCGTCGATCCGCCGCCTCTACCTCAGCCCCTCGCCCGCTTCCGCTTCGCCTCCAGCGCCGTCAGATAGGTCGCCATCATCTCCGGCAGCGCGGCGACCACGACGTCGCGGCTGCGCGGGTCCTGCTCGCGCGTGAACAGCAAGGTGCCGAGCACGACGGCATCGAAGGTGGTGGCCGCCTGCGCGCCGATCTCCGGGCCGAGCCTGGCCCGCATGACCCGGTCGATCACCGCCCTGAACTCGGCATGGGTGGTCTTGTCGTGCAGATCGAGCGTCGCCAGCGCGTCGGGATGGCGGACGAAGTAGCGCAGCGCCCAGCCGATCAATTGCTCGAAAACCTCCGAGGCCGACAAGGCGGCCCATTCGGCATCGCTTCGCTCGCGCATGCGATGGAAGGCGGGCTGCAATTCCACGTCGTGACGCTCGGCGAGCGCGTCGAGCATCTGATCCTTGTCGCGGAAGAAGTGATAGACCGAGCCGATCGATGCGCCGGCGCGCGCGGCGGTCGCGTGCATGCTCACCGCAGCCAACCCGGATTCCGCAATCAGCGCCGCCGCGGCGTCGAGCAGTTGCTCGCGGCGCTCGCGGCCGCGGGCCTGACGCGGAGCGCGGGGCGTTCGGACCGAAGCTTCCGGGGTGATCACATCCTTCCGTCGCACGTTGCGTTCGAACTCCCGGTTGATCCTCCGCAGATCGACGCGGCCGGCTTGGCCGCCACCGACGACGTTGGGCCAAGCCTAATCCTATCAACGGGAATGTTACTAGACATTTTTTTCTAGAAATGTTTGTCTAATTCACGTGCTGTCAAGGGGATGCTGCTCAGCATGGTTCCGAAAGCCATGATCCCGCTCTCAACGGCCAAACCCCGGTCGGGGTTCAATGGCCCGAACTTGCAATGACCGTCCTCCAATCCCGGACGCAGAGGACGACCGACGGTCTCCACCCCGGTCGGAACGACCGTCAACTCCGCTTGCAACCCCCGCCTGGGCCCGAACGTGCAACCATGAATTCACTGATGCGATCTCCACCTTCCCTCCGCAGGTCCGGCTCCCGCCTGCTGGCCGGCGCCATGTGTGCCGCGACCGGGCTGCTGCTTGCGGCCTGCGACCAGAAGACGGCGGCGACCGCGCCGCCGGTACGGTCGGTCCGGACCGAGGTCGTGAAACTGTCGGAACGGCGGCAATCCATCACGCTGACCGGCGACGTCCAGGCGCGCGTGCTGGCCGACTTGTCGTTCCGGGTCAGCGGCCGCGTCACCGAGCGGCTGGTCGAGGTCGGTGCGCACGTCACGGCCGGCCAGTTGCTCGCCAGGATCGATCCGGCCGAACAGCAGGCCGACCTCGATTCCGCCGAAGCCGCCGTCGCGGCGGCGCAGTCGCAGGTCAAGGTCGCGACCTCCAATTTTGGTCGCCAGCAGACGCTGATCACCAGCGGCTTCACCACGCGCGCAGCCTTCGACCAGGCGCAGGAAACGCTGCGCGCGGCGGAAGGTTCGCTGGAGGCCGCCAAGGCCCAGCGCGACACCGCCAAGGATGCCCTCGGCTTCACCGAGCTGCGCGCCGATGCCGACGGCACCATCACGGCGCGCAACATCGAAGTCGGCCAGGTGGCGCAGGCGGCGCAATCAGTGTTCACGCTCGCCCATGACGGCAATCGCGACGCGGTCATCGACGTCTATGAGGCGGCGCTGTCGCTCAAGTTCGACGACACCAAGGTGGCGCTCGCGCTGCTTTCCGATCCCTCGGTGACCGCCAAGGGCACCGTGCGCGAGGTCTCGCCGACGATCGATGCGAAGTCCGGCACTGTCCGGGTCAAGATCGCGATCGAGAATCCGCCCCCCGAGATGACCCTCGGCAGCGCCGTCAGCGCGACCGGCTTCATCAAGCCCGAGCAGCGCATCGTGCTGCCGTGGAGCGCGCTCAACGCGGACGGCAAGACACCGGCCGTCTGGCTGGTCGACCCCACCAGCAAGACCGTCTCGCTCGAGCCGATCAAGATCGAGGACTACGAGACTGGCGCGATCGTCGTCTCGGTGGGGCTGAAGCCGGGTGACCGCGTCGTCACCGAGGGCGGCAAGCTCCTGAGCGTCGGGCAGCAGATCACATTCAGCGAGGAGGCTCGGTCGTGATGACGCCGATGCGTTGTGTCGTTTCGCTTGGCGCACTGGCCGTGCTCGCCGGCTGCAACGAAAAGGCCGCGGCTCCCGAGCCGGTCCGGCCGGTGCTGTCGATGACCGTCGAGCCGCAGGCCGCCAATGCCGCCGCCGTGACCGGGACGATCGAGCCGCGCTACAAGGCCGATCTGAGCTTCCGCGTGCTGGGGCGCCTGATCGCGCGTCCCGTCTATGTCGGGGACATGGTCAAGCAGGACCAGGTGGTGGCGGCGATCGATCCCGCCGCGCTCGAGCTGGCCGTGCGTGCCTCGGCCGCCGAGGTCTCGCGCAGCCAGGCGCAACTGACCAACGCGACCGGGACCGAGGGCCGGCAGCGCGCTCTGCTGGAAACCGACGCGACGACGAAGGCGACCCTGGAAAGCGCGGAGCAATCGCGCGCAGCGGCGCAGGCCTCGGTGATCAAGGCGCAATCCAATCTCGCCAAGGCGCGCGAGCAGCTCGGCTATGCGCAGCTCAAGGCCGATTTCGCCGGCATCGTCACCGCCGTCAGCGCGGAGGTCGGCCAAGTCGTGTCGCCGGGCCGGAGCGTCGTGACGGTGGCGCGGCCCGACATCCGCGAAGCGGTCATCGACGTCGGCGACGACCTCGCCGGCAGCCTGCAGGTCGGCACCTCCTTCACGGTGCGGCTGCAGGTCGATCCCAAGGTCAGCTCAACTGGCAAGGTCCGCGAGATCGCGCCGCGCGCCGACGCCACCACGCGCACGCGCCGCATCCGTATCACGCTGGACGGTCCGCCCGAGATCATGCGGCTCGGCACCACGGTGACGGCATCGATGGAGACCGACCAGAAGACCGTCATTCGGCTGCCGCGCTCGGCCGTGCTCGAGCAGGACGACAAGCGCTTCGTCTGGCTGGTCGATAGCGGCAGCAAGACCGTCAAGCGGCAGGAAGTCACGATCGCCAGCAACGAGGACGGCAGCGTCCGCGTCACCGGCGGCCTCGGCGCCGGACAGCGCGTCGTCACCGCCGGCGTCCACAGCCTCAAGGATGGCCAGTCCGTCCGCATCGATCAGGATTCGCAGCCGTGAAATCGTTCAACCTCTCCGACTGGGCGCTCGAGCACCGCTCGCTGGTCTGGTACTTCATGATCGCCTTCATGGCTGCGGGCCTGTTCTCCTACGTCCATCTGGGCCGCGAGGAGGATCCCTCCTTCACCATCAAGACGATGCTGATCCAGGCGAAGTGGCCGGGCGCCTCCGCCGAGGAGATGACGCGGCAGGTCACCGACCGCATCGAGAAGAAGCTCGAGGAACTGCCGGCGCTCGACTACACCAAGAGCCTGACCGTTCCCGGCCAGACCACGGTGTTCGTCAACCTGCTCGCCACCACCAAGGCGCGCGACGTGGTGCCGACCTGGCTGCAGGTGCGCAACCTGATCAACGACATCAAAGGCGACTTTCCCTCGGGCGTCATCGGCCCCGGCTTCAACGACCGTTTCGGCGACGTGTTCGGCAACATCTACGCCTTCACCAGCGACGGCTTGAGCCAGCGCCAGCTGCGCGACCGTGTCGAAGAGGTCCGCGCCAAGGTGCTGACCGTGCCGAATGTCGGCCGCGTCGACATCGTCGGCGCGCAGAACGAGGTGATCTATCTCGAATTCTCGCCGCGCAAGGTGGCCGCTCTCGGCATCGACCAGCGCACCATCCTGACCGCGTTGCAGGCGCAGAACGCGGTGTCGCCGTCGGGCGTGCTGCAGGCGGGCCCGGAGCGCATCGCGGTGCGCGTCTCCGGACAGTTCACCTCGGAGGAGAGCCTCAAGGCGATCAACCTGCGCATCAACGATCGCTTCTTCCCGCTCACCGACGTCGCCACCATCACCCGCGGCTACGAGGATCCGCCGACCTCGCTGTTCCGCTTCAACGGCCAGCCCGCGATCGGGCTCGCGATCGGCATGAAGTCCGGCGCCAACCTGCTGGAGTTCGGCGAGGCGCTCAAGGAGGAGATGACCAAGGTCGTGGCCGACCTGCCGGTCGGCGTGGGCGTGCATCTCGTCTCGGACCAGCCGAAGATCGTCGAGGAGGCGGTCGGCGGCTTCACCAAGGCGCTGTACGAGGCGGTCATCATCGTGCTCGCGATCTCGTTCGTCAGCCTCGGCGTGCGCGCCGGGCTGGTGGTCGCGATCTCGATCCCGCTGGTGCTCGCGATCACCTTCCTGTTCATGGCCTATACCGGCATCTCCCTGCAGCGCATCTCGCTCGGCGCGCTGATCATCGCGCTCGGCCTGCTCGTCGACGACGCCATGATCGCGGTCGAGATGATGGTGGCGCGGCTGGAGGTCGGCGACTCCCTGCGCAAGGCCGCGACCTACGTCTACACCTCGACCGCGTTCCCGATGTTGACGGGCACGCTGGTGACGGTCGCCGGCTTCATCCCGATCGGTCTCAACAACAGCGCCGCCGGCGAGTTCACCTTCACGCTGTTCGTCGTGATCGCGGTGTCGCTGCTGGTGTCCTGGATCGTCGCCGTGCTGTTCACGCCGCTGCTCGGCGTCACCATCCTGCCGGCCTCGCTGCCGAGCCATCATGCCGAGGGCGGCCGCCTCACGCGGATGTTCCGCGCCATGCTCAACGCCTGCATGCGGCATCGCTGGACCACGATCATTGCGACCGTCCTGATCTTCGGGCTGTCGGTGTTCGGCATGCGCTTCGTGCAGCAGCAGTTCTTCCCCTCCTCCGACCGCAACGAACTGGTCATCGACTTCAACCTGCCGCAGAACTCCTCGATCACCGAGACCAACGCGCAGATGGCGAAGTTCGAAGCGGAGGCGCTGAAGGGCGATCCCGACATCGACCACTGGTCGACCTATGTCGGCTCCGGCGCGCAGCGCTTCGTGCTGTCGTTCGACGTGCAGCCGGCCGACGTCTCGTTCGGCCAGATCATCATTGTCACCAAGAGCCTCGAGGCGCGCGATCGCGCCCGCGCCAAGCTGCAGGCCTATCTGACCAAGACCTTCCCCGGCACCGACGCCTATGTGCATCTGCTCGACATCGGCCCGCCGGTCGGCCGCCCGGTGCAGTACCGCGTCAGCGGGCCCGATGTCGCCAAGGTGCGTGAGATCGCACAGGAGGCCGCTGGTGTGATGCGCAACAACAGCCATCTCGGCGCCGTCATCTTCGACTGGATGGAGCCCGCGCGCGTCGTCAAGGTCGACGTGCTGCAGGACAAGGCGCGCCAGCTCGGCGTCACCTCCTCCGACATCGCCAACGCGCTGAACGGCGTGCTCGACGGCACCTCGATCACCCAGGTGCGCGACGACATCTATCTGATCGACGTCCGTGGCCGCGCCCAGGCCAAGGAGCGGCAATCGCTGGAGACCTTGCGCGACTTGCAGCTATCCGGGTCCAACGGCCAGTCGATCCCGCTCGCGGCGCTGGCGACCCTGCGCTATCAGATCGAGCAGCCGGAAATCTGGCGCCGCTCGCGCCTGCCGACGCTGACCCTGAAGGCCAGCGTGATCGACCAGGTGCAGCCGAACACGGTCGTCGATCAGCTCAAGCCGGCCATGGCTGCCTTCAACGCCAAGCTCCCGGCCGGCTACAAAGTCGCGACCGGCGGCAGCGTCGAGGAGAGCGGCAAGAGCCAGGCGCCGATCATCGCGGTGGTGCCGATCATGCTGTTCACGATGGCCACGATCCTGATGCTGCAGCTGCAGAGCTTCCAGCGGCTGTTCCTGGTGTTCGCGGTGGCGCCGCTGGCGCTGATCGGCGTGGTCGCGGCGCTGCTGCCGAGCGGCGCGCCGCTCGGCTTCGTCGCCATCCTCGGCGTGCTGGCGCTGATCGGCATCCTGATCCGCAACTCGGTGATCCTGATCGTGCAGATCGAGCATCTGCGCGACGAGGGACGGCCGCCCTGGGAGGCCGTGATGGAGGCGACCGAACACCGCATGCGGCCGATTATGCTGACGGCGGCGGCGGCCTCGCTGGCGCTGATCCCGATCGCCCGCGAGGTGTTTTGGGGCCCGATGGCGTACGCGATGATGGGCGGCATCATCGTCGGCACCGTGCTGACCCTGCTGTTCCTCCCGGCGCTGTACGTCGCCTGGTTCCGCATCAAGACGCCTGAGACGAGGACGGAGCCGGAGGCCAAGCCGCACGCGGCGTGAATCGCGGATAATTGCACGGGATAAGCCGTCGCTTGGGTTAAATGCCACGCGGCGGCCGGGTAGATTCGGTGTCCATGCAAGGATGCGAATCATGACCGATCCACAGATCGTCTGCCCCTCCTGCCGCACCGAGATCCGGCTCACCGAGCAGCTCGCAGCGCCGCTGATCGCGGAGACGCGCCGGCAGTTCGAGCGCCAGCTGCAGGCCAAGGAGGCCGATTTCGGCCGCCGCGAGGCGCAGCTCAAGGCCGCGCAGGAGCAGATCGCGCAGGCCAAGGCCGCCATCGACCAGCAGGTCGCCGCCAAGCTGAAGGCCGAGCGTGCGGCCATTGCGCAAGCCGAGGCCGAACGGGCACGGCAGGCGGTCGCCGACGAGATCGGCAACCGCGACCGCCAGCTCGCCGAACTGCACGAAGCCATCGTCAGCAAGGACGCCAAGCTCGCCGACGCGCAGAAGGCGCAGGCCGAGATGATGCGCAAGCAGCGCGAGCTCGACGAGGCCCGCCGCGAGCTCGACCTCACCATCGAGACCAAGGTGCAGGAGTCGCTCGTCGCCGTGCGCGACAAGGCGCGGCTGGAAGCCGAGGACTCGTTGAAGGCGAAAGTCGCCGAGAAGGAGACCCAGATCGCCGGCATGCAGCGGCAGATCGAGGAGCTCCGCCGCAAGGCCGAGCAGGGCTCGCAGCAGCTGCAGGGCGAGGCGCTCGAGATCGAGCTGGAATCGCAGCTGCGCGCGCGCTTTCCGCGCGACCTGGTCGAGCCGGTGCCGAAGGGCGAATTCGGCGGCGACGTCATCCATCGCGTGGTCGGCCCCGGCGGCCAGGCCTGCGGCGCGATCCTGTGGGAGTCCAAACGGACCAAGAACTGGAGCGACGGCTGGCTGGTCAAGCTGCGCGACGATTTGCGCGCGGCGAAGGCCGACATCGCGCTGATCGTCTCCACGGCTTTGCCGAAGGGCGTCGACGGCTTCGACCTGATCGACGGCGTCTGGGTCGCCGAGCCGCGCTTCGCGTTGCCGCTGTCGCAGGCGCTGCGCCAGTCGCTGATCGACGTCGCCTGCAGCAAGCTCGCGCAGGAGGGCCAGCAGACCAAGATGGAAATGGTCTACGCCTATCTCACCGGTCCGCGCTTCCGCCACCGCATCGACGCTATCGTCGAGCGCTTCACCGAGATGCAGAGCGATCTGGACCGCGAGCGCAAGACCATGATGCGTCTCTGGGCCAAGCGCGAGGAGCAGCTGCGCGGCGTGCTGGACTCGACGGCCGGACTCTACGGCGACCTGCAGGGCATCGCGGGACGGGCGATGCAGGAGATCGAGAGCCTGGACGTGCTGCTGATCGAGGGCAGGAGCGAGGCGGCGGAGTAGCGCGGGGTTTCATTCACGGCCGGATGCAGCAGCCCCCTTTCGGGTAGCCAAGCTCAGCTTGAGCCCACGTCTCGCGGCTCGCACGGTGCACCTCGCCCCGCTTGCGGGGAGAGGTCGGATTGCATCGAAGATGCAATCCGGGTGAGGGGGTACAGGTCTCACCACATACACTCCCGGTGCGCGGGCCCCTTATTCATACTTCCCGTGCGGCTGCCCCTCACCCCAACCCTCTCCCCGTGAAGAACGGGGAGAGGGAGCGCACCGACCGTGCCGCAAGAGCTGAGCTTCATCTCAGCAACAAATCGATCGAATGGCGTCCTACTTCACCGGACGCTTCTCCAGCTTGCGCGCCAATGTTCGCCTGTGCATGCCGAGCCGTCTCGCGGCCTCGGAAATATTGAAATTCGTATCGATCAAGGTCTGGTGGATGCGCTCCCATTCGAGCGTCTTGATCGAGGTCGAGCGCTCGGCGAGCGCGACCTGGGCGTTGCCTTGGGCCTTGCGGAAGGCTTCCTCGATGTCGTCGGTATTCGACGGCTTGGCGAGGTAGTGGCAGGCGCCGAGCTTGATCGCTTCGACGGCGGTGGCGATGCTGGCGAAGCCGGTGAGCACCACGATCAGCATCTCCGGATCGTGCGCGTGCAGCCTCTCGACGCAGACGAGGCCGGAGGCGCCGCCGAGCTTCAGGTCGACGACGGCATAGCCGAAATTCTTGTCCTTCAGAGCTTCGTCGACCTGCTCGAGCGAGGGCGCGATCACGGCGTCGTAGCCGCGGCGCTCGAACGAGCGCTTCAAGGTGCGCGCAAAGCCGTCGTCGTCCTCGACGATCAGGAGGGAGCGTTCAATCTCCACGGGGCTCTCCAATCGCAAGCATCGAGAGCGGCAGCGACAGCCGCACGGTGGCCCCGCGTCCCCTGTGGTTCCAGGCTGAAACGCCGCCACCAAGCTTGCGGATCACGTTGACCACCAGGAACAGGCCGAGGCCGCGACCCGGACGGCCCTTGCTCGACTGATAGGGGCGCCCGAGCTGCGCCAGCATGGCGGGATCGAAGCCCGGGCCGCGATCGCTGACGCTGAGCAGCAGCTGATCGCCGTCGCGCTCGACGACGAGCTCGACCCACTCACGCGACACCTCGAAGGCGTTGTCGAGCACGTTGACGATCGCCTGCTTGAGCGCGACGTCGGAGACGATCGTGGGATCCGAGCCGAACTCGTTGCGGACCATCAGGTTGCGCGCCGAGCGCGCCGCACGCCATTCGTCGACCAGCGTCGTCAGGAACGCCGTCAACGTCGTCGGCGCCGAGCCCTCGCCACGCGCCTGCCCCGCCGAGACCAGAATGTCGGTGACGATCGACTTGCAGCGCTGCACGGCCACTTCCATCTCGGTGAAATCCTCGGCCAACGCCGGATCGGCCGAGATCGCGGTCATGCGCCGCCAGTCGTTGAGGATCACCGAGATCGAGGCCAGCGGCGTGCCCAGCTCGTGCGCGGCGCCCGACGCGAGCAGGCCCATGCGGATGATGTGATCCTGCTCGGCGGCATGCTGGCGCAGGTCGGCGAGCTTGGCGTCGCGCTCACGCAAATTCCGGTTGATGCGGGTGACGAAGACGACGAGCAGCACGGCATCAAGCACGAAACCGACGAACATGCCGGTGATATGCAGAGCGAACGGATCGCTGACATGATGCTGCGGCAGCGCCAGCGGCCGATATTCGATCGTGAGCCAGACGAAGCTGAGCACGGTGAGCGCAACCAGCGACCAGGACGAGCGGGCGTCGAGCAGCACGGCGCCGAGCGTGACCTGCAGCAGATAGAGACAGGTGAACGGATTCGACGCGCCGCCGGTGAGATAGAGCTCCGACGTCAGCGCCACGACATCGAGCATCAACGCGATCAAGAGATGCCGGTTGCCGACGTCGTCGCGATAGCGCAGCCAGATGTGGCTGGCAATATTGAGCGCGACCAGCGCGCAGATGATCGCAGCCATCGGCAGCACCGGCAGCGCGATGCCGAACCAGTAACTCACGAAGGCGATGGTGACGATCTGCCCGACCACGGCGATCCAGCGCAGCTGGATCAACAGCACCATGTTCTTGCGGTTGGTGGCGTCCTTGGTCGTGACCGGCGCATGGATCTCGGGCGCGGCGAGTGCCGCCACGGCTCCGATCGGCAGGTTCGGCGCTTCATTCCTCATGCGACGGCGCCGCTCAAGATGATGACGCCTCGTGTCCGCGCATGCCTTGCTGCCGATCGTCCCATTCCGCATCCTGCGCTGCCGCCACGCCGGTCTCGCTGCGCGCGCGGTAGAGCCGCTGCACACCGGCGCCGGCCAGCATCAGGGCCAATGTAAACCACGTCAGCGCGTAAACCAGATGGTTGTTCGGAAACGCGATCACGGTCAGGCCCCCGATCGGATAGCCGCCGGGATTGGGCGCGGCATCGGCATCGATGAAGAAGGGAGCGACATCGCGCAAGCCGCGTGTCGCCGTAATCGCCGCGACATCACGTGAATACCAGCGATTGGCGGCGGGATCGTTGTGGCGCAGAAAGCCGCCGCCGGGCTCGGAGATCCGCAGCAGCCCGGTCACGCTGACCGGACCATCCGGGTTCCCAGCGCGGCGGCTTGCGACATCGCGTCGATCCGGGGGCACGAAGCCGCGGTTCACCAGCACGACGCCGTCGGCCGTCTGCAGCGGCGTCACCACCCAGTAGCCCGGCCCCTCGACCGTGAGCGCCTGGACCAGCGTCTCGCGGTCGTAGAGGAAGCGACCGCTCAGAGTCACCCGCTTATATTCATCGTCGCTGCGATTGATCGCCGGCCACGCAACGCGATCCGGTACAGGCACTGCCTCAGCGTGGATGCGACGCTCGACCCGGTCGCTCAGATCGAGCTTCCAGGCGCGGCGCTCGACCTGCCAGACGCCGAGGGCCAGCAGGATCGCGACGCACGCGACCCATGCCGCGCCGATCGCGAGCGTCGCCGGCCGCCACGCGCGCCGCGCGGCTCGTTCCCCTGCCCCGTCGGCAGGAGCCGGCATCACGGCGTCGAGCCCATCTCGTGCACCGGCATCATGTTGGTCGTCAGATGATGCATGACCCAGAGCGAGCCGGAGAGCGCGATCACCACCATGATGATGGTGAAGATCAGCGCCATCATGGTCCAGCCGCCCTCGGCCTTGGTGTTCATGTGCAGGAAGAACACCATGTGGACGACGACCTGCACGGCCGCGAACGCCGTGATGATCAGCGCCGTCGCCTGCTTGTCGAGCGCGCCGGTCATGACCAGCAGGAACGGGATCGCGGTCAGGACGACGGACGCGCCGAAGCCGATCAGTTGCCCCGAACGCGTGCCGGCATGATCATCGGCCGCGTGGTGCGCATCCGCGTGGGCGTGGACTTCCGAGCTCATCGCAGCATCCCCATCAGATAGACGAAGGTGAAGACCCCGATCCAGATCACGTCGAGGAAGTGCCAGAACAGGCTGAGGCAGACCAGCCGGCGCCGGTTGGGCTCGATCAGGCCGAAGCGCTGCACCTGCACCATCAGCGTGACCAGCCAGACCAGACCGAACGTCACGTGCAGGCCGTGGGTTCCCACAAGCGTGAAGAACGACGACAGGAAGGCGCTGCGCTGCGGCGTCGCGCCCTCATGGATCATGTGAGCGAACTCGGTCAACTCGATGCCGAGGAAGGCGAGGCCGAACATGCCTGTGACCACCAGCCATCCCTGCATCGCACTGAGCCGGTTCTGCTGCATCGACAGCATCGCGAAGCCGTAAGTGAGCGAGGACAGCAGCAGGAACGAGGTGTTGACCGCAACCAGCGACAGGTCGAACAGGTCCTTCGGCGCCGGGCCGGCGGCATACTTCGCGCCGAGCACGCCATAGACGGCGAACAGGATCGCAAAGATGAGGCAGTCGCTCATCAGATAGATCCAGAAGCCGAGCATCGTGCTGCTGCCTTCCGGGTGCTCGTGCTCGTCGACGAGGTAGAAGACCGGCTCGCCGGCCTTCAGGGTGCCCGTTGCGATCGTCATGACTTCGCTCCTGCCGCGAGCAGCGTGGTCCGCGCGCGCTCGACGCTGACGACCTCATCGACCGGGATGTGGAAGCTGCGGTGATAGTTGAAGGTGTGGGCGATCGCGACCGCCAGCAGCGCGACGAAGCTGCCGGCCGCCATCCACCACATGTACCAGATCAGGCCGAACGCCATGGTCGTGCTGAGCCCCGCCAGGATCACGCCGGTGCCGGTGTTGCTCGGCATGTGGATCGCCTTGAAGCCGCCGAGCGGACGCGCATAGAAGCGGCGCTTCATGTCCCACCAGGCGTCGTTGTCGTGCACGACGGGCGTGAAAGCGAAATTGTAGGCCGGCGGCGGCGACGACGTCGCCCACTCCAGCGTGCGCGCATCCCAGGGATCGCCGGTGACGTCGGCGAGTTGCTCGCGGCGCAGGACGCTGACGGCGATCTGGATCAGGAAGCTGGCGATGCCCAAGAGGATCAGGAACGCGCCGACGCCCGCGATGATGAACCAGATCTGCAGGCTTGGATCATCGAAGGTGCGCAGGCGGCGGGTCACGCCCATCAGGCCGAGCACGTAGAGCGGCATGAAGGCGAAGTAGAAGCCCACCGTCCAAAACCAGAACGACATCTTGCCCCAGAACGGATCGAGCTTGTAGCCGAACGCCTTCGGGAACCAGTAGGCGATGCCGGCGAACAGGCCGAACAGCACGCCGCCGATGATCACGTTGTGGAAATGCGCAACCAGGAACAGGCTGTTGTGCAGCACGAAGTCGGCCGGCGGCACCGCGAGCAGAACGCCGGTCATGCCGCCGATCACGAAGGTCAGCATGAAGGCGACCGTCCACATCATCGGCAGCTCGAAGCGGATGCGGCCACGGTACATCGTGAACAGCCAGTTGAACATCTTCGCGCCCGTCGGGATCGAGATGATCATCGTCGTGATGCCGAAGAACGAGTTCACGCTGGCGCCGGAGCCCATCGTGAAGAAATGGTGCAACCAGACCAAATAGGACAGGATGGTGATGACGACGGTCGCGTAGACCATCGAGGTGTAGCCGAACAGCCGCTTGCCCGAAAACGTCGAGGTCACCTCGGAGAAGATGCCGAACGCCGGCAGGATGAGGATGTAGACCTCCGGATGGCCCCAGATCCAGATGAGGTTGACATACATCATCGGATCGCCGCCGAAATCATTGGTGAAGAAATTAGTGCCGACGTAGCGGTCGAGCGACAGCAGCGCCAGCACTGCCGTCAGCACCGGGAAGGAGGCGACGATCAGGACGTTGGTGCACAGCGAGGTCCAGGTGAAGACCGGCATCTTCATCATGGTCATGCCGGGCGCCCGCATCTTGACGATGGTACAGATCAGGTTGACGCCGGACAGCAGCGTGCCCACGCCCGCGACCTGCAGCGCCCAGATGTAGTAGTCGACGCCGACATCCGGACTGTAGGACATGTTCGAGAGCGGCGGATAAGCCAGCCAGCCGGTGCGCGCGAACTCGCCGACGAACAGCGAGCACATCACCAGCACGGCGCCTGATGTGGTCATCCAGAAGCTGAAATTGTTGAGGAACGGAAACGACACGTCGCGGGCGCCGATCTGCAGCGGCACGACATAGTTCATCAGGCCGGTGACCAGCGGCATCGCCACGAAGAAGATCATGATCACGCCGTGGGCCGTGAACACCTGATCATAATGATGCGAGTTGAGGTAGCCCTCGGAGCCGTTGAAGGCGATCGCCTGCTGCAGGCGCATCATCAGGGCATCCGCAAAGCCGCGCAGCAGCATGACGATGCCGAGCACCATGTACATGATGCCGATGCGCTTGTGGTCGACGGTGGTGAACCACTCCTTCCAGAGATAGCCCCAGAGCTGGAAATAGGTGATGGCGCCGAACAGCGCGAGGCCGCCGAGCGCGACCATCGCGAAGGTGCCGACGATGATCGGCTCATGCAGCGGCAGCGACTCCAGGGTCAGCCGGCCGAAGATGAGCTTGGTGAGATTGGCTGTGTCGAACATGGTGTTGTCCTCACGAATCCGACTTGGAGGTGGACCACGTGATGAAGGATGCCTTGGACGGCCGCATCAAGCCGGGCCGTTCCAAGCCGCGTCCCTGCAGCGGCGTCCAGTCGAGCGGCGCCAGCACGGTCGGCGAGGAGTCCGCGGCCATGCGCGTGACCTGATCGCCCGGCAGGCAGACGCCGCCGGCGACGAAGCTCGGCTCGGCGCCGAACACCGC
This sequence comes from Bradyrhizobium sp. HKCCYLS20291, assembly GCF_051167715.1. Lineage (NCBI taxonomy): Bacteria > Pseudomonadati > Pseudomonadota > Alphaproteobacteria > Hyphomicrobiales > Nitrobacteraceae > Bradyrhizobium > Bradyrhizobium sp. HKCCYLS20291. The sequence goes on along the minus strand of NZ_JBNPTO010000014.1, from coordinate 7,687 downwards.
GCCGCGGCCGGCGAACTTGTCATAGGCGAGCGGCAGCGTGTTGCTGATGCCGGCCATGCCCATGCCGCCCCTGGCGTCGATCGCCATCATCTCGCTCATGCACATCTTGCCGGTCTCGACGCACATGTTGAGGATGGCTCGGAACAGGTCGCCATCGACGGAGGCGTAGTAGCGCACCGGCTCGTTGGCGCTCGGACGCTCCAGGGTCAGATATTCTGGCTTTCCGAGCTGATTGCCGCTGGCCTTGGCCTTCTCGACCCAGCCGCTGAACTCCGCATTCGGCAGGCCGTGGAAGGCGAAGCGCATGCCGGAGAAGCCGGCGCCGCTGTAGTTCGCCGAGAAGCCGCGATAGACGCCGGGCTTGTTGATGACCGCGTGCAGCCGGCTCTGCATGCCCGGCATCGCATAGATCTGGCCGGCGAGTGCCGGAATATAGAACGAGTTCATCACCGACGAGGACGTGATCCGGAAATCGAGCGGCCGGTTCACGGGAGCCGCGAGCTCGTTGAGGCTGGCGATGCCGTATTCGGGGTAGATGAACAGCCACTTCCAATCGAGCGCGACGACGTTGACCTCGAGCGGCTTGTCCTGCGGCGTCACCGCGCGATCGGCGGAGATGCGGCCGAGCGTGCGATAGGGATCGAGCAGATGCGTGCCCATCCAGGTCACGGCGCCCAGGCAGATGATGATCAGCAGAGGTGCCGCCCAGATCAGCAGCTCGAGCTGGGTCGAGTGATCCCAGTCCGGCGTGTACGTCGCTGCCTTGTTGGACTGGCGGTAGCGCCAGGCGATCATGGCGGTGGCCACCATCACCGGCACCACGATCAGCAGCATCAGCACCGTGGCGATGACCACGAGATCGCGCTGCTGGGCCGCGACATCACCGGACGGCGAGAGCACCACCAGATTGCAGCCGCCGAGCGCGAGCCCCAGCGGCGCCAGAGCCAACGATTTCCAGTAACGCACGTTTAACCTCGTCGAAAGGCGGATCTCTGAACGAGGCCTCACGTAGCGACCGGACGTCACGCCCAACATTGGACAATTTGTCCAATACCGGACCGACGCCCCGGCGGACATTTTCGGGCCGAGAATAGAATGCGAGAGGACTGCGAGCGGCGATGACACAGGCAGCGGCCATGGACGGCGAAACCGATCTCTCCCGCAGGCATGAGGCGAATCCGGGCGAGATCGCGATCGGCGTCATCATCGGCCGCACGTCGGAGTTCTTCGACTTCTTCGTTTACGCCATCGCCTCGGTGATCGTGTTTCCGCGCCTGGTGTTCCCGTTCGCCGACGAACTGACGCAGACGCTGTATTCCTTCGCGCTGTTCGCCCTCGCCTTCATCGCGCGTCCGTTCGGCAGCGTGATCTTCATGGCGATCGACCGCCGTTACGGCAAGAGCGCCAAGCTGATCACAGCGCTGTTTCTATTGGGCACCTCTACGGTCGCGATCGCCTTCCTGCCGAGCTATCACACCGTCGGCGCCGCCGCGATCTGGCTGCTGGCGCTGGCGCGAGTAGGCCAGGGCCTCGCCTGGGGCGGCGCCTGGGACGGCCTCGCCTCGCTGCTCGCGATGAACGCACCGGAGCATCAGCGCGGCTGGTATGCGATGATTCCGCAGCTTGGCGCGCCGCTTGGGCTGATCGTCGCCAGCGTGCTGTTCGCGTTCTTCGTCGGCAATCTCTCGGCAGCGGATTTCTTTGACTGGGGCTGGCGCTATCCGTTCTTCGTCGCGTTTGCCATCAACGTCGTGGCGCTGTTCGCGCGGCTGCGCATGGTGGTCACCCCCGAATATGACGAGCTATTCCAGTCGCGCGAATTGCAGCCGGCCAGCGTCGGCAGCACCATTCGCCACGAAGGCCGCAACATCGTGATCGGCGCCTTCGCGCCGCTCGCGAGCTTTGCCCTGTTCCACATGGTGACGGTGTTTCCGCTGTCCTGGGTGTTCCTGTTCACCAAGGAGACGCCGGCCCGCTTCCTGGTCATCGAGGCCGTCGGCGCGGTGTTCGGCGTGATCGCCATCGTCGCCTCCGGCATGCTCGCCGACCGCATCGGCCGCAGATCGCTGCTGATCGGCTCTGCCATCGCAATCGCGGTGTTCTCCGGCTTTGCTCCGCAGCTGCTCGACGCGGGTCCTGCGGGCGAGACCATCTACATGGTGCTCGGCTTCATCCTGCTCGGCTTGTCGTTCGGCCAGTCCTCCGGAGCGATCGCCGCGAACTTCGCCCGCACCTATCGCTACACGGCATCGGCGCTGACGGCGGATTTGGCGTGGCTGTTCGGCGCCGGCTTCGCGCCGCTTGCCGCGCTGCTGCTGGCGTCGTATTTCGGCCTGCTGTCGGCCGGCGGCTATCTGCTGTCCGGCGCGGTCTGCACGTTGCTCGCGCTGTGGCTCAGCGCGCCAAGGCAGCTGCAGCAGACGTAGTCGTCGCGCGAGTTGATGCCTCGGCAAGGCTTGCTACGAGCCACGCGCTCGGCGACCGCGCACCAAGCAGGAATGAGTTCACTCGCCATTGCCAGTGATTGCGCCCTCGCCCCTTGTGGGAGAGGGCATGTAGGACAGTGCGTCAAACTCGGTTGGGTGAGGGGTTTGTCTCCTCACGCGAGACTGTCTCCGTAGAGAGAGACCCCTCACCCGGTATGATCGCGCGTTGCGCGCTCATACCACCCTCTCCCACAAGGGGAGAGGGTGCACTGCCGCCGTGTCTGATTGTGAGTGCTACGCGAACGCGACCGACCGTCGCTGCTGTTGCCAGGCGAGCGCTGATCGTCCTGGCTTTTGATACTTCAGCTCCCCCGCCACTTGCGCTCCGCCTCGTCCCACGCCGCCAGCGGCTGCAGGTCAGGCACCCACGCCAGTCCTGTCTTGGCATCCGATGACACCGCCTCCGGCGTCACCACCATGTCGAGCAGCGCCGGGCGATTGGCGAGCGCCCGCTGGATCGCTGGGCCCAACTGCTCCTCCGTCTCGACGCGCTCGGCATGCATGCCGAAGGCGCGGGCCATCGCGGCGTGATCGGCGAATTGAAGTTTCGTGCCGACGACCTTGCCGTGCGTCACGGTCTGGTCGTGCACCTCGATCTGCCAGGCGCCGTTATTGGCCACGACGATCAGCACGGGTGCCTTGTGGCGCACGGCGGTGTCGACCTCGATCGCGTTAAAGCCGAACGCGCCATCGCCGGTCGCGACCACCACCGGCTTGTCGGGATAAGCGAGACTCGCGGCGATGCCGTAGGGCACGCCGATGCCGATGCAGCCGAACGGGCCGGGATCGAGCATCAGGGGCGCGCTCAAGCCCACGCGGGCGAAGGACAGGAAGTCGCCGCCGTCGGTGATGACCACGGCGTCGTTACCGATGGCGTCCTGGATCGCCGAGAGCACGCGATTGGGATGCAGCCGGCCGTCGGAGCCGGCTGGCGCCGCCGCCATGCTCTGCTTCAGCTTGGCGGCGCGCTCCTGATGGCTGGCGCGCAGCTTCAACGCCCATGATTTGTCGACGGCGGATTCGCGGTTGCCTGCCAGCGCGACCATCGCGCGCAACGTTTCCGCAGGTGACGCGAGGATCTCAGCCGCGCCGCGGCGGTTGTCGCGCAGCTCGCTCGCGGTATCGCTGATGCGCACGAACTTGGCGTCCTTGAACACGGCCGGCGAACCATAGGCGAGCTGGAAGTCGAGCTTGCGGCCGACGGTGAGGATCACATCGGCATCGCCCATGACAGCGCCGCGCATCGCGCCGACCACGGAGGGATGGTCGTCCGGCACCAGGCCCCTGCTCTCGCCGGTGTCGAGATAAACAGCGCCGAGTCGGTCGAGCAGCGCGATCAGCTCAGGACCTGCGCCGCGCGCGCCGCGTCCGGAAATCACCAGCACGCGCCTTGCCGACCACAACAGCTCCACAGCCTTCTCGACCTCCGCCGCATCGGGCCGCGTCGCGGCGCGCGGCTTCGGCGCGAGATGCTCCTCGAGCTGCAACGCCTTGGGCACGATGCCGCGCAACGTGTCGACCGGGAAGTCGATGAAGACAGGTCCCGGCTCGCCGCCATCGCCGAACGCGCGCGAGATCGCCTCGTCGAGTTCCTGCAGCACCAGCGACGGCTCGCGCACGGTGCGGGCATAGCGGGTGATCGAGCGCACCAGCTGGGTGTGGTCCATGTCCTGCAGGCCGCCGCGGTTCTCCTGCGGCCGCGGATTGCCGCCTGACATCACCAGCACCGGCGCGCGCGAGACGTGGGCGTTGGCGATGCCGGTGATCGCGTTGGTCATGCCGGGTCCCGCCGTGACCAATGCGACGCCGAGCTCGCCGGTGAGCTCCGCATGCGCCTGCGCCATGTGGACGGCGGCGCGCTCGTCGCGCACGTCGATGATGCGGATGCCCTCGGCGTCGAGCCGCATCCAGATCGGCATGATGTGGCCGCCGCACAGCGCGAAGACGCGGGCAACGCCGCGGCGCTTGAGCAGGCGGGCGATCAGGTCGGCGGCACTGTCGGGAGAGACTTTCATCGGAGCACTCCGGCGGATGATGTTGTGATCAGCCCGGCGCCAGCCAGGCCACGAGCAGCGAGACCGTGAGAACGGCGAAGATGTGCGAGACGAGGATCGAGCCTGATGTCACGCCCGCCTCCAGCCCATACAGCTTGGCGATCGTGAACGGCCCGGAGCCGATCGGCAGCGCGCTGAGAATGACGGCCGAATGCGACCACAGCGGCGGCATTGAAAAGACGTGAAAGGCGAGCAGCGCAGTGACAGCGGGCTGCATCACCAGCTTCAGCGAGACGAGAATGGCGATCGAGGTTGCATCGTGCGTGACGACGCGCTCCTGCGCCAGGAACAGGCCGATGCAGACCAGCGCCGCCGGCGAGGCCGCGCCGCCGAGCAAGGTGGTGAAGCTCATGAACGGCGCGGGAAGCGCGAAGCCACTGAGGCCCACCGCGAGTCCGGCGACGGGCGCAATGAACAGTGGGCTGGTCAGCAGCGAGCGCGCGACCTTTGCCACTGTGGCCCCGAGCGACGCGCCCTTCTGCAGATCCATCTCGACGACGACGATCGCAAACAGGAACAGCACGCAGGCCGTGAACAGGGTCGCGATGATCGAGGCCGGCGCACTGTCGGGGCCGAACACCAGCAGGCACATCGGAATGCCCATGAAGCCGACATTGCTGTAGCCGGCGTCCAGCCCCTCGATGCTGGCGTTCGCCACGCGGCGGCCGCGCAGCCGGCTGATGACGAAGCCGGTCGCAAAAGTCGCGGCGATGCCGCCGCAGAACGCGCCGATGAAGCCGAACTGGCTGACCTGCTCGACGCCGATCTTGGACATCGCCGTGAAGATCAGCGCCGGCAGCGCGAGATACACCGCGAAGCGGTTGAGATTGTCGGTCGCGGTGCGATCGAACACACCGAACCGTCCGCACAAAAATCCGGTCAGGATCAGCGCGAAGATGGGGAGAGCGGAATTGAGGACGGCCTGCATCGCAGCTATCTATCAGACCGCAGCGCATTGCCACCACTCGTTCACGAAAATCTCTTCTTCAGCTCGCGATGCAGGATCTTTCCGGTGGCGTTGCGCGGCATCTCGCTGTCGGTGATGAAGGCGTAGGAGCGCGGCCGCTTGAAGCCGGCAAGGCGTTCCTTGGCCCAGTCGACCAGCTCGCACTCCTGCACCGTCATGCCGTCGCGCGGCACGATCACGGCATGGACGCGCTCGCCCCATTTGTCGTCGGGCAGCCCGATCACGGCGATGTCCTTGACCCCAGGATGTGCGCCGACCAGCGCCTCGACCTCGGAAGGATAGATATTCTCGCCGCCAGAGATGATCATGTTGCTCTTGCGGTCGGCGAGATGGATGTAGCCGTCGGCGTCGCGGCGGGCCATGTCGCCGACCGAGCAATAATCGCCGCGGAACGCCTCCTTCGTTTTCTCGGGAAGGCGCCAGTAGCAGTCGAAGGTGTGCGCGTTGGAGGAATAGAGCTCGCCCGCCTCGCCGTCCGGCACCTCGTTGCCGGCCTCGTCGAGGATGCGGATCGGCGCCGCGCCGACGCATTCGCGCCCGACCGAGCCGAGCTTGGTGAACTGCTCGTGCGGATGCAGCATCGTGACCCAGCCGGTCTCGGTCGCACCATAGAGCTCGTAGAGGCCGGACTTCGGGAACATCTCCATCACCTCGCGCTTGGTCTCCGGGCGCGCCGGCGCCGAAGAGATCATCAGCTTGGTGATCGCGCTGAAATCGTGCTGCGTGCGGATCGCGCGCGGCAGGTCGAGCATCATGATGTAATGCGTCGGCACCAGCGAGGTGAAGGTCGAGCCGCCGTCGGCGAGCGTCGTCACCGCGTGCTCTGGATCAAAACTCTTGCGCGAATAGATCGAGTTGACGCCGCCTATATAGCCGAACGCGCCGAAGAAATTGAGCGAGTTGGCGTGGCACATCGGCATCACCAGCAGCGCGCCGTCGTTGCGGCTCAGCTTCAACTCGATCTCGGTGACCATCGACAGCAGCACGGCGCTGCGATGGCTGCGCAGCACGCCCTTGGGCTTGCCGGTCGTACCCGAGGTGTACATCAGCGTCCAGGGATCGGACAGCGCGACCTGCTGCTCCGGCTCGCGATCAGCAGCCGCGGCGATGATGTCCTCATAGCCGCGATAGCCGGCCGGACGCGGCCTGGTGCCAAAATGGATGAAGCGATCGTCGGCGATACCGAGATCCTTGCGCGCCTCCTCGACGAGGCCTGTGAGTTCGTCCTGTACGATGACCGCGGCCGCTTCGGCGTTCTGGACGATGAACTGCACCTCGGGCGCGGTGAGGCGGAAGTTGATAGGGAGCGCCACCAAGCCGGCCTTGGCGGTCGCGGCGTAGATCTCGCACCACTCGACGCAATTGTAGGCCAGGATCGCGACGCGATCGCCCTTGGCGAGGCCGAGCCCGAGCAGCGCGTTGGCCAGCCGGCAGGCGCGCGCGTTCCAGAGCGCAAAACTCATCGCGCGCTCCAGGTCACGGGCGCCGGTGCGATCCGGCGACATGCGGGCGTGGGCGGACAGCATCTGCCCGAAGTTCAAGAGGTCCCTCATCGTCGTTCCCTCCTCCGTTTTGAATTCGTATTCCGAATTCGAATTCAAATCAAGGGGCGCTAATGGAACTTCTTTGAGATCTGTGGGAGGATTTGAGGCGTCTGGTCCTGCTGGCCTTTTTTGGCTGATCACACAAGCCGACCCCCACAAAAGGTGTCGTCCCGGGCAAGCCTGCCAACGCGCCAGCGTTGGCAGGCGCCGACCCGGGACCCATACGCCGCGGCGGACGTGGCTGGGCGAGATCTGTCGACCATCGTGCCACGCACGTCTCCCTAGGGTTATGGGTCCCGGATCTGCGCGCGCTCACCGGACAACGCTTGCGCGTTGCCGGGAGCGCGCTTGTCCGGGACGACAGTGGTGGTGGTGGTGCAGCCAGACTTGATGATCGAGGGCAGAGCCGGCTGAGGAGATCAGTAAAAGCGATCAGATCAACCGAAACAAACAGTGCGGAGGTGACCCGAGGGCGCCAAAGACAATCATCAAAACAAACAGGGTGGAGCGGCATACCGCCCCACCCCGTCGTTGTTGTTACGCCTTCATCGCCGCCTTCACCGCCGCGGCGGTGATCGGCAGCGAGCGCAGCCTTGCGCCGCAGGCGTTGTAGATGGCGTTGCCGAGCGCCGGCGC
>NZ_JBNPTO010000013.1:0-226540 GCF_051167715.1 Bradyrhizobium sp. HKCCYLS20291 | reverse complement strand
GCGAACTCGAAGCCGTTCATCTCCGGCATCTCGATGTCGGTGACGACGATGTCGAAGGTGTGCCCGGAGCGCAGCGTCGCGAGGCCCTCGAGCGCCGAGGCCGCGGTGCGCACCTTGTAGCCGGCCGACTTCAACACCGGCGCCAGCATGTTGCGGAAGAACGGCGAGTCGTCGACCAAGAGCACCGACTGCGTCTGCGCCTCGGTCGCCATCTCCTTGCGGATGAACCAGTCGGCGAACGCCATCGGCAGGAAGTGGCCGACGTCGATGACTTCGGTGGCCTGGCCCTTGATCACGGCCGAGCCGAGGATGCCGTCCTTGGCGCCGGACACCTGGATGTGGAGACGCTCCTCGACGATGTCGATGATCTCGTCGACCACGAGGCCCATCGCGCGGGTCTCGTCGGCGAACACCAGGATCGGCTGCGATCCGGTGGTCTGCACCGAGACGCCTTCCATCTGCACCAGCGGCATCAGCTGATCGCGGTACTGCACCATGTAGCGGCCGTTGCTGATCTCGATCTTGTCGGCCGCGATCTCCTCGAGGCGCGTGACCAGTGCCAGCGGCACCGCCTTGGGCTGCGCCGTGCCGGCGCGGAACACCAGCAGCGAGGTGAGCTGCTCGCCGCCGATGATGTGATGCGACGAATGCTCGTCGGTCACCGCCTGCGAGGCCGAGCCGGAGGCGCCGAGCGCCTTGGCGATGCCGTTCGGATCGATGATCATGATGACGGCGCCGTCGCCGAGAATGGTGTTGCCCGAGAACATGTCGATGTGCCGCAGCTTGGTCGACATCGGCTTGACCACGATTTCCTCGGTGTGGAACACGCAGTCCACCACGATGCCGAAGGTCTGGTTGCCGACCTGGGTGACGACGATGAAGCCGTTCTCCGGATCGGTCGACGAGCCGTCGTCGATCTTGAGCAGCTTCTTCAGGTGCATCAGCGGCAGCAGCTTGTTGCGCAGACGCAGGACCGCGGTGTCCTTGATGCGCTCGATGCGATGCTCGGAATTGGCGCGCGCGCGCACCAGCTCGACGACCGCCAATTGCGGGATCGCGAAGCGGTCGCCGCCGGCCTCGACGATCAGCGCCGAGACGATCGCCAGCGTCAGCGGAATCTTGATGGTGACCGAGGTGCCCTCGCCGGCGACCGACTTGATGTCGATGGTGCCGCCGATCTGGTCGATGTTGGTGCGCACCACGTCCATGCCGACGCCGCGGCCCGACACCGAGGTAATCGCCGCGGCGGTCGAGAAGCCCGGTGCGAAGATGAACTTGTGGATCTGCGCTTCCGTCATCTTCTCGAGCTCGGCCTCGGTGACGAGACCGTTCGAGATGGCCTTGGACTTGATGCGCTCGGTGTTGAGGCCGCGGCCGTTGTCGGCGATGCAGATGATGATGTGGCCGCCTTCATGATAGGCGGAGAGGCGGATCGTGCCCTGGTCCGGCTTGTTGGCCGCGGCGCGCTCGGCCATGGTCTCGAGGCCGTGATCGGCGGAGTTGCGCACCATGTGGGTGAGCGGATCCTTGATCAGGTCGAGCACCTGGCGGTCGAGCTCGGTGTCGGCGCCGTGCATCTCGAGCTCGATCTGCTTGCCGAGTTCGGTCGCGAGGTCGCGGACGATGCGCGGCAGCTTCTGCCAGGCATTGCCGATCGGCTGCATGCGCGTCTTCATGACGCCCTCCTGCAGCTCGGCGGTGACGTTGGAGAGCCGCTGCAGCGGCACCTTGAACTCGGTGTCCTCGTTGCGGCGGGCGATCTCGAGCAGCTGGTTGCGCGTCAGCACAAGCTCGGAGACCATCGTCATCAGATGTTCGAGCGTGTCGACGTTGACGCGGATCGACTGGTTGGCGACCTTGTCGTTCTCGTGCACCTCGCCGTCGGCATTGGCCTTCGGCCGCGCGGCCTTCTTCGGCGCCTCGGCTTTGGCTTCAGCCTTGGGCGGCTCGGCCTTCGCGGGCGCTGCGGCCTTCGGCTCGGGTGACTTCTCGTGCGCGGGCGGCGTCTCGATCGCGGTCTCGCGGAAGGCGCGCTCCAGCTCGTCCAGTGAGACTTCGCCCGGACGCAGCGGACGCTCCAAGGTCTGATCGATCAGGCTGCCCTGCGTGACCGCGGGCGCGGATGGTGCTGCGGGCGCTGCCGGGACGAGCGGCGGCGCGGCCTCGCCGGCGGCCATCGCGGCCATGCCGCGCTCGACCATCGCCTCGAGCTCGCTGATGAGGTCGCGGTCCTCGCCTTCGGGCTCGGCCTCGTTGGCTTCGAGCTGTCCGAGCAGGTCCTTGATGCGGTCGATGGTTGTCAGGATCAGCGTCACGGCCTCGCCGGTCACCGGCATGCCGTCGCGGAATTTGCCCATCAGGGTCTCGGCGGCGTGCGCCAGCGCTTCGAGCCGCGGCAGGCCGAGGAAGCCGCAGGTCCCCTTGATGGTGTGCACCAGGCGGAAGATGTTATCGAGAATCTTGGCGTTGTTCGGCTCCTGCTCGAACCGCACCAACTGATTGTCGACGGTATCCAGGCTCTCGCTGGTCTCCGTCAGGAACTCACGCAACAGGTCATCCATGAAACTGGCCTTCGCACGCAACGGTACGCGACATGACGCGCCCTTCAAACCGTGGCCAGTTTCGGTCCAAAGCGTTTAATATTAGTTGAGTAAGCGCAAATGAACGGACTCAACAAAGAGATAAGATGCATCCGGACAAATTCGGATGCGCAGCTAAGACTTGCTTAACCATCGTAAACGATTTCACACGGCCATTCACGACAGAAGGTCGCAGCATGGCGGCGGAACGACCGCGTCGGACGCGCGATCAGGCCGCCCGGACCACCATCGCATCGCCTTCGGCGGCGAGCGTCACGGTGAGGCCGCAGGCCTCGGCCAGCAGGCGCGTGTAATAGGGCTGCACGGCATGGGCATCGATGGTCGACTGCTGGGTACCGCCGAGCAGGTTGACGATGTTCTGCGGCAGGCGCGCGTTGAGGCCGGTCGCGCCGACACGGAAGCTCATGGTCTCGCCCTCGCCGATCGGATCGACGGTCAGCATGCCACCGCGCGGAATCGTCTGCTGCGCCACCACCATCATGTTGAGCAGCAGCTTGACCCGGTTCTTCGGCAGCAGCAGCCGCGGCAGATTCCAGGTGATGGAGGTCTTGGCATCCTCGATTTGGCCGCGTGCCATGGTCTGCGCGTCGCCGAGATCGATCTGCGCGCCGGCCGAGCCGGCGGCCCCGAAGGCGAGACGGCAGAATTGCAGCCGGGCGGAGGCCGTCTTGGCGCTCTTGCGGATCAGCTCCAGCGCGAAATCGCGATCTTCCGGCTTCGGATTGTCGTCGAGCACCTCGAGCCCATTGACGATGGCGCCGACCGGACTAATCAGGTCGTGGCAGACCTTCGAGCAGAGCAGCGCGGCAAGTTCGAGCGTGTCGGGAGCGGGAATCGGATTGGCGATCTCTGAAGACGACGTGCCGGACATTCGATGTTCCTGAAATCCGCGAACTTTGACGAATCATGCTTGCCTGTTGGCTTGATACACTGCGAGAGCATGAACCGCCACCGAGCTGAGGGGCGGACACGGGAAAGTACGTAGCGGTTTTGCGGGCAGAACTGCCCAATGAGACGTCAAATGGCAGTATCCGGATGCGCCTTCACTGCCGGGCCAGGACCAGGAAGATCGATCATGCAAGCTGAAGACGGAACAGCCTCGCGGAGCGCATCACGATGACGACCGGCCCGACCGCAGGAACCGTCGACGTGGCGGCGGCTGCCGCCCTGATGACGCCCTTGACCGAACTCGTGGTCGAGGCCGCGCACGCGATCATGGCCGTGAACCGGCGCGCCATGACCGTCACCGACAAATCCGACGGCTCGCCGGTCACGGAGGCGGATCTTGCCGCCGACCAGGTCATCGCCGATGGCCTGGCGCGGTTGGCGCCGGAGATCCCGGCGCTGTCCGAAGAACGGGTCGACGGCTGCGCGGCGCCGTTCAGGGGCAGCTTCTTCCTGATCGACCCGCTCGACGGCACCAAGGAGTTCGTCGCCGGCCGCGGCGAGTTCACGGTCAATCTGGCGCTCGTCAGCCATGGCAGCCCGCTGCTCGGCATCGTCTGCGCGCCGGCGATCGGGCTGATCTGGCGCGGCCTGGTCGGCCGTGGCGCCGAGCGGCTGTCGTTCACGGAAGCCGGGCTGGGCGCAGCCGAGCCGATCCGCACCCGGCCGATGCCGCAGCCGGGCGAGGCCTGGATCGCCGCCGTCAGCCGGTCGCATGGCGACGCCCATACCGAGGCCTTCATCGCGGCACGGCCGGGCGCGACCCGCCTGCCGCTCGGCTCGGCCGTGAAATTCGGCCGGCTCGCCGAAGGACAGGCGGACATCTATCCGCGGCTCGGCCCGACCTGCGAATGGGACGTGGCGGCCGGACATGCGGTGGTGACGGCGGCGGGCGGCACGGTCACGGGCGCGACCGGGGAACCGTTGCGCTTCGGGGAGCGCGCCGACAGCTTCATCGTGCCGGCCTTCATTGCCTGGGGCGATCCGGCCGCGGTTCACGCGGCCTGACCTATTGCGGCAGGTCCTCTTCCAGCGCCGGCCAGCGCGCCTCGGCGCGGGGCAGGTAGCGCTCCGGGTCGGCCTTGAAGGCATCCCGGCTCTCCTCGCGGCTGAACAGGAACAGCCGGTCCTCGACGATGGCGAAGAAGCGCGGGTTGCCGGCCACGGTGACGCCGCGCGCCACGTCGGTCGGGTCGTAGCCGCCGAACTGCGGGCCATAGACCTCCGGATGGGCGAGAAAGGAGGCGCGGTTGCCCTCGTTGCGGAACCGCCAGACCACCCCGCCTTGCGCGGCCTCGAAATCCTCCTCGCCAACCAGCGCCTGATCGTCCACGAAGTAGGACACCGGGTCGAAGCCGTCGATGGCGAGCCCGCTGAAGCGGTTGGCGATGATCCGCTGGGTGGTCGCGGCGGGCGCACCGACCGGCAGCAGCTGCGCCGCGAGCAGGATCGCGGCAATAGCGCGGCAAAACAGCGGCTTTGACCAGCTCCAGATCCGTTGTTGCCGTTGTGCGGTCATAGTTACTGCCGATAACATGGGAGTCGCAGGGGCGGATGCCCTTCGTCCGACAATCGCCCCGATGCGGTTGGCGTCAGGTTAAGGCGGCGGTCGGGCAGCCGATAGCAGGGGATTCCTTCGATGAGTTTCGCATCACGCCTCGCCGTCACGACGCTTGCGGCCGTTCTGGGCCTGACCGCGTCGGTCGCCGCGCAGCAGGCGCCCCCGCCTGCGCCGCCCTACCAGGGCGCGCCGCCTTACCAGCAGCAGCCGGCTCCGCCGCCGCGGCCGGCGCCGAGCCCGGACAATTTCGGACCGGACGAGCTGGTCAATGCCGGCCACCGCTTCTTCGGCAACGTCTCCCGCGGCCTCGCCTCGGTGATCGAGCGCGCCGTCAGCCAATGGGGCCTGCCGAACGGCTACATCCTCGGCGAGGAAGGCGCCGGCGCCTTCGTCGCCGGTCTGCGTTACGGCGAGGGCACGCTCTACACCAAGAACGCCGGCGATCTCAGGGTCTACTGGCAGGGCCCCTCGCTCGGCTTCGACTGGGGCGGCGACGGCGCGCGGACCATGACGCTGGTCTACAATCTGCCGGCCACCAGCGCGATCTATCAGCGCTTCGTCGGCATCGACGGTTCGGCCTACATCGTCGGCGGCTTCGGCATGACGGCGCTGACCGCCAACAACATCGTGCTGGTGCCGATCAGGTCCGGCATCGGCCTGCGGCTCGGCGCCAATGTCGGCTATCTCAAATATACGCCGAACGCGACCTGGAACCCGTTCTGAGACCGCCAGCTGATACCAGCACGACACGTTCTCCCGTGACGGATCAAGGTTAACACGGCATTGGGCTGGCGTTGAATCAGCCGGCCGTGCATTGTCATTCCGTTAATCATTCCTGACCGGGAGTTGTGCGTCATGGTCGAGCCGATCATGTATTTTGCGATCGGTTTTCTGATCGCCATGCTCTGTGCCCTGATGGTCGTTCCGCTGGTGCACAATCGTGCGGTGCGGCTGACCACGCGCCGGCTCGAGGCTGCGACGCCGCTGTCGATGGCCGAGATCCAGGCCGACAAGGACCAGCTGCGCGCGGAGTTCGCGATGTCGGCGCGGCGGCTGGAGATGAGCGTCGATGCGCTCAAGAACAAGGCTACCGGCCAGCTCGCCGATCTCGGCAAGAAGACCGACGCCATCAACCGCATGAAGATCGAGCTCGGCGAGAAGAACGCCGCGATCTTCGCGCTGGAGGCGCGCGAGAAGGCGCTCAAGGACCAGCTGCGCGCCACCGAGGAAGAGTTCGCCGCCAAGACCGAGGCGCTGCGCGCCGCCGAGCAGGCATTGAAGGAGAAGCAGGCCGAGCAGGTCCGCCTCACCACCGAGCTCAACGACAAGTCGCTGCTGGCCGACAGCCGGCAGGTCGAGCTGGTGACGGTGAGAACCCAGGTCGAGGAACTACGCACCCGCGTCTCCGACGCCGAGAAGGAATTCTCCGCGACCCAGGCTCGCCTTGCGCTCGAGCGCGACGAATCCGACACCGCCACCAAGGCGCTCAACGACGCCCGCGCGCGGGTGGAAAATCTCAGCCAGCGCGTCACCGAGCTCGACCGCCAGCTGATCGTGCAGGTCAAGGAAGCCGAGATGCTGGCGAGCCGCGTCGCCGACCTCGAAGGCCGGCTGGCGACCCAGGGCAAGCTGCTCGCCGAGCGCGATTTCGAGAACAACCAGCTGCGCGAAGCCAATACGGCTGCCGACCGCGCCCTGAAGGAGCTGCGCGAGGAGCTCGCCGGATTCGGCAGCGGCAAGTCGGCGGCGTTCGAGCGGCTGAAGTCCGAGAAGGCCTCCCTGGAAGAGCAGCTGCAGGCCGCCCGCGACGAGCGCACCAAGCTGCAGCGCGAGATGAACGCGATCCAGCAGCAGGCCGAGAGCACCTGGGCCCAGGAGCGCATGGAGAACGCCCTGCTGCGCGAGCGCATCAACGACATCGCCGCTGAGGTCGCCAAGCTCGCGATGCAGATCGAGGGCCCGAACTCGACCATCGAGGCCATGCTGGCCGCCGAGCCCGCCGCCAAGCCCGCCAACGCCAATGGCGCTCCGGCGACGCCGGCAGCAGCCGCAGGCGCTCCGCAAGGCGGCACCCTGGCCGACCGAATCCGGGCGCTGCAGTCGCACGCCTCGCGGGCACGGCAGATCGGAGCCTGAGGGCTTATCGATCGACGCTGGAACGGCCCCTCCTCGCTTGGGAGGGGATGATCCGACGAAAGGATCGATTTCGGCCTGATAGCGGTCCCCCAGGGCACGGCGTTCTCAGTTTTCCTCACCAGCCGCGCCGCAACGCCTTGACACCCCCTGCCCGCGCTTCGTAAATCGCGGGCTCCGACGGACTGCTTCGGCAGCTGCCTCCAACGGCCTTTCGGCCAGCAGCCACCGGGATCCGGGCGCATAGCTCAGCGGGAGAGCGTTCCCTTCACACGGGAGAGGTCCAAGGTTCGATCCCTTGTGCGCCCACCATTTAAGCCCCTGACATCACTAACAAATTTCTCCTGATACTGGCGTGCCAGGAAGTGCTTATGAGCCTCTGAGGGTAGCTCAAAGCAGGAACATCCGTGCATTCCCGTGCATTATCCGTGCATGGTGTTCGGGCTGCGTTCTCGCCTACGACTTCTTCGGCTGCCCACCATTCAGGGCGGCAGCGACCATGCCGATGACGCCTAGCACCAGGCCGACGAACAGGACCACTGGCCAATATTCGAACGCGCACCATACGGTGAGAGCCGCCGCCGCAGCCACATATTGCGAGTAGTCAGTCACTGCGCCTCCGCACTCGGGATAAGGGCCACCCCCACGGAACTCCCAGCGGGCCATTAAGCGGCCGGACGCCTCTTCCATCCAGTCGTGGCGTCAAGCAGCACTCCAGGGTTCATCCGAACTTGGGCGTAGCCTTGCGCATTAATTAGGGGAAAACCCGGTGACGACTAACGCTACTGACGGTAAACTTTCACATTGAAAGATTCACGCGTATGGCGATGGAAGCCGCTACATCTGGAACCCAAACGAGCCGACGGCGCAGCACCTACGTCCCGCCATCCCAGATGCACGTCTATACACTACCGGCATTGCTGTCGCGCTATGGCAGAGCACCCCTGGATGATCGACAACTGGATTTCCTGAGGGATGCCTCAGGACGGGGAGAGGCCACTCTCTTCTACGCCGGCAATCTTGATCTTCTCGAAGCGCCAACCGTGTCCATAGTGGGCACTCGGGAGGTTTCTGAGGCCGGTTGGCGGCGGTCCGCTCGGCTCGCCCGCGATCTTGCTGAAGCTGGACTGACCGTAGTCAGCGGCCTTGCAAAAGGGGTTGATACGGCCGCGCTCACGTCTGCGATCTCAAGTCAAGGCCGGGTAGCTGCTGTCATCGGCACCCCGCTCGACAAAGCATATCCGGCCGAGAATGCAGCCCTGCAACAAGACATCTATCGAGATCACCTTCTGATTACGCCTTTCCAATCCGGCGAGCGCGTCTACCGGTCTAACTTTCCGATGCGCAACCGGGTTATGGCTGCGATCAGCGATGCCACAGTTATCATTGAGGCGTCTGACACATCAGGCACGCTACATCAGGCGGCAGAGTGTAGGCGCCTTGGTCGCTGGCTGTTTATTGCAAAATCAGTTGTCGAAGACCCATCGCTAACTTGGCCTACACGCTTCTTGGGACAACCCAAAGTCGGTATTTTATCATCAACTTCAGATATTGTTGACGCAATTGCCCCAACTCAAGCTAATCAGCCTCTGTGATTACCTGACCGACACCGACGTGCGATGGCGGAAGGAAGACTTCCGCGCGCACAAGATGGTGAAGGCGCTCAAAGGCGACCCCATCAACGGATATTTCTCAAGCAGAGTCGGAGGCAAGTGGCGCGAGTATGATAAGACAAATGTGCAGCAATTTGTCGATCGCCTTCCGCGCGCACTGTTCGCAAACATCCGACGCTTTTTCGCAGACGATGCGACGATAGTTCCGATCCCAAATTCGCACGTAGTATCCGTCGACACTCCAGAGTTCAAAACGTTAGAAATCGCTGAGAAGATCGCACACAACAGTAAAGGCTTGTTTGCGGCGGTACCCGCCCTCGTATTTAAGAAGGCCCAACAGAAGTCTCGCCTGGGCGGCCCGCGCGACGCTGCACATTTCGAAGAAGCGTATAAGATCACGGCCTCTCTGGAAGGGCCAATTATCCTATACGACGATGTCTGCACCACGGGCGGCCATTTGATTGCTGCCTATCATAGACTGAATAGCAAAAAGAGTCCCGTCGTCCTCGCCTGTACATTTGGTAGATCAACCAAGCAGCAGGCTGAAAACCCTGTAGGGCTACGAGAGGGCTGCTTAGAGGTTTAGGGGCGACCTCACGGGACGTCGCCTGTGCGCCCTCCACCGATGCTATGGGGGCGATTGAGGAAGAAGTCGCGATTTCCAGTTGCAGCTTCTGCGTATTGATCGATGGAGACGATGATCGCTTGAACATGTTGGTAACGCCAGCCTTCGAGCGTCGCCAGACGACGGGCCTCTGCTAAGGCCTTCAGAAACGCGGGTGGGTTGTTGTTCGCCAGATCAGAGTAATACGAAATTGGCGAGCTCACCATGAACGCCCTCCCAGCACTCTACCGGCCGAAGGCCGGGGTTGGACGGCCTTTAGCCTATCGCGCTGCTCGCAAAGCGAGTCCACGCGATCGAGCAGGCGTTGAAGGTCGGTTTCTGTAACCGCCGTTGGCTTCCCGGCCTTCTGAAGCGCCAGGAGGTCTCGGCGTAGCCTAGCCATGTTTTTGCGGGCGCGCTCGATCTCCGAGCGGATTTGGCCCAGGTCCGGCATTGTCTCACCCTGTTCAACGGAAGCGGGAGACAATAGAACAAAACGTGACCTCCGAGTCCACACCCTCTTTTCTCAGGAGGACAATTGGTGACCAAGCGGCCAAAAATGAATCGGTTTCCAAAATCTCGGTGTTGGAGCACCGCCACGCCCGACCGCCGCTACTAGGCCGCTTCACCAGAGCCGGTAAACACTTGTGGCGTATGAGGCGGACTTCTATTTTTAGGGTCGCGGTCCGGCGAAAGGCAATTTGCATGCTCAACCGGCGATATCTATCTGTGATGGACGGGGCTGCAATGGGCTTGCGTAGCCCTGTTCAAATGGAGCTCCATTCAGAACTCCTCCGGGCGATTCTTTTTTCGGAAGTAGTAGTAATTCCTGACATTTTTTTCTTCATCAATTTTGAGCTCTACAAGGTACTCACGTCACCCCATCACCTCGACGTGGCCCTCAAGCAACTCTTCCTCGACGCATTGCGCAGCGGCATTATCCGTCCCACGCTCCGTCTCGGGAAAATAGATGCCAGCTTCTCTTCCAACCTACGTGGGGCGGTAAAGGATGGCTCGAATGGAATCGTCGGAGGAGCCGACGACATCGCTAAGCTTCTTGATGATTCGATCAGGAATAGTCGCTTCGTTTTTGAGACTTGGCCGACGGATGAATATAACGGCGGGCTTCAACAAGACTCATTTCATCGTGCAGTGATCGAGTTCCGCAACCATCCACTAATTCAGAGGAAGGTCCATCTTGCAGATGATATAGATAACGCATTTGATCATGCAATGAAGGTTCGCCCGGACGCGCTTGCGCGAGCGCCGGTATATGATGCAATTGCAAAGAAATACATCGGCAAACGCTATGAGAATGTTGCTGACTTGCTGGCTCGATGCAAGGCTCATGAACGAGAGCCTTGCAGAGAGGCGTTAGCTTTTTTTTCTGAGGCTTATCATCAGAGTCAAGCAGCTCGAATAAAGGCTGTACTTCAAACGCCCGGAAGCGATCTGCAGGACGCTGCCGGAACAATTCCGAACGCATACGAAGTCGATTTCGAAGCTAGTCAGCTTGTCGACTCGAGGGAGGTCCCAACCCCTCGATCTGAACAGTTGCTGGAGATACCGACTCCGAAACTACTGGCGCTCAGGGACACCGACGAAGCCAAAGCATATTTCGCAGTCCTCAGCAGTGCGTCGTCGAAGTCTGCCGACGTCACCGCGCAAGAATTGGCCGAATGTACATATCGCTACCTTGTAAAGATCTCGACGGCTTATCTTGAAACTACCCAGAAGGTTCTCCCGATCAGCATGCAGTATGTCGCCACGCGCGCCGCAAAGCTCCGAGATGACCTCAAGCCGCCATCGTCAGGCCTTTCGAATATTCTCGCTTCTTACGTTGCAGATGGCCTATGCGACTTTTCTTCTATGATCACAAGCCAAGTCATTCGGGTTATAATCAAACACGGCACCAGCAGACGACGCCTGGAGAGGAAGGTAAAAATACCACAAATAAGGATGGACGCTCTGGCGAATCGTATTATGCAAAGCAACCTGACGCGGCAGATTCCGCTTGCGTTCACTCTTCATCAGCTTGGTAAACCTGAAACAAAGGCGGAAGACTAGTTCGAACGGGTTCAAACTTGCCGGCGTCATAGAGTTACCGGAGACGCGCGAGGGTCGCGTCCCTCTTGTCCTTGCCCGCGATCACTTCGTCTTCCCGGTTTGCGTCAACAGAAACTGATCGAAGCGAGCGCCGATGCGATCCAAAGCGCCGACCAGACGCTCTTCGATCCGGTCGATCAGTTGGACGGTCGCGTATTCCTGTGCGACCCTTTCTCGGAACTGCGCAAGGTCGCGCTCGGTCGCGGCAGCGAGCCTTTGCGCCTCGGCGGCTGCCGCCTTCGCCTCGTTGGCAATGGCCTGCCCTGCCTTTGCCGACGCTTCGTTCTTCGTGTGCGACACCGCGTTACGGATCAGAAGCGCGACCACCGCGCCGAAGCCGCTGCCTACCAGGCCCATGAGCCATTCAGGGATCGTGATCATTTGGCTGTGGCCGATGCCTTGAGGCGCACGTCGCGGACATTGGACCGGGAGACGCGAAGCCGATGGTTGGCCTGGATCCGGGCAGCGCGCTCCAGACGCCAAGCCACGCGAGCGTCGTCGCCGGGCTTGATGATCGGAGCGGGCACTTCGTCGAGCACAAGCGTTGTCTCGTGCGGCATAGTGAAGCTCGGCGAGGGCCTAACGCTTTCCGTCGTCTGGCAAGCCGCCAGGAAAGTCGCTAGGAGCGAGCACGCAAGAAGCGTTAGGGCGCGCCTTGACGCGTTGGGCATAGTCATCGATTTCGTCCTGAGCTTCCCTGGCGCGGAGCGCCGCTTGATCACGTTGCTTCTGCGCCGCTTCGGCAGCTTCGAGCGCGAGACGCAGATCGAAGTCCTTCGCGGCGATCACCTCATCTTTCCTCGCGACATCGGCACGCAGCACTTTGGCCTCTGCCCGGTTGTCAGCGGTCCGGAAACCAAGCAGGAAGAGCAGCGCCGCAAGCGCGAGGATGAAGACGAGCTTGGCGACCTTGCCGTAGCCACCGAGCAGCGTACTCACGATCGGGAGGTAGCCGACGACACCGGCCACCGCGATCAGAAGACCAAGGCCGGACAGGGCGATCTCGGAAGTCGCCGCCACCCAAAGGAAGTCGCTGATCGCCGTGGACGCGAAGGTGTCCATGAAGAACTGCCTGATCATTCGCGCTCCAGCCAAATCCAGAGAGCGAGTCCGATCAGGATGAACGTGCCCAGCGCCACGATCACCTTCCAGTCGGTGAGCAGGCCCGTGAAGGACGATAGCGAGAGGCCGGTGAACAGGCCGGTGCCCGCCGTGAGCTTGCTCTTGATGAACGCCTTCAGCTTGCCGGGCTTGGTCGCACTCTCGTCGTGTACGTCGCACTGCGGTTCGAGGTGGACGTGCTCCTCGCTGGACTCGTCGCTGTCCTGCCGCTCGCCGCCTTCCGGCGTCTCCATGAGACCAACCGGCTTGTCGGGAAGCGCCGACGTGCGCAACTCATCGAGGGGATACAGCGGGTTGGTGTCGATCTTCCGGCCGGGTGAGATCATCCAATGCGTGATGATGTCCTCGATCTTGAACTCTTGCGCGAGCGCGAAGCACAGATCGGTGACGACCGCGATCTGCTCGGGGCTGTAGTGCAGCCAATAGCCCGCACCGTGAGCCGCCGTCTTCGCGTACTCGACCTTCAGCGACGGATTCTTGTTGGTGTTGATCGTGCAGATGTCGTTCTTGTAGACGCCGTCCGACACCTTCTGAAGCTTGCCTGGGTTGTCGATCTCGATCCCGATTGCGTAGCTGTTCATGAACTTCAGCCCCTTCCATTGGGACTGACCGGCGTGCCACGCGACCACGTTGAACGGCACGAGCTGAGTGATCTTGCCCTCGCGGCTCACGACAACGTGCGCGGAGACCTTCGCCGCCGGATTGGTGAGCCACGAGATGTCGCCGTCATCCTTGAGGCCGGACGCCGTGTCGTGGATCACGATGAAGCGCGGCTTCAGCGTATCTCCGTGGTTCGGGCTCTCGCGAAACGGAAACTGCGCTCCGTCGCGATAGCCGAGACCATTCTTGATGCTGATCGCCATTGTGCTCTCCAAATGTTGAGAGCATCATCGCCGATCGGTTCGCCGCTGAGAGGACCGTTTGAATAGCCCCCCCAATCGTCATAGGTTCACTCGCCCGACGAAGATCATGACGTAGTCCGTCGTAAAGGTCGTCTTGACAAGATATTCTCAACACGAAGATTTTCGCCCCGACCCTAACCCGAAGCGCCGCCGGTGCAGCCGTCCGTGGCGCCTTCACGCTGCGATACTCTTGTGACTAGCGGTCCGACGCGATGGCTAGAAGTGACACGCACCCAGTGAGCATAAACGTGAATTGCAACGATTAGTGGAAAGATGACCAGCGGAACAATTATATTCAAAACTATCATCCAAGAACAATTTAATCCCACTACCAGAAAATTCTTCGCATTGGCAAATAATTCAAAAAGGAACGGCACGCAAAGAGCAGAGCATTGAGCAACGGTGCGCATCGCTTGGATCACCGTTGTGCTGCTGCGTAGCGTCTCAGAATTGTCCCAATGAACTATGAAAACACCATTATCCAGATTTCGAGGCCATTCGGAAGAGAGGTACTTCGCAAGATCATTAATCACCAGATGATGTTGTATGATGACGAGTGAGAAGAGGAAACAAATGATCGGCACGGGAAAGGTCAACGCGCTCGCCTCACATGTTTGTGGGGGTGCAAATTCGAATCCATACCTATGAATAACAAATCCAAGATACCCCCCAATTACCAGCACATACGCCATTAGTGCCTGATCCCGTAGCGCAATACGTTGGATCAACTCGGCTCTCGCGCTCTCATAGTATCTTGTGTATATTTGATCATCGCGTGCCATTTTTTTTCGGCTCCCTCAAAGAATTTGATTGTTATGCGAACAGGCGACCGCATGTGGCTCAACCAATATACTGTATCTGCCCAAGTAAAGTCACGACGCAGACCGCTGTCCGGCGCTCTATAAAGTATCCGGTCAAGCAACGGTCTCAAGGTCCGTTGCTGGCCACTGCAGAAATTTTCTGCGACGCAAGATTTGGTTGCAAACGGGGGCATTGCAGACATCCAGCGAGGCCTCCCGTCAATTGGGCTAGAGCTGCCGACTACCCGCCCCAGCCGTCTTCGCTTGCCGTCTCACAGGAGATGCGCGTCTTCAGGCCCGAGCTATTGAGCGTGTGCGTGACGGACTTAATCGTGTAGCTGCCGTCACAGTCAGGATCGAAGCCTACCGCCGTCAGGCCAGCACCGGCGAACATCTCAGTCCGTCCGACGAAGCTTGCCGCGAACACCTTCTCGCCGCGAGCAAGCGCGCCCTTTGTCGCCTTGGCCTGGGCTTCGGCCTCCTCTTTCGTCTTGAACAGCTTGCGCACCCGATGCTTAGGCCCGCGGCCGTCGCCCGCTCCGCTCGCCTTGACCCACTCACGCTCGCCCTTCTTGACGTTGTGCCAAGCTGCCTCGACAGACTCGTAGTCGCCGCGCGTGGAGCCCGTGCAGTCCCAATCGGTTTGTCCAGCCTCCGTGAGCGTGAATGTGGGGGCCGCGCCACCGCTCGGGAGCTGGCCCGAGCCCGCCTTGTTGAAGATGACCGTGTCGTTCGCCAGCTTGAAGTTTCCGCCGACGCGGCCAGCGAGGCGCGTGAGGAAGTTGAGGTCGGACTCGTTGGACTGGTCGAGGTGACCCGGCTTGATGCTGCCCAGCTCGCCTGCCACGATCGCACGCAGACCATTGCGCCCCGCGATGTACTGCACGATCTCGTCGATGCTCTTCTCGTGGTATGAGCGCGACTTCGGCGCCTTGATCTCCGTGGTCAGACCGGCGGCTTTGGCCGATACGGTCATGATCTTCGGACGCCCCTTCTTCGTCCACGAGTCGATCTGATACGAGCCCATGAAGTTGATGCCGCTCTCGACGAAGCCGAGCCATATTTGCAGCTTCGAGCCCTTCCCCGGCGAGGGGATGTATTCGCGATTGTCCAACTCCAGCTCACACGAGTCGGATTTCTTGCCCTCGTTGTCCTGAATGGTCAGAGAGAGCAGCGGGCCGCCGCCGTTGCCGATCCCCGGCATCAGCCCACCGGGAATGCCGACGCCGCCGCCGAGCAGCGGCATGCCGAAGGGAGCCGGGATCAGGTTCGCGGTAATGTCATTCCCGTCGAGGACCACGCGTGCCGCTGGCGTCACGACCAAATCCTCGCGGCTGCCGAGACCTTCTTCGGGCTGTAGGCCGGGATGGTGATGACCATGCCTTGGGGCAGCCGCGTCCCGGCTACGGCAAGGCCCTGGTTGGCGCGGAGGATTGCTTCGGTCGCGCCACGCGTGACGCCGAACCGGCTCCAGGCGATCATGTCGACCGTGTCGCCCTCCAAGGTGGTGTACGTCTCGGCCATCAGGAATAGGCCCCCAGCTCAACAGTAAACTCGATCTTGCGCGGCGCGCCATCCGACATGAAGGTCTCCATGCTCTCTTTGACTTTCTCGATGCAGTAGTTGCCGAGATAGCGGCCGAAGCCGGTGATCAGCGGCAGGGGCAGCCCGAGACCGGCCTGGGCGCGCATCATGTCCATCTGCCGAAGTCCGCCGCGATAATGCGGGAAGATCACGCCATCGACGGTGATCGTGTCCTCGCCGGGGCCGACGTACTGTTTCGCGGGCGCCATGCCGATGCGGTCGGTGGCAGGCCACCGCCATTCAGAAGACCGCTCGAACTTCTGATAGGCGGCGGTCGAGACCGAGAAGCGAAACGCGCCGAGCGCAAGCATCACCGAGCTTTGCATGATCAATCACTCAAGAGGCCACGCTGCTCGGACTCGAGCCGAGCGAAAGCGGAATAGACGGCTTCTTCGGCGGCCCGGCGGACTTCGGCCGGATCGCCGCCCTTGACGGTGATGTTGACCTCCGCGCGCTGGGAACGGGAGACCATTCCGCCCGCAGCCGCCGCCGAAGACGACGCGGCGACAGCCTTTGCGCCGTTGGCATTGAGACGACGCAGCGTTGCGTTTGTCTCGATGCGGCCGTTCGCGCCCGGCACGAACAGCTCGGGTCCACGTTCGCCGACAAGGTAGGGCTTGCCGTAGCTCACCGGGCCACCCAGCGCACGAGCGCCAGCGATCGGGTTGGACGGGTCACCCGAGTTCAACCAGCTCTTGGTGCTTCCGCCGCTGTTGAACACACCCTTGATCGCGCTGCCAAGCGCCATCATCTTGTCGATCGCTGTGCCGACCCAGCCGACCAGCGTCGAGATGGCCGAGATGACCTTGTTCACGCCTTCGGCCGCGACACCGCCGACAGTCTCGCCCCAGGTCCGCCATTTGGTGCCGCTCTCGTCGAGCGGACCGAGCAATTGCCCGAGCCAATTGACGACGCTGCCGAGCCCGCTGGCGAGCTTGCCGATGCCCGCCCCCGCCGGACCAAGGCCCTTCATGAAGCCCTCCCCGAAGCCCGCAAAGAAGGATTTCAGACCGTCCCAATTGTTGTAGACCCAGACCCCGAGCGCGGTCAGCGCGGCGACGAGCGCCATGATGATCAGACCGACCGGGTTCGCAACCAGGCCCCACATGGCAAAGCCGATCGCGCGCAGCGCCGTGACGGGGAAGAGCAGGATCGCTTTCCCAAGCGCCATGAGGCCGCCACCCGCAACGGAGAGGCCCGCGAGGGCGATGGTGGACCAACGCAGCATGGTCATGGCCGCCAAAGCTACACGCGTGCGGGCGGCGAAGGCGAGCATGACGACACCGGCCCGAACAAGGCCGCTCGACAGCAGCGCGATCACGCCAACCAGAAGTCGACCTGAGCCAAGCGCCAACATCATGGCCCCGCTCAGGCTGCGCATTGCGAACAGGGCCGCACGGCCGACAGCGCCAAGCACGTAGAGCAGCGGACCGGCGGCGGCAGCTGCAGCGGCAAGATAGACGCTCGCCTTCAGCACACCGGGGGAAGACGCTCCCATGCCCTTCACCAGGTTTTCGAGCCACTTCATGCCGCCGAGGATGTCCGGCATGACCAGCTCGGTCAGCGTGTTCCGAAGGCCCTTGTAAGCCGAGTCGAGTTCGAGGATCGACTTGGGGAGGCCCTGATACGAGACCTCCCAGGTCTTCGCGGCGTACCCTTTGACGTTGTCGGTCACGTCCTTCAGGATCTCTTCGAGGTTCTGCGAAAGCAGCGAAAGCATACGAACCGACTGGCGGCCCTCGAAGATGTTGGCAAGATCACCCTGGGTCGCGCCCTTGGACTTCAGATCCTTTGCGAGCTTCAGCAGATCGATTTCGGAGCCTGCCGTGGTGAAGGTGTCATCGACTGCCTCCATGATAGCGCTCATGTCCTGTGCGCCTTGCGAGCCCATCTTCGCCACGACCGCGTCAAAGATCGCCTTGCGCTGCTTCTCGGGCGAGTCCTTGTTCGCCGCCAGCACCTTATCGATCAGCTTCGGATCGATGTCATATCCCGACGCCGCGAGACCGGCGCTTACGTTCGCGCCGGTGCGCTTGCCCTGATTGACGTAGCTCGAATAGTCCAGGCCAAGCCGAGCCATCGTGGCCCGGCCTGCCTTGGTCGGTTTGACCATGCGGACGTATGCCGAGCGCAGCGCGACGCCGGACTCGGAGTTGAGGACGCCGGCCTTCGCCATGGCGATGATCATGGCGTTGGTCTGTTCGACGGAGTTGCCAGCCGCTGCGGCGGCGGCACCGACATACCGGAACGACTGCGCCATATCCTTGGTGCTCGCGCTGGTCTTCAGCGCGCCGTAGACCAGGTTGTCCACGATGCGCTGTGTGCTCGCCGCCGCGTCCTCCGTGGACTTCATTCCGAGCTTGTATTGCGTCGCGAGCTTCGTGACGTAGCCGCCCAGGTCTGAACCGCTCATATCCTCAGCGGTCGCCGCACCTTGCATCACCGTCTCGATTGCGCCCTTGGCAGCATCCACACTGAAGCCTGCCTTCAACAGCTCGTTGAAGGTCTTCATGATCTCGGTCGCGTCACCATACTTCGAAGCGATCGCGTCGGCGTAGGCCACGATTTCCTTGCGCGCCCTCTTGCGCTGCTCGGGCGTCATGCCGTCGAGGCCGATCGCTTCGAGCGTATTGCCCGCCTTGGCGCGCTCGTTCGCAGCCCTGATTGCCTCGACGCCCAGGAGCCCGGCGGGAACGGTGACGCCGAATGTCGCGTTACGGCCGGTCCGCTGCACCTTCGACAGCCGCTTCGAGGTCTCGACAAGGTGCCTGTTGACGGCCGCGAACGGCGCGTTCATGCGCGCGGCCATGCTGGCGAGCGAAGCCCCGAGGCCGCTAACCTGGGTCTTCGCTGCGCCCACTGCGGCGTTGAGGCTCGGGCTGACCTTGCCACCGATATTGACGAATACCGAGAAGCCGGTCGCCATCCTACTTCGCCTTCATCGCCCGGTTGATGTCGGCCTGAAGCTCTGTTGCTGCCTCGAGCCACTCGTAGAAATCATCAAGGAACATGTCCTCGACTTCACTGATCGTGACGCCGCCTTTGGTCAGCCGAACAAGCGTCAGTATCGCCTTGCGGAGATCGCTTAGCTCGACTGACCCCCACGAAAAGCATCGAGTTGGTCGCCCAGCTTCTTCGCGTCGTACTCGTCCAGCTCCTCGATCACGTTCGGCGCGACGCCGCACAGGTCCGCCAGGAGGAGAATGCCACGGTCCGCATCGTGACCTTTGAACTTGGCGGCCTTCTTGGAGTCCTTTGTCTTCGGCCGACGCATGGTCAGGCCCGAGTACTTCACGCCGTCCACCTCGATCGGGAAGTCGAGGGTGATCGGGGCTTCTGCCCGCATGTCGGGCTGCTTCTCTTCGTCGCTCACTGCTTTGAGTTCTCCCTTTGAAATGGTTCGAAAAGGACTGGCCTGTGCGCTCTCGCGCAGAGGGGCTAGTCTCGTTGCCTTACATGCCCATCGCTGCGCGAATCGAAGCGAGCTGATCTACGCCGTTGACGATGCGGATCATGTTGTCCACGTCGATCTCGATCGCGACGGTGTCACCGATCTGCACCTTGACGTAGCGAAGCGACATCTCGGCTTCGTTCTGCGTCATGTCGCCGGCCTTCCAGTTCCCCAGGGTGTTGCCCTTGAACCCGCCATGCAGATCGACCACCATTGCAACAGCGGTCTCGCCGTCGCGCTGGAGAGCGCCACGGAGCTGCACGCGCGCGGCGTTGCCGTCCATGTTGCCGAAGAGGCCGAGAATCTGCGTGTTGTATTCGCCGAACGTGAACTTGGCGGTCATCACCTCCAGGCCCATGTCGAGCTCTACGGGGGCGTCCATGCCGCCCCCGCGATACTCTTCCGTCTTGACTTGGAAATCCGGCAGCTCGACTTCGGCAACGCGACCGGCCCAGCCGGTTCCGTTGACGAAGGTGTTGAAGTTGCGGAGTACGCGCGGGATCATCTCGTTTCCCCGTTATGCGAAGAGGTTGCGGATATAGTCGGAGACGAGATGCGACCGGAAGGTCACGCGCTCGGCCGGATACGGCGGGGTGAAGTCATACGAGAACGTCACATGACCTTCGGTGATGTCGGCTTCCGCGTTAAACTCGGGGTCAACCCAGCAGTCGCCGCCAAGGATCGCGCCCTTGGTCTTCAACTGCCGCATGTACGCCTTCACGGATGCTACGACATCGTCGAGATAATTCTTGGTGATGGAGCGATCGACCGCCCAGCGGTGCGCCTTCGCGATCGAGATGTCGATCATGTCAGCGGTACGGGATACGGACAGGAACGCGAACTTCTCGTCAGCCGAGCAGGTACGGTTGCCCCACAAATACCAGCCGTCATCGCGGATGAACGTCGAGATCTGGTTTTCGTTGAGGATGTTCGCGCGGCTGTTCTTATCGCCGTAGGCATAGTCGATCGGCCGCGAGATGCCGCCCATGCCATAGACTTCCTTGTTGGACGGCGACTCCCAAAAGCCCGACACGTTGTCCACGCGCGAGATCAGACCAGCCACGCGCGGCGACGCGGGCTCCAGGGCGTAGGTGTTGGTCTTGACCGACCAGCCCGACACCTTCGGATCGACGATGAATACGCGACGCGTGCCGTGATCATTGCGGTAGGCGAACGCGGCGGCGTCCGTGGTCGCCGGACCATCGGCGATGATGTGCGCCTTCATGCCGTCCGCGAGCTGCTTCAGCTCACCGACCACCGGGTTCGCCGCCGCACCGGTCTGGATCGTGATGTTCGCGCCGGTGCCATCGCCGGTGATCTCGGCCGTGATCGGCGACACGATGCCGTACCCGAGCGACGTGAAGTCGAGGCCGGTCACCTTGCCATTGGTCAGGATCACAGTGGCCGCCGGAAGCACCGCACCCACACCACCGCCCGAGAACGCAACTTGGGCATGGGTGTAGCCGTTGCCCTGGGCGAGAACGGTGTGACCGCTCACCCCGATCGGACGCTGATGGGTGAAGCCCGGAGCAATGAAGATCATAGGCGCGACGCCACACTCGGCCTCCGCCGCACGCAGAACGTGAACACCAGTGAACGCGCCGGTCTCGGCATCCACGCCGCCGATCACCTTCGAAAGCTGCTCGTTCTCGTATGCCGCCTCCGCAACGCGGATCACCACGATCAGAGCGCCGCCCTGATCGTAAATGGCGTCGATCGCCTGCGGGAGGGTGCCGGCCTTGCCGATCATCGCGGCGGCCTGCCGGCGATTGACGAGAACGGGGAAGTCGAGGGGGAACGCGACTTCGTTCGCTTCGGGTGCAGTGCCGATCAATCCGATGACGGACGAGCGGACCGTCTGGATCGGCCTGGGGCCGGAGTCGACGACGACAGTCTCGACGCCGTGCAGAAAGTCGGTAAGGGACATTTTGGTGCTCTCAACCCTCGAAGCATTGGGATTGAGAGCACCGTAGGCTTCGCCTGCTTAGCTGTCGGGACCGCTCCGGTAGCCCGTCAGAAACTCTGCGCAAGCAGGAAGAGCGACTTAAGATCGGCCTCGCTCTTATTAAGCTGCTCGGCCGCACCGATGACAAAGGGATGGGTGTTCTCAAACTCCGTTGTCCACTGCCAACTGTCTTGCACGTCGCGCGACTGCGACGCGACGTACTGTTCAATGTCGTCGCGCAGGCCGGTTGCGTTCATTGCTAGGCGCAGCTGGCGGGCGCTCGCCTTCAACACGGCGTCCTCCAAGTCGAGAACCATCTGCACCTTGTCGCCATCGCGGGCGAATGAATAGCCTTTCAATACCTTATCCGCCGTGACGGCCACGCGCGCGACGCGGTAAAGGTTTAGCGACGCCAGTTCTTCATCGGCCCAAAGCTCCGTGATTTGCCACGGGTGCAGGACATCGTCATGCACGATGGTCTGCCCCCACGGGAGTTCTTCGAACAGATTGGGTGAGGTCTCACGGACAATGACGTTGTTCACATTCAACTCCAGGATATGAGGACGGCACCGTTCGCTCCAGCCGTTGGGTACTGGGTAATGCCCGCGGTGTTAGCAACTCCGCCTGCAGCGCCACCAGCACCGACCACGACAGTAACGGTCGCACCAAGGGCTCCTGCGATGTAGGTCTTGACAGATCGACCACCAGCGCCGCCGTAACCAGCATCTCCGTACGCATACGAATCAGAGCCTAAGTCGTAGCTGGCGCTCTTGTAGCCCTGGCCTCCAGCACCGCCGGTGCCAGTGAAGTTGCTGTCACCTCCGGATGAGCCGCCTGGGCTACCGTTGGGGAACTGGTTGTGGATATCACTGTATAGAGCTACACAGACGGCCCCACCGAGACCGCCCTCGGCGGATACGGAGGCGAACGAGGAGTTGCCGCCGTTCCCGCCGTTGTACATTTCGGGGTGGCCGTTAGAGTAGCCACCACCACCCCCGCCACCCGCATTCACTGTGACAGTGAGCGTATTGAAGGCTGGGACATTGAAGGTGTACGTGCCTGGAGTGGTGTAGCTCTGCGAGCCTGGGACGACGATGCGGGGACCGCCGATCCGCTTAAGGAATGGGAGCATTGTCACTAGCTGTTCTTCCAACCGCAGGCAAGCCACTGCGCGAAGTTAGAGCAATAGACACCGGTGAATACCAGCGCCCAGCCATTCGCAGCGGTTGCCACCGTAGGAGCTAAGCCACCTGGGAAACGGACGTTGCTGTTCCAACTCACAGTCCGCCCGCCCGTCCCATCCTGCACCAGCACAACGTCGATGCCCTGGCCATCCTTCGCGTTCAGGAAGTTGATGGTGATGTTCCCAGAGAGGATGGCGCGGAAGCGGATGCCTGCGCCGCAGTCAACGTTGACGGCGCCGGCAACCGTGCCCAGGTCGACGAAAGCGGCCGAGGCCCAGGCCTGATCGGTCGTGATCACGTCCGTACCGGAGTTCGCCCTGATGTTGGCTGAAGCGGATATGTTCTTCGTCGATGCGCTGCCGAGACCGAGGTTGACGCGCCCATTGCTCTGCGACGTTGCGTCCAATCCCTGGGAGGCCGTATCAACGCGAAGCCGCTTCGCGAGCGAGTCGAGGATCGCGTTGATCTGCGTCATGTCGGTGAGCTTCGCAGCGATCTCGACAAGGGTGTCATATGCAGGATCAACACCGCCCTTCAGGTTGTTGATAGCCGTCGCGATCGCCGCGCCGTACTCGCTGACGATAGTCGTGTGCAGCGCGTTAGTGACGGCAGTGATCATGTCCTTTACGCGCTTCACGACGGGCACAGCGTTTGTCGCCGTGCCTGCCGTCGCCTCGCCGGCCGTGGCGAGCCGAACGCCGCCGCATACGGCCTCGCTAGCCTGCACGTCACGCCCTTCGAGCATGGTCAAGTCGTCGCTGATCAGCGTGATCGCATTCCGAATGCGGGTCGCATCCTCGCGCGCGATGTTATCGGGGCTCGGCAGCGGGTATCCCCGCTGCGTCAACTCGTCCGCCATGTTTTACGCCCCCGTGGTGGATTTGACTGCGACAGCGCGGATGTTGCGGGCATTCGACCGAGCCGCCGGGCCGCCGCCGATCTTGACGTAGGCCCGTGTCGTGGCGACCGAGACGTGATCGAGCATGTACTGGCGCTCCTCCCAACCGTCGCCAAGCGACGTCGCCTTTTCGAGGGTGAGCGCGTTCGATGCAGACCAGACCGGCAAGCCTGCGTTGATACCGGTCTGAATCTTTGCCTCGAATGTAGAGGTCGAAGGCAGATACACGTCCACGATCAGGCGGATCTTCGAGTCGGTGCCCGCCTCAAAAGCACGCGAGATGTAATCGCCTGCTGGCTGGATAGCGCCCACAACGACTTGCAGGAACGGCAGTATGAGCGCGGACAGGCTGGGAGTGCCGGTGATCCGCATGCGAACTTTCATTGTGCCGGTGATGGCGACGGGCAGCTCGATATTCACCGCCGGGGCTGTGACGTACTTTGCCCCATTCGGGGCTTCGAACTCGACCTCGATCGCTGTCCCTTCGGGGCGCTCGGCCGCGATCAGTGGCATCAGGTCCGAACAGTTGACCACGTCAACAGTGCCAACCTCGACCGTGCGGGTCGTCGGCGCATACCTGGCGCAACGCAGGCGGAAGCCCAACGAGCGGCCCGGCTTCGGCAGCCAGGTGCGGGAGTCCGAACCGTCGAGGAAGGTGCCGAGCGGGAACGCGTTGCTGGTCACCCATCCGTTGATCTGGTCAAAGCCACCCAGGTCGGCGATGGCGACCGAGTGCGTCGCATCGTCCGTCAAGAGCGTGATCGCGTAGCTGCGATCCTCGCGCAGCGTCACCGGACGCGAGAACTCCGCATAGGTCCAATCGGACTCGACGCGCGGAGCCACCGAGAGCGGGTCGATGACCTTGACCGTGTTCATGTCGATGAGCGACTCGGCGACGACGCGCTCGGTCGGGATGCCCAGTTCGACTTCCCGAATCTGGACCCGAACCGGCTTGCTCTTGTCACCGACCCTGGTGAACTTGACATCGACGCCGAGCGCTTGGCGTGGCTCGTTTAAGCGGAAGGTCTGCGCAAGCGGATCGGCGCTATACCAGAAGGTGGTGACAACCGTCCGCTCGTTGGTGATCGTGGTCAGCCAACCGTATGCCGTATAGAGCGCATCCGCCTTCGAGCCGCCGGCGCCCTCGAACGCGACGTGCTTTACACCGACCGGGACCCCTGCCGGGATCTGGAAGGACGCCACAACAGTTCCATTTCCATCGGCCCGCACCACGCCCGCCGGGGTCACGTCGATGTCGTCGAAGGTGACCTTCTTCAGGACTTCGTTGTAGCCCCACTTATGGATCGTGAACCCGACAGACCGCTGCCGAATAGTCTCTTCCGTGGTCGTCACACTGTTCACGATCCGATCGGTGGTCTCGGTCGAGGTGCCGATCAGCGGTCCGGCCGCGAAGCCGGTGCGCTGCCACGCGACGCGGGAGGTGGACACGGAGGTCCATATGTTCTCCGTGTCCGTCCACAGATCGACGGACGGATCGAGCGTGACATCGGTCGGCGGCGCGGTAAACGACGCATACGGATTGATCTTCGACTCGCCGGTGATCTGGCGCTGCTCGAAGACATTCTCGACCGTATAGGAGAGCGTCGTTGCGGACACCGGCATGATCGAGACGGTCGGCGTCACCGGCAGCCAAAGCAGGCCGCCAAAAATCGCCCCGGTCTGCGGCAGGCCCTGATCCCGCATATCGTCGTCGAGCAACGGATCGACGAACACGCCGCGCTTCGACGAGACTTCCTTGCGATCCACGTCACGCTGAAGCCGCTCTTCGGCAACGAGCGCGTAGAGATCGCCGACCATCGTCTCAAGGCTGCGCAGATCGGCGAATGGCATACGGACGGTCGCGACCTGTTTGACGGTAGGGACCAGCCCCCAATTGTTGTATACATCCGCGAGCTTGTGCAGCGTCGGTGCTACGGTCGCGGGCTGCGCCGCGTAGAGCGAGCTGATGCCCTTCAGGTAGGAGATCGAACCGGCTTGGTCGACCACGATGGCGTCATAGCGCGGCAGCTTGGTATCGTACTTGACAAACGCGGTGGTATCGTCAGCTGCGCCGGTGATGTCGAAGCTGTCACGCGTAACGTTCGTCGGGACCGCGTTCGTCAGAAAGCGGTACGTGACTTGATATGTCGACCCCGGCGCGATCTCGGCACCGCTCGGAGACCAGTCCACCGCCGCGCCGGTCAGCTTGTAATCGGAGGTCGCCGCGTAGACGGTCGTTCCCTGCTTCACCTGCCGGATCGAGAGCACGGTCGGATCGGGGAGCGCATCGGAAACGCCGGTATAGGTGCCGTGCATGAGCGTCACGGTCTTTTCGGCGATGATCGTCACTTCCTTCACGGAGGCGATCGGCGCGAACCGGACCTTGATGGTCTGCGTCCCGGAATTGACGGCGTGCGGCTCGTCATCGATCGACATGATCTCGGGCTCTTCAGCCACACGCAGACGTGCCGATGCAGGCCTGGTCCGCTTGTAGCCGTAGACGTTGATCGTGCCTTCCGAGATGGTGAAGGCTTGCTTGCCCGTATCGTCGATGCCGAGCGCCTTGACGTTGAAGCCCTCGACGACATACCCGCCGTGCGCCTCGCGATCATAGCGCGCGAGCAGGTTGGCCCAAGCATCATCCATGCCGGGTTCGGCCGGCGTGTCGATCACGCCGTCCTTGATCGTATAGATCGGGAAGAAGTCGCCCTCCTCCCCGTCACCCTCATAGCCCCAACGGCCAAGCATCGCAAGCGCAGAAGCGCCGGGCTCGCCTTGGGCGCGCGTGCCGGGGGCCATACCCTTCAGCGTCGGGTCTTCCTCGTAGCTCACGGTGAACGTGCGAAGGCGAATGCCGATGACGACGGTGCCCACGGCCGAGATGACGATGTTGCGGGCCTCGATATCGTGGACGGCGCCGCGAATGTAGACCTTGGCCGCCGCCAAGCGCGCCTCGACGGTGCCGTTGGTGATCGGCCCGAGGACTATTGCGCCGCCAGACACGAGCGAACCATCGCGCCAGAACGCATCGGCGACGCCCTTCAGGCGGTTCGCCTCGATGTCCTGAATCACGTTGATTTCGTTGCTGGTCAGGAAGCGGTCATAGTGCGCAGCGAGACGCTGGTAACCCTTCGCCGGGTTGAACGTGTTGATATAGGCTGGGAGTTGGTCGCGAGCGTCTGCCACTAGATCACCAAGACGTAAGAGAAGCCCTGCCGAGAACTCGGAGACCGAGGGATACCGGCGAAGCGGTCGAGCAGAAGCAAGTATCCGGGTTCGGCGACCTGTTCGGGAGTCAAGTACAGTTGCCCTTCAGGCACGCCAGCGGCGCGGACGCTGTCCACGAAGATGCCGACTTCGCGAATGGTCTCGGTTGCGGCCTCGAGGAACTCGAATTGAGTCGCGACATACAGGTAGCGCGTCGCCGTCATCGAGACCGACCAACGCTCGCCACCCGGCGTGTAAAGGTTGCCATTCGCGTCGGGCACGACGAACTCGACAGACGAAGCGGCACGGCGGCCGATCTCGCCGGTCAATGCGGAATCGGCCGCGCTCAAAGGCGGCGTGCCATAGACGGCCTGCGTCTGGACGGTCGCACCCACCGAGATCGCGCCGCCGTTGACGCGCGTGACGACGCCGGTATTTGGATCGAACAGGTAATCGGCGGGCGATTGGTAGGTCTGCGCGTTCCCTTGGTTGTTCACCACAAGTGAAGCGACCGGCGCGTGATCCAGCGTGAACTTCTCGGGTGAGCCCGCGAAAGTCTTGTTCTTTACGTCCGTCGCTCCCCACCACGACGCCCCGCGTCCCCAGGCGAAGAACATGGGACGCGCTTTGAGCGCGGTGGCCAGACCGGCGCGCCCGCTATTGACCAGAAGTGCCATCAGGGCCTCCGTAAATGATGAAAGGTTCAAAGTTCCAAGCCTGGCCCCAGCGGGTCCTTGGCCAAGGCATGAAGACCGTGTTGGCGAGGTTGATCGTCTGGCCGGACAGCGCCGCCTGGATCGAGACAACGGACGATTCGAGGACAGCGCCGTCGAGCTGCGAACGGTCGAGAACGAAGCCTTCTTCGAAGCGCGCGGTCCCCGAGACCAGGCCGTCCGAGCTGCCCGAGATGCCAGGCCGGAACTCGATCTCCTCGCCGTGCTGGCGGCCGAACGAAAGCTTCGGCTCGATGCCCTCCAGATAGACGCCGGACCAATCATCGAGCAGCGCACCGTCGAGGCGCATCATGTCTAGGCGCATGGGGCGAATATCATAGCCGCCGTAAACGCGCCCCAGGACGCTTGCAGCACCCTTGGAGAGGTCTGCAAGGCCGATCAGGTTAAGGAGCGTCTTCAGCTCGGGCTCGCCGTCCAGCCCGATCTGGAACAGCCCAAAGCGAACGTCGGCGTGCGTGCCGCGCTCATGCACGGCGTAGAGGCCAAGCCACTCGAAGATGATCTGGAACGCCTCCAGTCGGCCCCGGACGGTCTGCCAATGCTTCCCCTCCTTGTAAAGGCGTTGGTGGTCGTCCATGAACGCAGCCGCGTCTTCGAGCCCCCAATGGCGCAGCAGCCACGGGAGCACGTCATCCGGGATCACGTCGCGATAGCGGATGTCCGCGATCTCTTGAACGATCGCCGCATACCGCAAGCGCGCGTCGGCCGTCCGAATGGCCGCCAGATCGAGCGGCGTCGAGTTGCGCGGCGCCAGATCGACAAGATCGGTCATCAGTAGGCCCGACCCATGCAATTGAGCTTGATGGTGCCGAGCGCGACGGCCTCGTTCGACGCCGTCACCACGACACTGTTGGGCGCTGGAGACACCAGCGACACACGCTTGACGCCGATCGTCCGCAGCGCGGCAATCGCGAAGTCAGAGGTGAAGTCCCAACCCAAGCGACGCTCGGCCGCGAACTCGGCGACCAGCGCCGCTTGTGAGGCGGCCATGGTCGAGTCCTTGGTGGCCTCCGGCAGAAGCCAAATGTCGGCCTCGACGTTGACCGTGCGGATCACCGCGCGGACGACGGCGATATGGTCGTTGTCACCACGGACGCCCGGCTGACTGAGCGCAGCGCTCACGGTCGCGAGCTGATCATCGCTCGCCACGCCGCCGTTATCCTTCGAGAGGATCGAGACGATCACGCCGCCCCTTGCGTCGCCTTCCACGCCCACGTCGTCCACGAGCAGCGGAGCAGCCGCGAACGCATGGCGCTTGTACCAGTTCTCGGTGAAGCCACCCTGCCCCTTCTTCCGCTCGCGTAGGCGGCGGCGCAAGTCATCGATCGCCTCGCCATCGGCCTGCTCCAATTCCCAATCGGAGGCCAACGCGATGAGGTCCGCGCCCTGGGCGAAGTCGGTTAGCGTGGCGCGGAAGGTGTCGTTCATGGCCGAGACCATGAGCAGATCGCCAAAGGCTGCGTGACGGCAGAAGCGGTTGAGCGGATCGGACCGCAGCATGTGCGTGTCCCAGTCGAAGCCCGCATCGGCGAGCAGGCCACGCAGTTGCGCAAGGCGATTGTTGAACAGCGTCTCGAACGCGGGCTCGCGCACAATGACAGGCAACGGGATGTTCGGGAGCGGAGCGTCCATTACACGTAGCTCCCCACGAGGACGTTGTTCGAGACCACAACGCGCCCCTGAGCGTCACGCGCTTCCGAGTAGTCGCCAATATGACCGCGCGGGTAATATATTCCCTCGATATCAAACGTCGCGTTGCCTTCGTCCGTCATGTCCGAGAGCGTCATTTGGATGATGCGAAAGCGCGGCTCTTCAGCCATGAGCGCTTCGGAGTTGATGCGATTTATCGCTTCAGGCACGGCTGCATAGAACTCGATCACCGTCACCTGCGACACGGCGCGGTCCACAAGACGCGGCATCTTCGAGCCAAAGTCACGGGCCATCACAAGCGAGCCGATGGTGGTCCCGAGTATGGTCGCGATCGATTGCCAGACATCATCGATGCCTTCCAACTTCTCACCAGTTCTGAGATTGATCGTCGCCATAAAGCGCACCGTGCCGCCGCGGCGCGCTGCTCGACAGTCCGTTCCAATCGCCTACTAGCCGACCTTCGCGAAGGTTTGCTTCGTCGGTCCGGCTTCGGTGACAACCTTGTCTTCCGGCGTATCGTTCTTGTCCTCAAGACCAAGGTAAGTCTTGCCGATGGTCTTGAACGCGTTGGCAGTGTGCAGCGATTGTTTCGTGTTCGACTCGAACTTGTCGCCGGCCTCGACCACGACGTTCTTCGCTTTCAGCGTGATCGTGCCATCCTTCATCACGATCTTGCAGCCCGCGCCTTCGAGCGTGATCGAGCCCTTGTCTTCGATGCCCTTGATCAGCCAATCGCCCGTCTCGCGGTCATAGCTGATCTCGCCAAGGATCTCGCCTTCCTCGCCCTCCAGACCATCCTGGCCGCCTCCTTCACCCTCGCCGCCCTGACTGTCCTCGCTCTTCGGCTTCTGGAACACCTTCCGCCAGACACCCGGCTTGTCTGTCGTCTCCTTCTCATCGTCCTCTTCAGTGTACTGGCCTGCCGGCATGACATAGGCGGTCGCAAGCTCACCGCCTTCGGCCAAGAGCGCAACCTTCTCTCCCTTTTCGAGGTAGTGCGTTTCACGGTCGCCCTTGGCGCGGCCACCCGTCGCGGGAAGCCAATCGGTCAGGATGTAGTTGTCTTCGTCGTTTTCATCACCGATCTCGACGCGGTAGGACGGCGGGCTGCGCTTGTAATCGACTTCCTTGACACGGCCGAACTTCACCACGTCCTGGGCACGCCGGTCGATGTCGGTTGCCTCCGGGTCTGAGACGCCGCCGGTATATGCGGGATCGCGCAGAAACTTGACCATGTCACTCCCCGCGCAGGAACGCGTCCATCGCGTCCTGATCGTTCGCGCTGGAGCGTGCGCGCCAGTTGGTCCGATACTTGATGTTCCAGACGAGCCCGATCGCGCCGACAGGGCGCTTGACTTGCTCGGTCACCACGTCGATGTCGGACTCGATGAGCCTGATCTGTGCCGACTCGAGGCCGGGGATCATGAAGCCGTCGATCGCCGCCTCCATCTCTTCGGCGATGTCATCGAGCGCGTCGTCCACCTCGCTACCGGCGAGAAGCATCGCTTCGGTGACAAGCGTGAGATTGCGCTCGACGTGCGTGGCGTCACCCTCGTCGCCGTAGTCCTGGGGCTTGCGGGTCTCTTCCATCCGCGCGTAGACAAGGATGGCAGGCCCGTCCTCCTTCAGCTCTTCCTCGGTGACCGGAGCAAGGCGGCTCTTGTAGACGCGACCCTGAGCACGCGTGCGGAAGCTCCCGTCGTCGAGCGCGGTCTTGAGCCGGTCAACGAACGCGGTGCGGATGAGCTTCCGGGGATGCGCCATCTCAGTCGTTTGCCATGAGCAAAAGCAGGGTCATGCCGGTGCCGTCCGGCCGCTTATCCTCGATCCGGTACTCCTGCCCCTTGATGATCAGGGTCTCGCCCTTCCGGCCGCCCCGCTGAAGGTCCATCGTCCGGCAGAGAAAGGTCGGCCCGGTTGACGTGACGCTGGCGCCCATCTGCGCCTGAAACTCCGTGCCGCTCCAGCGGTTCGGATTCCAGTTGCTGCCTTCATCGTCGAATATGCCGGGCACCGGGCACGCCTCGTCTGAGCCGCGCGCCCGATACTCGGCTTCGGCTCCGAACTCGTCGGAGTCGAGGAAGATGAGCAGATCCTCATCGCTCTCGACGGGCATCAGACGCCGGCGTCGCGCAACGCCAGCGCGGCGTCGATGTCGTCGTCCGAGATGGCGAACCCGACAATCTCCTCGATCGACTTCTGCTTCGGCTTGCCCGCGCGCGCGCCGGACTTCCAAAAGTCCTTCTTCTCGTCGAGCAGATCGATCGCATGCATGATTTCAGCCACGCGATTGCTCGCGCCGTCCGGCTGTCGAGCGGGAGGGGCATATACAGCGGACGGCGCGTCGCCAGGAGGGACTTTCCCGGCGTTTTCGAGGCCGGACAGATCCCCAGCAGCGACAGTGGCAATCGCCGGGGCCACGGCGGTCTGATCCTCCGCAAGCCGGACACGCGACGGCCCGAGGGCCTTCGCGTCGAGCTCGCTGAAGTCGTGGATCGTGCCTGGGGGATGGTAAATCCCCCCGCTTTTGATTGTCACCAGCCCCTCGTAGAACGGCATGGCTTACAGCACCTTGGCGCCAAGTGTGCCGTTGACGCGGTAGGGCGCGATCAGCGGTGCCGACTGACCCAGGATGTAGCGGACGCTCGGGTCCTCCTCCTCCCAGGACTTGACGAAGAACGCACGCGGCTGCATGCCCGCCTTCAGATCGCGGATCGCGCCGTAGTGGCGGACGCCCTCAATCTCACGCGAGGCCATCACGATCTCACCGGCCGGGAGCACATCCTTCTCGACGCCATCGAGCGCGTCGATGTACTTGTCGGAGTGAACCCAAAGGCGGTAGTCGCCGAACACGCCGACCAGGCGGATGCCCGGCATGATCAGGATCGGACCCAGCTCAGCACGTGCGGCCGAAATGGTTTCCTTGGTGTTGTCGATCTGAAGACGCATCGACTTGCCGACAGCGTCGGTGTCCGGCGTCGCCATCTTCGCCCGGATGACCTTCCACACGTCGGCGGCCATGATCACGTCGCGGCAGGTCAGACCGGACTCGATGAAGATGTCCTGCCCCCACTGCTCAATGTCATCGAGCGGGTTCACGGCGGCGTTGGACCACTTGTCGGTTCCGGTCAGGACGATTGAAAGCTCTGCGGCGCGGCCGAAGTCCACCTCCTCGCGCGGATAGTCGTCGCCTTCGAGGACCAGCTTGCCGGTACGCAGCACTTCGGCCGCCATGACTTCCTGGCGGCGGGTCCACATGTCCAGCTGTTCCGACAGCGAGAACGCGATCGAGGCTTGCAGGCGCTGCTCGGGCGTCAGGCTCCCGCCGATCTTCTCGCCGGCGCGGCGCTTGAACTGCTTGTTCGGGTCGAACACGCGCTTGTCCTTGACGTAGGCCGGCGCGATCGAGGCAGTCTTGTAGCCCTGCTCGCGGATCACCTTGCCAGCCACGATCGGGGAGACGAGCGGCGTGATCAGACGCCGACCCTTCACCTTATCGAACTTGACGTCTTCGGTGTCGGAGGTCTCGACGGTGGTGAAGAAGGTGTTGAGGAAGAAGAATGCCGAAAGCGGCAGCTCCTCCACAACGCGGTTCAGGGCAGTGGTCGAAAAGAGGTCCATAGTGGGGCTTCCGGTTGCTTTCGTGCGTGGTTGGCTCGGTTAGCCCATCGGCCTTACGAGCCAGATCGACTTCGTGCGGAAGACCGCATCCACCGATCCGAGGGTGTGGCCGGTGCCGAGGATCAGCGCTTCCTGATCGAACTCGCCAGCGATGAACACGATCGCCTCCACGTCCTCGCTGGTCGCATCGACTTCGGTCGCGAGGATAGCGTCCGGCGTCTGCGAACCATCGATCGCGGCCTTCAGCGACTTGATGTACTTGCTGTCCGCATCGATCTTGCCGAGCACCGTGGCCTCGCCAAGCCTGCCCGCACCGGCCTTGATGGTGACCTTGCGGGCGCGCATATGACCGAGCGCCCAGGTCTTCTGAATGAACGTGCCTTCGTCCCGATACTTCGCCACGTGCGGTTCCTTAGTTTGCGATTGCGGCCCTGAAGGACGCGAGAATTGCGTTGACGGCGGCATCGTCGCCCGTCGCGGACTCGCTGGCGCCAGCGGGGGACACATGCGCGTTCGCGTTGGTGTCTTCCTTGATGTCAGCAGCGTGCGTGGTGCGCTTGGCCTTTTCAGCAGCCACGATGATTGCCGAAAACCCGTGAGCCGAAGAGCCCGTTTCGATCGCCTTCTGTGCTTCGGCCTCGTAGCCCGGCAGCGTGAGCGACATGATGTCGGTCACACGCTTGCGTTCGGCAGTGCGCGCTTCGGCAGCTGCGTCCACGGTCTCGACGGTCGTCGTCGAGGTCGCGGCGGTCTGCGCGGTTGCAGCCGACGCAGCGGCGGCAGCGGCTTCAGCTTCAGCCGCCAACTGCTCTGGGGTCTTGTCCATAGTCTCACTCTCCATTTGGCCAGTGGCGGCCGGGTTGACTCCGAAGGTCGCCTTCGGGCTATCGCCGCGACAAAGGCTCGCGAGAACCTGTTCGAACGTGGCGATGCCATCGGCCATCCCGGCAGCAACCGCCGCCTGCCCGATCAAGACATCACCCTGTCCGAAGTGTTCGAGGACGTGATCGACGCTCTTGCCGCGATACTTCGCGACGGTTTCGACAAACACCGCAGCCATGGAATCGACGCGCGCCTGGACGCGGTCGCGGCCTTCCTTGGTGTTAAGATCGACGCGCTTGTACGGTGACTGCGACGACACGAACTCGTAGGTCTTGACGCCGCGCGCCGCATCCTGGCCGGACGTGTCCCGATAGCCGGCCACGACACCGAGCGAGCCGACGCTGGCGGTCGGTCCGACAAAGAACTCGTCAGCGGCAACGGCCGTCCAAAGCGCAGCGGAAGCCGCCTGATCGCCTGCGTAGGCCACGATGGGCTTGCGACCCCTGGTGTCGTGGATCGCGCTGGCAAGCTCCGCAACGCCTGCCGCCTCGCCGCCGGGCGAATGGATGTTGAGCAGGATCGCGCGGACCGAGGCGTTGTCCATCGCGGTCTGCAAGTCGCGCCGAACGGTCTCGTATGCCGTCGCTCCGCAGAACGCCGTCATGAGGTTGGCGCGCTTGAACAGCGGGCCGGTCACGTCGATGATCGCGACGCCGTCGCGGACTGTTGCACGCTCGGCCCGCGCCAGCTCCTGGGCGCGGTACGCCTCGAGCATCTGTGCATCGAGGCGATCTTCGCGCGCGGCGATCTCCATGATCTGGCGCAGCGCGCTCTCGTCGATCGCCCAATTGGCGGTCAACGCAGCATCGAAGATCAGCGGATTGCGGACGTGGACGCTCATTTCTTCTCGGCCTTCTTCGGCTTCGCAGGCTCGGCGCTCACGTCTTCCTTGACCTGAGAGCCCATGCCGGACGGCGCGAGGATCTCGGGTTCGAGCTTCGCGGCAGCGCGCGCCTTGTGTTCTTTGGCGCGCTGGGCAGTCGTCTGCTCGAAGTCCTCGCCACCACGCTCGATGATCACGGCCTCGACGGTCCGAGCGCCCAGGTTCACCGCCTCGGTCTCGGCCTTCCA
This sequence comes from Bradyrhizobium sp. HKCCYLS20291, assembly GCF_051167715.1. Lineage (NCBI taxonomy): Bacteria > Pseudomonadati > Pseudomonadota > Alphaproteobacteria > Hyphomicrobiales > Nitrobacteraceae > Bradyrhizobium > Bradyrhizobium sp. HKCCYLS20291. The sequence continues at coordinate 191,927 of NZ_JBNPTO010000013.1, read as the reverse complement.
TTCCTTGAGCGGATCGAGGATGATCCGGGCAGGCCCGATCCACTGAGCACCAAGCCACGCTGCGCGCTTGACCGGGTCCTCGAAGAAGCCGGGCGCGGTGATGAGACCGGCGTTGATCGCGTCCGTCATGAACCACTCGTAGACGGGGGCGCAGAAGTTGCGGACAAGCCACGTCCGGCGGTCCCGGAAGAACATGGCCGCCATCTCCAGGGCCGCGCGCGAGGCGCTGTAGCTCGCCGTGAAGTGCAGCATGAGCATTTCGAACGGGATCGACAGCGCGACGCCGATCTGCCGCACAACGGACGTGAAGAACGGATCGAAGTTGGCCGTGTTGGCGGGTTGTGCCGTCTCGATGCTCTCGTTGGTCCCGATGTCAACGACGGTCCCCGGCCCCATCGTGACCTCGCCGGGACCGAAGAAGTCCGCGCTGGTCGGATGTTTTCCAGGCGCGATGGCGGGTGCCAGGCCGTCGTCCCCATCGGTCTTCAAGAAGACCGTGAAGAACGACGACACCACCGCCTTCATCAACTCAGCATCGGTGAAGCGGTCGAGCTGCTTCAGAAGCTCGATGACGGGCGCGAGTTGCGGGATTCCGCGGTGAAGGCCGGGCCGCAGCCGCTCGAAGATGTGCAACACCATCTGCTCGCCAGACTTGGCGCCGAACGCGGGAATTTCGCGATAGTTTGTGATGGTGTAGCTGGGATTGTCGCCGGGATGGTCGTCGAGCACAAAATAGGCAACGGGCGCGCCGTCGTCGTCGATCTTGACGCCATCGCGAACGTAGAAATCGCCCTGCTTATCGGTGGGTGTCGCGACACGGTCGGCCTCAACCACGTTGAGGGCGAGAGGGACAATCGCGTTCGGGCGCTTCGGGGTACGCCGCAGGACGAATGTGTCGCCCGACTCGAACACGGTGTTGAACACGAGCGCCTGAAGCTCGTAGAAGTTCTGCGCGAGCGAGATGTCGCAGAGCTTCGAGTTAGCCCACAAATCGAACAGCGTCTCGGTGTAGCGCTCCCACTTGTCGGCCGCCTCTTGGGACATGCCGAGCAGATCGTGGTTGATCTTCGACCGGGCGCGAAGACCAGAGCCGATGATGTTCGCCCGCGAGGTTGATCGCGCGCCGGTGGCGATGGGGTTGTTCCGGTTGAGGTCGCGCGAACGGCTACGCAGCGCCGGGAGATCGCCGATCGAATCTCCATCCGCCGAACCGGCATGCGGACGCCACGCCTTCAGGGCCGCCCGGTTGCCTCTGGCACCGGCATACTGGCCTGCTAGGTTCAAAGCGATCCGGGTTTGATAGCGCCGCGTGGCGTAGGCCGGTGCGACGCTCGCCAGGAGGCGGTCCGAAAATGATGGCGTGGGGAGCTTCATCACAGCGGGATCACCCGCTGACTCTTGATGCCGCCTGCCTTGGCACGAGCGGCCTGCTTCTCCAAGCGCTGGGCGCGCTGGTCTAGCTGGCGCAGGTCGGCGCGCCACAGCTCACGATCCTTGATCGTGTAGCGCTGCCCCTTCTGCTCGATCGCGCTGATCGAGTTTAGGGTCTCTTCAAGTTGCTCTTCGACGCTCTTTGCCATGCCCCGAAGCTACGGGACATGGCTCCAACGAAAGAGATCGTTCCGGTATCCGCTAGCGCGCGCTTTCGCACGGGCTTCCACCGCACGCGGCGGTCTTGTAAAGTACCGATATTATAAGACGGGGGCCAAAATGTCTAACGAAGACGCGCCAGAGACCATTCGCAGTCTGATCGAAAAGGGTGGCCCTTTTGATGACGAGGATCTAGCGGTCATTCGCGACATGGAGCAGTTAAGGGCCGACATCGCTGGGACGACGGAGGACGATATTCGAACTCTGCATGCTGCGATTGGGGTCTCAATCACAACATGGTCATCACTGGAAGGATTTGTTGTAGAGATCGCCTCTTCGATTATTGACGTAAAATCGGACGTTGGAGGTGTGATCTTTTACAATTTTCCATTTGCGAGAATGCTGGATGTTATCGGCGAGATCATTCGCGTGGATGATCGATTCGCGAGTCTCGAACAAGAATGGGACAAGCTAAGCAAGCTTTTGTTTGGCCTCAATGATGTAAGAGTCCGGCTTGCACACCACGGGCTTAGCTCGGGCAAGGACATATACGATTTCCCACCGGACATCGCGGAATTTCCGGTAGATGAGCTACTACCTGGTCTGGAGCCGTATCAAGCGGATTCAAGGAAAAAATGGAAAAAGAAAAAGCGGATGAGCTTTGTAGAGACTGTAGGATTTGTGCGCAGGCTCAAGGACGCAGTTGCACCGACCTTTGATTTTCTAAGGAAGGCTCACGCAATCAGAATGGAGCCTAAGAGGCGGCTGAGTGCGCGGGTGAAATCGCTGCAAGAAACGGTCCGAGACTACGAAAGTCGGCCGACCACCAAAGGTGAATGAATGCAGGCGCAATGTACGTTGTCTAACGCGCACGCGCTCGTTTGGGATCGAACATCTCAACATCGTCGGAAGGCACGGCACCGGCCGGATACACACGCAACAGTATCTCGATCGTGCCGGAGACAGCCGTCTTGCCCTTCTCCATGTTGTAGACGTGGTCGGTTCCGTGCCGCTCCGATAGACCGAGGGCGCGCACAAGCTCGTGCGCGGTGAGCGGGCCGCCGCGCGCCTTCCACATGCGGCCCAGCTCGACGCGAGCCTTTCGAATATCATCGCCGGTCATGTCGCCCCTCATGACTGCACACCACGGCTGCGGATGCGCCGCCTGGGTGCATTGCTGCGCACTGGAACTTCTTCCCTAGTCTGGCACGGCTCTTCCCCCCGGACTCCCTTTGGCTGCACGGGGGCAGCATTCAGGACATGGGCCGCCGCAGCGCGGAGCGCCATCATGCGACGCTCCATGTTGATCCCGAGCGATAGCCGCGCTGCGATGTTGTAGACGCGAAGGTCGAGCGGTTCGTTGCGCTGTTGGACTTTATGCCACTCCTTGACAGTGAAGCCCTTCTTGTCGGTCTTCAGGATTGCTTTCTCGGCCGTCAAACCGTCAAAATACTTGTTGTCAAAATGCTCGGCCAGCGGGAAGTGGCAGTAGCCAGGCCCAGGCTCCTTAATGTCGAGGCGCTTATAGTGCATGTCTTTCGCCTGATCGACGCCAAGGACGAAGACCGTCACGTTCTTTGCCTTGTTCACCGTGCCCTTGACCGGCCAGATCGGACGGCCAGGACCGCCGATGCCCTTGATGGCATACACGCGCCGAGCCATTCGCGTCCGGACGAAGTCGTAGACATGCTGCGTGAAGTGTCCGCCCGAGTCGATGCACGACGCCTCGACCCGCATTTCGACGCCCGCCGGGTGAAGGAAGGTCCGCAGCAGAGCGGCATCAATTACCTCCCAAAATCCTGGTGTATTCGGCACGCCGTAGTGTACCTTGTAATCGAGCGACCATGACTCGTCGTCGGCTCCCCACCCGCACCACTCGATCTCCGCGCGATCGTCTTGAATATCGACAGATGCGGTAATGGTGCCAACACCAAACGGGAGCACGACAGCCGCGTCATACTCTTCTCGGCGGCCATAGAGACTGTCCGGGTTCGCCCGCTCGCCACGCTCCTCCCAAGTCTCGGCAAGCCGGGTGTTGACCCAGGTCTTCAGCCGCTCAGGATGCTTTCGCACGAGAACGAAGTCACGTGCCATCTCGCCCAGGGCGCGCCAAGGCGAGGCAATGCGGTTAAGGTGGAAGCCCGCGTGCCCCTTTATTTCCGGACACGTCGCAATCCATACGCCGCGCGAGATCGCCCTAAGCCGCTCGGCCTCGCTCCAGGCATGATCGCACAGCTCACCGGTCGCGGAGTCCATGTACTCGCAATGATACCGTGCCTCCATCGGCTTGTCGTCGGGCCAACGGACTTGCTTCCATTGCAGATGCTGCATGTGGCCGCACTTCGGACACGGCACGACGAAGCGTCGCTGATCACTCTCCTCGTAAGATGCCTCGATGCGCGACGCGCCCTTGATGGTCGGCGTCGAGACCAGCGCGATCTTGCGGTTCCAGAACGTCGTCGTGCGCTCGATCGCGAGCGAGACCGGATCACCTTCCTTACCGGCGCTCGCCTCGTAGCGATCGACTTCGTCGCAGAGCAGGATGCGGATCGGGCGCGAGGCAAGCGACGCGGGCGAGTTCGCGCCCGCCATCGTGATATGACCGCCAGCATACTTCTTATGGAGGATCGTGTCTTCGGAATCGCGCGCAGCGTTGCCGAGCTTCGCGGAGAGCTCGGGCGTGTCGCGGATCATTGGCGCGAGACGATCCTTGGAATACGCTTCGGCCATTTGCAACGTCGGTTGCAGAATGAGCATCGGGCAAGGGTCCAGATGGACGTGGTAGCCCGCGACGTTGTTGATGACCTCCGTCTTCACCGTCTGCGCGGCGACCATGCACGTCACGATCTCGATGTCGGGATCGGCGAACGCGTCCATGATGCCGCGCGAAGGCTCGACGCGGGTCGTTGACCACTTGCCGGGCTCCGACGACGCCTCCGGTGAGAGCACCCGGTATTCGTCCGCCCATTCGGAAACAGTCAGGTCCGGCGGCGGGCTGAAGCTCTGCGCGATGACCTGGCGTACCTGGGCGCGAAGCCGCGCTTCGTACGCGGCATCGGCTCCGTACTCCGCTAGAACGGCGATTGCGTCAGACATCGGCCTTGCGCTTGTATTCAAAGCAGCGCTGGCGCGCGTCGGTGCGCTCGCCGCAATGGATCGACGATGCGCGGCGGCAGACGCCGACCCAATCGTCTTGCTGCTCCCAGCCCGTACAGACCTCGCAACTATTCGGAGGCCACTTCATCCAAGAGGGCTTGAACTCACCACTCGCCATCGGTCTTCACTTCCGTATCGTCCGAGGGCTCGCCTTGCGGCTCTTCCTCAACCGGCACATCGGCGTAGGATTTGATTTCGTTGAGGGCTTCGAGGATCAGACGCTCGACCTCGTTCACGAGCGCCTTCGTCCCTTCTGGCGAGCCGACCTCGAGCTGGATCGCAGGCCGCAGCTTTGACGGGATGCCGAGCAGCCGGGCGCGAGCGTTCGCGATCTCGTTGCTCAGCACCTTCACGATCATGTCGATCGGCCGAACTAGGCCCATCTCTTGGGCTAGCTCGAGCTCCGAGAGCTTTGCCTTGGCGATCTCGTTGCGGAGCCGCGCCTTGTCCATTGTGATGTCTTCACCCGCCTCCTGCAGCGTCGCGGCCGTCCTCGCCTTGGCCTCGCCGCGCGCGCGAGCGAGCAGCCACTTCACGCATTCGGCCGTGTCATACTCGAATTGCTTGCCACGGCTGCCCTGGGACTTCACGGGCATGCCGTCTTCAGTCCAAGAGGAGATGGTCGGAAGCGAATAGCCGAGGATGTCCGCCAGCTCTTGGCGATTGACGATGCTGCCCATGCGTTACCGCACCGGCTGGGTCTGCATCGGGGGCAAACCGGGTCCTGCGCATTCCGCGATCAGATCGCGGACGACGGTATCGATCTGGCAATAGGTCGAGGCGACGTCACCGTCATAGTTCATGACCACCCGGCCTACCCTTACGTCGGCCTGAGCGCGCTCTGTGCGGTGATCCTGGGGCACCTGGCCGCGACGGATCACCTCGACCACCAAGCCGCCCTGCTCTTCGATCCAAAGGCCTTCGTTGGCTTGCCGGACATCCTCGACGACGACGCGGGTCGGCCTGTCGGCCAGGAGCCGGTCCGCCTCCGTGCCGATCCAGAAGTCTTCGCCCATGTAATCGCGGCCCGAGCCTCCGAGCCATTCCATTGCATGCCGTGGCGTCCGCCCACCCAGCCACGGGGACGGCGTTTCCTTCAGGTCGCCATCGACCATGCGCCCAATAGTCTTAGGGTCGCAGCCGCGATAGGCCAGATAGGCGCGCAGCATGTCCTTCAACGCGCCAGCGAACCGGCCGCGTACGAAGCCGTGGTGCTCGATGAGGTACAGAGCGGCCGTGGTCTTGCCGGACCCGATCAACCCCTTGATGCCGACGATGATCATGAGATCCTGTGCTCCCGTTGGGGGAGTACGGTCTCTCGCCGGGTAGTTTCTTTCGAGGTTGTTTTGATATCCGTTGGCGCCCGGCGGACAGACAACGGACCTTTTGCCTTTTTATCCGCCAGAAATCCGCAAAAATGCTAGAACCGCGCACGGAGGGTCGAACCGCCGAAGAAAGCTGTCCTAGGAACAACAACCGCCTTTTGAAAATCGGCACCTAGAAATGTGTCGCGGTCGCGCGTCACCCGCCCCCTGGGGCGTCCTGGGAGGACCCAAAACGCCATTCTCGGCCACAACTGACGATTTTCTTCTCCCAACGGCATCTTTTGGAGAATATTCCTGCTGTCCGACGATCAAGGCGACCGTTTCGGCTTCAATTTATGGTTGCAGCGTTGATGCATTCGGAGGGCGCCTCATGCTTAGCACCGCACCGCTTTTCGCAATCATCCCAATCTGTTGGGTGAGTTTAGCGCCCAAGCTTCGGTGCCTCGCGCGCCATGGTCCCGGGCCGTTCATTCAACCAGGCCACAATTCAATTAATCCATTGAAATAACAAAACTATCCGTACGCCACGCTCATTAGGGGCGCTGTAGCGCGGTCCTACGCGTCGTGCCTCGCCCGACCCATCCGTTATGTCCGTTGATATCGCTTGACCGTCCGCCACATTGCAGGGCCTATGACGGACAGCCGCGGGACACCCCCGCCAGAGAACGGACAGGCAAGACAATGGCAGTCAACGAAAGCCTCTTGAACGAATATCGCAGAATGCGGCTCTCTTACCCGCACCGCGAATGCGCTTACGCGCTGCATTGGGCGCGCGCCAAAGTCGCCAGCGGCAAGGCATGGGGAGTCGGCTATCCCTCTTTCATCCCCGCCGCGGCCATTGGCGCGCCGTTCAAGGTTGGCGGGAATATATGCCGATGGGTTGAGAGTCCCGAGCAATACGGACTCCGTTTCGTCGGCTATGCCGACATCATCGCGCCGCGCTCCGTCCGTCATACCGGATGGTTTATTGACGATGACGGAGCAGGCGAAAAGGCGCGCGGCGTTGTGTTCCGCCTGCCCTCGCGAAACGGCCGCGCGCTGTTTGTGGCTGGCATCGCGGACCCGTACAACATTGGCCCGGCCATTGTGCCGTTTGAGTCCACAGAAGACGAAACCACGGCCGCGATTTGGGCGGACCATTTGGCGGACCGTTACGCGTGCAAGGAACGGGAGTATCAGCGCGTCACTAGCGCGCGCGCTCGTTATGACGAATTGGCGGACTATATCAGCGGCGAGCGTAAGCAATGCCTCGCTTTGATCAGAGAACTAAAGCCGCGTTCGCACTCGTTTGGTCCTGCAACTTGCAAGGCGTTGCACGGTGCGGTTGCTGAATTGCTCGAAGGCATCGGGCAAGCCCGGCAAAAACGCGCGGACATTTTCGACGCGTTCGGCTCGCATGCGGCATGGGAGTCCTAAGCCATGCCTAGCACTCGCTTTAACGTCACGGTCCGCCGCATTGCCACGGGCACAGACTGGCACATTACACTTTTTGCAGCCGACGCGGAAAAGGCATGCGAGCGCGCAACGGACCGCGCGCGCCTCGCCTGCAAGCTGACACGCGCAACAATCGAGGAACTACACGGCAAGGGAATCGCGGTGTTCCGCGTCGTCTCTTGCGAGGTTTCGCCCGTTCAATCCCGCCCGATTTTTTGAACTAAGGACTCCACCAATGCGATTTTATGCCGCGTGCCTCGCCTCCTATAACAACGGCCGCTTGCACGGTGCCTGGATTGACGCATCCGACGATATCGACTCGATGCAAGAGCACGTTAACGCGATGCTTCGCGCCTCGCCTTTCCCTAACGTGATGGTGACGCATCCCGAAACAGGCGAGTCCGTCCCGAGCGCGGAGGAATGGGCCATTCATGATCATGAGGGTTTCGGCGAGTTGGGCGAATATGCCGGGCTCAACGCTATCGCCGAAGCGTTCGCGGTCAATGAGATTGCCGAAGAGCACGACATTCCGCTTGCCGTGCTGCGCGAGGCAATGCGCGACGCTGGCGCCAGCGATGCCGACGACTTCGTATCGGACCGCTACCGGGGCAAATACGATACGTGGCGCGACTTCGCAGAGCAGTTTACGGAAGAAACGCAGGACATGAGCGCCATTCCGGAATGGCTGCAAGCTCATATCGATTGGGACAGCATCGCGCGCGAATTTGAAATGTGCGGCGACTTCAGCGGCATCCGCCACGATGGTGGGGATCTGTACATTTTTTGGAATCACTGATTGAGAGCGCGGACCTATGCCCCAATTTGTCTTGAACGTTAACGACTACCGCGCCTTTGGGAAGCTCGATGCGTTCACGCGCGGCTACATCGAAGCAATATTTTTCACTGAAACTAGCCCGGCCTATGACTCGCTCGAATGGCACACTCCGAAGTGCCGCAAGGCGCAAGAGGACGGATGCGCCGATGGGACCATTCCAGGGGATGCAGCATTCGATGATCTATCAGCGGACGCGCTCGCCGAAATCATCGCCGATTGCGAGGCGTTCCAGCGGGACAATGAAGCGCTGTTAGAGGCCGCTTACGAAACGGACCGCTATGACGCGGACCGCGCGGGTAACGATTATTGGTACACGCGCAACGGTCACGGTTGCGGGTTTTGGGACCGTGGGCTCGGCGATATCGGCGACAAGTTGAGCGACGCCGCGCGCTACTCGTCCGTTGATTTGTTCTACACAGAAGACGGAAAGGTGTGCATGGCATGACCGGCTTTTCCGTTACCTTTGAACGCTTTCTGCCGCACGATGACGCGGACGACATTTGTGAGGCGGACGAAATCGGCTTTGTAGTCGAGTCCGCTTCGTTGCGCGACGCAATCCGGCTTGGCTTGGGGTACGCGCGTCCCGAATGGTCGGGACCTTGCGAGCCGGACTCCTACCCCGCGCACTCCGTTCGGTGGCTTTCCTTCTATCAGTGGAATGACGGGGCGCGCGAGTATTTCGAGGGGATGCGGGAGTCTCGCGCGCTGCACATTCCCGACCACGTTACAGAGGCAAGCCGTTTCCGCATCTGCCGTTTGTTCGGCATCAAGAGCTAAGGCGCCCACCACACCCTGACACATATCGGATCGGCCGCGCCTCGATTGTGCGGCCGTTTCGCTATGCGCCTTTGGTGCGATCGATAGGAGGTCGTGATCCGATGACGCGCGCCCATATTCGCGCGCGATACGGTCCGCCGTGCTGTTTGCGGCGCGATCGAACGCGCGCGCGTGTTCACAAGGCTGTGACAAGGCGTCGCACCATAGCGACTAATCAGCAACCGCTAGGGCGCTGTGACGTGGTCCCGCGCGCGATTTGCCACCATGGGCAGGAATCCATTAGGAGGCCGCTGGCACGTGTCCCGTTGTGGGGTCGCGTAGTAGCGGCCGTGTGTCGGGACCGCGCTGGACGGCCCGCGCTGGCGCGGCGCGGGGCGTTCGAAAGACCCGTGGTCCGACCGCGCTCTCAGCGTGTGAGAAGGATTTTCCGGGCCGGAAAGGGACTAATAAAGTTGCTGGGCATGTGCCAGCGATCGAAGTTGCCGGATCGAGGAATCGGGAGAGTCGATCTCCCGCGAGAAGCACATGCGAAAAATTTTCTTTCCGCGCGTAGGCGCTATCCCCTGCGAGGCGAACCTAACTTTGCTTTCCGGCTGGACGTTGCCTAACGATCAATGGCGGCCATTTCGAAATGACCTAACGCGGATCAACTGGGCGGTACACTTGGTTCTTGCGGTACTTCAGCCGTAGCAGGGGTCGGCGCGACCTTGCCGCGCTCCTTCATCTTTTCGGTGAGGACGTCATAATGTGTTCTTGAGAGACGAACCCCAAGAGCTATACCAAGAAATATCGGAAATATTGCTTTAGGCGTCTTAAGCGGAGGCAAGGCCGAATGCGCCAACTCGTCCAGATGTTGTTCCTCAGATAGCCACTGGTCAAACTTATTTACCTCGCTGAGAAACATGTATTGAAGGAAGAACCGATCGCCTCCGTCCTTGCTCATTGCGGGCACTACGTTATTCCACAATAGAAGTGCTTGTTGAAAAAAATCCTTTCTTTTGGCCGCATAATCCCACTCTAGATTGTAGACCCTTTGATTATGGGCGAGCTCGCAAACTGCCTGATAAGTTGGATCGTCCTGAGAAGCACTCTCCTGGCGACCGCATCTTTCAACCACCATCGTGGCCAGCAAACTTGCCCTCGCTGCAATGACTTTGTGCTCTACCGATAGCTGCCCCGATAGCAGATCTACTTGTTGTTCCACCGCTTTGAAAAGAGCGAGAACAGAACCGATGATCGCGGATACGAAATAGACATAGTCCGATCGTTTCCAAAGGACGGAAGACGTTACACCGAACACATGTATTAACGTCAGGCAAAGACTAATAGTAATCGCCATGACTATTAAAAATCGTGAAAGGTCCCCCACTACACTAAAATGTATCAGGTCTGTCCATGGTGACGGGACCGCCACGATGATCAGCGCAGCAATCAATATGACATATACGCCAAATACAGCCGCGATCTTGGTTCGCTTGTGTTTCAACCTCAGCCCCCACCGAAGGATCAGATCAAATTTACGGCACAATTCAATGTCGGTAAATTCCCTTTTTGCGATGGACGCCTATCGGGGGTCGAGGTCGGCTACAGCCGCATGCGAACCGCAATGCCCTACCGCTTCGATGCACCGAGGATCGCACGGAAGAAGTGACGGGGGAAGCGCGCCTTGACGACGCCGGACACGGTGCCCTTGAAGTCCCACACCTTCGCGATGTTCGCTTCGTTCTGGAGCACGGCCAGGGTCTGGAGCGGCTTCTTCGCTTTGCCTTGGCGGCGAACGATGAACACCTTCCCATCCTTGCCCTTGATCTGGAACGTTTTCTTCTTCTGCCCGTCCATACGCTTCAACTGGCGACGCACCACCGTATGGATCGGAGCGATTGCGATCGAGCCGTAGGGCTTGATTAGGATGCCGCCGGTGGCGAGTCGTCCGGTTGATGGGTCTCGCCTGCTGCGAACCGACAGCTTGTTGTCGGGATGCTTGTCCGCGCCAGCGCCGACGACATGGCGTTCCATGTACTTGTCGATCGAGCCGACGACAGCGGTGAGCGTGTTGCCGTTGGCAGGCCGAATGCGGATGCCGGTGAGAATCCAGTTACGCCGAAGCACGAACAGGCCGGGCACTTCGGCCTTCAAGGCGGCCTGGGCATCCTTCGCGGTGAACGTGAGCGCCTTCGCCGTTGCCGTGTTGACGCTGCTCGCGCGCAACTGCTCGATACGCTTGCGCCACTCCGCGTCGTCGAGCTTCAGCGTGAGCTGCATCAGAGATATTCCCGCAGGATCTGCTCGACCATGTCGGCCATCTCTTCGGGGCTGTCGGCCTTCAGCGTGACGATGGTGAAGCCGAGCGCGATCAGCTTCTTGTGCCGATCCTTCTGCGCCTTCGAGCGCGATCCCTGGGGTGTCTTCAGCTCGATCGAGAGCAGGCGGCCGCCGATCATGTAGACCCGCACGTCGGCCTCACCGGCGGTCATCCCCGTTACCTTGGCCTCCATGCGCTCACGACGGCTGCGCTTGGCGCGGTTCATGTCACCGGCGCATGTGAAGGGCAGACCACGATCCTCCATGTCGTGAAGGCGAGCAATGACGGCGGCCTGATAGCGCCACTCGGGGATGGTGTTGACGACGCGGGTTTCCATCACCGCAGGGTAAAGCGGATCACGGAGGCGCGAGAGACCGATCGGGTAAGCGTTCTTGCCCCCTTTTACCGATGAAACCAGATGCCGTCAGGGCAGATTTGAATATTCGCGCCGGGCAGTAGCAAATTAGGGAGGTCCCGGATGTAGGCTTGCCGTCGAGATCGCGGGCCGACACAGCCACGCCTGCCGAAAACGTCCCGTTCGCCCAAGTCCGAAAATGCCGACCGTCTCCGTGAAAACTGGTATAAGTTGCCTTGCGAGTTGGGAGGTATGCCCCAACTAGTGCAGAAGAGGTAAGTCATGCATTGGAATGGGCTCATTCAGTCGGTGTTTTTGGGAGCAGCTCTACTTATAAATTTTGCTGCTCCGGCCATCTCCGACAGCTTGCCACTCATTCCCTCCCCAACGGGCTTCATTGAATCCTCGAGCTTGGTGCCGTCCCTGAGGGACCAGGCCCTGTTGGGACACCCAGCCCGTACGCGCCTAATCGGCGTCTATTTGCTGCCGGACGAGCTAGCCGACATCATGCGTGGCGCCCCCCAGCACATGACGATTTTCTGTCGCGCCTACATAAACGATGAGTTCGCATCGCAGGACGAGGCTAAGGCGTTCTTCCGTCGAATGATAGCGAATGCAAAACAGGAAAATTCGTACAAGCTCGACTTAGCTTCCCCTACTACACGCCGGATCATTCAGTCGTATGAGACCGCGACACAAGAGCGTCAGGGACAGTCTGTCAAACTGACCGGATCTACAATACTCGGTTCGATCCTCGAAACTGAAGATATCTTCGCCACCGCGGTGATCGTATCTGCTTCCGCACAGACAAGCCAGGGCCAAATCTTAATTCCCCTCACTGGCGCGGTAGGATGGGTGCGCTGGCGCAATCAGGTTCTGGAACTGTCCAACACCGCACAGTTCACTGGGAGCAAGAGCATCACAGCGACCAGCAATATTTTGCTAGAATGGCTAAATGCGTTCCAATCTGCGAACGGCACCCCTTAGCTTCGCTTTTCGAGATTTGGCAGCGATGATCACCCATACCAAACGATACTGGGTCGTCGAAATCACAAAGGGTCTTGAGACGGTCTTTCGGAAGCGGATACCGGGCCACCTCAGCACTCAGGAGGTCGTCACCATTTTACAGAGATTGGCCTCGCGCGACCTTTCTCCGAGCGAAGTGATAGCGGCCTCAATGCGAAAGTCTCGACGCACCACTCTTTTGGAAGCACGCGTTGATGGTCCTCCTCATGGAAATCGGCAAGTGATTTGGCTTCCAGGGCTACGCGAATACAAGGCGGGCTATTGGCGCGAGGACGAGTTGGTGGGATATCCCGAGATATTGCCGGAGGAATAGCGAGAGCTGGCGATCATTGGGCTTTGCCGTTGGCTTGGATAACGTGAAGGTCCGCCGTTGCGAATAGGTCGGCGCACTGAAATTGCTGGACCCCAGATGGCCGGAGCGACTGCTTGCCACGCAGCAACACCCCCAATCGCGATCACTCGACCAAGACCAGCTGCCCGTCCGGCAGGACGGTCGGCTCACCATGCACAGGATCGAACAGGCGGACGCCCATGCGACCGCGTGAAGCGGTGCGGCACTCGACGACCTTGATCTGCCCGACGCTCTCTAGGGTCGCCACGATGTCGTCGAGCGCCACCCGCTTCACCCTCCCGCCAAAGTTGTAGCTGACATCGGCCACCGTGATCCCGCTCCTCCCCGCTTGGCGGACATAGGCCAGGACGCGATCCTGGGCGCTCAGGCCCTTCGAGACCCGTTTGGCCTGGCGGTCCACCGTTGGCGACGAAGCGGTCCCAGGAACGCCCAGGGCGAGCGCTGGGTGCCTCTCGGCGATCAGGGGCATGGTGTCCGGCTGATCGAGCCACAGGGCCTCACGGAGCCCCGCGAGGTGCGTTCCGTTCGAGGCCAGGAACCTGCGGCAGAGCTTCATGATCCGATCGCTCTCGACCGCGATTCTTTCCGCCAGCTCGGCACGCAGCTCGGGACGATCCCGCCAATCGGTCGGCATGCCCCGGCGCATCTCCTTCACCGACAGGAAGATCGGATGGGCGCGCCCGAGCAAAGCGACAAGCCGGGGGGCGAGCTTCGACTGTTGCGGCACCGAGCGGTTCGGACGGCCACGGCGCCGATCGGTTCCTGCCGGGAGGATGCGGATATGGCCTGCCTGCTCCGAGACTGACACAAGGCGCTTGCGGTGGAGATATCGAGCCGCGCGTTCGGCCCGATCTGGCGAGACACACAGGGCCGCGCCGAAGGCGCTCAGGGTCATCCCCTCCCCTGGCAACACCACCCCGCCCGCCATGGCCACCCACAGCGCCGCCTCTTCTTTCAATTTCATCCGTCGCTGAATCCGTTACCGAGGGGTTTCCGGGGTTTCGGGTTTCTATCTTATAGCTCCACCCTTCTTGGGTATTCTACGGATCTCTATAATAATAAGAATACAAGAGCTTTACATCATAAACCCGAAACCCCGAAAACCCCATTTTTGCGACTCCTATAGCGGGAGGTTTCCGAAGAAACCCCCGAGGTTTTCCGCGAAACCTATTCCTACAATTGTGAATAAAGCCAATTCATACAACGGGCGGGATCGAGGTCACCCAACAGCTTTGATCCGGCTTGCCCGGCATCACATCCCTCAAAAAGCCATTGCGCGACGGACAAGACGGATATATCTCTGGGACCGTGAGCCGCCCAATCGGCGGTAGGTAGGGACACCACCAAACCATCGCCGGTCTGAAAGAACGCGCCTTGTGCGCGAACGGGAGAACTTTGCCTATGGCCTATCCGACTACGCCGGGATCGAAGACCGCAGGGGCGTCCGACGACGCCGCCAAGCTCGCCGCGCCGCGCGCTGGAACGCTCCGCGCGAAGGTCGAGGATCTGATGCTGAAGGGCTACCGCCTGACCAGCGACGAGATCGCCGCGCTCCTGGGTCAGAGCCCCTTCGCGATCCGCCCCCGCTGCACGGAGCTGGTCAATCTCGGCGTGCTCATCAAGACCGAGAACCGCCGCAAGGACTCGTCCGGCGCGACGACGCACCTTCTGCGCCACCGCGACTGTCTGACCGAGGTTCCGCTTCCCGCCGCCGGGCCGAAGGTGCAGCCGACCAAGACCAAGGTCCCGCAAGAGATCGGCCGCATCAAGCGCGCCCCAGCGGTTCACGCCGATCAGAACGCCCTGTTCGGTTGAGGGGAGCACCGATGAAGCTGGACGACTTCACTGCCGTCGCTGAGCTGATCAAGGAGCGCGACTATGTTCGCTCGCTGATGACGAAAGCTGGCTCTGGCCACCCCATCAAGGTCGGCGGCACCGACATTCGCCCCGACATCTGCGCGAAACTTCGGCCCGAGTTGATACTGATCTTCGAGCAGCAGATCGCGATCGTAGACGAGAAGCTGGCCGCCATGGGCGTCATCACCGACAAGGACGCTGCCTGATCATGCGCGTGCTCACCAGCGTCGAAGTGAAGATCATTCCGCGGGTCGCAGCCAACGGCCAACTATTCACCGAACTGCTCCATACGTGGACTGAAGACGGCCTGCCCCGCAATGCGCTCTCGCGCATCAACCACGCGACCGCCAACACGCCGAGCAATCGCGCCTACCACATTCAGATCTTCAAGCAGCGGCAGGCGCGGCAGGAGGTGCATTTGGGGCTGTCCAAATGAGCCCGCGCCGCGACCGCATCCGAGACAAGGTGATGTCTCGGATCGAGATCGTCGACGGGCCTCTCGATACGCCGTGCCACTTGTGGACCGGACCAACTTCGGGAAGCAGCGGGCGTGGAAAGGACTATCCGAGGATGTGTCTCGATGGCGGCACCGTGGCCGTTCATATCGTGAAGTACGTGCTCGAGCATGGCCCTATCCCTCCCCGAAAGCAGCTCGATCATCGCTGCCGGACGCGCCGCTGCGTGAACCCGGATCATCTGGAGATGGTGACGCATAGGGAAAACCAGCGTCGCCGCGACGAAGCCCGCCGCTTCGCTTGCGAAGAGATCGCGGCTTAGGAGAACTGGAAATGAAGCGCCTTATCAGCGCGCTCGCTGCCGCGAGCGTGATCGCCACCGCGATGCCTGCACTCGCCGCGTCCGGGCTGGACGAGTTGGTCAATTCAGCCGCAGATCAGCACGGGCTCTCGCGCAGCCTGGTGCATGCCGTCGTCCGCGTGGAAAGCAATTACAGCTGCGGCCTCACTGGACGCGCCGGTGAGCGCGGAATCATGCAGGTCAAGCCGGCCACCGCGCGGTCCGTTGGCGTCACGGGGAATCTGTACGATTGCAGCACCGGCCTGCGCGCCGGGCTTCTCTATCTGAAGATTGCTCTCAGGCGCGGCGGCGATGGGTGCGCCGGCATCAGCCTGTATCAGCGCGGCGTTTACGGGCAGCCGGTCTGCACCGCCTATGGCCGTAAGGTCTTGCACGCGCTTCAACGTCACCGTCACGATTGACCCGCCGCGGTGGGCGTCTACACGGGATCACGACATGTACGGCTGGTCGCTCTACGAACAGCATCGCAACCATCTGCGTAACGACACCGTTTCATAACCTTCCGGACTGATTCCGGCAGGCTCGAATTGACTAACAACAACCTGCAGAACTAGACCTTAAGTAGTGCGATAACGCAACCACTCGTTGCAGTGTTGCAATCGGAAGATTAGCCGGCACATCGTCGGCTGGAGGAGACGACGTAAAGTGACCAGCAAGGGCGACGCACTGGCCTTGGCCATTGCGCTTAGTAGTTCTGAAGAGACGTTATTGGGGCCGACAGACAGTCGGATTTGCGCCACCGCACTACGGCGATATGCCGAAGAGAAGAGCCGGTTGAGGCTTCTCAGCATTGTGCAGTTCTTCGCGCTGGCATCCGCCGTGTACATGGGAGCGCGCGCTCTCACTTATGAAGCGCCGGAGATCTCGGCCGCGAAAGTCGTTTTGTCGACGAGGGCCATTGCCCTTGGGAATGCGACGCCGGTTCCGCACTTGTGGCTCGATGCGCCCACGCCAACCGAGGCAGGTAGGCTCATATTCAATGGCCTACCGACCAGCATTGAGGTCCAGGCCGCCGTAGCGGCTGCGATTGATGACGATGGTTGATCCCTCTACCGGCCGAGAGCCCGCCGCGGCGGGCTCTTCGTCCGCGAGCATCCAGACTGGCATCATTGCCGTTGCGTCCGCGTGGTGACGTCTGCGTTTAGACCATCTCCGACCGTACGGTGCGCACATTGCTCGTCCGCTCAACGGCTTGGAGCGCTTCCTGCACTGGCGCTGTCGCTCGTGCGGCGCCGCGTTGACTGGCATCACTCAAAAGCATCCTCTTCGAGCATGTCCCGACGGATATTGAACGTCCCTTCGGTCATCGCTGGATCCGGAAAACTACGGCAATGGCGCTTTTTGGGGCGACATTTACGTTCCGTTTCCGCCAGCGGTCTATTTTTAAATGCAGAACCAAATACTTAACTATTTTCTTTACTACTACAGGATGCGCCATGAAGACCTTCTCGCTGCGACTGAGCCACAAGATTTTGCTCATCGGAATCGTAGGCATCCTCGGCCTCGTCGTGTTCGGTGGCATCTACCTGGGCGGAAACGCATCGCAGGAAGCATCGCGAACGTTAGCGGAAGAGGCTCGAAAGGTCTCCGTATCGAACGACAAACTCGGACGCGATCTGCTAGACGCTCGCCGGGCCGAGAAGGACTTCCTGCTGCGGCGCGACGAGGAATCATCCAAGCGTCACGCATCGTTGACCGCGAACATCAATAGCGACATCGATCGGCTCGGCGCATCCATCAAGGAAGCTGGGTTTACGTCCCTCTCCGACAAAATTGGTGCTCTTGCGGAAGGCTTCGGCGACTATCGCAAGCAATTTTCCGCGCTGGAGCAGAATGAGGTCAAGATCGGGCTGAACGAAAAGCTGGGCTTGAGCGGATCCCTGCGCGCCTCAGTGCACGACATTGAAGCGAGACTGACGCAGATTGATAATTCGAAGCTGGTCGCCGGCATGCTGATGATGCGCCGCCATGAGAAGGATTTTATGTTGCGTCGCGACCGTACCTATCTCGACCAGTTCGAGAAGAGCGCGAACGAGTTTGCGAAGGTCATGCAGGCTTCCGATCTCGCACCAACCATGAAAAGCGAGATCGAGGGCAAGCTGCAGAAATATCGCGCCGACTTCATTGCGTGGGTCGACGGCGCCCAGCAGTCCGCCGCCAGCGCATCGGCGATGTCGAAGACCTATGCGCAGATGGAGCCGCAGATCGAAGACATCGCAAAGGACATCGAGCGGCGGTACGAGGCCGCTCAGGTCCAGGAGACGAATACGCTTGCGAGCACCAAGCGGTGGATGCTGATCACGCTCGCACTCACGATCATGGTCGTCTCGAGCCTCGCGCTGACGATCTCGCGAGCTGTCACCAAGGCGATTGTGTCCATGGTCCACGCCATGGTCAGGCTGGCGAGGGGCGATATGACGGTCCAGATTCCGGGAGTCGGTCGTCACGATGAAATCGGAGAAATGGCTGGGGCCGTCGATGTTTTCAAAGCCAACATGATCGACGCCGAACGCTTGCGCGCCGAGCAGGCGGATATCGAGCGTCGGCGGGCCGAGCAGCGCAAGGCGGATATGAACCGGCTTGCCAACGAGTTCGAGGCGGCGATTGGTGGAATCGTAGAAACCGTATCGTCGGCCTCGACCGAGTTGGAGGCATCTGCATCCACGCTGACCAAGACTGCTGAACACGCGCAGGATCTCGCAACCAACGTCGCGTCCGCTTCGGAGGAAGCCTCGACCAACGTCCAGTCGGTGGCCTCCGCGACGGAAGAGCTGACCTCTTCAGTCACCGAGATCAGCCGGCAGGTTCAGTCCTCCGCGCGCATGGCTTCGGCTGCTGTCGACCAGGCCAGGCACACCACCGCGAAAGTCAGCGAGCTATCGAAGGCGGCCGCCAAGATTGGCGACGTGGTGGAGCTGATCAATACCATTGCTGGTCAGACCAATCTCTTGGCCCTCAATGCAACCATCGAGGCCGCACGCGCCGGCGAGGCTGGTCGCGGCTTCGCGGTCGTCGCCTCCGAGGTCAAGGCACTTGCTGAACAAACCGCCAAGGCGACCGGCGAGATCGGCCAGCAGATCGGCAGTATTCAATCCGCGACTGACGAATCCGTGCAGGCCATCAAGGACATTTCCGGCACGATCGAGCAATTGTCGGAAGTGTCCTCCACCATTGCCGCCGCCGTCGAGGAACAAGGCGCCGCGACCCAGGAGATCTCCCGCAACATTCAGCAGGCCGCGCAGGGCACGCAGCTCGTCTCGTCCAATATCACGGGAGTCGAGCACGGAGCCGCCGAGACTGGTTCTGCTTCGGCTCAAGTGCTTTCGGCGGCGCAGTCCCTGTCAACGGAAAGCAGCCGGCTCAGGCGCGAGGTTGACCGGTTCCTTGTTACCGTGCGCGCCGCATAGAGGAAGGCTGAAGTGAATTTCGCAGGTTCGGGCAATGATCGCCGACCGAGCAAGCGAGGTCCGGTACTGCCCATCTCGAACCTCCAGAGCTGGGTTTGTGGCTAGGGCCTAGGCGGCAGCGTAGTAGCGAAACGTTGGCCGCCCTCCCTTCGGCCCGGTCCCCATCCGGCCGGCCACCTGATTTGCGTCCTGAAGCTGCTTAATGATCGATTCGTACCGAGCGTTATCGAAGAGCCCGTTGATCTGTTGCTTCAGCGCGACCGTGGTAATGCCGTTCTGACCGGCTTCCTTGATCAGCCGCCGCACGAAGAGATATTCCGCCTGCTTATCGTTCGAGGCCAGCCGGTCCTTCATTTCGACGATGCAGGACTTGGTTGACAACTCGGTCAGCCGCCCTGCCCAATCGACCAGATCGTCCGTGAGCATCGGCCGCTCGGGGTTGATGCCGATCGCGACGATATGGGCGATCCGCAGCATGATCTCGATCGAGCGGGTCCACAGAACCTTGCTGTCCTCGCTGGCCTCTTCGGAGCACTTTGCGAAGTGCTCGCGATACCATTTGAAGGCTTCGTGGCCGTCACCGCCCCACTCCGCGACGATCGGGTTGACCACCGGCTGCGACGCCATGTCCGGCAGATTGGCCCCACGGCGCGAGAGCTTGAACACCGCGCGGCACGCCTCGACGATCCGATCCGGCGGCTGATACGGCTGCGTCACCGGCTGATCGAGCAACGGCTTGCCCGAGATCGGCAGCACGAGCCAACGCGGCAGGAAGCCGTCGCCGACACCCCGGCCGGACATCGACGGCCAGAAGTCGTGCGGCGTCGTGGTTCCATAGATCGAGAAGCACGGTTGATGGATCGGCGTAGCCTGCTCCTGGGCGGCTGCCGCGCCAGTGTAGACGCTGTTCGAGGTCGTGAAGAGCTGAAGGATCATATGCCGAAGGTTGGACTGATGCGCCCCGGCGCGACGATCCATAATCTTGCCGATGAAGCCGCCGAACTCGTCCATCATCGACATCATGACCGGGTTCTGCTCGACCGTCTTGCGCAGCGCCGAGTCCGACAGGAAGTTCTCCGGCGCCATGAACCTGAACAAGCCGCACTTCGTCGCGAGCCGATAGAGTGCTTGGCGCGCGTGGTCCTTGCCGTAACCAGGCGGTGCCAGGGTCACCACGTTGAGGTTGGTGCGCAGATCGGTTGGCCCGGCCTGATGGCGGCCCGCGATCGTCCCCACCCAAAGCAGAGCAGGCCCGAGGGCGCACGGCCGCGACGGACTGGACGACGAACAGGCCATCCATTCGACCAGCTCGCCGACCAGTCCGGGGATGCCACGGCAAAGTGCCTCCAGCTCGACCATAGACGACGCTGGGGGCGTTGCTGGCGCGACGGCCTCCTCTTCCTCCACCAACTCACCAGCGAGCACCACAGGAGCCGCAGCAGGCGCGCAGGGCCGCGAAGAGACGTACGCGGCGAGGTCGCCACCGGACGGCCGCTGTGCGACCGCCGGAGGGGCCGCAGGATGCCATTCGGGGGCCGATGGCGGCGTCAACGCTTCCTCGATCGCCGAGCGCATCGGCGGCGCGTCGCCGCGCTCACGGGCGCCGCGTTCGGCCAGGAGCGCCAAGGTCTTCGGCCCCATGGTCAAGGTGAGGTTCGGCGAGAAGTCATAGCCAAGGCAGCCGCCCAGCCATTGCACGGCGGCATCCAACTCGGAGTCGGGGATCTGCAACGTCTTCATCACGACGTTGAGCGCGGTGAAGCTCTCGCCGGTGCCGAAGTCCTCAATGCCGCCCGGCGAGATCGAGAGGTTTGCCGAACGGCGGCTCATGGGGCGGCCCGAGCCCGAGGCGCGCCAGGGTGCCACGGCGCGATAGACTTTGCCAAGGAAGCGGCCCTTCGGGAGGTTGAGCTTCGGAGCCCACGCCTCGATCCGCGCAAGCGCGTCCTCGTTGAGCTTCCGGAAGAAGTTGGACGTGTGGCTGCTCAGCGTGTCCGGATGATCTGCACCCGCCGGGGCCGGCGCGCGGTCGCCGTCCGGGTCATAGCCGAAGGCGCGCAGCACATCGCCGATCAGGTCGGCGACATCATTCGGCAGCTCGGTCAGGGCTGCGAGGCCGACATCGAGCAGCGTTTCGTCGGTCCACCAATAGTAGGGTTCGCCGGTGTCTGGATGGATCGAGGGCGGCAGCACCGTTTGCTTGCCTTCGGCCAAGAGATCGACAAGCCCGACTCGATCGGGCGTCCGATAGTTCTTCGAGCGGATGACGTCTGTGTTACCCCGGTAGAAAAGCGAGATGCCCTTGCGTCCCTTCTTCTGCACGTAGGACACCGGCAGAATCGCCAGCAACGGCTCGATGATCTCATCTTGATCGATGTCGATGCAGATCAGCCCACGGCCACAGGCGATGCCGACACCCGCGTCCGGCAATTTGGCCCACTGGTTGATCTGGAATTGCGACGGGCGCTCAACGCAGAACTCATTCCAGCCCTTGAACATGCGCCAATCGTCGCCGACCATGATGCCGGGCACCTTGTTGCCGGGCATGATCGGGATCGGCGAGTAGCCCTTTTCGTACAGCGTCGGGCCAACCTGGGCGAACGGAGAGTCGGACATAACGGCAGCTTTCAGAACGGAGCGGTGTGATTGAGCAGGCGCGCACGCATGCGCTCGCCATAGCTGTTGAGAACAGTCTTCAGGAACTCCATCCACTCAGCCTGAGACAACTGCGTGAGATCGAACTTGCCGATGCTTTCTAGGTATGCGCCAGCGACCTCGCCAGCTTCGTCGAGCGCAAATAGTTCGTGAGCGCTCAGAGACTTCGGTGCCATCTTGAAAACACTCTCCCCCAAGGAGATACAGTCCGAATGGATGCAGAGCCAAAGTACCGGCCTGCCCTGCTGTGGCGCGTACCCGATCCCGTGTGCCAGCCTCTTGCAGACGCCGCAGCACACGGGTTCGGGATCAAACCTTGACGTTGTCATTGCTCGCCTGACGTTCGCGAATGAGGCGTTTCAGCACCGAGAGGGCGTTATTCGCGGCGCGGTGGTCGCTGGCACTGGCCGAGAAGACCATGCGCAAAGGCTTTCCCTCGCCGAAGTAAACCACAATGTAGTGGTGCTTGGTGCCAATCTCGGGCTCATAGCGATACCCCTGGCGTTCGCAGTACTCGGAGAGTTTCAGATAGATTTCGTTGCGTCGAAGAAGCCGTTTTGCCTTGGGTGCGCTCATGTTGATCCCCCCTTAGAATGGAATGTCGTCCTCGAAGTCCGCCCTGCCCCATGTGCTGGCGAACACGTCTTCATCGGCCTTCCGCCATGACCCGGTCGCGCGAGGCTGTGCGACCGCGCGAGCGCGCCCAGGCATCGACGCTTTCGCCATGGCCGCGCGGCTCACGCCCGGCATCAATGGACGCTGGTCGTCGTACGCGCTCGCCCTGGCCGCCATCTCGGCGCGATAGCGCGCGGCCTCTACTGGCTTCCCGTTGAGTTCATAGTTCTGCGCGACGATCTCCTCGCGCGAGGGCTGGACCGAGACGAAGTTGTCCTGCGTCAACACGCCGGACGCTCCCAACTTGCGGCCGATCACCTCATAGTGCCGACCGTTGGCGCTGATCATGATCTCGGTCGTCTCGCGCAGCACCCGCTTGCCCGCGAGCGCGAGCGTGTCGTTGATCGTGAACGGCGCGTCGTCGCCGCCGCCGTGCTCCTTCCACCATTTCTCGAACTTGACGCGCGCGAAGCCCTGATGCTCTGGGCAAATCCATTCCCTGTGGACCGTAAAGCCGCACATGTACTCCACGCGGACGCTCGGGGTGCCACCCGCCTTATCGTGGCGATAGAAGGTCCGCCGGTTGACCTTCACCCAATTGGGCTTCGAGGTGGACAGGATCGGCACCGCGTCGGCGGTTTGCTTGATGTTCTTCTCGACATCGCGCTCGAAGGCATGGCCGCAATCCGGGCACTCGCGCAGACCCGCGAAGATCAGCGAGTGGCACTCGGGGCATTCCTTGACCGGCGCTTCGCCGCCCCCCTTGCCGGCCTTCCGCACCTTGACCTGATCGACCGGGCCATGCCGCCGGACATTGCCCGCGAAGTCGAGAACCAGGCAGTCCGACTTCCCGTTGCGGATCGACTCGTGGATGTCCTTGCCCATGCAGCGCGTGCCACGGCCAACCATCTGCACATAGAGCGCCGTCGACTCGGTCGGTCGCAGCATCGCGAGCAGATCGGTGCGCGGCGCGTTGAAGCCGGTCGTGAGCACGTTCGCGTTGGCGAGCGCAGTGATCTTCCCCGCCTTGAACTCCTTGATCCACCGGTCCCGATCCCCGTCGTCGGTGTCACCGTGGATCGCCTCGCACGAATACCCGTGCCGCCGCACCTCGTCGCGGACGTGCAAGGCGTGGTCGACGCCCGAGCAGAAGAACAGCCACGACTTGCGCGGATGCTCGTTGCTGCTCGCGAAGGCGATCACTTCCTTGACGGCCGCTTCCGTGATCGGGTGCTTGTCAACGGCAGCCTGGAGAGCTCCCGCCTTGAAGTCACCACCGGAGCGACCGACGCCCTTGAGATCGAACACCGTCTGCGTCGCCTTCGAGACCAGCGGGCAGAGGTAACCAAGGTCGATCAGCTCCTTGATCGAGATCTCATAGATGATGTCATCGAAGAGCGCGTCGTCGCCTTCGGTCAACATGCCCGAGTTGAGACGATACGGCGTGGCGGTCAGACCCAGGATCAGCATGTCGGGATTGACCGCGCGCAGCGCCTTGATGAACTTGCTGTACATGGCGGCTTCGTCTGGCGGCACGAGATGAGCTTCGTCGATCAAGAGCACGTCGATGCGCCCGAACTTCTCGGCCACGCGGAACATCGATTGAATGCTGCCGAAGGTGATCTGATTGTGCACCTCTTTGCGCTTCAACGAAGCCGCGTAGACACCGGCCGGTGCGAACGGCCAGATTCCAAGCAATTCCTCGAAGTTTTGCTGCACCAGTTCCTTGACGTGCGTCGCCATAATCATGCGCGTCGTCGGCTCGAAGCTGATGAACTCTTCGCAGATCGTGCCCAGGATCATGGATTTGCCGCCGCCGGTGGGGACCACGATCAGCGGGTTACCCTTGGGTTTCTCGGCCCAATACGCGTATGGGGCATCGCATGCCTTGCGCTGGTATTCGCGAAGATTGACGGACATTAGTCCTTGGCCCCGCACGAGACCAATTCCGTCAGCTCCAGCTCGCTGTCGTCGATCTGCATCTCGCAGACCATCACGTCATCGTACCGTGCAAGCTTGCGGCTGACCGGCGTGATTGTCTTGAAGCATTGCCGGTGGTGGAAATCGCAGAACGATTTGCCCACGTCGACCGACGCGCCACAGATCAAGCCGAACATGCCTTTCTCGCCTGGCAGGAAGAACTTGCAATGGAGATCTGTTGCGTCGATGAATTTGACGCGATGCGGGTCAGTCATTTTGTTCCCCAGTTGCATAGCACTCGGTGAGTTGCTCGAATTGTTCGGCCGAGACTTCCTCGACCAGCGCAGCGTCAGCCCCACCGCCTTCGCGCGGGTCCGGCTCGTCCGATTGCGTGGTGAAGAGCGAGCCGCTTTCGGGATGGTGCCAATAGCGGGTCACGGGCTTTGAACCGTCGCGCCACTCGCGACCGTCGCGCAGCGCGTAAAGGACCCACTCTTCCTCATCATTGGAATCGACCACCTCGCCAGGAACAAGCGTCGGAACGAAAAGATGCGCTGGGCACCCGGCCTTCTGCTCCGCAAGCGTAAGCGGCTTGCCCCACCGCGCGCAGGACCACGCGGCGTCGCCGAAGTGCTCCGGCGTGGCATGGATGCACGAGCGGCATGAGATCCGCGCGAACTCGCCGTCGTGGCAGATAGCCTTGTGGCTGCACATGGTCCGACACTTGAAAGCAGCCTTGGCTTTCGGATCGTTGTGCAGCTTCATCGGCGGATTTGCGCAATTGACTATCCGCTCCGCGCGCTGAAGAAGCCGGATCGCCTCGACGTGGTCAGTGTGGATGCGCTCGCTGTAGACCTCGCCGGTGTTCTTGTTCCGGCAGATGTAGAGGCCGCGCTCGAAGCCGAAGAGATGGCAATAGGTGTTGAGCTGAACCCAATGGGAGAAGTAGCCCTCGCGAACGCCGTGCTTCTTCACCTTGTCCCAATAGGTATCCTTCATCGACTTGCACTCGACGATGTGCCAAGTCTTCGGCGCCTCGGGGAGACCGAGCACCTTGCCGTCCATCTTGCCGCGAACGTGTCCGGCGATGGCGCTGGCGCGATATTGCTTACCGCGACCATCGACCTCATCGACCTCGCAGCCGATCATACGCAACGCGTTAAGCAGCCGCGTCTCTTCGATCTCACCGGTCTCGAACGTTATGGCCTTGAGACCGTCGATCACTTCGGGCTTCGAGGCCCAACGGAACGCATACCAAAGGGCTCGCTCGCACTCTTCGCCGAGCAGCGAGATCGAGATCCCCATTGAGTCCCAAGCCTGGGCGCGGGACTTCGCATACGCCTCATAGATCGCGGCCGTCGTCGGATTGTGGAGGACCGGGAACTCGGCCATCGGGCAAGCCTCTATCGTTCGCGCCGAAGGCACGTTGGGCAAACTGCAGTCTGTTGAGAAAGGGGACGAGAAGCCGGGACCGAAGCCCCGGCTAAGGTCAGCCCGCCTTAAGCGGAGCGCTTCCAGGGCATCGCGCGGCCCGCGGGAGCGCCACCCGTGGACGGGGCCGAGCCACCGTTTTGCGTCTGGCGAGCGGTCGAGGGGTTGGGCTGGGTGGTGTTCGCCGCGCTAGCCCGCGCGCGGCTATTGTCGTTCACTGCAGGTGTCGCCGGCGCCTTCTCCGAGGGCGGCTCAGTGTTGGCGTTGCCCTCGTGGATGAACGCGGCGAACACGTTGCGTTCCTTGTCCTGGCCGTCCTTCTTGTATGTCTCAATATCGATGTCAGCGACGAACGGCTGATAGAGCGCCATGTCGGTATTGGTGAACTCGCCTTTGCCGAAGCCCATCGCCATGCCGAGCGCCTGCAATTGCTGATGGCCGTTATTCTGAGCCCAGGCGCTGGGGTTCGACAGAACGATGGTGCCGTAGACGAACGATTTGAAGTACGGGCCTTCGTCGGTGCACTCGGCCTTGAACGCGTAATTGTCGCCGTTCTTCTTCGCGTTTTGCTTGATCTCGCCCTCGACGATCTGGAAGCCGTAGCGGCCGCGCGGGATGATGGGACCGCCACCGCCCGACGCGTTGCTATTGGCCGCGTCCACGTCGTTGAGGTTTACGCCGAAGTCTGCCACTTGATGCTCCCTTGGATGCTATGGCGTTGGTGGAACGAGTGTTAGGCGGCTTCCCTCGCCGGCGGCAGGTACTTGGCGAGCGCCTTGTATCCCTCACCCTTGCGGTACTGGAGTTCATGCGGCATGCCGAAGCGGTTGCCCGCAATGTGGCTGGGACGCTCTTCGAGGAACATCCAACGGGTGCCGCCGCCCTCGGCGTGCGTGAGTTGCTTGTTGAAGCCCGCATCGACCTTCTTGATGCTGGCCTTGAAGTTGACGAACGCGATCACGTCGCTGTTCGCCTCGACGATATCAGCAGCATCCTTGTGGAGGTTGATGCGATAGCGCGAGTACGGATCGGTCGAGGGCGAGTCGAAGCGCGAGATATCGCAGTGACCGAGCTGCACGATCGACATGTTACGCTCGCGACGGAGGGTCATGATGCCGTCGATGTATTCGAGGAAGATGCCAGCGGCGATCTTGTAGCCCTTGCCGTAGCCGGGGTCCTCGATGTTCTTCCATCCGTTGCGCGCGCACGCCTCCGCGCGGATGATGTTCTCCAGGCCGGTCGTCGAGTCAAAGATCGCCGTTCCGTAGTTGTGCTCGTCCGAGACCAGCACGGTGATTGCCTCGCAGAGCTCCGCATAATTGCGGACTTCGAGAGTTTCGGCGACGACACCAGCCGGGACGCTCTCGCCTTCGGCGGTCTGAATGAAGATCGGGCGCGGAAACTCTGAGGCAAGCGACGACTTGCCCACCTTGGGAACGCCGTAGATCGTGAAGATTGGCTGCAACTCGGCCGCCGTCTTCTTCTTGATACTCTTGAGTGAGATTGCCATTAGGCTCCCCGGTTAGTGCGCGACGGATGTGTCGAGCTTCAAGGTCTTTGCCCACACGAGCCAATCGACCGACCGGTAGCCGGTGCGATTGATGGCCTCGACGGTGACGGAGTGGCCCTCAGTCTTGCGGCTAATGCGCGAGATGAAGACATCAACGTAATGGGCTTCACGTCCGTCCTGATCGGCTCCGTGGAGGGCGACCATCGGCTTCGTGATGCCGCGAGCACTATGCAACGACGCATGTCCTCGATGGTGGCAGTTGGTGCGGCGACCTTAACCACTAGCTCTTGCTTCGATAGCTCGGTCATTTCCATCCGTTGATGCCACTTGACATCCGTCGCAATTCGGGTCTAAGCCGAGTCAGCAAGCACTTCCGACTGACGCGAGCAAGACGTGTCTAACGGACATATTTTGGGCAGTCAACGGATTAAACGGATAAATTTACATCCACGCGCGCGCCCTGTAGGGCAAAAAAGCGAAATAGCGCCGTTAGCCGTTGAAGTTGTTTTGGTTATTGGCAGGCAAGGTCCACAAACGAGGGGCGCCAAGTATGGTATTGAGTACGAGTCATAATGCGGGGGACGGAACTATGGCGAAGTCTGTGCAGCCTGGGCGCAAGCATCGGGTGCATCCGAAATTGGACATCATCAAAGAGCGCGTCGAAGAACGCGTTTTGCAGTTGAAGACTTCGCGGAATGAACTTTCCCGCCGAGCGGGGCTTGGCCTTTCGTATGTGAATGACCTTCTCTCCGGGAAGTCCCTCAATCCCACTAAAGAGGGACTTATGAAACTAGCTCCGATCCTGGATTGCGACTACGCGTACTTGGTCGGTGAGCAAGCTTTCCCAAGCGCGACCGGCGGCAGCGCGCTTCTTCAGAACGTGGAGCCTGTCACCCTCGTGATGAAGTCCATCACGCTCTACCAAACCGGCCTGACGGACCCTGATGGCTTCTTCGCTCTCAACGATTCGCGAAGAGCGCCCTTCGTCATGCCGCTGAGCAATGACGTGTATTGCATTGCGGTGCCCGACGACACCATGGCCCCCCGGTTTCGAGTTGGTGAGGTGGTGATCGTCAACCCCAACAAGCAAGTTGGGCATGGGGGATTCGCCGTGGTCCGTCAAACCGACGACCGCGTTGCGATCCGGGAAGTGGTTACAATCTCGATCGACAAGATCACGGTCCGCATGTTGGGCGATGGCACCGTGTTTGACTTGCCTCGCTCGCAAGTGAAAGCACTCGATCGCATCATAGGAAGCTGCGAACTGGGTTAGCCAGCCAGCCTCCACAATATATCCGTTGACACAACGGATATAAATTGACACTGTCCGTTACGGCCTCACGGGAGGGGCAACGGACCATGTCGCAGATCAAACTGAAGATTAATCGGGACAAACTCGCGGAGATCGTGACACGCGGCGTGTCGAGCGCTCCGAAGAACTCGCCCGCCGTTATCGCCAACAATGCGCGCATCATCGCCAAAGGCGGCGTGCTGCACGTCGCCACGACCGACTTCAACATGCAGGTCGAGGCGTCCGGGCCGTGCACCATGGAGCGCGAAGGCTCGATCACAGTTGACGCTGGCAAGCTGAAGATGGTCGTGGATCGGCTGCCGAAGGGCGTCGAGGTCACGATCGACTATGACGGCTCCAAGCACGAGATGATCGTCAAGGCAGGCCGCTCTCGCACGAGCTTCCCGACTCTCGCCGCCGAAGACTGGCCTGCCCGGCAGTACCGTGAAGAAGGCGCGACCTTTACCATCGACGGTTCGGACTTTGTCAAGCTGTTCGGTCACACCGCGACCGAACTATCAACTGTACCCAACTCGCCGATGCAGGGTGTGTTCTTCCATATTCGCGGCAACCGCCTCGCGGCCGTTGGCACCACCGGCACGATCCTGATCATGACATCGATCCCCGCACCCAAGGGAGCCGAAGACATGCCCGTCGATGGCAGTGGTCGGCCTGGCGTCATCCTGAGCGCCGAGACAGTGTCGCAGATCATCCGCCTATTCCGCGCGGCCGAAGACGTTCAAGTCGTCGTCAACGAGCACTCGATCTTCGTCTCGAATGACACGACGCACTTTTGTTCTTCCTTGCTGCTCGGTACCTATCCGAACTACACGCCTCTCGTCTCCAATCCGAGCGAGACACGGATCAAGTTGGAGCGCGACGCGTGCGCCAGCGCGGTCGCTCTGCTCGAACCTTTCGCGCTCAAAGACCAGGGCTATCGCCTTCAGTGCGCCGGATCTGACGAAGGGTTCGTCGTCGCGGTCGGCGGTCAGACTGGCGGCGGCGTTGACGTGGTAGAGGCTGACATCAATGGAGAGGTGGCGTCGTTCGGCCTCAATGGTCAGTACCTGAAGACCATGCTTGGCGCGTTCAAGGTCGCCGCTATCGCGCTCCATCCCGACCACGCGAATCGTCGCGTGCTGTTCCAGGCCGAGGACGAGCCCGAGCTGATCGGCGCGATCGGCATGATGAACATCACGACCGAGCTGGCGGCGGGGCCGACGCATGACTAGTCACCACCGCGAGCGGGCGAACCGGCGCACAGTCACTATGCCCGATCGCGTTGGACCGCATGTGAAGCTGGTATTCGCCGAGATGGCGCGCCTCCGCTTCACCTATGACGAGACGGAGGAAGGTTCGGGTGTCCGCCGCGCGTCGATCAAGGCGTGGCGTCGCAAGAACCGGCCGGGCCTTGAGAGCCTAGAGGCCGTGCTCGGCTTCTTGGGGTGGGACTTCGTGGCGGTACCCCGTGCAAAGGTGCTGCCCGACGAAGTCCGGGCCGAGCTTCAGCCCATCGCCGACAAGTTGGGCCTCACGATGCCGCAGACGATCACGGCCCTGATCGAGATCGTCACCGGCATCCACGAGCGCTTCCCCTTCCTGCGCGATCCGGCCGCCATCAAGCCGGTTCGCTTTAAAGGGAAGCGGAAGGAATCGCTCGCCGTTCATCCCGACCAACACGCCTTATTGCAGGATAGCCCGACCCATGTCGTCCATTGATCCGACCACTAAGCAAATGATCGACGCCGCCGTGGCGCGCCGTGCGAAGCCGGATATGGACTCCGTCGCGCTGGCGCTGCTCGATGCGCGCTTCCGCCCCTTCGAGATCGACATGCGGCTAGATGCCGTGATTGCCGGTGTACGTGCGGTTGGGGGCACCCTCACCGTCCCGTTCTTGGACGTCGCATAAGTGCCGAACCAGCGCGCGTGGATTGACGGCCTTCTGCAAGTCAGAAGTCGCACTTGACTCCCTGTTCTGAATATCGGAATAAAGGAACGAACGTGGAACGCACCACGCGTTCGCGGAGATGGAGAACCTTCGTTGGCAGATCGAGAAGATGCGCTCGCACTCGCTATCGTGTTGAGTGGTGGGGAAGATACAATGCTCGGACCGAGCGACAGCGAGCTTTGCGCCAAAGCCCTGCGCTTTTATGCCGAGGCGCAGCGGCGGTCCATTCTCGTCTTGGGGCTCAGCGCAGCACACCATCTCGTCAGTTTTGTCCGTCACGTCCCTTGCGGTCGACGGACCGTCTAGCTACAATCGGGATAGCTACCTCCTTAGCGATGCAGAGAGGCTGGTGCGCACGCCCGATTGCGGTGACCGGCTTCGGCCAGCGATATGAATTGGACGGAATCGTGAGGCACGCCAACGACAACACACCGCTCGATACGGTCCTCACGACCGCGGACGTGATGGCGCGCCTCCGCGTCTCCCGGAAGACACTCTACGGCTTGGTTGCGAAGCATCTGCCGAGCGCCGCGCGCGTCGGCCGCGACTATCGGTTCATCGAAGCGGACATCGTCACCATCTTCAACGGAATGAGGTCATCATGCGACTCTACTTGTGGCGGCGGGAGGATCACCACAGTTGGATCATCCGGGGGACGGACGCCCAAGGCAACGAAATCAGGCAATCTACAAAAACTACTAACAAAACGGCGGCCGAAGGTCTCCGCGTCAAGCTAGAGAAGGAACTGCTCGACGAACAGATCCACGGTAAGAAGGCCGTGGTGACGTTCGATCAGGCGGCGGAATCCTATTTAGAGAACGGTGGGTCGCCGCGCTTTCTCGGCACCTTCGATGAAGCGACCGGAAAATGGTCCGGCCTCATGTCGCACCTTATGGGCGTGCCGCTGAAAAATATCACGCAAGCGCAGCTGAATGAGATCGGCAAGACGCTCTATCCGAACGTCCGGCCCGACACACTCAATCGCCAGCTATGGACACCCTTCATCGCGATTTGGTCCCATGCCGAGCGGATGGAGTGGGCACAGCCGAAGCGCTGGATCAGGCCGAAGAAACCGAAGGGGACGAACGTCGTGAGCTTCGGGCCGAAGCGCGTCGGCTCCTATCCAGTACCCTACGGGATAGCCTGGGAGTTCATTAAGGGCCTGGGTGTCGCGAACGCAACCGTCTTCACGATCCTGTTCTACAGTGGCATGCGGCCGATCGAACTGTTCACCATGGACACGTCGCAGGTCAATGTGCCGAACCGCTGGATCACGCTGCCGACGTCTAAGATCGGCGAGCCGCGCGGCGTCCCTATCCATGAGGCGCTTGTCTCGATGCTGGCGGACATGGTCGAGAACCGACCGGGGCGATTGGTGCGTACCTGGGAGAATGAGCCGTTCACCATCTACGACGACAACGGCGGGCAGATGAAAAAGGGGATCGCCGCCGCACGGCTGCGGACACATATTTTCGACGTGGCGCCGTACACCGCCCGGCACACCGTCTCGACCCAGCTAGTGGTCGAGGGCGTCCACCCGCACAAGAAGGATCAGATTCTCGGCCACGCCGCCGACGATATGAGCCGACACTACACGCACGTCCCGCAAGCCACGTTGATCGAGGCGATCAACAAGCTGCCGACCATCCAAGAATGGCTTGATCAGGAGTGGATGCGCGAGCCGGTTAAGCTCGTCGGCCGCCGGGCGAAGACCCTTAAGAAGACCGAGCGCGAAGCGGGAATAAACGCCCATGCCGAGTGGCAGGCGCAACGGATAGCGTAAGGCGGTAGCGCCGTTTACAACTCTGCCCAATGCGTGCATGTTAGGTCAACCGCACGCACTGGGATCTTTTTACCGTGGCCACCCTTACGCAAAACATTGAGAACCGTGTTCGAAAGCTCCCCAAGCCTTCCAATGCGGCGCAGGGCTTACAGCCCCTTTTCGAGGCTGTGAGCAATTCGATCTACGCGATCGAAGACTTACGAGCGGCCGATCTCGCAAAGGGAAAGATTTCCATTCGCGTCAAGTCACTATCCGATCCTGACAAGGTCGAGATTGTTGTGGCGGACACCGGGATCGGTCTAGATGCTAGACGCTACGAAGCTTTCTGCGAAATCGACACAGACTTCAAACGTGCGAAGGGCGGCAAAGGCGTTGGACGCTTGTTTTGGCTTGATGCTTTCAACTCGATTCTTGTCGAGAGCGTATACAACGGCCCCTGGGGACCGCTTCGTCGCGTTTTTTCCTTTGTTTTGCAGCACGATGAACAGGTCAAACCAAGTAGTGAAAACGAGGCAGCGCCAGGGGCTTCAACTGGTACGACCATAACTTTCCGTGGCCTACGCACGAAGGAGTATGCAGATACATTTCCGAAGAGGACGGACACGTTCCTTCGTTACTTCAGCGCGCACTTCATTTCAGACTTTCTAATTGGCAGTGGACCGACTATCACCGTCGATCTTGACGGTGATGTTACAACCTACCCGAATGCAGTTGCAGATTTGGTAGTTGGAACTCCGCTCGAAACTGGCTCCTTCGAGTTGAAAGAGTTCGGCGCCCTATCAATCATCGGATTTACGTGCAAGTCCGAAGCCAGTACCGGGCTCGATGGAAGGCATCAACTGCACTTACTTGCGAATGGACGAACGGTCGAAACTCGCAAGGTTGATGGATTGCTTGGCGTTACCGATCTTACGCGCGGTGCGGAAAGGGACCTTGTCTTTCACGGCTGTGTGTCCGGCGAATACCTCGACTTGCGTGTCAATGAAGGCCGAACGGCATTCAATTTGACTGAAAAGACACTCGGCGAGATCAGCCGCAATTGCATGGAGCAGGTTCGGACCAAGCTTCTGCCAGCTCAGGTCGAAGCGTATGTAGAGGCGCGCAAGGAAAACTACCAAGCCTTCGTCTCACGATACCCAACGTTCGGCTTTGATGATGACGAAATTCAGCTACAACGGGTCCCGTTCCATGCGACGACCGCAGAGGATTTTGCTGCGGGGCTGGTGAAGTATCAGATTCGTCGTGAGGAGGATCGCCAGAGAACGTTGCAGGCGCTAATCGATACGCTCGACCTACAAGACATTCCTGAGAACTTTGATAAGGCCGTAAGCGACGCAGCGAGGGGTATTCAGACATCGGAACAACTGGCATTGGCTCAGCATGTCGTTCGTCGAAAACTTGCGCTTGAACTGATGGAAAAGCTGATAAAGCGTCTTCGCGCCAGGGAAGACAAGGAAGACGACCACTTTCTTGAAAAGACTCTGCACTCCTTCATCTGTCCAATGAACATTCGGGGGGATGACCCGACTGAAGTTAAGAGCCGCGCTCACGAACTCTGGATCGTAGACGAGCGTCTGGCTTTCACACGAGCATTCTCGTCCGACAAGCGCCTTGACGCCATCATTGCGAACGGCGGGTCGTCAGAGCGACCGGACCTGTTGGTTTGGAACTTGGCGTATGGCTTAGGTGTGACCGAGACCGACTCAGTGGACACGTCTAAACCGCTTCGCTCGATGATGATCGTTGAGTTCAAGAGGCCAGGCCGTAGAGAGTACAAGGCAGCCGAAGATCAGATCGAGGCACAAATAGTGAAATACTTGGGGCAACTGCGAGGTGGCGAACTTGAGTCCTTCGACCGGACCCGGATTAGAGTTGCAGAAGACTGCATTTTCCACTGCTACGTGGTAGCTGACATCGTCGGAGATTTGGAGCAACAATTGTCCAATTGGGAAACTACAGCAAATGGCGAGGGACGCATAAGACCGCTGAAAAATCAGTACCGAGGCTCTATCGAAGTCATCCAATGGCAGGACCTCGTAAACGACGCGTGGGATCGCAATAGGGCGACGCTTCGCGCGGCTGGTTTGAGCAGGTCAAGGCCAACCCCTGTCCAGGCACCTACGAAT
Source organism: Bradyrhizobium sp. HKCCYLS20291 (assembly GCF_051167715.1). NCBI lineage: Bacteria > Pseudomonadati > Pseudomonadota > Alphaproteobacteria > Hyphomicrobiales > Nitrobacteraceae > Bradyrhizobium > Bradyrhizobium sp. HKCCYLS20291. The sequence continues at coordinate 157,416 of NZ_JBNPTO010000013.1, read as the reverse complement.
AGAGATCAGGCAGATCAAGTATTCGATCCGGCCTACCTCGCTTAGGACGGTATCCAACGACAAAGGGCACCCGGTTTCCCGTGGTGCCCCTCTCGTCAGAACAGCCGCGACAAGACGGCTACAATCCAAGCCAGGGGCAAATTGCACCCGAAGCCGAGACGGTAACTCGTACCGCCGGGCCTGCTGGCTTCGAGAGTGAGCAGCACGGTCATGTGCCCTCCTTCCCGTTGCTTAGTGCGGCTCGGGCGATCGAGATCATCACGAACCAGAAGGTAAACCTTCGGTGACGAACACTAAGCGGTTGACCAGCGGCGGCAGGGATTTCGAGCTTTTTGATAGACTCCGCGACCCTACCCACGCTTCGTCTAATCCCACAGGTAATGCGGGCACCGGCCGAACGCAAGACCGCTCCGTGCATGAGCCGTGCACAACCGTTTCGGTACCGCCCAAATCATTGAGACTATTGATGATATGCAGAATCTCCGCACCCTTCACACGGGAGAGGTCCAAGGTTCGATCCCTTGTGCGCCCACCATTAAGCCGGTTATTTCAACGACTTAGCAAACCGCCTCCCTGACGAAGTGCCGCGTTCCGCCGGGGCACAAGCTGGGCACGCCATCAATTTCAGCGCTCGGCATCATCTCGTTGGCCTCAGCTCACGAGAGCGCACCCGCTGGACGGTCAAGCAGAGGCGCTCCGCTCGCAGCCATTGTATCGGCACGGGCAAGCTATCGGCAGGGGCAAGCTGGAACAGCGGATCTTCTTGGTGGGCGAGATCCACTCGGGGTCACGGGACTGATCATGCATTCCGGCTCTTACGACAACCCCCTCGAATGGCGAGCCGCCGCGACCTTCGCAATTACTTCACAGAATGGATCGCTGCTATCGACCAACTACAATCGAAGAACTTATTTCATGAAGCTTGTGAGGACGTGCCCTCACTCCGGGTATACGATACTTTTTCACCGATCCAGTCCTGTCAGTCTCAAGCCAAGAATATCGCGAGGAGTTAAGGCGAGGCGTGCCGCGACCTTACCCTCGCGCGTTCACGTCAGCGTGTCTCCAGCAGATGCGTGACGAACCATTCGCGCGCTGCGGATGGCCCTGCATCGGCTCGAGTGCCGAAGCGATCTCCTCGAGCGCCGCCGCATTCCAGCGCAGCGCTCCCCAATAGTCATGATCGGGATATTGATAACTTTGCGCGGCGTGGTTAGTGGCTCGTCGAGAGCGGCCGATCGGGAGCTGCTCAGCACCAGGGAGACGCGCCTTGCCATTCGCTGCATCGTCATCGTCTCGCCGCCATCTCCATCTGATCGCCGACGACCTGACCGGCGCGCTCGATACGGCCGCACAATTCGTCGGTGTCTGCGACACCATCCGCGCGGATTGGCGCAACCGCGCGGGCTCCGGCAGCGTGGCGCTGGACACCGGAGCGCGCGAACTTTCCGCCGCCGCGGCCGCCGCGGCGCTGGTGGCACGACTCGCGCAGCAGCCGTTCGACGCCGATGCACTGCATTTCGCCAAGATCGACACGCTGTGGCGTGGCCACCCTGCACAGGAGATCGCCGCCTGGCTGCGCAACGGCGCGTTCGCGCGTTGCCTGATTGCACCGGCTTTTCCGCATCATGGCCGGGTCACGCGGGATGGACGCCAATTCCGCCGCGGCGAGGCCGGCTGGACGCAGGTCGAGACCGACCTCGCCACCGACCTGCAGCGGCTCGGCATCGCCGTGACGCCGCGCCGACCGGGTGCGGCTGCGCCTGACGGCGTCAGCCTGTGGGATGCCGAGTCCGATGCCGATCTTGATGCCATCGTCGCTGCCGGACGCCGCAATGATCGCCAGACGTTGTGGTGCGGCGCCGGCGGCCTCGCCGCGGCGCTCGCCCGCTCGCTCGGCGTGACCCCGCATGCGACAGCTCAGTTGCGCGGCCCGGTGCTCGGGCTGTTCGGCAGCGATCAGCCCACGACTGCAGCCCAGGTCGAAGCCTGCGGTCAGCTTGCCCTCGCGGTGCCGGACTCCAGCGAGGCCGGCATCGCCGATATCGCGGCGCGCCTGGAGCGCGAGGGCGCGGCCCTGGTCCATCTCGCACTGCCGGCCGGTCTGCCGCGCGACGCCGCCGCGTCACGCATCGCTGACGACTTCGCACGCATCATCCATGCCCTGCCGCGGCCGCAGACCCTGGTGGTTGCCGGCGGCGAGACGCTGCGGGCAATCTGCACCGCGCTCGACACCGACCATCTCGAGCTCGTCGGCCAGATCGAGCCAGGCGTGCCCTGCTCGATCATGCGCGGCGGCGCCCGCGACGGTCTCACCGTCGTCTCGAAATCCGGTGCCTTTGGCGACCGCGATCTGCTCAAGCGCCTGCTGGCGCGCATCCCGCTTCCTGCGAACGGAGTTCTGACATGACGCCGCAACTGGCAATCACCATGGGAGACCCGGCCGGAGTCGGCCCGGAGATCATCGTCAAGGCCTGCCAGCGCCTCGATAGCCGCATTCGCGCCGGCGAGCTGAAGCTGCTGGTGATCGGATCCAACGCCTCGCTCGAGGCCGCACGCGCCGCACTCGGCGCCGACGTCGCCATCCCCGCCGTCGAGGCGACCGGCGACTGGCCGGCGCTCGCCTGCCTGCAGGCCGCGACCGAGGGCGCGCCGATCGTGCCCGGCGAACTGTCCACCGACGGTGGGCGCTTCGCTTATGCCGCGGTCGAGCGCGCGGTGCAGCTGGCGCAGAGCGGCCGCATCGACGGCATCGTGACGGCGCCGCTCAACAAGAAAGCGCTCAACAAGGCCGGCTATCACTTCGCGGGCCATACCGACATGCTGGCGCATCTGACCGGCGCCCGCGGCTCGGTGATGATGCTTGCGCACGACAACATGCGCGTCAGCCATGTCACCACCCACATCGCGCTCGAGGACGTGCCGAAGAAGCTGACGCCGGAGCGGCTGCGCTACGTGGTCGACCTGACCGACGAGGCGCTACGCGGCCTCGGCCTGCAGCGGCGGCGCATCGCCATCGCCGCCCTCAATCCGCATGCCGGCGAAGGCGGCCTGTTCGGCCGGCAGGACATCGAGATCAGCACGCCGACCATCGCCAAATGCGTGGCCGACGGACTCGATGTCGTCGGTCCCGTGCCGGGCGACACGGTGTTCGTGAAGCTGCGCGCCGGGCAGTTCGATGCCGTCGTCGCGATGTATCACGACCAGGGCCACATCCCGGTGAAGCTGCTCGGCTTTCACGTCGATCCCGCGACCGGCATCTGGAACGCGCTGTCCGGCGTCAACATTACGCTCGGCCTGCCGATCATCCGCACCTCGGTCGATCACGGCACCGCCTTCGACATCGCCGGCAAGGGCATCGCCAGCGAGACCAGCCTGATCGAGGCCATCGACTACGCCATCAAACTCGCCGCCGCGCGGCTCAGCACCAGGACTTCGCCATGACCGCCTCTCTGTCGCAACCGATCGACCTGCCGCGCCCGGCGCAGATCCTGTTCGGATCCGGCGTCGCCGCACGCGTCGGCGACTGGGTCGCCCAGCGCGGGCTGCGCAAGGCGCTGGTCGTTCCGACAGCTTCAACGCGGCGCGCGGCGCGGCGCTCAAGCTGGCCCGCGAGACCATCGTCTTCGACCGCATCCGTCCCGAGCCTGATGCCACCGACCGCGCCGCGCTGCTCGCAGCCGCCGAGGCGGCGAAGGCCGATGTCGTGATCGGCTTCGGCGGCGGCAGCGCCATGGACCTCGCCAAGCTCGCGGTGCAGAGCGCGCACATGATCGCCGATCTCGCCGCGGTCGATCCGGACCTCACGCTCAGCGTGCCCCGGGGCGATCACGGTGGCGACGGGCGCCGACGCGCTCGCCCATTGAGTCGAGGCCTACACCAACAAGAAGACGCATCCGGCCATTGACATCTACGCGCTGGCGGGCATCCGCCGGCTGCTCGACAACAACCCGCGCGACCTGACGCGCGACGACATTCTCACCATCTATCGCGCCGCGGCCTGAGCGGAAGGGCACCTTATCATGACCAAGATCACCGGACCATTCGTCGCCATTGTCACGCCGTTCGACGCCGACGAGGAGCTCAACGCCGCAGCGCTCGCTCGCCAGGTCGATCGTCAGGCCAAGGCCGGCAACGGCGTGTTCTGCTCCGGCACCAATGGCGAGTTCTACACACTGTCATTCGAGGAGAAGGTCGCGGTCGCGCGCCACTGCGTCGCGGCGGCCGCCGGCCGCGTCCCGGTGCTGTCGCATATCGGCGAGGTGTCGACGCACCAGACCATCGCGCTCGGCAAGGCGATCCAGTCGCTTGGCGTCAAGGCCGTGTCGGTGGTGACGCCCTCGTTCATCGCCTGCGCCCAGGACGAGCTCGTCACCTACTACACCCGTGTCGCCAATGCGCTGGCCGTTCCCATCTATCTCTACAACATTCCGGCGCGCACAGGGAACACGATCGAGCCGGCGACCGCGCGCAAGCTCGCCGATCATCCCAACATCATCGGCATCAAGGACAGCGCCGGCTCGCAGGACAGCCTCGACGGCTTCCTCGCGATCGCGCGCGAGCGCAGCGATTTCGACGTGCTGGTCGGTCCCGATCACCTGATCCTGTACGGGCTGAAGACCGGCGCCGCCGGCTGTATCTCGGGGCTCGGCAACATCGCGCCTCTGACCTTGAACGCGATCTGGACGGCCTTCTCGGCCGGCGACATCGCCACCGCCGAGGCCCGGCAGGCGCACTACGGCGAGTTGCGCAAGGCGCTCTACGCCCACGGCTTCCCGCCGACGATGGTCAAGCGCGCGCTCGCCATCGCGATGCCGGAGGTCGGCAGGAGCCGCGGTCCGGCGCTGGTCTCCGACGAGGTGAACGACAAGGTCGCCGTCGTCTCCAAGGCCTTCGTCGAAGCTGCGATCTGAACGAACAACGACACGAACGAGAAGGAAAACATGGTCGACGCGTCGCAAACGCGGAAACACGGTCTTACGACCGACGACTGTTCGCTGGATCGTGGCCGCGCTGATGTGGCTGGCGATCGCCATCAACTACATCGACCGCACCATGCTGTCGGCGGCGGCGCATCTTAGCACGGAGCTGTCGATCCCGGCCGACCAGATGGGCTTCATCCTGTCGGCGTTCTTCTGGTCCTACGTTCTTCTGCAGATCCCTGCCGGCTGGTTCACTGACAAATTCGGCCAGAAGATCGCCTCGGCGCTGGCAAGCCAGTTGTTCAACTTGCGCTTTCACCTGGCCCGGATAGGGCCCGCAGGCGCGATCGACATCCGAGCTGAGCTCCCAAGACTGACCACACTCCGCAGGTTGATAGGGCCGTGACGACCAAGGCCGAGCCCCTTCTTGACTTTGGAGACCTGAAGAAGATCACAGACTTCACCCGCGGGTAGAGGCCTTCCCAAGGGATTCTTCGATTTTGGCCAAGGCAAGGCTCAGCCTTGGTGCGACGAAGTCGAGAAAGGCCCGGCGCTTGAGCGGCTGGACCGGTTGCGGCTGGTGCACGAGATTCACCGGGGTTGGACGATCGTCCCGGCGGTGCAGGATCGGCACCAGCCGGCCATCAGCGATCGCCGGCGCGACCTGGTATGACATCAGGCGCGCGACCCCGAGGCCAGCAGCTGCCGCCTCCACCACTGCGTCGGCCGTGTTGACCGAAAACCGCGGCTTGATAGGCACCGTGTGTTCGCCCGCGCCGCTGCCAAACGTCCAGCTCCGATACGTCTGCAAGCCTTCGAAGGCGATGCAATCATGATCACGCAGAGCCTCGAGGTCGGCGGGTTCGCCGCGACGGGCAAGGTAGTCCGGACTGGCGCTGAGGATCCAGCGGACAAGCCCGACCTGGCGGCTGATCAGTTGGCTATCCGGCATGCGGCCAATACGGACCGCGACATCGACATGCGCTTCGACGAGATCGATGACGTGGTCGGACAGGATCAGCCGCACGCTGACCGGCGGATAGGCAGCAAGGAACGCATGGACGAGTGGCGCGACGTGAAGCTTGCCGAACATGATCGGCGCCGTCACCAGCAACTCGCCGCGCGGTTCGCGATATTCGCCGCTCGCTGCGCGCTCCGCTTCGGCCAGATCATCGAGCAGACGCCGCGCCACAGCCACGAAGGCTTCGCCGGCCTCGGTCAGGATCAGCTTGCGGCTGGTCCGCACCAGCAGCCGCGAGCCGAGATGCGCTTCCAGATCGGAAATCCAGCGACTGACCGTCGGCAGAGGCACGACAAGGGCGCGCGATGCCGCCGAGAGGCTGCCGCCATCCACCGCCGCCACCAGCGTGCGCATTGCTTCGAAGCGGTCCATCGTTCTTCCAAAAAATGAAACATCGGCTCTCGAAAATACCGCCTTATGTCTAAAAATGGAAGAACGTAGATGAGGGCCTCAGCCACACGGCTGGCATGAAAGGACCCTCCGATGACCCGTATCACGACGCCCGCCACCATCGCCGACGCACCCGAAGCTTCGCGTTCGCTGCTCGAAGGTGTCGCCAAGCAGCTCGGCCGTACGCCGAACATGTTCCGCGCCATCGCGCTCAGCCCGCAGGCGCTGGCAGGCTATCTCGCCTTGTCCGGCGCGCTCGGCAAGGGCTCGCTGCCCGCCGCCACGCGTGAACGGATCGCCCTGGCGGTGGCAGAAATAAATGGCTGCAGCTACTGCCTGTCGGCTCACAACTATCTCGGCCGCAACCTTGCCAAGCTGGATGACGCGGAGATCACCGCCAACCGCAACGGCGCGTCGAACGATCCGAAGGCCGACGCCGCCGTTCGCTTTGCAGCCGTGGTCGCCACCCATCGTGGCCATATCACCGACCAGAATTTCGCCGCCGTGAAGCTGGCCGGCTATACCGACGCGCAGATCATCGAGATCGTGCAGCACGTCGCGCTGAACAGCTGGACCAACTTCTTCAACGAAGTGTTCGAGACCGAGATCGACTTCCCTGTCGTCGAAGCCAGCAAGGCCGCCTGACGTCCAAGGCGTGACGACCTCACCGGTCCTGCCCACGCGCTGCCGTCTCTTCATCACTGTATCGGAGCTTTCGCCTTGACCCACTACAAGTTCGCCACCGTCCATGATCGCAAGGTGTTCTATCGCGAAGCCGGCGATCCCGGACGTCCGACCATCATCCTGCTGCACGGCTTTCCGACGAGCAGCTTCATGTTCCGGGACCTGATTCCTTTGCTGGCGGATCGGTTTCACGTGATCGCGCCCGACTACATCGGCTTTGGTCATTCAGATGCGCCATCGGTTGCGGAGTTCGACTACAGCTTCGAGACGCTGACCGCGCATGTGGCAGGGCTGATCGAGCAGCTCAGACTGAACTCCTACATTCTCTACATGCAGGACTACGGCGGCCCCGTCGGCTTCCGGCTGTTCACGCGCAATCCGAAGGCCGTCGCCGGCTTCGTCATCCAGAACACCAATGCCTACATGGCAGGTGTGGGCGAGATGCCGGCGCAGATCTTCCTGCCTTTGTGGGAGAAGCGCGATGCGGCCAGCGAGGCCGCCGCCCGCGGGCTCCTTATTCCCGAAACGACCAAGTACCAGTATCAGGTCGGCGCCCGCAACGTCGAAGCCATCAGTCCCGACAATTGGACGCACGATCAGGCGCTGCTCGACCGGGCCGGCCACGATCGGGCGCATCTGGACCTGCTCGAGGACTACAAGACCAACGTCGCGCTCTACGAGAGCTGGCACCAGGCCTTCCACACCCACCGCCCGAAGACGTTGATCGTGTGGGGCAAGAACGATCCGTTCTTCATCCCTGCTGGTGCCGAGGCCTACCTCGCCGACCTGCCCGACGCCCGACTCGTCTGGCTCGATGCCGGCCATTTCGTCCTCGACGAGAACGCCGCCACCGTCGCTGCCGAAATCAAGGCGAGCTTCGCCAGCTGAGATCATTCTCAGCTGTGCTCGAATTCCTGTGATCCGAGTTCCCGCCCCCGCTTCTGCCTGAACGACACCAGGTTGTTAGGCGGGGGCTGTTCGACAAGATGCCGCCCGGGATGTGACCCACCAGTCGCTGGTCAAGCGATGTGAGCAAGCGGTCCGAGCACCAGCTCGGCGTCGGCGATGACATAGCGGACGTAGCGATAGTCGCGGATGTAACTGATCTTGCCGTCGCGCCAGTCGAGCCACATGACGTAGCCAGGCGTCTGATCGTCGCTGCGTTCGAACACGGCGATCACCTCCCGGCCCTCGAGCCAGGCGGACGCCAGCCACACGCCCTCAACTCCGGCATAGATGCTGAAGAACATGCCGACATCCGCCGAGCCGACCCGGATGGGATGACCGGACTGCTGCAGCTTGACGTCGTGGGCCAGCAGCGCGCGAAGGCCGTCCCAGTCGCGCTGGTTGAACAGGGTCACATACCGGGCCACGAGCTCGGAACTCGTTCGCGACGCGGGCCGCACCGCTGCGGTGGCGTTGATCTCCGAGAGCCGCGCACGGGCGCGGGCGAGATGAGCCTTCACCGAGTCCACCGTGAGATCGAGCAGAGCCGCGATCTCGGCGAGCGGCTCGTCCAGGACGTCCTTCAAGATGAGAACGCTCCGCTGAGGGATCGGAAGCTCCGCGAAACGCGCGACTGCCGTCCTGATCGCTTCGTCGCGCATCATGCGCTCCAGAGAGTCGATCGCAGCGTGATCGGCGATGTCGTCGGCCGCCTCGATGGTTTCGGCAGCCCGGACCGCGCGGCTTCTCAGCAGGTCCAGCGCGCGGTTATGCGCGATCCGGAACAGCCAGCCGCGCAGCATCGTGACCTCCTTGATATCGTCGATGGCGACGAGCGCCTTCGCCAGGGTATCCTGCACGACGTCCTCACCGTCGATCACCGAGCCCATCAGGCGCGCGCAATAGCGATGCAGCTCGGGCCGGAGCCCTTCTGCCATCGCCATCAGTTCGGTTCTCCGCGCAGCGTGCGACACCTGAGGACCGCCGCTCAAGATGTCGCTCCTTCCATCACCGTCACGCCGGCGTCGCCATTGAGACCGAACACGATGCCGTCGGCCAAGCGCGGATCCTCCAGCACCGAGACGACGTGGTCGCCGAACGCCCGCGGAGGCATCGGCGCGCCGAAACGTGCGACGAAGGCTTCCGGCGTGATGCCCATGGACCCGGCGTAGGCGACCGCGGCCGTGTCCCCCACCCCGGTGCCGAGGATCATCATCCGCGGCACGATCGCCTGGAAGCGGATGCCGAGCTTGGCCTCCTGCGACACCCCATTGGCATATTTTGCCATGAACAACAGCATGCGCTTGGCGCCTCCGTAACCGCCCGACATCTGCGATCCCGTCACCGCAGCGCCGCTCGAACCGACCAGCACGCGGCTCCCCGGCCGGAGTGGAAGCTTGAGCGCTGCCTGGATCCAATACAAGCCCGCCTTGACGTCCGTCTCCCAGGCGGCGGAAAACTCTGTCCAGCTCAGCTGATCCAGCCGGCCCATCGGCGGCGTGGCGCCGGCATTCAGCACCAGAATGTCAGGACTGATATCGCCCACGATGCGCCGCGCGGCAGTCTCGTCGGTGACGTCGGCCGCGATCGTGACCACACCCAGACGCGCGGCGACAGCGCTCAGCGCGTCGGTTCCGCGCGCCACCACGGTCACCCTGGCGCCGCGTTCGACCAGGGCCTCCACCAGGCCGAGGCCGAGACCGCGGCTTCCCCCGGTGACGATGACGCGCTTGTCTTGCAGGCTCATGATGATGCTCCACTCTCCAGATGAAGAGAAGACGATCGAGCCGTGTGAAAAGAGTCAGGCCACCGCCACCGCAATCGTCCGTCGACATCGAACGCAAGGGAATTTGCTTCAATTCATCAAGGTGAAACGATAGCGCCTCTGGCTAGGCAAAGCTGTCGATCGCGCCGGAGTTGGCTTCCCGGATCCGGAGGCGTGAGCAGCGCGCCAGGCAGGAACAGAAACCCGTCTCCCGAGTTGCGTCGCAGCACAAGAACCTCGCACGACCTGCGAGATCAACATGATCCGTAGCACCGGGGCAAAATGCGAGGCTCGACCTTGACGTGGTCTGTTCGAGAGACGCCTCGACCACAGCGGAAGCTGCTTGGCTCGAGCTGCTCGCGGGACTCTCGCGCGAGTCGTCGACCTGCGGCCCCCTGGAGATCGACGCGATGAAGCTCGTCTGGCATGCCGATAACCTGCTCGAGGTCGACTGGCTGCGCGAGATCCTTGGTGATCTCGTCGATGATGAGAGCACTGACCTCGATCTGACCTGTTTCGACGACGACTGCATCCATGTCGTCAGCAGCAACTGGCACCCTTTGCCGGCCTATGAAGCCTATTTCCGGCAATGCCGCACCAGGTGCCGACGCCTCGTTCTGCTGCACACCAGTGACGAGTGGTTCTCCGGAGGTTATGCGCTCTACCGGCACTTCGATGCCGTGATCCGCAATTTCGCGACCGGCCTCGCGCGCCACCGGGGCATTTGGACGATCCCGGAAGGATATGCCAACGGCACCCGTACGGGCTCCGTGATCCGGCCCGCGACCGAGCGACGTTATGTCTGGTCGTTCACCGGCGAGATCAAATCGTCCCGCGCCGACATGGCCGCCGCCCTTGCGCCGTTGACGCCGCACTACCTGACGAGCACCGCTTCCATCCATCGCGGGACCGGCAGAAAGCTGAGCAAGGTGGAATTCGACGACATGCTCGAGAACACGATCTTCTCGCCATGTCCGATGGGCAATGCGATCCTGGAAACGTGGCGCCTCTATGAGAGTCTCGAACTCGGCTGCATACCGCTGGTCGAGACGCGGTCATCGCTGGACTATTTCACAACCCTGCTCGGACCGCATCCCATTCCATCCTTCGGCAACTGGGAACAGGCGCAGCGTTACGTCCGGGCGATGCTTCAAGACCGATTGTCCCTGCTTCGAACGCAATCCGAGATTTCCGGCTGGTGGCGCGCCAAGAAGCACGCCGTGCATGCCGAGATCCGTGCGGCGGTGACCGGCCCCTCGCAGCACCACGCGCTGCAGCGCTTCGGCGCTCTTGCCCGCAACCGCCATCCTCCCCTGCACGAGCCGTTGCGCCTCGTCGAGCTCCTCCGTCACCAGAGCAGCGCAAGCCTGCTGCGGCGGATCAGGCGCCCGGCCGGCCCCATCCGCCGCATCGCCCGCGAGAGCCTGCGCAACCTGCGCGCCTGATATCAAGACGTGTCGCGGACGCCTGCGTCCGCTTTCCGCTCGCGCAAGGAGCGGATGACGGAATACAAGGCCTGCGCATAGAGCAGCGAGCCCAATCCATAGACGATGACATAGGCCACGATGAACGTGTCGGTCGTCCAGCCGAACAGCAGCATCAGCACGCTGATGCCCATCATGCCCGTCAACGTGAGACATGAGCGGCGGGCGAGAGCCTCGAACTTGCCGATCCCGATCAGCACGATCTGGCAGGTCGTCTGGACCAGCATGAAGACGAACATGACGCAGATCGCGATGCGCATGACGGGCGAGACGATTCCGGCATGATTGAGGATGACGCCAAAGATCTGCTCGCCGAACACGGCGACGGCAACGATCCCGGACACCATCGGCAGGACGCCGATCATCACGCCCTTGACGGTCGCGCGGGTCAGGCCTGCCGCGTCGGCATGGTGCATCGCCCGGGTCTGTTGCGGAAGGACGGATTCCGCGCCGATCAGATAGCTCATCACGGCAAAGCGCGTCACCTTGTAGAACATGTCGAAGGTGACGACCGCTGCCGCATCGCGCGACGCGGCGAGCAGGTAATAGGGGAACACACCGATGAAGAAATCCGCGAGTGACAGCAGCACTGTCGCCCCGACACCACGGATCTCGGCGCGGAGCAGACGAAAGCCGTTCCGCAGCGCGCCGCGCCTCGGCGCGAAGCCGTGGCGTCCCGCCAGCCACAGCAGCGCGCCGATCGCCACGATCCAGATCGACAGGCTGACCGCGCTGTAGGACGTGAACGAGAGGCCGAGCAGCATGGCCAGCGTCACGACCAACGTCGCGAGGCGCCGCATCAGATCGACGGCTTCCGTCGACACGAAACCGTCGCGGGCGTTGATCGCCACCCGCAGCGCCATCCGCGGCAGCGCGCAGAACGCTCCGGCAAAGATCAGGAGATACGGAATCGCATAGAGGCCGACTCGGACGATCCCGGCCGCAAGCGCAAGCCCCAGCAGCAGGATCGCGACGAGGCCGATGGCGATATACAGCGTCACGATGGTCGCGACGAGGTCCTGGTCGTCCCGGCTCGCGGCACGGGCGCCGGATTCGCCGAGATAGTGCGACCTCAGCTTGAAGAATGTCAGCCCGGTGATTCCGAGATCACTCTGAACGACCAGGGCGGCGATCGCGAGCAGGCCGGCAATGACCGCGTAGGATTCGAGCCCGATCGATCGCACCAGCACATAGGCCAGCACGAAGTTGGTGATCGCCGTCAGCGCGGAATTGACGCCTTTCAGCGCGACCAGCACGAGCGAACCACTGGACAGCCGCTTCAGGCGGGACATCGCGCGGCCCCGGCGGTCGGCGTCGACTGTCGCGCGAAGCTTCATGCCGCCCTGAGTCGTTGCCGGAATCTCCTTGCGCACGAGTGCATCGTCGCCGTGCGCCGTCATCTGCTGGCAATCATCCCGCTTCGCAGCTCCGGCAAAGCATCTGTCGCGCCCCCTCGACTTTCCTCGCGTCCGTCCTTTCCGAGCCAGACCACGACGGCAGCCAATTGCATCAAGACCGACGGGTTCAGCAGATAGCCGCCGAGAAACAGATACGTATACCCGACGGCGAACCGCACACCGCGGGGCGCGCGGCCGATCGTGATCTGGAAGAAGCGGGAATAGATCAAGGCGCCGAGCAGTCCGTACTCATAGATGATCTTTCCCCAGGTCGGATCGAACGCGTAGAACGACAGCAGGCGAAATTCCTCCTGGACGGTGCCCGGCCCGCGCCCGAACAGGAACGTCGAGTCGGTTGCGAACACCACGCCCTGCAGCACCCGGAACATCGACAGGAAGCGCGCCCATCCACTCGACTGCACGTCGGAGAACTCGCCGAGTCGCCGGGTGAACGCATCGAGCGACAGGACATCGCCGAACACGACCACGATGAAGCCGAGCACGGCTGCAACCACGAACAGCCGCGAATGACCATGACGCACGAAGTAGAACGGCAGGAACAGCGCCAGCATCGTGAGCCCGGTGCCCGAGTAGCTGCATAGCAGGCCCGCCGCCAGCAGCCCCATGCGGGGCGCGCGCGAGCCCACCGTCAGCTCCGCCACCAGCGCGATGGCGAGGAATTGACAGAAGAACGACGGCTCCAGGAAGAACACTCCATTGCTCTTGTAGACCGGAGACGACCAGTAGAGCGGGATGAGCGAATTGTATCCGGAGACGGTGACGCTCTCGGGCAGATGCTTGTCCACGAAGAACGCGATGTCAGCGCCCACCGCGAACTGCCCGACGAACTGCGCCACGCCGATGGCTGCGCTGATGCATCCGATCGTCGAGAGCAGGCCAAGGATGCGAGCATAAGGCAGCTCGGCCGCCGAGATCCGGAACACCAGAGGCGCCTGCGCGACCACGAAGAAGCCCAGCGACAACGCCGAGACATGTGCGCTCGGTGACAATGCCGTGCTCAGCCCTCCGAGGATGATGAAAAGAGCGTACCACGCGAACGCCGACGTGTTGACCTCGAGCCGTCCTGACAGGAAGCCTGCTGCCGTCAGGGCCGGGAAGATCACGAGGTTCAGCGGATAGAGGCCACCGGTGCCCGGCAACGCCACCTTTTGCAGGAAGACGGATGAGAGAAGCGCCAACGCGCAGATCGCAAAGCCTGCTTTCGCATTCGAACCGGCTGCGGACGCAACCGCTGACTTCGCCATCACCATCAACCTTGCTCCGGACTGCCGCCTTGCGTGCGCTACGCGATCGGTGCCTGCCGGCGCAGCCGATACTCCGCCATCGCTGGAGAGGGATTCCAGTTGTCCGGCTCGGCGCTCGGGGCATCATCGAAGCGGTCGTCCTCCTCGGCAAAATACCGGCGCTGCTGCGATCGACGCCGGCGGTCGCTGATCGCCGCGAGCATGACGCAGGTGGCCGCACCGCCGACGACACCGATGACGGCCCCCAGGGCCAGGAAGAGCGGCTTCGGAGGAAACACCGGCTCGGTGGGGCTCGTCGCGGATTGCGCGACCTTGACGTTGGAAAGCTTCTCGCTCGCATCCCAATCAGCGTTGAGCTGGGCTTCGGCCGCGCGGCCGACATGCGCCTCCATCACTTTGGAGACCTGATCGAGCTGATCCTTCAAGCGATTGAATTCGGCCGCGATCGAGGACAGATCGCTGAGCTTGCGGCCGACATCCGCGACCGCCTCGGCCTGCGCCTTCTCCAGGGATCGCAAGCCGACGATCTCCGAGTTCAGGTTGACGAGCGATTGCGCGGTCTCCTGGAACACGCGCACCAGCAGCAACGGCGATTCGTTGGACGGCACCTTGTTGGCATCGGTCAACGCGTCGGCATTGCCGTTCGGCACAGCCTGCTTCGGGCCGGTGATCTCGCTCGGCAGCGAGATCCGCCGGCGCAGCTGGGTCAGCGTATTCTGGAACGTCGCGGCCTGGGCTTCCTTTTCCGCGATCGATCCGCGCGTCTTGGCCAGCGCCGCAATGGCGTTGTCGCGCCGTGCCAGCGCGAGCTCGGTTTCCTGGCTCACCGAGTAGGTGGAATGCTGAGCAGCGAACGCGCTCAGCTCGGCCGAGGCCTGCTTGTATTCGTCGCGATAACGCGACGCCTGCTGGCGGAAGAAGGCCGGCGCTGCGGCGTTGCCGCTGAGATCAGCCTGTCGTTGCAGGAAGTCGCGCACGACCAGCGTCAGGAACTGCTCGGCGACCTTGGGATCTTCATGGCGGAAGGTGAGCGACAGGATCTGGGAGTCCTTTTCCAATGTCACCGCAAGCCGCTTCTTGACCTTCAACAGCGCGCGATCGGCATCCGTTGTTTGATCCTGCGACGGTTGCGGGCGGAACGGCGCGATCACCTTGCGGACCTCATCCATCAGATCGGCGGGGATCATGGCCTGCCACGCCGCCGGCTGCTTTTGTTCGGGGAACAGGCGTTGCGCGCCGAACTCCCCGATCGCCTGCCGGAGTACATCCTCGCTGTTGATAATGTAGATTTGCGAATTCAGCTGATAGCGTAGCGTGTCAGGGAACTGCGACTGTTGCCGCTGAGCGCGGTCGAGCGTGGTCATCAACAGGGCCTGCGACTGGTACATCGGCGTGACCGTCATGGTGAAGGCAGTCACCCCGGCGACGATCAACATGAACACCGTCAGGAATGCGAGCTTTCTCTCCCACACGATCTTGCCAAGTGTGTTGAACGACATGCAGGCCTCGCTGTTGTTGAAGTCCCGGGCGGGTGGCCGTCAGGCATGTGGCAAGTGCGAGATGATGGCTTGGTTCCAATCCTCTGCGCATGTTTGACCGAACACGTCTGGGTGAAGCAGCGAACCGGCGCCATTCACATCACTTCATGCTCCTTCAATGGATCGGACATTCGATGCCGCTACGCGCCATGCTCACAGCTCTGTTGCTGCTGTGCTCGACCATTGCCTGCTCCGCAGGCAGCCCCGCAATCGGCGCCTATGTCGGGAACAGTCCGTCCGACCTTAAATCCTTCGAGAACTGGCTTGGCCGGCCGGTCGATCAGATCGTCGCGCATACGGGACGGGCCAACTGGAAGGACTGGGTCGACAGCATCCGATGGTCGGTGTCGCTGTGGTCGCCACTCGACAGGCCGATCTGCTGGACGATCCCGATGTTCGCCGACGGTGGTTCGTTGTCGGACGCCGCAGCCGGCAAGTATCAGGCCTTCTACGATCGGGCGGCCCGGATGCTCTCCGGAACTCGGCCCGGTGACGCCGTCATCTACGTGCGGATGGGAGAGGAATTCAACGGCGATTGGATGCCCTGGGCAGCCGCGGCAAAGGAGAACGACTTCATTCTGGCCTATCGCAATTTCGTGAAGGCATTTCGTGCCGTGTCAGATCGGTTCCGTTTCGAATGGAACGTGAATATTCGCGAAACGCGCATGAACGCTGCGGACGCATATCCCGGCGATGACTACGTCGATGTGGTCGGAATGGATTTCTACTACAATACCAAGTGGAATCCGGCAGATCCCGAGAAAGCATGGACCGAAATGGTGGACGGCCCCTACGGCCTCAAATGGCTGGAAGACTTCGCCGCGACCCACAACAAGCCGACGGCCTATCCAGAATGGGGCATCAATTCCGACCAGGCAGGACTCTACATTGCCAAAGCCGCGGAATGGTTTGCCAGCCATCATGTGCTCTATCAGAGCGTCTGGAACTCCAATGATGCATTTCCGGGCAAGCTGAGCGATGGTCAATATCCCGCAGCGGCGGCGGCCTACATCCGTGTCTTCGGAGCCTCGGCATCTCCGCAACACTTCCCCTAGGGCAGCGCCCGGCGTTCGACTTTGATCCGCGCCGTTCTCGAGCGCCAGGAGCGAAGGACGCGATACCCGAAGCCGGCTGCCCAGCTCTGATGCATGATCATGGCAGCAGGGCCCGCTGCACAGCCGGCCACATCGCGGTTGACGACGGCGAGCCAGGCGCCGGCAGCGAGACAGCCGCCCGCATACAGCGCCGACGGAAGCAGAAACAGTCCGCCGAATACGCAGCTCAACGCAATTCCAGTGACGTTCATTCCAAGCGCGCCCAACGGCAGCATCTGTCGAAGCTTGGGCTGCTGACGGTGCTTGAGCATCGTTTTCGCGCGGCCAGAGCCGTGATTGAAATACTGTCGCGCAAGCGATCCGAAGGAGCTGCGCGGAAAGTAGGTGACGGCCAGTTCGGAACATAGCCACAGTTTGGCGCCGGACTTCCTCAGCCGGATGTCGAGCTCCGCATCCTCGTTGTGCGTGAAGCTTTCGTCATATCCTCCGACCGCCAGGAACGTCTTGCGCAGAAAAGCGGCATGATGGCCATGCTCCACGTAGCGCGACGTCGTTCCGATCCGGTGCAGCGCGCCGCCATTGCCAAACCGGCTGTTCTGCGCAGCCGCGATGCCGCGCTGAATGAATGCCGTCCCGCGCGTGCGCATCGGCACCACCACCGATCCAGCCTCGCGCTCGCGCAGTTCCCGAATCAGGCCGGCGACGAAACTGGGCGGATATTCGGCGTGGGAATCTGCGCGCAGAATGATCTCGGATTCCGGGTGCGCGATCATGGCGCCCCGATTGACTGCGGCCGATTGGTAGCGCTGCGGGTTCGCTTCCAGTCGAATTCTCGGATTTGACGCTGCGAGCTGCGCGACGATGGTGGTGGTGCGATCGGTGCTGCCGCCATCGAGCACGATCAGCTCGTACGCGACGTCTTCGAGCCCAGCGATCAGCGAGTCGATGGCCCTCGCGATGTATCTCTCCTCGTTCAGCGTTGGAACGATGATCGTCACGAAGGGTTGCGCTGGCATGGAACGATCCCGGACTGGAACTCAACTGGATATGCGCAACGCGCACGGATGCGCCGCCCGAAGCGGGCGCGATACGCATGTGCCAATCCCGAGCCGCATTGCAGGTTCCTATCCATGAGCGGCGTTGATGTGATTGGAACGCGGCTCGGCTTGGGCTGCGCGCGACTTGGCTCGGTGCTCGGTTGCGATCGCGCCGATGCGCTGGCGCTCGTGCAAACTGCCTACGATCGCGGCATACGCTTCTTCGACACCGCCAATATTTATGGCCAAGGCGAAAGCGAGCGGATGCTCGGAGCAGCGCTCGGCAGTCGGCGCAAGCAGACCACCATCGTCACCAAGGCAGGGCAGTATTTTCCGATGTGGATGCGCGCCGCACGACCTCTCAAGGGCGTGATCGCGCCGCTGATCCGGCGCAGCGGCGGCGGTCGTCAGCTGCTGGCGAAAACGCGAGACGCGGCGCTGCCGCAGGATTTTTCCCAAGGCTATCTTCAAGTCTGCATCGACGCGAGCCTGCGGCGGCTGAAATCCGACTACGTCGACCTGCTGCTGCTGCACAGCCCCCCTGCCGACATCATCGTCCGCGGAGAAGCCGTCGGCCACCTCGAGAAGATCAAGGCGGCCGGAAAAGCCGTTTCCATCGGAATTTCCTGCGAGGACACGGAATCCGCGCTGCTCGCGCTGAACGACCCGCGCATCGGCGCGATCGAGCTCCCGCTGTGGCCGATGACGAAGGAGATTGAAGTCGCTCTCGATCGGGCGCGGCAACGCGCCATTCTCGTGATCGGCCGCGGACTGATGCAGGCGGCTGCACCGAACTCGGATGGAGACCGATGGCCCGCCGCCCGCGCCACGCTCAGTGAAGCGATGGCACGCGGCGATATCGGCCGCGTTCTGGTCGGAACGACGCGTCTGACGCATCTCGCTCGGGTGCTGGATGCCTTTCAGGAACAGGATGAAACGTGTTCATAGACGGACGCCGTATCGCCTCGGGCACCGCGCTCGACGCGGAGGTCTGCATCATCGGCGGCGGTCCTGCCGGCATCGTGATCGCGCGCGAGCTGATGGCAACGTCGCGCTCGGTGATCCTGGTGGAGAGCGGCGGCTTCCGGCCTGACAAGCTGATCCACGGCCTCAACGCCGCGGAGCTTGCTGCGGGCAGCCGCCATCCGCCGCCGGAGATGTATCGCGAACGACGGTTCGGCGGCTCGTCGACAATCTGGGGTGGCCGCTGCGTCCCGCTATCGCCAGACGATTTCGTGAAGCGACCTTACGTCGCCAACAGCGGATGGCCGATCGCCTACGATGATGTCGCCGTGTATTATGCGCGAGCCTTGACCTATTGCGACGCCGGTGCGTTCTCGTTCGACACCAGCTCGCTCAAGGGATCTGGCGAGATCGTCGAGGGGCTGGCGGACGCCGACGTGACGGTAGGGCTCGAGCGTTTCAGCCCACCAACCAACTTCGGACGCCGCTTCAAGGCTGATCTGATCCGCTCGTCGCTGCACCGGATCCTGATCCAGACGACCGTGACCCGTCTGCACACCGACAGCTCCGGCCACAGGGTGGATGCGCTCGACTGTGCCACCGTCGCCGGAAACACGTTCCGTATCCGTGCGAAGTACGTTGTTCTCGCGGCCGGCGGGCTGGAATCGGTTCGTCTTCTCGCGGCATCGAACCAGACGAACCCTGCCGGCCTTGCGAATTCGAGCGGGACGCTCGGCCGATACTACATGTCGCACCTGGAAGGCACTCTCGGGTGTCTGCAGGTCGCCAGCGGCCGTCGCGTGGCCTGGGACTTCGCGAAGACGTCGGACGGCGTCTATGCAAAGCATCATCTTCGGCTCTCCGAGCCGGCTCGGCGCCGCAACGAGTTGCGGAACATGATCTTCCGCCTCCACCACGCCAATCCGATGAACCCCGAGCATCGCGACCCCGTGCTGTCGTTGATGTACATCGCCAAACGCTTTGTGCTTCCCGAGTACAGGCGGAAGATCACCGCGGTGGAGCTGGAATCGCTCGATCGGCTGCCCAGCGGCGGCGCCCTCGCCGCCCGGCATATCGCCAACATCGCCGGCAAGCCTTGGCCGCTGGCCAGGTTTCTAGGCTCGTGGGTCTACAAGCGTCACGCCCGCTACCGGCGCATCCCCTACGTGGCGCTTCACTCGAACACCGGACGCTATCCGCTCGACTACAATGCCGAGCAGACTCCGCTGTACGACAGCAGACTGTCGCTGACCCGCAACTGCGATCGCTTCGGCATGCCCAAGCTGCACATTGATTGGCGCGTCTGTCCTGAGGACAAGGCCTCGATCGCGGCGAGCTACCGCGAACTGCAACGTGTGATGGACCGGACGGGTATAGCGAGGGTGCTGTTCGACGAAGCCGCGCTGGACGAAAGCGTCGGCCAGACCATCGCCGTCGGCGGCCATCACATCGGCACGGCGCGAATGAGCGATGATCCGAAACAGGGCGTCGTCAATCCGGACTGCCGCAGCCATGACCTCGAAAATCTGTACATCGCCGGAAGCGCTGTTTTCCCGACCAGTGGCTCGGCCAACCCCACCCTGACGATCGTCGCTCTGGCCATTCGCCTGGCCGAGCACATGTCAGCTGCGATGCGGAGTACCAAATGAAGCCGTCGATCCTCTGGCTGGCGCGCGCGCTGCCGACCCCGCTCAATGCCGGTGATCGCATCTACTCGGCGCACCTCGCCGGCGCGGTCGCGCGCCAGGGCGGCCATGTCGTCTTCCTCGGCCTGCAAAACCCCGACGACTCAACCTGCAGCGTGGCCGAACTCGAGCCGCAGGTGCGCTGGACGCTCGTGCCTGGCGCACCGAACGCGAAGCTGCTCGGCCTTGCGAGTCGGCTGCCGCTGGTCGGAGCACGGTTTGCGACCAGGGACTATCGCGATGCCATCGCGCGGGAGCTCGCCACGCATGACTACGATGCCGTCGTGCTCGATCAGTACGGAATGAGCTGGGCCATTCCCCTTGTCCGCAGCTTTGCGCGCCGCCGCCCCGTGTTCGTTCACGTGTCGCATGATTTCGAGACACGCGTTACCGATCAGATTGCCCGCAACTTCACCGGGGATCCGGTCCGAAAATATCTGCTCAAGCAGAATGCACGCAAGACCGGCCTGGCCGAGGTGGACCTTGCCCGATCTTGCCGCCTTCTCGTGACCCTGACCGAAGAGGACCGGGACTCGTTCGCCGAAATCAACCCTGCGCTTAGCTGCGTCGTGCTGCCGCCCGGCTATGCAGGGCGACGCGCGCCGCCGCGTGTGATCGATACCGGAGTTCCCAGACGCGCCGTCATCGTCGGCTCCTTCAGCTGGATCGCCAAACAGATCAATCTCGAGCGCATGCTCAATGCGGCGGCAGGCATTCTCCCACCGAATTCGATTGAGCTGCATGTCATCGGCCTGGTCCCGGCCCCCCTGCTGTCACGGCTGAAGCAACGCTTTCCGTGGGTTGCGTTCCGAGGTTTCGTCGATGATCTCGCGGAAGAGCTGAGCCATGCGCGCGTCGCGCTGGTGCCGGAGGAAATCGGCGGCGGCTTCAAGCTGAAGATTTTGGACTACATCTTCTCCCGTGTTCCCGTTGCCGCCGTCGAGCCGGCGCTCGGTGGAATTCCAAGGCGAGTGAAGGATCATTTTCTCGTCGAAGCCGATGTCACCGAACTTCTTCAGAACGTTGCCGCAGTGATCGACGACGTCGGTCGCCTGGATCATTTGCAGAACGGCGCGTTCGCGGAGGCTGACGGCCTGTTCGATTGGAATCTGAATGGGCAGCGCCTGCTTGAAAGCCTGGAACTGATTCTCGGCGAGAGCTCGCTGCAAGGCGAGACCCGCATGCGCGCTGGGCGGCCCGCGACAGTGCACGCGACGTAGCGAGGGATCGCTGCTGCATGGATGTTCCGATTACACAGCGCAGGTCTTCCCCTCGAGGTTCTCAACTAATACATGCCCGCGCGCAATTCGTAATGCGGCGCCCTGGTGGCATTTCCTCGGCAACACGAAGAACATTTGGAACAATCCAGCAAATTCGAAAAAGATTGGAACGATGACAATCAGATCGATTTTGTTCGCATTGCAACAATAAATGCCTGTGCGTTGGAGCTTTAGACATGGACGGAATTGCCAAGGTCACTGGTGCAGATGAACAACCGCTGTTTGTCTTCCTCACAACCGACCGTCCGATTGGACTTACAACAAAGCGAGCAGCTGACGTCGTGCTGGCCTTGTGGGGCATCATCCTACTCTCCCCGCTCCTCGTTCTGTGCTGCCTCGCGACGGCCTGCTTCGCTCCCGGTCCTATCATGTTCCGTCACCAGCGGATCGGCTTCAACGGCAAGCCGTTCGGCTGCCTG
The DNA here is from genome assembly GCF_051167715.1 of Bradyrhizobium sp. HKCCYLS20291. Taxonomy (NCBI): domain Bacteria; kingdom Pseudomonadati; phylum Pseudomonadota; class Alphaproteobacteria; order Hyphomicrobiales; family Nitrobacteraceae; genus Bradyrhizobium; species Bradyrhizobium sp. HKCCYLS20291. Next base: position 135,569 of record NZ_JBNPTO010000013.1, on the reverse strand, counting down.
AAGTTCAGGACGATGGCGATCGATGCGTCGGAACGGTTGCGCCGGCACCTGGAATCCGATCCCGTTGCTGCTGCCGAATGGCACGCGACGCGGAAGTTGCGCAGGGATCCGCGGGTCACGGCGGTCGGCGCCTTGTTGCGGAAATCCAGCCTGGATGAACTGCCGCAGCTCTTCAACGTCCTCAAGGGCGACATGAGCATCGTCGGCCCCCGTCCGGTCACTGAAGAGGAACTGGATCGCTATTCCGACGCCGTCCGCGCCTATTTTTCCTGCCGGCCCGGCATCACAGGGCTTTGGCAGGTCAGCGGCCGCAGCACGACGACGTTCCAAAGGCGCGTGGTCCTAGACAGCTACTATGCCCACAACTGGTCGATGATCCTTGACGCCAAGATCATCATGGCGACGCTTCCGGCTGTCTGTTTCTCCAATACAGCGTACTGATCGTCGATCATTCGCGAGAAACGCGCGCAATAGGTCATCGCGAATCGCGTGAATGATGCTAAATGTGGCACATCCATGATCCGGAGATGAGCATCGGGCGCTCGTCTCCAGTTCCCGGTGGATGCCGCAATTTGCTGATCAGCTGAAGCAGGTTCGCCTCGGGCCGATGCCGCCTTGCGGCGTTGCTTCTGATCCGACAGTTCCTGGCACGAGCCGGTATTGTGAACCCTCACTTGCCTCTCACCTGCGCCGGAGCAGTTCCGCCTTGAGAACCGAGTCCGTCTCGACCACCGACGACGATCGCAGCGAGCCGCTGATCCGCGCATCCGGGGCATCGCGATGACGTACCTCGCCGTCGGATTGGCGCTGTCGGGAACCGCGATCGGTTTTGCGTTCCGCTGGCAGGCGCTTCTCCCGGTCATTCTCCTCGTGCCGATCATCGTCATGATCTTCTCGATGTCGCGCGGAGCAGGTTACGAGGCGACAGCGGTCCGCATCCTCATGGCCGAAGCCGCGCTCCAGGGCGGCTATTTTCTTGGGCTGTTGTTGCGCCTCCTCGTGTCCTGGGCCATGGCCATCGGAGGCCGCCGCGACAGCCAAGGCGCGGCCAAGACTCCGGATAACGACCATCACCCGGCACCGCCAACCGAGGCTTGAACGCCCGCGCCGGCCTCGCGCAACAGCAACGCCGTCATTTCCAGGCGTAGAGCTTGAATTCCGGCAGATCATCCCCGCCCGGCTTCCGGAGCACCCACAAATTATAGGCGGCGAGATCCCTCAACCCGACCGCATGCAGCACGCTGTCGTAAAGATAGGAGGCCAGGTAGAACGGAACGAAGAACTCGAGATAAGTGCTGCTCGAATATCCGGGCAGATGGTAGACGGTCTGGAACCCGGACTGACACACCATGTTGCGGAACGCCGAGTAGTTCGTTCTGTCGTAGTGCGCCGTGAAGCCGAGATGCTCGGCCGTCTCTCCCATTGACGTTTTGAGCAATTTCTTCGTGACCGCCTTCGGCAACAGCCGGTTGACGACGGCAAACGGCGCGTAGCGGCCGGGAAACTGCGCAATGAGGTAGCCTCCAGGCCGCAGCGCCGCGAAGGCGTTGTCGAGGAAGCGCTGGTTGTCGCTGAAATGCTCGATGCCGGAGCTGATCATCACGAGATCGACGGAACCCGGCGCGACGGCAATGCCTTCGCAGGCGTCGCCCTCGATCTTCTCATCGAGCAGCGGATTGCCGGCCATTTCATCACCGTCGATATCCAGCCCGATCAGCCTGATGCCGTGCCAGCCCTTATAGTGATGCGGAAAGTGCCACTGCTTTCCGGCGCCGACGTCGAGCACCGTTCGCGTTTCCGGATGCGAGAGCAGGATGGCACCGATCTTGTGATACGCGGCAAAGACGTTGGCTTCGTGATAGTGATCCGGAGTGATCGCGCGCGACAGCCGCCGATTGAGCGCAAAGAACGAGGATGCTTTTGCCACGTGGCTCTCCTTGATGCCGGATGAGGAACACTCAACGTCCGACGCGCGCGGAGGCTCCGAAATTTTGTTCCTGCTTGTCCGGGCGTTTGGGGCTTACGCCGACGGGAACTGCGCAGTCGTTGAGGGAATCGAGACGTCTCCCCACGGCCGGCCGCTGGGTCCGACAGCACCCGGCCAATTTGGCCTCGTACGCCTCCGCATGGGTCTCCTGCGTCGACTGCACGCGCCACAGAATGCGCCCGTCTCGCTCCGCGCGGGCGGCGCAAGTCGGCTTTTGCAGGGCGGAACTCTCACGTTTTCCTGATTCCTGCGTCAGAACGCCGCGCGTCGAATTCGCCTATGGTCCGCGCGTTTCCAACCCACGGAGGTTTTCCGCATGCGTAAACTGATCATCGCCACCGCCGCCTTCGCGTTCGTCTCGTCGGCCGCTCTGGCCCAGTCCACCGAGAAGCCGATGACGACCACTGGCCAGGCGGCGAAGGGCGGCGACGCCATGGGCGCGGGCGACGACATGAAGATGAGCAAGACGAAGAAGAAGTCGGCGAAGAAGACCTCCGGCGACGCCATGTCGAAGTAAGCCGGCAGCGTGGGCGTACCGCGAGGGCACGCCCACGCCCGCCAATTGCGCGGTGGAGTTGCTAGGTCGAAGCGGAGCGTCGCCTCAGCGCGCCCGAGCAGCGCTCCCCTGAAGGCCCCTATCCTGCCCCCAGTTGCAGCTGCTGCAACCGTGCCGCGAACCAGGCGGACAGCGCCGGGTCGATCCTTGCGCCGACATAGACCTCCGGCGTGATCACCCTGCGGCGGTCGAGGATCACCAGCACGCCGATCCAGTAGGCAAACCATAGATGCGGGTCGGTCAGCGCCATCAGCTTGTGGCGGTCATGCGCCAGCGGCTGGTGATTGCTGGCCTTGCGCACCTCGATGGCCAGCAGATTGTCGGGCACCGCGCGCTTGTGCACGACGATATCCGGGTAGACCGACTTGGCCAGCTCGTCGTCGGTCGAGACGATCGAGCCGCGCGGCAGCAGCATGGCGCGGTCGCCGAGCCGGTTGTAGTCGCAATCGACGTCCCAGCCGAGGAAGTTGCGCTCGACATGCACCGACAGCCGGTGCGTCAGGGCGCGCTCACCGAGATCGCGGTCGAGGATGAAGCGCTCGCGCGCATAGAACTCCTGCAGCGCTGAGATCAGCCGGTTCAATTCGCTGTGCATGCCGCCCAAACAGAACAAACGATGGAGACGTCACCATCAACACGCGTTCGTGCTGAGTCGCCAACCATCAAAATGCGGCAATGACGCTGCCATCACCCGGCGGCCGATTTGCGGCCGTCGGGTGCTCGGCGCAAAGACCTACATCTGCACTTCGATCAGGCGCGGGCCGTATTCGGCATTGGCCTCGGCCAGCGCCGCGTTGAACTCGTCCGCCGTGGTGACGGCGCGGCCGGGGACGCCCATGCCCTTGGCCATGGCGACGAAGTCGAGCGTCGGGCGGTCGATCTTGAGCATGTCCTGGGCGCGCTGGCCGGGCTCACCGGCGCCGACGCCGTCGAACTCGCCGCGCAGGATCTGGTAGATCCTGTTGGCGAACACCACGGTAACGACGTTGAGGTTCTCGCGCGCCTGGGTCCACAGCGACTGGATCGTGTACATCGCGCTGCCGTCGCCGACGAGGCACATGACTTTCCGATCGGGACAGGCCACCGCGGCGCCGGTCGCGACCGGGGTCGAGAAGCCGATCGAGCCGCCCATGTTCTGCAGCCAGTCATGCGGCTTCGCGGCCGCGGTCGGCGGGAAGAAGCCGCGGCCGGTGGTGATCGATTCGTCGACGATGATGCCGTTTTCCGGGATCGCATAGGCGATGGCCTGGGCGATGGTGGTGTGGTTGAGCGCCCCTTGCGGCTTGATCAGTTCGGCGAGCGGCTGCGGCTTCACGTCCGCGGCCTTGGCGCCGAGATGGCCGGCCAGCGCCTCGAGCGCGGCGGCCGAGTTCTCGCCCCAGGCGGTCATGCGGTGCACCTCGGTGCCCTCGGCCTTCAACTGGCTCGGCTTGTTCGGATAGGCGAAGAAGGCGACGGGGTCGTTGGCCTCGACCAGCACGATGTGCTTGTAGTTCTTCAGGATCGGCAGCGCCTGCTCGATCACATAGGGGATGCGGTCGATCGAGAACCGTCCCGCGCCGCGCGCCATCCGCGGGTGATAGGTCTGGCCCATGACCCGGCAACCGGTCTTGCCGGCGATCTGCTGGGCGAAGGTCAGCGCCTGCTCGGTCAGCGCACCTGCCGTCATCAGCACCAGGGTCTCGGGGCCGTGGGCATGCAGGATCCTGGCGGCCTTCTCGACGGCGTCGGCCGAATAGCTCGGGCGCTGCGCGTCTGCCGGAACCTGGGCGATGCCGTCGGCCTCGTTCCAGGCGGTGTCGGCGGGAAGGATCAGGGTGGCGATCTGCGGCGGTGCGCTCTTGGCGGCGGCGATCGCCGCGGCGCCGTCGGCAGAAACGGCCTGTGCGCTCGGCGAGGTTCGCACCCAGTCGGACATCGGCCGCGCCAGGCCCTCGATGTCCGAGGTCAGCGGCGCGTTGAAGCCGATGTGGTAGGTGGCGTGCTGGCCGACGATGTTGACGATGCCCGAGCGCGCCTTCTTGGCGTTGTGCAGGTTGGCGAGGCCGTTGGCGAGGCCGGGGCCGAGATGCAGCAGGGTCGAGGCCGGGGTGCCCTTCATGCGGAAATAGCCGTCGGCGGCGCCGGTCACGACGCCCTCGAACAGGCCGAGCACGCAGCGCATGCCCTCGACCCGGTCGAGCGCGGCGACGAAGTGCATCTCGGAGGTGCCCGGATTGGTAAAGCAGACGTCAACGCCCCCCGCGACCAGGGTCCGTACCAGGCTTTCCGCACCGTTCATCATTTGCTCCCGTGACACCGCGCTCTGTCTTGCAAGACGCCAGATCAATCATTGTTCGCTGCCTGCGTCAAAGGGGCTGGCCGCATTGCTGCCATCGGCATGATGCTCGCCCGCAGGTTTGGCTAACGCGGTATTGGCAACGGCCCCAGCCGCAGCATTTGGAATGTCCGTGGGATTTGCATCACAGCCGCCGCTCGCATGCGCCCGTCACGCTGCCGTGGGTTGCGAAATCGGGCGGATTGTGGCCTGTCTTCGACGTAATTTGATTTATGCCAGGGGATGGAAATGAAGCGGTATTTTGCTGGGGTGGTTGCTGCGTTCGCCTTGCTGTCGAGTGCCGGGATGGCACAGGCTCAATGGACGGACCCGTTCAGTGCCGTGACGAACAACTATCGGACCGGCGTCAGCCCGATCCCGCGCCAGACCGTGATGTTCCAGGGCGAATATGCGCCCGGCACGATCGTCGTGAACACCGGCGAGCGCCGGCTCTATCTGGTGCTGCCGAACGGCCAGGCGCTGCGCTACGGCATCGGCGTCGGCCGCGACGGGTTCCGCTGGAGCGGCGTGCACCGCATCACCGCCAAGAAGGAATGGCCGGCCTGGACGCCGCCGTCGCAGATGCTGCGCCGCCGTCCCGACCTGCCGCGCCACATGGCCGGCGGCGTCGAGAACCCGCTCGGGGCGCGCGCGATGTATCTCGGCTCCACCCTGTACCGCATCCACGGCTCCAACGAGCCGGAGACGATCGGACAGGCGGTGTCGTCGGGCTGCTTCCGCATGACCAATGACGACGTCGCCGACCTCTACGACCGCGTCTCGGTCGGCACCACTGTCGTCGTCAAGAACTGACAGGGTCGCGCCGGGGGATCATGTCGCAACGCCGGAGCGCTCATCCTGGCCGGGAACATGACAGATGCTCCCGGCGGTCGCTTGGAACAGCGGCCATCGTTCTGTCCGCCGCGCTCGGCCAGATCGTCACGATGCTGCAGCCGCAGCCGGCCTTCGCCACCGAGATCCCCGCGATCGTCGCGCGCCAGCGCGCCGAGAAGAAGAGCTTCACCGACGCCGAAATCACCGACGGCTTCTACAAGACTGCATTCGGCGCCGAATATCATCTCGCCGGCCGGGTCGACCGCATCAGGAAATACAGCGCCCCGGTGCGGGTCTATGCCGACAGCCGCCGCGCCGACCGCAAGGCGCAGCTCGCCAAGGTCGTCGGCGACATCGCCGCGCGCGTCCGCAACCTCGACATCGCGATGACCGACAGCGACGGGGACGCCAATGTCCGCGTCAAGCTGGTGCGCGACCGCGACCTCTATCATACCATCAGCCAGGCCTATGGCAGCGAGCGCGCCCGCGAGATCAAGACCTCGCTCGACCCGCAATGCCTGTCCGGATTCCGTAAGAACGAAGCGTTCGAGATCGAGCATTCCGACGTCATCCTGACCGTCGACAATGGCGACTTCGTCTTCCTCGACTGCGCCTATGAGGAGCTGCTGCAGTCGCTCGGGCCGATCAACGACACCTCGAGCGTGCCCTGGACGATGTTCAACGACAACGTCTCGATGGGCTATTTCGACATCTACGACCAGTACATCCTCAACCTGCTCTACGACCCCCGCGTCAAGGCCGGCATGACGCTCTCCGAGGTCAAGGCGGTGCTGCCGGACGTGCTCACCGACGTCAGAGCGTGGGTGAAGAAGGTGAACAATCTGGCGGAGTGAGCAGAGCACGGGGCCTGGCGGTCTGCCCGACTCGCGCGACATCTCCAGTGTCGTCCCTGCGAACGCAGGGACCCATACCGCGGATGCTATCGAGGGACGAGGCTGGCAGTTGCCTGCCTCAACAGGGCCTGTGGTTATGGGTCCCTGCGTTCGCAGGGACGACACCAGTTTTGGCGAAGCAGCTGTGGGAACTCAGCTACCTGCAAATCCCCTTCAGCGCCTTCCACTCTTCGGCGCTGAGCAGCGGCGGGCCGCTGGCGGGGCGGTCTTCGGCGCGCATGCGCGCCAGACGGTCTTCGGTCAGCGGGTGGCTGCCCCACAGCGACGGACGCTTGCCGTCCTCCTTGCCGGTGATGCGGAACAGCAATTCGCCCATCGGCCGCGTCGGCCGCCCGAGCTTGTGCATGACGTCGATGGCAAAGCTGTCGGCCGCCTCCTCCGCCTCGCGCGAGTAGGACGCGTCGATCATGGCGCGCGAGGCGAAGATCGCCGCGCCGGCGCCGGTGACGTCGCCGAACAGCAGGCCGATCAGGAATGAGCTCGAGCCGTTGTGGATCACCTGGCGCAGATTGTCGCGATGCTTCAGATGGCCGAGCTCATGCGCCAGCACACCGGCGACCTCGTCGGGATCGTTCGATTTGTCGAGCAGCCCACGAAACAGGAAGAAGCGGCCGCCCGGCAGCGCGAAGGCGTTGGGGATCGGCGTATCCAGCACCTCCGACGCGATGCTGTCGTCGAGGCCCGCAGGCTGGCGCAGCGCCGTGACCAGCTTGGCGAACGCCGCCTGCCCGGCCGCCTCGCTGCATGCTTTTTCACCGAACAGCGCGTGGATCTGCACGACGGCAGCCTCGCCGAGATGCCGCTCCATCGCCGGCGGCACCAGCGGCGTCAGCCGCTCGGCGGCCCGCGGAAGCACGACGAGAACGAGCGCGACGATCGAGGCCGCGGCCGCGAGCGACCAGCCGACGATCCGGGCAATCCCGCTCCGCGTCAGCCGGTTTTCGTCGATCTGGACGCAGCGCGCGATCAACGCGTCGGCGAGCGCCGCGTCGCGAATCTCGAGCCGCGCCAGCGGAGATGCGGACAGACAGCTGACCCGCAGCGTGCCGCTCGGACCATCCACCCGCCGGATGTCGACATACGGCCACGACACGAAATTGTCGGCGCTGCGCATCACCAGCTGATTGGCCAAACTGATCGTCACCGTCTGGCGCCGGTTCGACAAGCCGTCGAAATAGGTCGCAGGGCCGCCGGGCGGTGCGGCCGGCTCGGTCGACGTGCCGTCGAGCGAACGACCTGCGCCGCCGCCGGGCTCGGATTCAGAATCCGGCGACGTCGAGTCCATCGGCAAACCCTTCACCCAGCGCGCTGGCCAGATCGCCCTTGGCGCCGACGTTGGCCATGGCCTCGATGCCATGCACCTCGACCGTATCGAGCACCGTCGCCCACATGTCGCGCACCAGATACATCCGCATCGCGACGTTGGCTGACAGGATCAGCGCTATGTATCCGAGCCCCAACCCGACCATCAATCCCACATGATTCATGACGGCGTCTAACTGCGGCAGCCCATCGGCGCCCTTGCCCACCAGCCGCTCGAGCAGCGCGAACACGCCGATCATGTACGCGACATAGATCACCAACAGCAGGGTCATCCACCCGATCAGTTTCCAGTACAGGCCGAAGAACGCGTTGCCCGGCAATGTCGAATCCAGACGAACGTCGCCGACCCGGATGCCAGACAACCACCAGCGCCATTCGACGGCCTTGAACCACGCGTAGATAAACGGCAACAGCGGCAGCAAGACCAACGAGAGAATACCGAAGATCCCGCTCGCCAACATCCAGAACGACGCCACCCGATCGGACTGCATCGTGGCAACGACGAAAAGTCCCAATATCAGGGCGACGATAGACGGCGCCGACCAAAGGTACTTGGCCTTCTTGAAGAATTCCCAGCCACGTCCCTCGAAGTCGCCGCTGAGGTCGCCATAATGCGAGTGTCGCATCTTGTAGCGCTCCAGCGCGGCGGCGCGCCACGGCCACGCCAAGCCGAGCGTCAGCACCGCCAGCAGCGTCCACAGCATCGCTCGCCCGGCATAGGCCCATCCCGAGCCGTCCATCCAGAACCGGATGCCGCGCCAGACCGTCCGCGTCAGCCGGTAGCGCCGCGCGCGATAGATCGCGAACTGGCCGAACGCATAGAAGGCGATCACCAGCGGCACGCTGGCGAAGCCCTGGTAGCGCTCGGCCTCGACGCCGATCAGGAAATAGGCCAGGTAGATCGGGACCAGGATCGCCATCGCGAACAGGAAGCCGATCAAGAGCTCCTTGCCGCGTCCGGTATACTCGGCCGCATCGCCGTCGATGGCCGTATTGACCCACAGATGCCGCCGGATGTCTGTCGCCAGCCAGAATCGGTAGAAGCCGAGCGTGATCAGTTCGATGGCCGCACCGCGGCTGACCAGCCGGAAAAACTCGCCGCGTGCCCCGGAGAAGGTCGCCGTCAACGGCGGAAGCGGCGGAGGCTGCCCCGGAACGTAACTCATCTGGTTCACGGCTCACGCCTCCGACACGCGAAAAAGACTAAAATATGCCCCGGCTATTCGTCGCTGGGTCGATTCCGAGGTTCGACGCTATTTGTACGCAAGTCGGCCGGAAAAAAACACCGGCCTTGGCGAGACTGAATAAAATATGTGCTTCTGGCCGGTGCGCGAACACGCTGCAGGCGCGCGCAGCCGGCCAATTCGCGTTCTATGATGTCTTATCGAACAGCTCACGTCCGATCAGCATGCGCCTGATTTCGCTGGTGCCAGCGCCGATCTCGTACAGCTTGGCGTCACGCAACAGCCGTCCGGTCGCATAGTCGTTGATGTAGCCGTTGCCGCCCAGCAGCTGGATTGCGTCGAGCGCGCACTGCGTCGCCTTCTCCGCAGCGAACAGAATGGCACCCGCCGCGTCCTCGCGCGTGGTCTCGCCGCGGTCGCAGGCCTTAGCGACCGCATAGACATAGGCGCGCGCCGCATTCATCGTCGTATACATGTCGGCGACCTTGCCCTGCACCAGCTGGAAGGTGCCGATCGGCTGGCCGAACTGCTTGCGTTCGTGGACGTAGGGCAGCACCGCGTCCATGCAGGCCTGCATGATGCCGAGCGGACCGGCGGCGAGCACCGCGCGCTCGTAGTCGAGGCCCGACATCAGCACGTTGACGCCGCGGCCGACCTGCCCGAGCACGTTCTCCTCCGGCACCTCGCAATCCTCGAACACCAGCTCGCAGGTGTCGGAGCCGCGCATGCCGAGCTTGTCGAGCTTCTGTGCGGTCGAGAATCCCTTCATGCCCTTTTCGATGATGAAGGCGGTGATGCCGCGCGGGCCGCCCTGCGGATCGGTCTTGGCATAGACCACCAGCGTCTCGGCGACGGGGCCGTTGGTGATCCACATCTTGTTGCCGTTGAGCACGAAGCGGTCGCCCTTCTTGTCGGCGCGGGTCTTCATCGACACCACGTCGGAGCCGGCCTGCGGCTCGGACATCGCCAGCGAGCCGACATGCTCACCCGAGATCAGCTTGGGCAGGTATTTGCGCTTCTGCGCCTCGTTGCCGTTGCGGCGGATCTGGTTGACGCAAAGGTTGGAGTGGGCGCCGTAGGACAGGCCGACCGAGGCCGAGGCGCGCGAGATCTCCTCCATCGCGATGCAATGCTCGAGATAGCCGAGCCCGGCCCCGCCATACTCCTCCTCGACCGTGATGCCGTGCAGGCCGAGCTCGCCGATCCTCGGCCAGAGATCGCGCGGAAACTGATTGGAGCGATCGATCTCGGCCGCGCGCGGCGCGATCTGTTCCTGCGAAAAGCTGGCCACCGTCTCGCGGATCGCGTCAGCGGTCTCGCCGAGATCGAAGTTGAACATGCGCTGCGCGTTGGCGATCATGGGGGCGGCCTCCTGCTAGTCTTCTGCTCTGCAACAATTGCGTTCAGCCATATTCCGTGGCGCGGCGCTTGTCACGTCCAACCTCCGGCCGAACACCAGCGCCGCGACGCAAGACCGGGTGGGCGGCCCCGTCAAACTCCGCGCTTGCCGTGCGCTGCCGGGCAGGATGTAATCGCGCAAATATCGCCGGACCGACCGAGAATCCGGCCATCAGGGAGATGTCCATGCACGGGACCGCCAACACGGCCGAGGCGCGCCGGCACACCGAAACAGACACGCGCGCGATCGACGAGGCCGCCCGCCGCGCCGCATCGCTGCCGCTGGCCGAGTTCGACCCCGGCCATCCGGAGCTGTTCCGCACCGACACGCACTGGCCCTATTTCGACCGGCTGCGCCGCGAGGACCCGGTGCACTATTGCAAGGACTCGATGTTCGGCCCGTATTGGTCGGTCACGCGCTATGACGACATCATGGAGATCGAGACCAATCACGCGGTGTTCTCCTCGGCGTCGGCGCTCGGCGGCATCACCATCCGCGACATCGATCCCGACCTGCGCCGCGAGAGCTTCATCGCGATGGACCCGCCGCGTCACGCCGCCCAGCGCAAGACGGTGGCGCCGATGTTCACGCCGACGCATCTCGACGAGCTCGCGATCAACATCCGCAAGCGTTCGGCCGAGTGCCTGGACAATCTGCCGGTCGGCGAGGTGTTCGACTGGGTCGACCGCGTCTCGATCGAACTGACGACGCAGATGCTCGCGGTGCTGTTCGACTTCCCCTGGGAGGACCGCCGCAAGCTGACGCGCTGGTCCGACATCGCGACCACGATCCCCGGCCCGGACGGGCTGGTCGCGACCGAGGACGAGCGGCAGGCCGAGCTGATGGAGTGCGCCCGCTATTTCGCGCGGCTGTGGCAGGAGCGGCAGAGCCAGCCGCCGAAGAGCGACCTGCTGTCGATGATGGCCCACAGCGAAGCCACACGGAACATGGATCCGAAGAACTTCCTCGGCAACCTCGTGCTGCTGATCGTCGGCGGCAACGACACCACGCGCAACACCATGTCCGGCAGCATCTACGCGCTCAGTCAGCATCCGGACCAGTACCGCAAGCTCAAGGATAACCCGGCGCTGATCGACAGCTTCGTGCCGGAGGTGATCCGCTGGCAGACGCCGCTCGCCCACATGCGGCGCACCGCGCTCGCCGACATCGCGTTCCGCGGCAAGCAGATCAAAAAGGGCGACAAGGTGGTGATGTGGTACGTCTCCGGCAACCGCGACGAGGCCTCGATCGAGCGTCCCTACGACTTCATCATCGACCGCGCCCGGCCGCGGCAGCACCTGTCCTTCGGCTTCGGCATCCACCGCTGCGTCGGCCTGCGCCTCGCCGAGCTGCAGCTCAAGATCATCTGGGAGGAGATCCTGAAACGATTCGATCATATCGAGGTGATGGACGAGCCGAAGCGGGTCTATTCCAGCTTCGTGAAGGGATTTGAGACATTGCCGGTAAGGATTACGGCGTAGGTTGCATTTGAGGACGAGTCGGGCCTAAGCGATGGTCCCGTAGGGTGGGCAAAGGCGGTCGCGCAGCGCGCGAACGCCGTGCCCACCATCTCGCGACTGGCGCGAAAGACGGTGGGCACGCTTCGCTTTGCCCACCCTACGCATCCTGCTCGCGACGACGGACGAGTAGACTCATGACTTATCTCGATTGTTGAGCGACCTTCCAAAAAAGGACCACCCCATGACCGCCCAGGCCGCGCTTCGTTCCGACCATGCCGATCTGCTGCGCGACGCGCGGCTGGAGGCCTATGCGACGCCGATCGAGGACTTCCACCCGGGCGCGCCGCGGCTGTTCCAGAACGACACGCTCTGGCCGTGGTTCGAGCGGCTGCGCAAGGAGGCGCCGGTGCACTACTGTACCAAGGCGCCGATCGAGCCGTATTGGTCGGTGACGCGCTATCACGACATCATGCATGTCGACACCAATCACGCGATCTTCTCGTCGGACGTCAGCAATGGCGGCATCATGATCCGCGATGTGCCGCCCGGCTATGAATGGCCGAGCTTCATCGCGATGGACGAGCCTGTTCACGGCGAGCAGCGCAAGACGGTGCAGCCGATGTTCACGCCCGATCATCTCGACGAGATGGCGGTGCTGATCCGGCAGCGTTCTGCCAAGGTGCTGGACTCGCTGCCGCGCAACGAGACCTTCAACTGGGTCGAGAAGGTCTCGATCGAGCTGACGACGCAGATGCTGGCGACCTTGTTCGACTTCCCATTCGAGGAGCGCCGCAAGCTGACGCGCTGGTCCGACGTCTCGACCGCCTTGCCCAAGAGCGGCATCGTCTCATCGGAGGAGGAGCGCCTGCGCGAGCTGGCCGACTGCGCCGAGACGTTCGGCCGGATCTGGAAGGAACGCCAGGCCAATCCCGGCCGCGACCTGATCTCGATGATGGCGCATAGCGAGGCGACGCGGCACATGACGCCGGACAATCTGATGGGCAATCTGATCCTGCTCATCGTCGGCGGCAACGATACCACGCGCAACACCATGACGGCGTCGGTGCTGGCCTTGAACGAGAACCCGGCCGAGTACCAGAAGCTGCGAGACAATCCGGCGCTGATCGAGACCATGGTGCCCGAGGTGATCCGCTGGCAGACGCCGCTCGCGCACATGCGCCGCACTGCGCTGGTCGACACTGAACTGGGCGGCCAGAAGATCAGGAAGGGCGACCGCGTCGTGATGTGGTACATCTCGGGCAACCGCGACGGCGAGGTGATCGAGAACCCCGACGCCTTCATCATCGACCGCAAGCGGCCGCGCATCCATCTCTCGTTCGGCTTCGGCATCCACCGCTGCGTCGGCATGCGGCTCGCCGAGCTGCAGCTGCGCATCGTCTGGCAGGAAATCCTCAAGCGCTTCGACCGCATCGAGGTGGTCGGCGAACCGAAGCGCGTCTACTCCAGCTTCGTGCGCGGCTACGAGTCACTGCCGGTGCGAATTCCGGGATGATCGCGCAGGGGGGCCTCATGGTTCGAGACGCGCCGAAGGCGGCGCTCCTCACCATGAGGGGCGATCGCCCATTCGGCGAGAGATGTTTCCCCTCATGGTGAGAGCCGCGTAGCGGCGTCTCGAACCATGAGGCCACCGCGCTCCGCAACTTCGTGAGCTACAGGACGTCATGCCCGCTTCCGACACACTCACCTCAGGCCCCGACTGGCCGCTCGCCATCTACGACGCGCTGAAAGCGGCCTCCGTCCGCCAGCTCTGCTACGTGCCGGACGCCGGCCATTCCCGCCTGATCCGGCTCGCCCACGACGATCCGGCGATCGCCACGACCGTTCTGACCACCGAGGAGGAAGGCGTCGCGCTCTCCGCCGGCGCCTGGCTCGGCGGCCAGCGCGCGGTGCTGCTGATGCAGTCGAGCGGTGTCGGCAATTGCGTCAACATGCTCTCGCTGCTCCAGAGCTGCCGCTTCCCGTTCCTGACCTTCGTGACCATGCGCGGCGAATGGGCCGAGTTCAATCCGTGGCAGGTACCGATGGGCAAGGCGACGCAGGCCGCGTTCGAGATCATGGGCGTCACCGTGTTCCGGCTGGAGCGTCCCGAGGATGCCGGCGAGATGGCCGCGGCGGCCGCAAGGCTCGCCTATGACAGCGATCAGCCGATCGCGGTGCTGATCTCCCAGCGCATGATCGGCGCCAAGAAGTGGACGGAGGACAAGTGATGAGTCCGGCACTCGACCGCCGCACCGCCGTCAGGGCGCTGCTGCACGACCGCGGCGATCTCCTGGTCGTCAGCGGCCTCGGCTCGTCGTCCTACGACGTGTTCGCCGCCGGTGACCACGATGCGAACTTCTACCTCTGGGGCGCGATGGGCGGCGCCGCCATGATCGGCCTCGGCCTCGCATTGGCGCAGCCGTCGCGGCCGGTTGCCGTCATCACCGGCGACGGCGAGCAGTTGATGGGGCTCGGCAGCCTCGCGACGTCAGCGGCCAAGAAGCCCAGGAACCTCTCGATCGTCGTGCTCGACAACGCTCATTTCGGCGAGACCGGCATGCAGATGAGCCATTCGGGACTCGGCGCCAATCTCGAGTTGATCGCCACCGGCGCGGGCTTTCCCTCGGTGACGACGATCCTCGATCACGACGCGCTCGCCAGCTTCCGGCCGAAGCTGCGCGATCTCGCAGGCCCCCATTTCGCCCGCGTCGCGATCTCGACCGATCACGTCGACCGCGCCCTGCCGGCGCGCGACGGCGTCCATCTCAAGAACCGCTTCCGCGGACACCTCGGATTTCCCGTCAGCTAGAACGGGACCGCAGGCCGCCCTGCTCTGTCGCCCCGGCAAGGCTGCACGGCAGCAACGCTGGCATTCCAAGCTTGCCAAGCGGGACCCGCTTGGTCATAGGCTATCAGGAACGAGTTCAGGGAGAGAGCCCAGGCTGCGTCACGCGGCCCGCGGAGCAACACATGACAGACCACCATCAGCACGACGATTACGCCGACATCCGCGACGCCGTCGCCAAGCTGTGCGCCCAGTTCCCCGGCGAATACTGGCGCAAGCTCGATCGCGAGATGGCCTATCCGTCCGCCTTCGTCGATGCGCTGACGCAGGCCGGCTATCTCTCGGTGCTGATCCCCGAGGAATATGGCGGCGCCGGGCTGAAGCTGTCGGCGGCTGCGGCGATCCTCGAGGAGATCCAGCGCGCCGGCTGCAATGGCGGCGGCTGTCACGCCCAGATGTACACGATGGGCACGGTGCTGCGGCACGGCTCGGCCGAGCAGAAGGCCAAGTGGCTGCCGAAGGTCGCCAGCGGCGAATTGCGGCTGCAGGCGTTCGGCGTCACCGAGCCGACCTCGGGCACGGACACATCGTCCCTGAAGACCTTCGCCAGGCGCGACGGCGACAGCTACATCGTCAACGGCCAGAAGATCTGGACCAGCCGTGCCGAATATTCCGACCTGATGATCCTGCTCGCGCGCACCACTCCGAAGGAGCAGGCGCAGAAGCGCACCGATGGTCTCTCCGTCTTCATCGTAGATATGCGCGAGGCCAAGAAGGCCGGCCTCACCATCCGTCCGATCCGGACGATGATGAACCACGCCACGACGGAAGTGTTCTTCACCGACATGCGGGTGCCGGCGGAGAACCTGATCGGCGAGGAAGGCAAGGGTTTTCGCTACATCCTCTCCGGCATGAATGCCGAGCGCATCCTGATCGCGGCCGAATGCGTCGGCGATGCCAAATGGTTCATCGCCAAGGCGACCGCCTACGCCAAGGAGCGCGTGGTGTTCGGCCGCCCGATCGGCCAGAATCAAGGCATCCAGTTCCCGATCGCCAAGGCCTATGCCTCGATGCGCGCGGCCGAATTGATGGTCAAGGAGGCCACCCGCAAATACGAGGCCGGGCTCGATTGCGGCGCCGAGGCCAACATGGCCAAGATGCTCGCCGCCGACGCCTCGTTCGAGGCGGCGAACGCCTGCATCCAGACCCATGGCGGCTTCGGCTTCGCCGAGGAGTACGACGTCGAGCGCAAGTTCCGCGAGACGCGGCTGTACCAGGTGGCGCCGATCTCGACCAACCTGATCCTGTCCTACGTCGCCGAGCACGTGCTCGGCATGCCGCGCTCGTACTGAGGCTTGTCGATGCTGCCGCTTGAAGGGATCACCGTCGTTGCCGTCGAGCAGGCGGTGGCCGCACCGTTCTGCTCGTCGCGCCTGGCCGACGCCGGCGCCCATGTCATCAAGATCGAGCGGCCCGAGGGCGATTTCGCACGCGGCTACGACGCCGCCGCCAAGGGGCAGAGCAGCTATTTCGTCTGGCTCAACCGCGGCAAGGATTCGCGCGTCGTCGATCTCGCCAAACCGGAAGGTCGCGCCGAGCTGGAGACCCTGATCGCAGGCGCCGACGTGCTGCTGCAGAACCTCAAGCCCGGCTCGATGGACAAACTCGGCTTTGCGCGCGAGCGGCTGCGCAGGGACCATCCGAAGCTGATCTGCTGCACCATCACCGGCTATGGCGACACCGGACCGTACGCCGATCGCAAGGCCTATGATCTCCTGATCCAGGCCGAGAGCGGCCTCGCCTCGATCACCGGCGGTCCCGAGGGTCCATCGCGCGTCGGCATGTCGATCGTCGACGTCGCCACCGGCGCGACCGCGCATGCCGCGATCCTGGAGGCGCTGATCAAGCGCGGCCGCACCGGCGAAGGCGCCGATATCCGGATCTCGATGTTCGACGTGATGGCCGACTGGCTGACGGTGCCCTTGCTCAACGCGGAAGCCGGCAATGCGCCGAAGCGCATCGGCCTCGCGCATCCCTCGATCGCGCCCTACGGCGTGTTCACCTCCAAGGACGGCAAGGACATCCTGATCTCGATCCAGAGCGAGCGCGAGTGGACGGCGTTGTGCGCCAAAGTGCTGGACCAGCCCGGCCTGCCCGACGATCCGCGCTTCGCCAACATGGTCGAACGGGTGCGCAACCGCGCGCTGACGGACGGCATCGTGGCCGAGCGCTTCGCGGCGCTGTCGCGCGATGAATTGCTCGCCAAGCTCGCCGCGGCCGACATCGCCTTTGCCGAGGTCAACAGCATGGCCGATCTCTCGACCCATCCGCATCTCCGGCGGATCGAGGTCGACACGCCGAACGGCGTCGTGAGCTATCCGGCGCCGGCCGTTATCGTCGTCGGCGATGACAGACACTACGGCACCGTGCCGGCGATCGGCGAGGCCGCCTCGCCGCATCAGCGAAAGGGATGATCATGACGGAGCCCCTCGATCTCGATCACCTCAAGCAGTGGGTCGGCCGCAGCGCCGAGGCTGTCGACATCGTCACCGCGCAGCTCACCAAGGGCCTGCGCGCGACGCTGTTCCAGGACATCGGCGAGCCGGCCACTGGCGACATCGCGCCCTACACGGTGCATTGGTGCCTGGGCCAGCCGGTGTTTCCGCACGATCAGCTCGGCCCCGACGGCCACCCGACCCGCGGCGGCTTCCTGCCGCCGGTGCCGCTGCCGCGGCGGATGTGGGCCGGCGGCGAGGTGCAATTCATCGATCCCTTGCGCGTCGGCGACGTCGCCACGCGCGTCTCGACGATCACGGACGTCAGCTTGAAGAGCGGCTCGACCGGCCAGCTCTGCTTCGTCGCCGTCGAGCATGTGGTCTCGACGCCGCGCGGTGTCGCGATCCGCGAGCGGCAGGACATCGTGTACCGCGACATGGGCGGTGCGCAGCCCGCGCCGGCCAAGGCACCCCCGCCTCCACCGGCCGCGCAGCACAGCGAGAGCCATGTCTCCGATCCCGTGCTGCTGTTTCGCTATTCGGCGCTGACCTTCAACGGCCATCGCATCCATTACGACCGCGACTACGTCACCAAGGTCGAGGGCTATCCGGGCCTGATCTTCCACGGCCCGCTGCAGGCCGCACTGCTGGTCGAGTTCGCCGCCAAGCTCAAGGGCAAACCGCCGGCCAAATTCGCCTATCGCGGCGTGCAGCCGCTGTTCGAGGGCTCGGAGTTCTCGGTGAATGCCAGCGCCATCGAGCGCGGCCTTGAGGTGTGGACCGCGAATGCCGAGCGGCAGCCGACCATGAAGGGCACCGCGACGTGGTGACATGGGTTTCCTCATTGCGAGCGTAGCGACGCAATTCGGAGTCCCGACGACTCTGGATCGCTTCGTCGGTTCGCTCCTCGCAATGACGAACATCAGTGATGACGGCAATCGGGGAAACGCCTTTGGCCAAAGCAACGAAGACAACGACCAAGCCCGTCACCGTCAAGCAGGCCACCTTCGCGCTGCTGCGCTCCTTCGGCATCAAAAAGGTGTTCGGCAATCCCGGCTCGACCGAGCTGCCGTTCCTCAGCGACTGGCCCGATGACATCGACTACGTGCTCGGCCTGCAGGAGGCTTCCGTGGTCGGCATGGCCGACGGCTATGCGCAGGCCACGCGCAATGCCGGCTTCGTCAACCTGCATTCGGCGGCCGGCGTCGGCAACGCGCTCGGCAACATCTACACCGCGCACCGCAACCAGACGCCGCTTGTCATCACCGCCGGCCAGCAGGCGCGCTCGATCCTGCCGCTACAGGCGTTCCTCTATGCCGAGCGCCCGAGCGAATTCCCGCGTCCCTACGTCAAATACAGCGTCGAGCCGGCGCGGCCGGAGGACGTGCCCGGCGCGATCGCGCGCGCCTACTACACGGCGATGCAGCCGCCGTGCGGGCCGACCTTCGTCTCGATCCCGATCGACGACTGGATGCATCCGGCGCAGCCGGTCACGGCCCGCAGGATCAGCCGCGAGCTCGGCCCCGACCGCGCCGCGATGGACGAACTGGCCGGCGCGCTCGCGGCGGCAAAAAATCCCGCGCTCGTCGTCGGCCCCGGCATCGACCGCGCCAGTTGCGTCGAGCTGATGGTACAGGTTGCGGAAAAGGCCAAGGCCAGCGTCTGGGTCGCCCCGTTCTCGGCGCGCTGCTCGTTTCCCGAGCGCCATCCGCAATTCGCTGGATTCCTGCATGCCGCGCCGGGACAATTGTCGGACGCGCTGAAGCCGCATGATGTCGTGGTGGTGATCGGCGCGCCGGTCTTCACGTTCCATGTCGAGGGCCACGCCGCGATCTTCGACGGCGGCACCGCGCTCTATCAGATCACCGACGATGCCGACGGCGCTGCGGTGCCGCCGGTCGGCACCAGCATCATCGCGACGATGCGCCCCGCACTGTCGCTGCTGCTGGAGCTGCTGCCTGAGACGAAGCGCGCCGCGCCGAAGGGGCGCGCTCTGCCCGACACGCCGAAGCCGGCGGATCCTATTCCCGTCGACTATCTGCTGCACACGCTGTCGCAGGCGCTGCCGGCCAGCAGCGCCGTCGTCGAGGAGATCCCCTCGCACCGGCCGCTGATGTACAAGCACATGCCGATGCCGGGCGCGGATTCCTTCTACACGATGGCGAGCGGCGGGCTTGGCTACAGCCTGCCGGCCGCGGTCGGCATGGCGCTCGGCCGCGAGACGGGCCGCACGGTCTGCCTGATCGGCGACGGCTCGGCGATGTATTCGCTGCAGGCGCTGTGGACAGCGGCGCAGCGCAAGCTGCCGATGACGGTCGTCGTCATCAACAATTCCGGCTACGGCGCGATGCGCTCGTTCAGCCAGGTCATGCAGGTGCGCAACGTGCCCGGGCTCGAGCTGCCCGGTCTCGATTTCGTCAAGCTCGCCGAGGGCATGGGCTGCGACGCCGTGCGTGTCACCCGATCCGCGGACTTGGCCTCCGCTCTCGCGCGCAGCCTGTCTCACAATGGCACAAGCCTGGTCGAGGTGATGGTCGACTCCGCGGTGCCGCTGCTCTACGCGCAGAAGAACTGAGCCCCGTTCGATTACCGGACGGCCTTGTCAATCACCGATGATGCGACAATGCGTCGCACTGCGGCGGCGACAATGTGTCCTGCCGCGAATTGCGCATCGGCCCGCCGCAACGGTGCAACCGGCGGTTCAGCCGCAACCAATTGTTTCGAAAGCTTTCTGCCGAGTTGCGCTGTCCTGCCGCAGGCGCTCCGCCGCAAACATCGCGAAATCCTGCCGTCACCTTGCAAGCGGACGCCATGCTGCTTGCAAGGTCCGACCACGCTGCAAGCAAAAATCATTATCAGAAGGTTCCATCATCCAATCCAGCGTACCAATGGAGTTGAGCTGATGGCGGACAAGAAGAACCTTCAAACGGCGACATCGAAGACCCACCTCTATCGCCACGTCAGCGCACTTGCCCTCATGTCCGCGCTTGCCGTGGCCGCCTTGCCGCATCAGGCGAATGCGCAGGCCATGGCGCTCGCCACCACGACCACCACGAACAATGCCGCCGCCAACGCCGCCGCAAAGGCCGCCCAGGAGGCTGCGGCCAAGGCTGCCGCCAAGGCCGCACAGGATGCGGCTGCCAAGGCTGCTGCCGCCGCCGCGGCCAAGGCCGCAGCGCAGGCGGCCGCCAACGCCGCCGCGAAGGCCGCCGCCAGCGCGGCTGCCAAGGCTGCCGCGAGCGCGGCTACCAAGGCTGCGACGACCGCCGCCACGGCCGCGGCGAGCAGCGCCGCCAAGAGCGCTGCGGCTGCCACCACCACTGGCGCGGCGACCAAGCCCACCGCCGTTGCCACCGCGGCAACGCCGACCCCCGTTGCCAAGCCGGCCGCCGCCGCAACCACCACCGGCATCGCCAAGACCGCCGCTGCGGCCGCCACCAGCACGACGGCAGCAGCCAAGCCGGCTGCGGCCGCCACCACCGTTGCTGTCGCGAAGGCCGCCGCAGCGCCGGCCGCCGCCGCAGCCACCCCGGCCAAGGCCGCAGCTGCTGCAGGCGCAGCGAACAATGATGCCGTCGCCAAGGCCAACGCCGCTGCGGCCGCCGCTGCGCAGAAGGCCACCGCGGCCGAGGCCCAGGTCGCCGCCGACCGCAAGGCCATCGACGTGGCACGCCAGGCCGAGCAGAACGCGAAGGGCGCCGCAATCGAGGCCCAGGAGCAGGCCGAGAAGAACCCGACGGCCGCCAACCAGGCTGCGGCCACCGCGAATGCCGCGAAGCTCGCAGCGGCCTCCGCCGCCCTGCAGGCGGCCTTCCAGAAGCTCGACAAGGACATCGACGTGTCCAACGAGGCCAAGGAGGCCGCCAACGCCGCCAAGGATACGGCGCGCGAGACCGCGGAAGCCGCGGCAAAGGCCGGTCAGGCCGCCGGCAACGCCGCCAATGGCGGCAATGCCAACAACGGCGGCAACGCCAACAATGGTGGCGGCGCGGCGGCCGGCAACGGCGGCAACAACAACAATAATAACAACAACCAGCAGGCCAATGAGGCCGCCGAACAGGCCGCGCTGCAGGCGGCGCTGAAGACCGGCGAGCAGGCCCGCGCCGTCGCACAGCAAAAGACCCAGGCCGCCAACGCCGCAGCATCGGCGAACCAGAAGACGGTCGAGGCCGCGCTCAACCAGAAGATCGGCGTGATTGATGCGACGGTCGAAGCGGCCGAGCAGAAGGTCAACGCCGACCGCCAGGCGCTGGAGCAGGCGCGCCAGGTGGCACAGCAGGCCAAGCAGGACGCCCAAGAGGCGGCCGAGGTGGTCGAGCGGGCCAATAACGCCGCCAATCAGGCCGCGCTCGCCGCCGCCAACGCCAAGGCGCAGACCACCGCCAACGCGTTCAACGCTGCCAACAATCAGTTGAACGCCGACAACCAGGCGCTGACGCAGGCCCGCGACACCGGCGAGCAGCAGGAGCAGGCGCTGCGGGCCACCGCCCAGCAGCAGATCCAGGCTGGCTACACCGCCGCACAGCAGGCGACTCAGGCCGCCTGGGCCGAGGCGCAGCAGATCGGCAACGCTGCGCTGGCCGCGCTCGAGCAGTAAGGCCCCGGCACTCCGCGCCGCCCCTTTTGGTTCCCCTGAGGGCGGCGCGGGTCCGATAACGACAACAAGGCCACCACCAGCCGCATGCCGAACGGCCGGGGATGATCCCGAGACAGGATTTAACCTCACCCCGTCGCGCGATCCGCTCCGGCTCCCATCCGCCGGACATGCATTGCCTCAAGCCCCGCCCCCCACGCGGGGCTTTTTTCTACCGATGTCGCAGAGCACGCTGCACTCCCTCTCCCCGTTCTTCACGGGGGCGCGACGAGCTTCGCTCGCGCTGAGAGGGTTGGCGTGAGGGGCAGCCGTACGGGTGGTATAGGTTTCGTGCTACGAACTGACTTATTAGCTCGCAGAATGACGGTGAGTACACCCTCAGGGTCGTCCACCGCTAAAGGAACCCTGCCCGTCCGATAGACTACGATCTGAGCCACTTATGCGCCATGCCCCTCACCCGGATTGCTGCGCAATCCGACCTCTCAGCGCGAGCGAAGCTCGTCGCGCCCCCGCAAAGGGCGGGGAGAGGTTGCAGCACCCGCGACGGACGAGATTGCCTCAACGCGACAATAAAACTCCTAATCAGCTGGATGATTGAGACTTTGATACTGATGAGACACGAACCCCCAACACGAGCACGCTGCACTCCCTCTCCCCGTTCTTCACGGGGAGAGGGTCGGGGTGAGGGGCAACGGCACGGGTGGTATAGCTTATGGATGACGAACTAATCCCGTCAGCTCGACAGAATGACAGCGAGTACGCCTTCAGCGTCGTCGGTCGCTGCGGAGTCGTCGTACCCGTCCGATGGACCACGATCTGAGCCACATGAGTGCCATGCCCCTCACCCGGATTGCTGCGCAATCCGACCTCTCCCCGCAAAGGGCGGGGAGAGGTTGCAGCACCCGCGACGATAGAGATTGCCTCAACGAAATGACCAGGATTCCAATCCTAGTAGAACAACTAGGGTCCCTTTCGATCAAGACCGCAAATATTCCAAGACGGATAAGAAACGCGTCTTCGCTACGAGCACGCTGCGCTCCCTCGCCCCGTTCTTCACGGGGTCGCGACGAGCTTCGCTCGCGCTGAGAGGGTTGGCGTGAGGCGCAGCGGCACGGGTGGTGTCCAATTTGCGCGACAAGCCGACGTTCTGCCAGCTCAGCAGAATGATCGCGAGTACGCCGTACGCTTTATCCAACGATGCGGCGGAGGAGCGAGAGCTCCCGCGACGCGCTCAATACTGAACGCGCACGCCGACGACGCCGACGACGGCCATGAAGTTGTTGATCGGAACGTTGGAGCGGGTCCATTCGGTGCGGACCTCGCTCTTCAGCTGGATGTTGCGGTTCATCTTGTAGACGCCGCCGGCGGCCACGAACATGCGCTGGTCGGTCCGGCCGGCGCCGACGAACTGATCCTGGCCGTAGCCGCCGCGCAGCGTGCCGATCAGCCAGGGCTCGAACTGATGATCCATCTGCAGGATCACGTCGCGCGACAGGATGCCGGAAACGTTCATCGCCGGCGTCTCCGACGCTTGCGACCGCGCCACCAGCACGAAGGTGGTGGCATCGGTGGCGGCCCAGGCCAGCGTCGCATCCGCAATCACGCCACTGATGTTCGGCATCAGCGGCGAATCCATGCGCCGCGTGAGATAGCCCACCGAGGCCTCGCCGGTCAGCGATCCCATGTTGACGACGGCGCCGGCGCGACCGGCGATGCCGCTGGAGTCGCGGCGCTGACCGTTGAAATCGACCTGCAGATCGTGATTGCGGCGGTCGAAGCTCATGTCGATGAACGGCGAGATCGTCGGCGTCAGCACATAGGTGACGCGCACCTGCGCGCCGGGCTGGGTGTAGTTGCGATCCTGCGTGCGCAACGGCACGTTCGCCGTGATCATGGCATCGTTGAACACGACCCGGTCGGCCGACGCCTTGAACGCGATCTCGGTCGGGCCGATCTTCTGCAGCACGCCGGCGCTGCCGCCGAACGTCGTGGCACGCGGCAGCTTGAGCGCGCCGGGCAGCGCCAGCGCATCGTTGACGACGCGCGCCTCGCCGGTGAGCGCGGTGCCCTCGATGACGTCGTAGCGCCCTTGCGCGCGCCCCTCGAAGGTCGGGTGGCTGAGCGAGCGGACGTTGGTGTCCTCGGTATAGGCACCGCGGAAGTCCGCGTTGAGCTGATGCCGCTCCCATTGCGAGCGCACCGAGACCTCCGTCGCCACGATCGCGACCGGCGATCCCGGCCCGCCGGTTCGCCGCGTCGGATTGCTGTCGTATCCGGCCTGGATCTCGACCGCCGGCTTCACGAGAAATGATCCGACGGTCAGGCCGGTCGGGTCGTAGGGCTTGGCATCTGGCGTCACCGGCGGCGGCTTCACCGTGTCGAGATTGCGGTCGGGCAGGACGTCGCGATTACGCAACACGGCCGCGGGCTGCGCCGCCGTCACCGGCGCCTCGGGCTTGGCAACTGCCGCCGGCGCAGCGACCGGTGCCGCAATCTGCCTGGCGGGTTGCGATGCCGGCAACGGCGCGGCCGCGGCGACGAGCGCGCCACGAGCAGGTTGAAAGGTCGCGGGTCCGAATGCGAAGCCACCGCTCGCAGCATTGGGCCTGCCGGGCGCAGCGAGAGCCGGCGCTCCCGCCTCGCGCACGGGGCGCAGCAGCGAGGTGATGCTCCGCGGATCCTGGCGCATCATCAATGTCCGGCTGTCGGTCGCGACGCGCGGCACATTGTAGTAGATGCTGCGTGCGGTGACATGGCGGAAGAACAGGCGATCGGCGCGACCTGGGACGATATCGGTCGGCTTGGCCTTGATGATCTGCTGCGCGGACGCGGCATCGACCACCATCACGGTCAGCAGCACCTCGACCAGCGCAAGCGTGACCCCTCGCTGGGAGCGCGTCACCATGAGCCGCTTCGTCCGCACGGCGAACGCGCTGGTCTTGGGTGGTGAATGATCTGGCAATTGGGCGCCGGACTGTGCAGAGATGGCCGATGACGTCAGGTCGCCGCCGACACCACGCGCAGCATGTGCACGACCAGCTCCCCTTGCCTGCCAGATGACCGGCAAAGGTCGGCGGAAGTTTTGCCGAGCTGGGGAGATTTCATGCGACAATTAAATGAAGTCGCAAGAGTGCAAGCTGACGTCTCACCAGGCCGTGCGCTGAATGGACTAATTGGTCGGAATTCCAGCCGAACGTGACGCGGCCCCACTTGTGCCCCAAAGCGAGCACGTGAGCCGCGCAATTCCGGCTCTGCCGACGATGATCCAACCGGAGACGGCGCGAGCAACTGCACGACGGGCATTTTTCGCATGAGGGCCATGCGGCAACTGCCCGTCGTGGTGAATTGTCGCAGCCGCACGCCTTGCACCGTCGGGCAAATCACGACGATTGTCCCGCGTATCCCGCCTCACCACGGAGGGGCGTTGCGCGCGATCGTCACGACACGCGAGGCGGGGATGCGGTGGCCGCGGCGGCTCGCAGCGTTTCTTCAGGAGGCGCGGACGAACGATGCCGTTGCGGACGTGAAGTTGCGTGGTCCCGACGCCCCGACGCTGGCGTCAAGTTCGCGACGATGCCTCGCGCATCGCGCTGATGACGGTGGCTAACGAGCCGGACACCGGGGAGAGCGCAAAGTAAGCGTGAAAACCATCGCGCAGGGAATGCCGGGCTGATCCGGCTGCACCTGTGCTACCTGCCGCCTGCATTTTTTTCGCAGGCGGGCCATGGGTGACGCCGTCACCCGGCATTCCCTGCGCCCTTCGTAGTTGAGAAGGGACATGTTCGACTCACAACTCGGGCGTGATGCGCCGCGAGAGCGCGAGGTCATGTCCAACGTTGTTGGATCAATTCGATTGTCGATGGCATGTACGCGATCTCTCCCCATCGTCATCCCGGCGAACGCCGGGATCCATACGCCGCGGCCGAGTTCGTGGAGCGAGATGGTCGACGCGTGTGCCTCGAACCGCTCTCTGGGGTTATGGGTCCCGGCGCCGCGTGCGCAATTGCGCACTAGGCCGGGACGACAGCGGTGCGTGTCGATGCAGTCGCAGCAAAGCGTCCGCCGGAGCGATGCTGCCGTAGGGTGGGCAAAGGCGCCATGCATACTGCCTGCAACAGGCTCCGCTCTTTCGTGCGCCGTGCCCACCATTCGCGCCGAGTATGCAGATGCACGGTGGGCACGCGGCCGCCCTGCGGGCCTCCGCTTTGCCCACCCTACGCGCTCGCTTGTAAGGATCTACTTCCCGAATTCTTCGCGCATCTTGGCCTGGATCTTGGCCATGCCGCCGAGCCAGCGGTCGTAGTTCTCGGTCTTCTTGCGCATGTAGCCGAGCACCTGGGGATGCGGCAGGATCAGGAAGCTCTCGTCAGCGAGACCTTTCAGCACGTCCTGCGCCACCTGCTCCGGCGACAAATCGCCGTCGCCGGATTGCGGGCCCTTCGGGATCCCGCGCAGCATATCGGTGTCGACACCCTGCGGGCACAGGATCGAGACCTTGATGTTGTCGGCCTTGTGCGAGATTGCGAGGTTCTCGGCAAATCCCACCGCGGCATGCTTGGTGGTCGAGTAAGGCGCGCTGCCGACCTGCGACAACAGGCCGGCCGCCGAGATGGTGTTGAGGAAAGTGCCGCCGCCGCGCGCCTTGTAGCGCGGAATGAGATGCCGCGCCGCCCAGACATGGGCCATGACGTGAATCGCCCAGCTGCGCGCCCACGGCTCGTCCGAGGTGCCGCCGACATTCACCGACAGCGGATCGAATCCGCCGCCGATGCCGGCATTCGAGCAGAACAGCGCGATCGGTCCGAACTGCCGCTCGGTCTCGTCGATGACGTGCTTGATGTCGGCTTCACGGGAGACGTCGCATGTGAAGGCCGCGCCGCCGATCACGTCCGCGACCGCCTTGGCGCCCTCGCCATCGAGATCGGCCACGATCACCTTGGCGGCGCCCTCGCGGGCGAATGCCTCGCACAGCGCCTTGCCAATGCCCCGGGCTCCGCCGGTGACCACTACAATCTTGCCGGTCACCTGCATGCAAAGCCCTCCGCGCGGAATATTCTATGTCAGGACGAGATCGAGCACCGCCGTGTAATGGAAGCCGGCGCCGAGCAGGACGAAACCATGCCAGATCGCGTTCTGGAAGCGCAAGCGCCGCCACGAATGAAAGATGACGCCGAGGCTGTAGAGGATGCCGCCGGTGAGCACGCAGGCCAGCACCGAGGTCGGCATGACCGCAATGACGCGGTCATACATCATGATGCCGCTCCAGCCGAGCGCCAGGTACAACCCGATCGACAGCGCGTCGAACCGGCCCGGCCAGCGCAGCTTCAGCACGATGCCGAAGATGGCGACGCCCCAGACCCCGAGCAGCAGCGCCACCGAGAACACGGTATCCTTCAGGGCGGCGATGAACGGCGTGTAGGTGGCCGCGATCAGCACATAGATCGCCGAATGGTCGAACCGGCGCAGCACCCATTTGGTCGGCGACACCGGCCAGAGATTGTAGGTCGCCGACAGGATCAGCATCGACAGCAGTCCGGCGACATAGATCGACACCACGACGACGTCGATGGGGTTGGCATAGATCGACGTCAGCACCACCAGGACCGTCGTGGCCACGAGCCCCGCGGCGATACCCACGATGTGGACGATGCCGTCCGCGATCATCTCGACCTTGTCGTAATTCCAGCGGACCGCACCAGTGGCGGCATGAACCGAGGACGAGGCGAGCTGCTTCAGTTGAAATACGGTCATGGAGAAACCTGGCGCTGGTTGCCCGGGACAATGTTGCAAGGACGATTATGGTTTCCGATGGTCAACGTTCCGTTCAAGCTGTGAATCTACCCGGAACGGGCCGCGAATGTGAGCTTGAATCCGGCGTTTTGCATCGCCACCTTTCAAAAATCACTCACGGCCTTTTCAATAGACGAATCTCCTCCCCCTCATGGCGTCCTTTTCCGAACTCATCGAGGAAGCGCGGCTTTCCGCCCGCGCCCTGCTCGATTATGGCGAGAGCTTCTTCAACCCGACGATCCGGCTCGGCGTCACCGGATTATCACGGGCCGGAAAGACCGTGTTCATCACCGCGCTGATTCATGGCCTGGTGCGTGGTGGACGTCTGCCGGTGTTCGAGGCCCAGGCCTCCGGCCGCATCGCCAGGGCCGCTCTGGCCCCGCAACCGGACGACGGCGTGCCGCGCTTTGCCTATGAAAGCCACGTGCGCGCGCTGGTCACCGAGCGGCGCTGGCCGAGCTCGACCGTCGACATCAGCGAGCTCCGCCTGGTGATCGAATTCCAGCGCAGCAATGGCGCCGAGCGCACGCTCACGCTCGACATCGTCGACTATCCCGGCGAATGGCTGCTCGATCTGCCGCTGCTCAACAAGAGCTATGAGGACTGGGCCCGCGAAAGTCTGGCGCTGTCGCGCAGCGAGCCGCGGGCCAACCTGGCGGCGGCCTGGCACGCGCATCTGGCGACCCTCAAGGCGGAGGGCCGCGAGGACGAACCGGCGACGCTGGAGGCGGCGCGCCTGTTCACCGACTATCTGCGCGCCTGCCGTGACGACCGCTTTGCCATGAGCCTGCTGCCGCCCGGCCGTTTCCTGATGCCCGGCAATCTCGCAGGCTCGCCCGCGCTGACCTTCGCACCGCTCGACGTGCCCGCCGACGGCCACGCGCCGGCCGGCTCGTTGTGGGCGATGATGGCGCGGCGCTACGAGTCCTACAAGGACATCGTGGTCAAGCCGTTCTTCCGCGACCACTTCGCCCGGCTCGACCGCCAGATCGTGCTGGTCGATGCGCTCTCGGCTTTCAACGCCGGGCCGGAGGCGCTGCACGATCTTGAGGCCGCGTTGACCGGCATTCTCGACTGCTTCCGCGTCGGGCGCAGCTCCGTGCTGTCGAGCTTGTTCCGGCCGCGCATCGACCGCATCCTGTTCGCCGCCACCAAGGCGGACCATCTGCATCACACCAGCCACGACCGGCTCGAAGCGGTGCTGCGGCGCGCGGTCAACCGCGCGCTGGCGCGCGCCGAGAGCACCGGCGCCGAGATCGACGTCGTCGCGCTCGCGGCCGTCAGGGCCACGCGCGAGGCGCTGGTCGCACGCGGCCGCGACAAGCTGCCGTCGCTGCTCGGCACGCCGGCTGCGGGCGAGAGCGCCAATGGCGAAATCTTCGACGGCAACACCGAGGTGGCGACCTTTCCGGGCGAACTGCCGGCCGACCCCGAGGAGCTGTTCAAGGGCGGCGCCTATCGCGGCCTGTCCAGCGCCGAAGCGGACGGTGCCGACTTCCGCTTTCTCCGCTTCCGCCCGCCGCTACTGGAGCCCGACGCTGGCGGCGAGCCGGCGCTGCCCCATATTCGTCTGGACCGCGCCCTTCAGTTCCTGATCGGAGACCGGCTGCAATGAGCGAGCGACCCAAGCACCGCCGCCCCCAGACCTTCCGGCTCGACGATCCCGATGTCGTGGTGGTCGATGCCGACGACAACGCACGACCCGGCCGCGGCACCATCCAGATCACGCCCGAAGCCGACCCGGCGCAGTTGCCCGTGCCGGTCGAGATCGCGCTGCCGGCCCGCCGCGGCTTCCGCTGGGGCGCGGTTTTTTGGGGATCTGTCGCCGGCCTCGTCCTGCTCGGCCTCGGGCTCGGCGTCACACGTCTGATCGAGGACCTGTTCGCGCGCAGCGAGGCGCTGGGCTATGTCGGTGCCGGCTTCGCCGCGGCGGCGGCGATCGCGCTTGCCGCCGTGATCGGCCGCGAGACCTATGGGCTGGTGCGGCTGGCCACGATCGAGAAGCTGCACCAACGGGCGGCTGCGGTGCTGCTGTCCGACGATCGCGTCGCGAGCCGCGAGGTCGTCGCGGAATTGTTGCGCATCGCCCATGCCAATCCCCGGCTCGCGCGTCCTCGCGCGGAGCTGGCAGGCCATGCCGACGACATCATCGACGGTGCCGACATGATCAAACTCGCCGAGCGCGAGCTGATGACGCCGCTGGACATCGAGGCGCGGCAGCTGGTGTCGACGGCGGCGCAGCGCGTCTCCGTCGTCACCGCCGTCAGCCCGCGCGCGATGATCGACGTGCTGTTCGTGTTCGTCGCGAGCCTGCGCATGATCCGCCAGCTGGCCATGCTGTATGGCGGACGACCGGGCGCGCTCGGCATGATCAGCCTGCTGCGCCACGTCATCGCCCATCTCGCCATCACCGGCGGCATGGCGGCGAGCGACAGCCTGATCCAGCAGGTGCTCGGGCACGGCATCGCCGCAAAACTGTCGCAGCGGCTCGGCGAGGGCGTGCTCAACGGCCTGCTCACGGCGCGGCTCGGACTCGCGGCGATCGACGTGACACGGCCGATGCCGTTTGCCGCGCTGCCGCGTCCGGCGCTTGCCGACCTTGCCAAGGATCTGCTGCGCAAGCAGGAGGACGACGACAAATGATCAGCCGCGCGGCGTGCCGTCGAGATCGCCGGCGAGCCAGCGCCATTGGTACAGCGGCGAGTCCGGCGGCGGCGACAACTCGGGCGTCCAGCCGGTCAGTTTCTCCAGCGCGTAGCTGTCCATGACCTGGCCGCGCCAGACCCGCTCCACGCGTTCGAGCGGCTCGCGGCGTGCGCTGGTGTCCGCGAGCAGCCGGCCGGTGTTGTCCGGCTCGCGCACGACATTGAGGCCGGCATGACCTTCGATCATGCTCATGCCGGGATCACGAAAACCGATGAAACGGGCGCGCTCGTTGATCTGCACCACGGGCACGCGTCCCCTGAAGAACCAGCGCATCATCGCATAGGTGCGATAGTCGGAGGTCGCGATCCAGGTAGCGCCGGTCTTTGCGAGTTCCTGGTCGACACGCGCGGCCACCTGCTGATAGCCGGCCTCGGCGCCGATCGGATCGCTCCGGCCGAGGAAATTCCAGGGCGCGGCGACGTAGTAGAGGAAGATCAGCACGACCATGGCAATGCCGGTGACCACCGCAATCCGCGCCCAGCGCACGGTCGAGCGGATGAACCAGGCCGGCGCGCCGTCCTGCTCGAGCTTCACGATGTTGATGGCAACCGCGGCAAAGCCGACCGGCCACATGAACATCGGCCAGGTGTCGCCGATCCGCAGGGTGAGCGACTTCCAGAGAAAATACAGGAACGGTACCAGCACCGCAGTCGACAGCAGGATCGCAACCGGCTCACGCGTGCGATAGCCGCGCCACGCCGTCAACGTCAGCGCCGTCAGCGTGACCGGCAGCAGAACGAAGCCGACCTGTCCAAACTGAAGACCGATATAGTCTCCAAGAGTCCGCAAGGAGACATCGCGCGGAGCAGTCGCGCGGACGAGCTGGAATCGGAACGAGGCCCAGTCGTGCTGCGCATTCCAGATCAGCACCGGCGAGACCACGACGAGCGCGATCAGCGCGCCGCACCACGGATAGGGACTGGCGAGCCAGCGGCCACGCCAAGCGGGCACGAGCAGGAACGCGGCAACCGCCGGCAGCAACATGACGACGGTGAATTTGGACAGCAGCGCCAAGCCACCGAACAGACCGGTGGCGAGCCACCAGCGGCCGTCATCGCTCTCAGCGAGCCGCACCAGCGCCCAGATCATCGCGAGCGCAAACGGGATCGCTGCGGTATCCGGCGCGACCTTGGCCATCAGCAGCCCGTAATACAGCGCAGCCTCCGGCAGCAGGATCGCGAGCAGTACCGCGCGCACATCATGCGTGACACGTCGGACGATGTCGGCGAGCAGGAGCTGCGATGCGGCCATGGCGAGAATGCCGGCGAAGCGAACGCCGAGATTGGTGTCGCCGAACAGCGCGGTACCGAGGCGGATGAACCAGGCGATCATCGGCGGATGATCGAGAAAGCAAAGCTGCAGCTCCTTCGACCAGGTCCAGTAATAGGCCTCGTCGGTACGCAGATCGAGCACGCCGGCATAGACCAGCCGCATGATCGTCATGCCGGCGATGATGGCCGCCGCGGTCAGCCACGCGGCGCGCATGGACCGTGGCTGCGGATCGTCGATGCTGGGGGAAACGGCCGTCACGCGGTGCTTTTCTCCGAACCTGCCGGACGAGTCAACGCTTCCACCCGCCGGCCTCACCCGCTGCGCGCGGGCTGCCCCTCTAGGCCGGCAGGGAATAAATCTCTAGCATCGCGGTTCATGATCAAACGGACCGCATGACCCTCTCGTTGTCCCATCGTCTCAAAACTGCGTTTCGCGGCATCGGCATCCGCCAGCTGCGGCTGATCTGCGGCCTCATCCTCTTCAGCTACCTGCTCAGCCATTTTCTCAACCATGCGCTCGGCAACGTCTCCCTGCAGGCGCTCGCCCAAGGCGTGGCGTACCACATGGCGTTCTGGCAGTTCCTCCCGGTGGCCGTGCTGTTTTATGCTGCCGTCCTCACCCATGGCGGCCTTGGCCTGTGGGCGCTCTACCAGCGCCGGCAATTCGGCCGCAACAATCTGGAGCCGCTGCAGCTCGTACTTGGGCTGAGCATCCCGGCACTGATCTTCAGCCACCTCGCCGGCGTGCGCCTCGGTCAGACGCTCTACGGGCAGGAGAAGCTGTATCCACAGGTTCTGTATTCCTACTGGGCCGGGCCATCCTGGCGCGTCTGGCTGATGTCGGCCGCGCTGCTGACGTCGTGGACCCATGGCTGTATCGGCCTGCATTTCTGGCTGCGCCTGAAGCCGTTCTACAAGCGGGCCGCGCCATGGCTGCTCGCCTGTGCGGTGCTGATCCCGACACTGGCGCTGCTCGGGTTCTACCGCGGCGGCCGCGACGTAATCGCCGCGAGCGCGACGCCACAGTGGCGTGCCGAGAACCTGTCTCAGAAGCAAACCGGGACGGCGGCCGAACAGGCGAAGCTCGAGACCATCATGAATGGTTTCCTGATCGGTTATCTCGGGCTGATCGGTATCGTGCTCGCGGCACGAGGCGCGCGGGCCTTGCATGAACGACGTGGCGGCCTGCTGACGCTGTCCTACAACAATGGACGCATCATCCAGGTGCCGAAGGGCCTTTCCGTGCTCGAGGCCAGCCAGCGCAACAACGTGCCGCATTCCAGCATGTGCGGTGGCCGCGCACGCTGCTCGACCTGTCGCATCCGGGTGATCGGCGATGCCAACGCCCTGCCCGCGCCGTCGCCGCGCGAAGCATTCGTGCTGGCGCAGGTCGGCGCCACCGATCCCTCGATCAGACTGGCCTGTCAGTTGCGTCCGACGGCGGACATCTCCTTCTTCCAGCTGTTCATGCCGAACCTCGCACCGGGCGAGCACGGCAGCGCGCGCACCGGCATCGGACAGGAACGCTACCTCGTCAGCCTGTTCGTCGACATGCGCGGCTCGACGAGCCTCGCCGAGAAGCGGCTGCCGTTCGACGTCGTCTTCATCGTCAACCGTTTCCTCGGCGCGGTATCGCAGGCCGTCATCAGCAATGGCGGTCAACCCAATCAGTTCATCGGTGACGGCATGCTCGCGCTGTTCGGGCTTTCCGCCGGTCCGCAGGCCGCCTGCACTCAGGCCATTCAGGCGGCCCGAGACATGGCGGCGAACATCGCCGAGCTCAATGCTCTGCTCAGCCACGATCTGCCCGATCCGATCCGCTTCGGCATCGGCATTCACGGCGGCGAGGTGATCGTCGGCGACATCGGCTATCGGGACCACATGGTCTTCACCGCACTCGGCGATGCCGTCAACGTCGCGTCGCGACTGCAGGACATGACCAAGACCCTGGGCTGTCAGGTCATCATTTCGAATGAGGTCTACGCGCGGGCCGGGCTTGCTCCCGATGCATTGCCGCAGCAGGACGTGGAGATCCGCGGCCGTGCCGAGCCGATGCGCGTCCGGACGGCAACGGAGGCCGCCGATCTCGGCACGCCGTCGCAGGCAACCGTGGCGAGCGAGACAGCATGAGGCGGCTGGTTGAACCTCATCGCACGCTCCATCGTCATACCGAAGCGGCCGCAGCGGACGCGGGACGGCGAGCGATGCGGCGGCCAAAAGCCGCAAAGCCGCCACGATGTCGATCATTTCGGGCCAGTCGCGCCCGCGGTTTGAGCTATCAAGCCTGTCCTAACCGCAGTAGTCTGAAACGGAGTCCGACAGTTTGGCGGGGACCGGCGGCTCGAACTGGATTGATCCCGCGGAGGCAACGTATGGCTAAAGGTACGGTCAAGTGGTTCAACCCGACCAAGGGCTACGGCTTCATTCAGCCGGCGGCCGGGGGCAAAGACATTTTCGTCCATATTTCTGCAGTTCAGAAGGCCGGGCTCACCACTCTCAACGAAGGCCAGACGATCGAGTATGACGAGATCGCCAACCGCGGCAGAAGCTCGGCCGAGAATTTGAAGGTGTAGCAGACGAGCCGCGTCATTCCGCCTCACGGCTTTTTCGGCGCGCAACGCTGCTCTCACCGAGCCAGCGTGACACGAGGCACCAAGAGACCAGACAGGAGCGGTGCCCGCTCCTGACCATACTTACGTTTGTTTGTAGTTGGAGCTCCCTCCCCGCCATTGCCTCAGCTGCCCGCCCGGGGTCAAATGGCCGTCGAACCGTGCAAATCATCGAATTCCAGCACGCGGAAACACGTATCGGGAGCGACGCCTCATGGACGACAAGGGCATTTTCCACGGCCTGAAGGTGCTGGATTGCGCCAGCTTCATCGCCGCCCCCGCCGCCGCGACCGTGCTTTCCGATTTCGGCGCCGACGTCATCAAGATCGAGCCGCCCGGCGCCGGCGATCCCTATCGCAACCTGCCGAACCTGCCCGGCTATCCGCGCAGCGAGCACAACTACGCCTGGTATCTCGAAGCCCGCAACAAGCGCAGCATCGCCCTCGATCTGTTCAAACCCGAAGCGCAATCGGTGCTGCAGCGGCTGGTCAGCGAGGCCGATGTCTTCATCACCAACTTCCCGCCGTCGGTGCGGGCCAAGCTCGGCCTGACCTACGAAAAGCTTGCGCCGCTGAACCCGCGGCTAATTTATGCGTCGTTCACGGGGTATGGCGAGAAAGGTGAGGAAGCCGACAAGCCCGGCTTCGACAGCAACGCCTATTGGGCGCGGTCCGGCCTCATGGACCTGGTGCGCGCCGACGAGAGCACGACGCCGGCGCGCTCGGTGGCGGGCATGGGCGACCACCCCTGCGCGATGGCGTTCTATGGGGCGATCGTCACGGCGCTGTATCAGCGCGAGAAGACCGGCAAGGGCAGCCACGTCGCCTCCAATTTGATGGCGAACGGGGTCTGGGCCGCGTCGGTGCTGGCTCAGGCCAAGTTGTGCGGCGCGACGTTCGTCGAAAGGCGGCCGCGCGAGCGGGCGCTGAACGCGGTGGCCAATCACTACAAGTGCCGGGACGGCCGCTGGATCATGCTGTCGCTGCTCAACGAGGAGAAGCAGTGGCCGATCCTGTCGCGCTGTCTCGGCCGCGAGGACCTGATCGATGATCCGCGCTTCGCCACCAAGGCCGATCGCCACGCCCGCTCGGTCGAGCTGATCCAGGAGTTCGACGCGGTGTTCGCGACCAAACCGCTGGCCGAATGGCGCAAGATCCTCGACGGCAGCGGGCTCGTGTTCGGGGTGGTCGGCATTCTCGACGACATCCCCCACGACAGGCAGATGATCGAGAACGAGGTGCTGGTGCCGTTCGAGAACGACACCATGCTGACCGTCAACAGCCCGATCTTCATCGACGGCCAGCGCAAGGTGGCGCCGCGCAAGCCGCCCGAGGTCGGCCAGCACAGCGACGAGATCCTGCGCCAGGCCGGCTTCGATGCCGACGCCATCCAGGCGCTGCGCGCACGCGGCGCGGTGGCCTGAGCTAGCGCGTCGCGATGAAGCACATCCCGAACCGCGTCGCCGGGCCGGCCTGACAGGACAGGTTGGCTGCGCAGGTCCAGGCCGAGAAGCTCTTGTCGTTGCCGGCGGCCGTGCTGCTTGCCGCGTAGCAATGCCCGCCCCAGCCGTCATTGTAGACGGAGCCGGCGAGCTCGTCGCTGCCGCGCAGCTGCGGACGGCTGGCGAATCCGCGCGAGAAATCCGGCGTCCGGCCCTCGGCGATCGCGGTGAGGATGTCGCGGCGGCGGACCTGGTCGCCGAAGAAGTGTGGCGAGCCCGGCACCACGACGGTGTTGGACGGCTTCTCCGCCATCCAGTCGACGCCGGGGAAGTGGAAGCCGCCGATGCCGCGGGTCTGATGGCAACCGCCGCAGCTGGAATCGTTGAGGCGGCGCTCGAAGCCCGCGACCGACTGGATGTTCTGCAGCCGAATGCCCTGCGCCGCGGCCTTCGCCAGCGCCCCGACCACGTCGCTTTCGCTGAACACAGCCGTCGCCCCGCCGCCCTCGCCCTGCACCAGCCCATGGGCCGGCAGCATATCGGACTCGACGAAGCCGGTCGGCGTCGGCGCCACCGCGACCTTGGCCAGGAACTTGTCGGGGATGACAGCCATGCCGCGGTCGAGCTCGCCGAGATGCACGGGATCGAGCAGCCAGGCCTTGAACTCGCGCGCCAGCGCGCCGTCCGCCAGCAGCCGGTCGCGATCGATCTGATCCTCGAGCACCGCCTCCTCGAAGCTTGCGCTCGATGCCTGATAGTCGAACACCTTCATCATGTAGTCGGTGCGGAAATCGCGGATCGCCGATTTCGGCGCATGCGCGATCTGCAGGTTGGTCTCGATGCGGTGGATGTTGCCGGGCGCGATCAGCGCCAGCGGCCCGTCCGGCGCCATCAGCTTCTCCGCGAGCGCGGGGCCGGTCAGTTGCAGATCAGCGGTCGCGAGCCAGCGTTTGGCGATCTCGGCGCAACTCGGCGCGTTGGCCTTGGCCTGCGCATCGCTGCGCGCCTTCAGCACGATGTTGAGCGTCATCGGCAGCCGCGGCGATGCCACCTCGCCGTCCTTGGTCTCCGGCGGCGTGGTCCGCGTCAGCCGATACAACAGCCGCACCTCGCCGCAATGCTCGGGATCGACGAAGGCGCGGTCCATGCGGTTGACGACGCCAGCCAGCACGAAGCGTGCATCGGCGGAATCGAGCACCGTACGATCGAACAATTGGAAGGCATGCGGCGGCCCGACACCGATGCTCTCGTTGGGCAAGGTCGCCTTGTGCCGCGCGACGTAGCGATCGAGCTCGGCATCCAGCGCCTTGCGCGCCGGCTGCATCGAGGGCAGCGCGAACAGCGCCGCATCCGTCAGCGGCGCATTTGCGGCTGCCGGCGCCAGCATGCGGGCGAGACTGAACGAGCCTTGGTCAAGATCGCGCAGCGCAAACGGCTCGAGGATCGCAGCACCGCGCTCGATCGGCGCGCTCTCGTCGGCCTGCGCGAGCGGGCAGCAACACAGCATGGCCAGGCCAACTAGCAACGGTCGCAACATGCGTCTCCTCATTCGCAACTCACCGCGCGCGCCAGACGGGCGGCTTGCGCGGAGCGCCGGCTTGCTACCGAACGAAGATAGCCGAAAGGCGGCAGTTGCGGGCCAATATGCGACGAGGCGCCTCACGTCGCAGTGAGGCGCCTCGCCGGAAACGTTCACGATAGACATGGTCGCTCAGCGCGCGACGACAAGCCCCTTGGTGGTGTAGACGACCCAGCGGCCGTCCTGCTTCTTGATCGCATCGACCTTGCCGAGCCCGGGCACAGGATCGCCGGCATAGACCTCGTAGAGCCCGCCGCGGCCTTCGATCAGCGCGCCGCCACGACCGACGTCGCGCAGCACCCAGCCCTCGACGACCTTCGGCCGGTTGGCGTCGGCGCGCGCCGCATCGGCCCGAGCCGCTGCTTCGGCACGGGCGGCCTCGGCCCGGCTCGACTCGGTCCTTGTGGCCTCCGCGCGAGCCTGTTCGGCCCGGCTCGCCTCTTGCCGGTTGGCGTCCTGCCGGCTGGCGACGCCGACCGGCGGCGCGGCGGCATTGATCGCACCCACCGCCTGCGGGACGGACCCTGTCGTGTCGCGCGAGGCCGCGTTGCCTTGCGCCGAGGCCTGCGCGGCGCGCAGCCGCTCCACCGCGTCGCTGAGCCGCTGCAGCTCGCTCGGCTTGCCCGACGCCTTGGTCGACAGCTCGCCGAGAATCTTCTCGAGCCGGTCCAGACGCTCGGCGGATTTGTTCAGCTCGACGAGGCTGGTCTGGTTGGTCTGCTCCAGGCTGGCCTTCAGCGAAGCGACGTCATTCTCGATCCGCGACACCGTCGCGCTCAGCGTCGCGTCCGTGGCGGCGCCTCCGGCGTCAGCCGTGTCGGTGCCGCGGCGGTCGACGAAGGTCGCCGTCACCAGGCTGCCCGCCACGCCGCCCACCACCATCGCCAGCAGCACGGTGGCTGCAATGGTCGGCAGGCCGCCGAGCCGGCCCACAAGGGGAATCCGGGATGGCGCGGCTCTACCTGGCTGCTGCGGCGGCCGTCCCGCTGCCGGGCCCGTCGTCCCGGATGGCGGCGCTGATGGCTTCTGTGACGTCGCCGCGGCCGCAGCAGCAGCAGACTTGGGCGGCTCGGCCGCGACCTTGGGCGGCTCGGCCGCGAACTTGGCCTTGGCCCAGGCCGTGGCCTTATCGACGACGGCAGCGGCCGTAGCCGCCTTGCTCGCCGGATCGAACGCCGCCGCGGGCGGTGCCGCCGGCGGCCTCGCCACAGCCTCGGTCTTCACGGCGGCCTCGGGCTTCACGATCGGCTCGGATTTCATCGCCGGCTCCGGAGTAACCGCCGGCTCCGGCTTCGCAACACTCTCCGCCTTCGCAGCCACCTCGGGACGCATGGCGACCTCCACCTTGGCGACGGGCTCCGGCTTCACGACGGTCTCCGGCTTGACCGGCGCGTCCGGCTTCATGGTCGCCGGCTTGCTCGACGTCTCCGGCTTGACCGCCACCTCGGACCTCACCGCAGGCTCAGGCTTTGCCACCGGCTCAGGCTTGACCGCGGGCTCAGGCTTGGACGCAGGCTCAGGCTTGGCCGACCCCATCGGGCCGATCTTCGGCGCGTTGGCGGCGAGCGCCGACAATTTGGGTGTCTCGACCTTCAGCATCTCGCCCGCGGAGACGACCGTCTTGATCGCGTCCGACCTGACCGGCTCGGTCCTGATCAGGTCGAGGATCGTCGAGGGCTTTGACGCAGACTGGCGCGGCGCGCCCTGGCCTGGAACGGCCTTTGACGGGTTCGGCTTGGCAGCACCGGCCTTGATCGCATCGGTCCTGCTGGTCTCGGACTTAGCTACGTCAGGGCTTGGCTTGTCGGACTTGACCAGATCGAGCCGCTTCAGCTCCGGCTTGCCGGCCTCGGGCTTGCCCGGCTTCAATGCGGCCGTCTCAGCGGCCATCGGGTCGGCCTTGACGGCCTGAGGCTTGACGTCTTGAGGCTTGATGTCTTGAGACTTGATGTCTTGAGACTTGGCGTCCTGCGGCTTGCCGGCGTCGACCTCGGGCTTCGCTTCGACCTTGGCGTCCTCGACCACGACCAGTTCGGGCTTGGCGTGAGGCAGCACGGCGGACGCCTCCGGGGCATCAGCCTTGGCCACGATGGCCGGCCGGTCGGCGCTCGGGGCTTCGTGATCGGGCGAGATCAGACCCTGCGCGACCGGAGCGATCTCCGGTGCAGCGACGTCGACGACGTCGGGGGATACAGAGGTCTTCAGCACCGGCTCAGCACTGGCCATGCCATGATCGGCAAGGCTGGTCGGTTCGGCCTTTTGCTCGCTCACGTTCAAGTCTCCAGATGACGTTCAGCCCTTGGTAACCTTAGTTAGCGTTTGATTGAT
Organism: Bradyrhizobium sp. HKCCYLS20291; assembly: GCF_051167715.1. Classification (NCBI taxonomy): domain Bacteria; kingdom Pseudomonadati; phylum Pseudomonadota; class Alphaproteobacteria; order Hyphomicrobiales; family Nitrobacteraceae; genus Bradyrhizobium; species Bradyrhizobium sp. HKCCYLS20291. The sequence continues at coordinate 95,997 of NZ_JBNPTO010000013.1, read as the reverse complement.
TGCCAAAATCTTACTTTTGAAGGGCTTACCTCGGTTTTAGGGATTCATCCGGGGCGGATTTGCGCCGACAAAGTGGAACAGATGTGGCAAGCGGTGCTCGAATATTCCTTGCTTAAGGAAGCGCGCCTCCTGACCCCAACCGGGCACCGGCGGCCGGGCTTCCGGCTCATCCGAACAGCACGCGACGGCCTCGCGGCGCGATCCGCGCCCGAGCCTTTGCAGGTCGTTTCCCCTCTCGATGAGAGGGTGCAGGGAAGACCGAGCCTCGGCTGAGGCCCGTGGCCCCCGTGCGGAAAGGATGCACGGGGCAGGAACCACAGGTTCAGCCGGAACGACCCGGCCTTCCCTGCGCGATGGTGTTACGGCTGCTTCGTAGTCTCCCCGGTGCGCCGGGCTTTCTGGTCACCGTCATCCACAGCGGACCAAGGCCCGGCTGCGAACTTGGCATCGGCTTCGGGATGCCAGGACCCTACGACTTGACCGTCCGCATCCGACCTGCTCGCCGGCCCGCATCTGCAGGCCCCAGGTCCGACACGTCCACCGCTCCCCGCCGCTACGCCTCGTGACGATCGGCCGACACGCCCCTCTTCATCGCGACGGGATGGCCGGGATCATCGATGTGATTTGCCCGACGGTGCAAGGCCGGAGTTGCCCGACGGAATGCGACAAACTGGCTCGACGGGCAATTTGCGCATGACGGCGATGCGGGAGTTGCCCGTCGGGCTGGAGGGGACGACGGGTGTTTGTAGTTGCGTCCGGCGTCATGCAATGTCACCGCGATCCGGTAGTTGGGCGCAGCATCTGCCGCACCGGCTGCGCGACAACTATCACGGTGACCGTGCTTGATGTCACCGTCACGAGGCGTCTCTCCCACCAATCGCTGTCAGCTTGCAGGATTGTGCGCGGTGACGATCCACGTCGCGCTGTCGATCATCACCGACCGCTCGCCGGCGCGGCCCGCGAAGGCGGCACGAACCGCGACCGAGGCGCGGGCGCGGATGTCATCGGGCTGACCGATGAGCACGCGCGACAGCGGGCCGACCTCGAGCGCCATCTTCACCGCGTTGTCGATCGCCGCGTCCCGCGTCGCGCCCTCGCCAAACGGGACAGAAACATCGAATGGCGCGAGAGTAATATCGGTGAAGCCGGCCGCCGTGAGGATTCGAGCCACCCGCCCCCGGTCGCCGAACGAAAATGGACCGGGCGCTTCGGGATCGGGCGGCGCCATCGGTGGGACGATGCCTTTGATCGCGCTCATCGGCAGGCGCATCCAATCGTTCTCGGCTACGCCGCGCCAGCAGACGAACGCGACCCGCCCGGCCGGCCGAAGCGCGCGGCGCATATGGGCGAACGCCGCCGTCGGATCGTCGAAGAACATCACGCCGAAGCGCGAGAACAGGATGTCGAACGCCCCCTCGGGCAGTTCGGCGCTGCTGGCATCGGCCACCCGAAACAGGACCGGCGTATCCTGTGGCGCAAGCGCGCGCGCTCGAGCGATGAGCGGATCGGATATGTCCACGCCCAGCACCTGGCCCCCAGCGCCGACGCGGGCGGCGAGAGCCAACGATGACGCGCCCGCGCCACAACCGACGTCCAACACGCGCTCGCCCACCGCGGGCGCAGCGGCTTCGATCGCGGCCTCGCCGAACACCGCCAGCCTGGCGTCGAGCCGGGCCTGGTGGACGACCCAGCGCTCCCCGCTTTGGCTATCCCAGTCGGTGACCCGATCGGCATTGTGCTCTGCCATGACATATCCTTGTTCTGGTTCGTTCTTGACCAAGCTGTCCGATGCCGAAGCGCACACCCCGAGCGCTCCAGGTGCTAAGCGTCCACTATTCTCTTCAACGTGGCCCTTTGCATTGATCGCGTCGTCAAACGATTTGAAAAGGCTGCCAGCTTGTTCGACAGGCCCGAGATCACCATCGCCTTTCCTCGCAACAACGCCCGAATGCCGCTCTCGGCGACCGGACGAGGCTTCATGGTGAGGAGGCGCAGCAAGGCCGATGGGGTTGCGCCGGCTGCCGCATCGAAGCCTGTCGCGGTGTGCCCCGGGCACAGCGTAGTGACCACCACACCATGCGGGCGGAGTTCGTCGTGCACGGCCTCGCCAAGGGCGAGTACATAGGCCTTTGTCGCCGCATAGGCCGCGTAACTGGGAACGGCTTGGAAGGCCATGAGGCTGGCGACGAGAAGAATATGTCCAGATCGCCGCTCGGCCATGTCGCGGCCGAAGAGATAGGTCAGCTCCGTCAGCGTCGTGATGTTGAGCTGGATCATGTTCGCGGTGCGCTCGATCGGCGTTTCCAACAAGTCGCCGTGCAAGCCGTATCCGGCATTGTTCAGCAGGATGTCGACGGTCACCGACTTCTCGTCGAGACTGCCTTTCAAGCGGCTGGCCGCGCCCGGCGAGGCAAGATCGATCGCCTCGACCAGCACATCCACCGCATATTTGCGGCGGAGATCGGAGGCAAGCTGCTCCATCGACTCCTGCCGTCGGGCCGCCAAGACGAGATTGACTTTCTGCGCCGCCAGGAGATCTGCGAATTCAAGGCCGAGGCCACTCGAAGCTCCGGTGATCAGAGCCCATTTTCCGGCGAAGCTGTTCATTGGCTCTTTCGACATCGTTCTAATCCGCGCCTCCAATTTGATAGCCAGCGGCAAGAGGAGAAGAGCACTCTCAGACCACCATCGACTGCTGGGCGAAGATGCCCGCCATCGCGCCCTGCCATGATGCCTGGGTAACCGAGGGCAAGAAGGGCGTAGCGAGGTCACCGGCGGCGTAGATGCCGAGCATGCTGGTTTGGCGGCGCTCGTCGACCTTGAGGACGATGCCGACGGGCGTATTCACGGTAGCGAGGCCCAGCGTCTCATGCAGGCTTGCGGACGGCTTGGTGCGCGGATTGGCGAACAGGATGTCGACCGCGACATTGCGGCCGGTATCGAGATTGACGGTGGCAATATGGCCCTTGTGATGAGCGATCTCGACGATCCGGCCATCGACGACAGGGACGTTGCGGCCAGCCAGATCGGCCTGAATATCGGCCGGAATGTCGTGACCATCGGCGAAGAGCGTCAGCTTGTCGGTCCAATCGTGGAACAGCCTGACCTGATTGTGCGACTGAGGGCTAGACCAGACGAGGCCCCAATGCTGGCCGGCGACTTCAAAGCCGTCGCAATATGGGCAGGGCACGATGGATGTGCCCCAGCTTTCGGCGTAGCCCGGAACATCGGGCATCTGGTCGGCGACGCCATAGCTCAGGATCAGACGACGCGCCGCAAAGCGTTCGCCATCAGACGTGAGGACGTTGAAATTGTCGATCTCGCCGGAGACATTTTCGGCCCGGGCACTGACCAGCTTGATCGTGGCATAGCGCGCCAACTGCTGCCTCACCTCGGCCAGGATGTCCAGCGGCGGCTTGTGGTCGTGGCCAAGCAGGCCGTGCGAGTGGCCGGCGAAGCGGTTGCGCTGCAGGCCGGTATCGAGAACGGTGACCTTGCGGCGGGCACGGCCGAGCTGAAGGGCAGCGGCGAGACCAGCAAAGCTGCCGCCGATGATGAGGACGTCATCCATGGTGATGGGCTCCGGATTGTGGATCGAGGGCGACGGGTTGAGCTTTCCGGCGGCCTGGGCGCGGGCGAGGCCGAATGGTGGGAAGCGCGGCCAACTTCAGCAGGGCTCGTCGTTGCATCGAAGAAGTCACCCTACCCGTTGGCTTGCGCATTTCAGATACTTCATGGTATCGTAATTCACGAATTAGGATACTGTCAAGTACTGGAATTTCCGTGACCGAAAACAGCCAGGGCCGGCGCGGCCGGCCCGCCAACGAGGCGCTTGGCCAAACGATCGTCGACGCCGCACGCGAACTCTTCGTGGAGTTGGGTTTTCAAGCGACGACCTTGGACAAGGTCGCCCAGCGAGCGAAGATATCCAAGCTCAGCATCTACAGGCACTTCGAGAACAAGGAGGCGCTGTTCAGCGCGGCCATCGCGACCGGCTGCCAACAGTTGTTTGCACCACAGACCCTTCTTGAAGGCGGATCGGTCGAAGATCAGCTGATCGCGGTGGGATCATTACTGCTTCGCACGCTGTTGAGATCAGACGTCCGCAGTGTCGAAGCCATGGTCATGGCCGACAGAACGAATCAAAATTCGTTAGGCAAGCTCCATTTCGAAGCCGGCCCCGCTCATGTCATCGCCCAAATCGAGGCCCTGTTGCGTCAGTTGCACGCGAGGGCGGTTCTGAAGGTGCCTGATCCTCTGCAGTCCGCCCGTTTGTTTGCCGCGCTTTTCAAAGGATCCGATCTCCTGATGATCGCACGCTTCGATCCGGCGAGAGCAGAGGACGACAACGAAATCGAATCCTATTGCCGGTCGGCCGTCGCCATGTTCATCGCCGCGCACGGTGGCAACGACCACGCAGGCGGATCTTTGCCCGCTCGAAGGTCAAAAGACAAAATCTGAATCGCGCGAGCGGTGATACACGCCTGACACCTACTTGGCAGGCATCAGGCAGACGCGCTTTGGCGACGTCATCGGCATAGAGCCGTTTCCAGCCGAGATTTACGGTGAGGTGCAGTCCAAGACCGAGTACCCCGGCCCCTCAGCCGGGATACCATATCGTTCTGGGGTCCGCGGGGTCGCGCCTGTAGTCCCATGCGGCATCGACGAGGCGCGCGAGATCGTAGGTGGGGCGCCAGTCGAGCGCGTATTTCGCGGCGCTGTTGTCCATCCAGTTGGACTGGTAGCTGCTCGGAATCCTGACCGAGTTCAGCCCGCGCCGTTTCAGCAGATAGCCGGCCAGCGCGCCATAGTCGACCGGCTCGTCCATGCTGATGTTGAAGGTCCTGCCGCGAACGCGGGGATTGTCGAGCGCGAGGATGATGGCGGCGACGAGATCGTCGAGATGGACGAAGTTGCGCTTCAGCGGCGCGCCCTCGGCGTCGAGCAGCAGCGGCACCGTGCCGTCGGAGGCATATTGCCGGGCGAGATCCGGAGCCACCAGGTCCTTCCAGACCGGGCCGCCGAACACGTCATCGCCGAACGACAGGCTGAACTTGAAGTCGTCCTTCTCCATGATCCACGGCGCGCGCAGGCAGCAGGCGTTGATCCCATACTGGATGCAATACTGCTCGACCATCACCTCCTCGAGGACCTTGGACAGGGCGTAGCAGCCGGGATAGGCCATGTGGCGGGTCTTCTCCGTCAATGGACCATCATGCTTGTAGAAGAAGTGCCCCACGGCGGCATCGCCGCCGAGCAGGATGAACTGCTGTGCCGTCGGGCTGATCCGATACTCCTCCAAAAGCCAGAACAGGCCCTTGACGGCAACGTCCATGACCGCCTCGGGCGTCTCCTTGCAGGTCGCGAGGTGAATGACGTGCGTCACCCCCGTCAGGGCCGAGCTCACGCAGTCGCGGTCCGAGATCGATCCCCTGACAATTTCGATGCCGCTGAGCTGGCGGTTGTGGCAGAGCGCGCGCAGCGCGGCCGCGCCCAATGTCTCGTGCTGCCCGAGAGCCTCGATCAGCCTGGTCCCGACCTTGCCGGTGGCGCCTGTGATCAGGATCTTCATGGGTCTCCCCTTCGCTGCTGCGGTAGACTGGGTTTCGCTGGTCGCGCAATCCAACAAAGCCGCAAGCCGCAGGCAAGGGGGATCCGCGAGACTCGGCCCATTTCAGTGCCGCGGGAACGCGCCGGACGCATCAATCGCAAAGCCCGACCGCGCTTGCACCTGGCTTTCGCCCGGCTCGGGGCGACTGACGTCGGACGCCCGCGCCGTCGTGGGCTCAGGCGGCGCTCCGCACGGTCTTTCCCGGCCGCGCGACTCTCGCCGTCTTGCGGGACCGGGCCGGACCACGAAAGCATCATCAGCGGCAGGCGTTCGTATATCCCGCTGTGCATCCAGCCAATGCGTGTCAGTTAGGCGCACTCACCGCGACATCAGCTCTTGGATCATCAGGGGCTCCCTCTGGGTGATCACTTGCTGAAGAGACGCTCTGACCTGCTCGACCACTTCAGCCCAATCGCGTTTCCCGCTCTGCCGGAAAAGGCGCATGGTCGGATACCAGACGCTGTCTTCACGCTCGAGCAGCCAGCGATAATCCGGAGTGAATGACAGAAGCATCCAGGTGGGACGACCAAGGGCACCGGCGAGATGGGCGACACTGGTGTCGACCGTGATGACGAGATCGAGGCACGAGATCAGCGCGGCCGTGTCGGCAAAATCGGTGAGCTGGCTCGTCAAGTCCAAGACATGGCCCACCTGTTGAAGTGTCGCCTGATCGACGGCCTTGGGCTCCTTCTGCAGACTTATGAAGGTTGCTTCTTCGGCGAGCAGGCTGGAGAACATGCGCAACGGGATCGAGCGATTGTGGTCGTCCGGATGATTTGGGTTGCCTGACCAGACCAGGCCGACACGCATTTTGTCATGCGCGCCGAGCAGATCCTCCCAACAGCGGATCCGGTCCGGATCAGGCGCCGGCAGATAGGAAACGGGTGCAGGAATGGTCTCCACCGTCGTTCGAAACACGAACGGGAGGCTCATGATCGGGCAATGGAAATCAACGGCTGCCAAGCCGGCGGCCTCGGACACCGGAATACATTGCGAAATCCCAGGCGTACGCGACAGCAGCGTCATCAACGACTCTTGGACGGCGAGAATGACGCGGGCACCCAGCGCCGCAACCCACGGCACATAGCGCACGAACTGTAGCGTATCGCCCAGCCCCTCGTCGGCTGTGATGACGATGGTCTTTCCCGCGACATCCTCCTGGCCATCCCACATGGGCTGCTGGAACCGGGGATAGAAGTGCGGCACCCTCCAACGAGCTTCCCGCCCCCGCCAGCCCGCATCGAAATCCCCTGACAACAGCTTCAAATGAGCTATCCCGAGCTCGGCCAAGGCGTCGCTTGGGTCGAACTCCTTCAGCCGCCCATAGATCTCGAAGGCTTCGTCGAACCGATGAAGCTTGGTCAGGACTGCAGCGCTGTTGTGGAGCGCGTCTCTGGAGCCTGGCTGCAGAGCCAGAGCTCGCTCGAACAATTTCAGCGCCTCTTCGTCCCTGCACATCGTGCGCAAGACGATCCCCGTCTTGACGCAGATGTCGGAATTGCCGGGCTCGATCTCGTTCGCTCGCCGACAGATCAAAAGAGCCTCGTCAAGGCGCTTCAGGGCCGTGAGAAGCGCGCCGCGCATCAGCAGGGTGGGCACATGGTTGGGCCGCAGAGCATCGCTCAGGTCGAGACAGGCGAGAGCTTCGTCGATCCGCCCCAGCCGCTGAAGGACGATCCCGCACTGATTTGCAGCATCCCAGTTCTGCGGATTCAGTTCCAGAACGCGTTGAAAGCTCGACACGGCTTCCGTCAGCTGCTGCAGATTGACCAGGGCATTGCCCCTTAGCATCCACAGATCGGGGCTTTCAAGACCGAGCGTGCTTGCCTTATCGACGACCTTGATCACCTCATCGGAGCGTCCCAGGACCTGCAGCACCGTCGCGAGGGTCAAGAAGTATTGCGGCTGAACGTCCTGCCGGAGCGCGCGGGATACCCACTGCAGCGCCGCATCGTATTGCCCTGCCTGCAGCGCGAGGATGCTCAGCAGGTTGAGCGTCGGCGCATGCCCTCCGTCGATCGCAAGCGCCAACTGGCAACACGCCTCGGCGTCTGCGTGGCGCCCATTGGCGATATCACGCAAAGCGGACTCAAACAGGAGCGCAGCATCATCGGATCGAACGGGCTTGGGCTTGGTCGTCGTCTGCGAAGCGTGACGCTCTCGGCGGCTCATTGCTACATGTTGCTCCAGCTCCGCTCCTCGACTAAGTGATTCTCCCTGTGGTTGATAGTCGACGTTCCATTTCAAATTGCAGCTACACACGTGATAGTTGCAGCCCCCTCTTCGTCCTCAGGATGTGCCAGAAGCGCGATGGCGCCTTAGCTCCAAGCGTGGCGGCAGCCTGCTCGATCGCGGGGTCGATTCCGGTCAGATACGACAGCACGAGCGGGAAGGTGAACGGCGCGAATGGCCTGAACGCTCCGGCGCGCGACGCTACTTCGCAGGCGTCACGCGGACGTGCGCGACCGCGACGTCATCGGCATAAAGCCGTTTCCAGCCCGGCATCTGGTCGAGGAGCTGTGCTGCGGGCCGGTCCGGGGCGAGCAGCGTGGCGTCGACCTGATATTTGTCGAGCAGCGCGGCGGTCTGATCGGGGCTGCGGCCCTCGGCGGCCTTGAGATAGCTCATCATGAAATCCTGGCCGTAGAGCTCGGCCCGGCTGTCGATGAAGACAGGGACATCGTTGGCGATCAGGTAGCCGCCGAACTGATAGTCATTGAAGATGCGCGCGGAGTTGTGCTGGCGCAACGCCTCGAGCGCGGCCACCGGGGCCTGCGTCCGGACGAATGCGAAACTGTGGTGCGCCGCGTAGAGCAGCGAGAACGCCAGCGCGCCGGCAATGATCGCGAAGGCCGCCGACGCCGCGACGAGTGGCGAGGCGCCGTTGGTCTCGGGATCCGCCATCGACGCATGAGAGCGGTCGCGCATCGGCGCGGCCAGCGCCAGCGGCACCAGGAACGCGAAGATCTCGAGGCAGCGCACATGCGACAGCGCCATGTGCGTCAGCAGCAACAGCAGCGCGATGCGCGGCAGCGACAGCACGACGCCGCGAAGCAAGGCCACCGCGATCAGGCCGAGCAGCGCGGCCTCGAAGGGGCCGAAGCTGGTGAAGTCGGCCGGCCGCCATTCCGAGACCAGCGACAGCACCGGCCCGAGCGCCAGGATCTTCAGCGCCGCCATCAGCGTGTTGTGCAGATAGGGCGTGCAGCAGCTGGCGAGCAGCGCCGCGCCGGCAAACAGCGCCCAGCGCTTCGCGACAGCGACGCGGTCGCTGGCCGCGCTCTGCCAGACGGCCTCGAGCGCGAGCGGGGCGATGAGGGCAAGGCCGAGCACGAAGCCGCCATGCAGATTGGCCCAGGCGACCATCAGCGGCAGCAGCATCCAGGACGGCGCCGCGCGCTGGTCGACCGCCCTGATCAGTCCGCCGACCCATGCGACCATGATGGGCAGAGCCAGAACATGCGGCCGCGCGAGCAGATGCGGAGCGGACACCACGAGCGCCAGCAGCGCCAGCAGCACGCGGTGGACCGGCTTGAAGCAGGGCTCGATCAGATCGAGAAAGATCACCAGCGCGGCCGCGACTGCCAGCGCGGCCAGCGCGGCGACGCCGGCCCAGCCGGCCTGCGCGTAGGCCGCGGCATACAGCACCTGCGCGAGCCAGGAGCTCGACATCCACGGGTTGCCGGAGCGCGTGAACGAATAGACGTCGACATAGGGCATCGCGGCGCGGTCGATGATCCACTGCCCGACGCTGATGTGCCAATACGTATCGGCATCCTGCAGCAGCAGGTCGCCGACGACGAACAGGAACAGATAGGCTCCCGCGCCGACGCAAAGATGCAGCAGGCCAGGCGTCATGCGGGCGGCGGTCACGCGATCGGCAACGACGAGCGACATCTGGATGGTCTCGATCCAACGACGGGAGTGAGCGAGCCGGCCTGGGTCTCGAGGACGGTTGAATCGCGGGTAGTCCAGTAAGTGGCGCAGGCGGCTAAAATCGTCTTAAGGGACCGGACGGATGCCTCACCGGGCAGGATGTGATGAACAACCGGTTAATGGCTGGACGAGAGGAGCTGCGCCTCGATCGTCGCTTGGTGCAATTCGGTTCTGGCGATCCGGCGGCGCCGGATCGCATCGCGTGAGCGGCTCGCTCGCTGACGCAGCAGCTCGCGCCGGCTGGCGATCAACCGCCCGCCGCAGCTTCGTGCTGCGCAGCCATCTCGGCATCGGCGGCCATGACGCGCTGGAATGCGTCGCGCGAGGTGATGCGCTCGGCATAGCGCGTGAACACGTCCTTGCGCGGCACGATGCCGAACATCATGGTCCAGTTCAGCGCGATGCCCCACAGAACGTCGGCGGCCGTCATGCGTTCGCCGAACAGATAAGGACCCTTGGCGAGTTGCTGCTCCAGCGCTGAAAGCATCGTGTCGTAATCGGCGTAAGGCGACTGCGTGACCGGGGCCGGCTCACGCTTCATGAAATGATCGATCACCGCAGGCTCGAACGAGGCGCCGTAATAGGCGATCCAGCGCAGATAAGGCCCGCGCATGGGATCATCGAGCGCCGGCGTCAGGCCGGCCTGCGGAAAGAGATCGGCGAGATAGATGAAGATCGCGACCTGCTCGGTGACGATCTGGCCGCGATGGCCGATCGTCGGCACCTTGCCGAGCGGGTTGATGGCGAGAAACGCCGGTTGGCGCTGCTCGCCCGCCTTCATGTTCAGGACGTGAAGCTCATAGGGCGCACCGAGCTCTTCGAGCAGGACGCGGGCGCCGGCGGCGCGGGTCTGGGGCGAATAATACAGCGTGATCTTGTCGTCGGCGGCCATGATGATCTCCTCCCGGGACGGTTCTCGGATGCCGGTATTGTTGCACGGCATACCTGACAATCCATGTCAGGTATGTTTTGATGATGGCCCATGCGCGCCAGCCGTCTGCTTTCCATCCTCACCACCCTGCAGGCCAAGGGTCAGGTGACCGCTCCCGAGCTCGCGGACGCCTGCGAGGTCTCGGTGCGCACGATCTATCGTGACATCGACGCACTCGCGGCCGCCGGCATCCCGGTCTATGCCGAGCGCGGCGCCGAGGGCGGTTACCGCCTGCTCGACGGCTATCGCGTCCGGCTCAACGGGCTATCGCCGGCCGAGACCGATGCGCTGTTCATGGCCGGCCTGCCCGGCCCGGCCGCAGCGCTCGGCCTCGACGATGCGATGAGCGCGGCGCAGACCAAGCTGGTGGCGGCGCTGCCGCAGAGCCTGCGCGCCAATGCCGGCCGGATGCAGGCGCGGTTCCATCTCGATGCGCCCGGCTGGTTCGGCGAGGCCGAGGAGCCGGAACATCTACGCGCCATCGCCGATGCGCTGCTCACTGACCGCATGATCGACATCCGCTATCAGACCTGGCGCGCGGAGAAGCGCCGCCGCGTCGCGCCGCTCGGCCTCGTGCTCAAGGGCGGCAGCTGGTATCTCGCCGGAGGCGTCGAGCGCAGCGTGCGCACCTACCGCGTCGCGCGCGTCCTCGATTGCGCGGTCACCGATGAGAATTTTGCGCGGCCGGCCGATTTCGACCTCGCCGCCTATTGGCGCGCCGCGACCGAGCGGCTGGAAGCGGAGATGCATCCGAACGCGGCGACCGTGCGCCTGTCCCCGCTCGGCGTGAAACTGCTGGAGGTATGGAGCCAGCCCTACGTGCGCGCCCGCACGCGCCTCGCCGACGAGACAGATGCCGAAGGCTGGCGTATCGCCACCATCCCGACGGGGACGACGCTATGGCACGCCGCCGGCGAACTGCTGCGCTTCGGCCCCGAAGCCGAAGTGCTCGCCCCGCCCGAGCTGCGCGCGAAGATGGCGGAGCTGGCGGCGGCGATGACTGTACACTATCGTGGAGCCTAGGGGACGCCGCGTAGGTGCCGCTGCGGCACCGGCGAACTACATCGCCTGAAACTTTACGTCGTCAAATACCTTCACGTCGGCACTGAGAAAGGGAGACAGCTCGGAACGCAGGCCCTGCTCACTGATCCCATCACGGCCGCTGACGACAACCACTGTGGGCTGGGCAAACATCGGCCGCAGGTCGATCGGGCCGACTGAAGCGCTCTTCATGCGGTGCAAGAAGTCTTCTCTTGCGGATGAGCTTGGGAACTTAAGAATCACCGCCCGTCTCCACTGACCGTCTTGCGACAGCTTAACGCCATCTTGGCAAATAAGCAAAACGCCTCTGAAATCAAGAGGATAAAGACAAAGCGGCAGCTCTCTCGACGGCGTCCCGACAATCGAGCAACCCATGCCCGACACACGTTTTACCCTCTGGGAGTAAACAGCAAGTGTCCCGGATCACATCAGCGACTTCAGTAGGGGATAGCGTTGGATACACGGAAAGTACTAAGGCGGCAGCCCCCGCAACCTGCGGGCAGGCGCCCGACGTCCCCCACCAACGCATCCGCCGATAGCTCGTTCCCCAGGCGACTTCCCCATAAGTCGGCGCCACACAGTCCGGCTTGACCGTCCGATTTGCCCACTCGCCGGGGCCACGGCTTGAGTTAACATGCGGGCTCATTGGATCGCAATTCGTGAAGTCGCGATTGACCGTGCCGACGCTGAAGACGTCGTCATGAGAATTCGGGCCCCAAATGCTATTCGGTCCGCACGAATAGGGGTCATGCTTGCAGACATCAGTGTGATTATTTCCTGCCGCGAAGCAAACGAAGACTCCGCTGGAGATCAGCGCGAGAATCCCGGTCATGTACGGATGATCAATCGGCAGGACGTTCGCAGACGTGCAGTCTTCGAGACCATAGGAGTTCGACACGACCAGCGGTCCCTTCAAGCGCCCCTCGGCACGTGCCCGCGATAGCTCATCATAGACAAGAGCGACATCGGACGCGAAAAGCGTGCTTCGCGCGGCGAGAACTGTAGCGCCGGGCGCAACACCGTCATAGCGCCCACCATCAGCGCGAGAGCCCGCCGCAATTGCCGCGCACATCGAGCCGTGCCCCTCCGGATCACACCAATGTCGACCTGCGTAGTGGCTGTCCAAATCGAGAGATGAACGTCGTAACCGTGAAATTTCGCGAAGCCGGTCGGCAATCCCCGTATCCACGATTGCGATTGTGACACCTTCCCCTCGCGTCCGCCTCCAGGCTTCAGGAGCACGCACCTGCTCTGCGACATCCTGCATAGAATAGCCATCGGCCAGATCGAGTTGCGGGGCAAACGGCCAAGATCCCGCGCCGCTCCGCTCCTCACCACCGTCGTCATCGTCATCATCACCAGCGAAAGACTTAAACTGAACGTCCTCGAATATCTCAGCGCCCGACCGTGCAAGTTGCGCGCGCATCTCGTCCGTCGCGCGCACCTGAAGAACATCTGGCTGTGCGAAAAGAAAACGGGCGTCGGCTCCATCCTGCCGGAGCAGTGCAGACCTTTGCAGGGCATCCACTTTCTGCTCCTCCGACCCGAATCGCGCAAAAAGCCTGCTCACACGCCTTCCCCATGCAATTAAAAATTGCATAGTCAGATCAAACAGCTTCACTGTCAACCGAGGCTTCCGTGCTGTGCTCCCGGGAGGGACGGCTCAGTACATGCATCTCTCGTGGCAAGATCTTTTCAGGGCCGCTACATCGTTACCGGCTTGTCCGGCAGTTCGTTGCACTGAACAGCCTGCGGCGGATAATGCTTCGCGAGCTCGCGCGACACCGCGGCGATGCCCTGCATCGCGCCCTGCGCGAAGCGGCCGGCCTGGAACTCGGCCTCCATCGCGCGGCAGATCGTCTCCCATCCCGCCGCGCCGACGCGGTCGTGGATGCCGCGGTCGGCGATGATCTCGACGTCGCGGTCGGCCAATAGCAGGTAGATCAGGACGCCGTTGTTATCAGCGGTGTCCCAGATCCGCAATTGCGAGAACACGTCGAGCGCGCGCTCGCGCGGCGACTGGTTGCGCCACAGCGGCCGGCCGTCGAGCGCGCCTTCGACCACGAAACGCAGCTGGCCGGCATGGGTGCGCTCGCCGGCCGTGATGGCCTGCTCGATCCGCGCGAGCACGTCCGGCGTGAAGATCCGCTTCAGCTGCCAGTGATGGTGCAGGAGATGCCGGCCGATCCGCCTGATGCTCATCGTCGCGCGCCTCCTCACCAGCTGCCCGAGGCGCCGCCGCCACCGAAACTCCCGCCGCCGCCTGAGAAGCTGCCGCTATCGCTCGAGCTGCCGCTGCTCCAGCCTGAAGAGGACGATCCACCAGACCAGCCGCCGCGGCGGCCGCTGCCCGGGCCTGACGTCGACGCAATGCTGTCGGCGATGAAGGCGATGATGAAGCCGGCGACGGCTGACAGCGCAGCCAACCCTGCCGATCCCACCATCAGCCAAGCGATGGCGCCCATCGCGCCGCCGGTGGCCAGCGATCCCAGCAGGCGGCCGAGCAGCGCACGCAGGATGCCGCCGATCACGATTGCGCCGAATAGCGCCACCGGGGCGAACGAGGTGATGGAATCGAAATCGAGGTCGTTGCCATGCGAGGCCTGCGGCTGCGGCACCGGCAAGGTCTCGCCATTGATGACGCCGATGATCCTGTCGACGCCGGCATCGATGCCGCCGGCGAAATCGCCGGTGCGGAATTTCGGCGTGATGACTTCGTCGATGATCCGCCGCGCGGTGACGTCGGTGAGACTGCCCTCGAGGCCGTAGCCGACCTCGATGCGCAGCTTGCGGTCGGTCTTGGCAATCACCAGCAGCGCGCCGTCATCGATCTTCTTGCGGCCGATCTTCCAGGCTTCCGCAACGCGGATCGAGAACTGCTCGATGGTCTCGGGCTGCGTGGTCGGCACGATCAGCACCGCAACCTGGCTGCCCTTGCGCGTTTCCAGGTCCTTCAGCTTCTGCGTCAGGCTTGCGATATCAGACGACGACAGCGTGCCGGTCTGGTCGACGACGCGGCCCGTGAGCTGCGGCACCGCGACATCGGCCAGCACCATCGTGGCGAGGCAGACGAGCAGCGTCGCAAGCAGCGCCTTGACGGCCGAGCGCGCGCGCACGATCGCGTGCTCCGGCTACTTGGCGGGCGCAGGCGACGGCGCGTTGAAGTCGACCTTGGGCGCGACCGAGATCTCGCGCTCGTTCTCGACGGTGAAGTTGGCCTTCTCCTTGTAGCCGAACGCCATCGCGGTCAGGTTGTTCGGGAAGGTGCGGATGCCGACGTTATACTCCTGCACCGACTTGATGTAGCGGTTGCGCGCCACGGTGATGCGGTTCTCGGTGCCTTCGAGCTGGGACATCAGGTCGCGGAACAGCTGATCCGATTTCAGCTGCGGATAGTTCTCAGTCACGACCAGCAGCCGCGACAGCGCGCCGGTCAGCTCGCTCTGCGCCGCCTGGAACTTCTGCAGCGCCGCCGGATCGTTCACCACGTCCGGCGAGGCCTGGACGCTGCCGACCTTGGCGCGGGCGTTGGTGACGCCGAGCAGCACGTCCTTCTCCTGCTGCGCGAAGCCCTTCACGCTGTTGACGAGGTTGGGCACCAGATCGGCGCGGCGCTGATACTGGTTGACCACCTCGGACCAGGCCGCCTTGACCTGCTCGTCATTGGTCTGGATGGCGTTGTAGCCGCAATTGGTGAGGCTCAGCGTCATCAGCGCGGCGAGCACGGTCAGGATTCGGCGCATCGCAATCTCCCATTGGTCGGCTCGCATGGATCAGCTCGCACCGCGGCGAGCCCGATCCGCTTCGGTCGGCGGTCCCAGCTTGGATATCGTTCGCGGTTCGCCCTGACAAGGTCACCGCCGCCGAACCGCGGCGACCAGTCTCGTCAGCGCGCCAGCGCCAACGCCGGCTATCAGCCGGCCTCGCCTACAACCATTCGCGGACTTTCTCCACTGCGGAGGCATCTGCGTGGCCGCGAATGGTCGTCCGGGCTGGACAGGCATGGAACAATTTGATCCAGATATAAATACCATCGCGATACGACCGGGCAGGCCGCGCAGCAAAAGGGGGGCCGAAGTGATGGACATGCTGTTCGACGGCGGCTCCGCAACGGAGGCCTGAGGTGTTCCGCAGACTTGGCTTTGCCGGCCGGCTGACCGCGATCGTGCTGTTCGCATTGATCGCGCTGTGGGCCTCCGGAGTCGGCTGGCTTGCCGCAGAGGACAACGCCGAGCAGATGCTGTCGTTGCCGGAGCATGTCGGCAGCATCATCAATCTGGTCGAAACCATCGAGCCGTCGCAGCAGACGGTCGTCCTGCGCGCGCTCAGCAGCCCGCGCGTGAGCCTCGCGGTGGTCCAGGCCCGCCCGGACCCGGAGCCCAACAGCTGGCGCCGGCCGTTCGTAGAGCGCATCCTCTCGAACTATTTCGACGCCACCCATCCGCGCGAGGTGATCGCGTTCACCGATCCGATGCCCTCCTGGCGCGACTGGCATCCGGGCGACTACCGCCGCATTGTCCGGCACAGGACGCATCTGGCGGTGTCTCTGACCGGTGGCGACTACCTGCTGCTCGATGTCCAGGGGGCCATCCGCGGCCGGTTGTTCGGCGTCCCGCCGGGGATCCTGGTGGGCCTGCTCGGGGCTCTGATCGGCATCGGCGCGGTGATCGTCATCGAGCGCGA
Source organism: Bradyrhizobium sp. HKCCYLS20291 (assembly GCF_051167715.1). Taxonomy (NCBI): domain Bacteria; kingdom Pseudomonadati; phylum Pseudomonadota; class Alphaproteobacteria; order Hyphomicrobiales; family Nitrobacteraceae; genus Bradyrhizobium; species Bradyrhizobium sp. HKCCYLS20291. The sequence goes on along the minus strand of NZ_JBNPTO010000013.1, from coordinate 79,795 downwards.
GGCGCGCCCGTTGCGCGCCCTCAGCAAGGCCCTCGCCGGCTTCGCCGGCGACACGACGCTGCCGCTGCCGCCGCCGAGCGGCGCCCCGGAAATCCGTCAGCTGATCATCGCGGCCGACAAGATGCAGACGCGCATCTCGGAGCTGATCCGCGGGCGGACATTGCTGCTTGGTTCCATCTCGCATGACCTGAAGGGCTACATCATGCGGATCCGAATCCGGGCCGAGCAGCTTCCCGATCCGACCCAGCGCGCCCGCCTGGCGCACGATCTCGAGGACATGACGACCCTGCTGGACGGCGCGCTCGCGGTGTCGCGCGGCCAGTTCAAGATTTCAGAACGCAAGCTGGTCGACCTCCGAACGGTTCTCGCGAGCGTCGCCAACGACGGCGAGCCAGGCGGCCAAAGGGTGCGGACCGAGTTGAAGTCCACGCCCATCGTCATCCGCGCCGATCCAGTGGCGCTACGCCGGCTGTTCACGAATCTGGTCGGCAATGCGCTGAAATACGCGCCGCATTGCGTGATCCGAATCTGGCGCGAGGCCGGGGCGGTCGTTGCGATCGACGATGATGGTCCCGGCATTCCGATCGAGGCGCGGCACGCCGTGTTCGATCCGTTCTTCCGGATCGAAGACTCGCGCAGCGCCGGCATCAGCGGCACCGGCCTCGGACTTGCGATCGTCAAGCAGATTGCCGACGCTCATGGCGCCGAAATCCGGCTGGACACGGCGCCGGAAGGCGGACTGCGGGTCGCAATCTGCTTCCCGCCGTCCTCGGCCGCGGCGGCGTGAGTTTCCTCAGCGCGTGAAGGTACTGCTGCGATTGATGGTCCCGCCATACGGCCCGGTGGTCGTTCCGGTATGGGTGCAAGTACCGCCCGCGCAGCTGGTCTGGCCGGTATTGGTCACGACGCCGCCGCGCGGGCCGGTGTAGGTGCCGCCATGGCTGCGGCTGCAGCTGCCGCCGGCACAGCTGCCGGACGCCGACGATGACCAGGTGCCGCCGCGCGGGCCGACACCGCCGCCGCTGCGCGACCAGGCCTGCGCGCCCGAGCTGCCCAGGGCCGTCACCATTGCGCTGATCGCGACCGCCGCGATCGAGGTCCGAACTGAAACCATCTGTCTCTCCTGTCCACATCGACACCGCCTGACGGCGTGAACAGAGCTTCGCCCACGAAGTTTGCAGGCGGTTTGCAGGACAGAGCGGCCATGTAACGTTTTGTAACGGTGTCAGAGCCCGGGTTGCCCTGCACGGCCGGGTGTTCTTAAAACGATGGCCATGGACACGCGCTCGCATATCCTGGTCATCGAGGACGACATCGAGATCCGCAGCCTGTTACGCGATCACCTCGCGCGCGAGGGCTTTCGCGTCGATGTCGGCGACGGCGGCGCGGCGCTCGACCGCTTTCGCAACACCTTCGGTGATCCCGATCTGGTCGTGCTCGACATCATGCTGCCCGGCGAGGATGGGCTGTCGATCTGCCGCCGGCTGCGTGCGGCCTCGCGGGTGCCGATCCTGATGCTGACCGCCAAGGGCGACGAGATCGACCGTATCCTCGGGCTCGAGATGGGCGCCGACGACTATCTGCCGAAGCCGTTCAGCCCACGCGAGCTGGTGGCGCGAATCCGAGCCATCCTGCGCCGCGCCGAGCCCGCACCGCTCGAGAACCGCCGCTTCATCATCAATGCGAAGCTCACCGTCGATCTCGACAAGCGCGAGATCGCGCACACCGAGGACGGGCCGCTGCCGCTCACGAGCGCCGAGTTCGAGCTGCTCGGCTGCTTCCTGACGCGGCCGAACCGCGTTCTGTCGCGCGATCAACTGATGGACTGGACCCGTGGAAGGCAAGCCGATCCGCTCGACCGCACCATCGACGTGCAGGTGAGCCGGCTGCGCAAGAAGATCGAGCGCGAGGGCGAAGGCGAACTGATCAAGACCGTGCGCAGCGCAGGCTACATCTTCACCGCCGCCGTCAGGGAGCTGTGAGACGTGCTCGGTCGGCTCGGCTTCGCTGGTCGACTGATGGCCATCGTGCTGTTCGCGCTGATCGCATTGTGGGCGGTCGGGCTTGGCTGGCTGGTCCTGAGCGAATCGCGCGAAGACATATTCAGGCGGTTGTTTCCGCTGCCCGAGCAGGTCAGCGCCATCGTCCAGCTGATCGAGAGTGCCGGGCCGACCGAGCGCCCGCTCGTCCTCAAGGCCGTCAGCAGCGAGCGGCTCGAGGTCACGCTGACGCAGGAGCGCCCTAAAGCGTCCGCCGAAGCCATCCGCCGGCCGCTCGCCGAGCAATTTCTCACCTTGTACCTGCAGTCACTGCAGCCGCGCGACGTGATCGTGCTGAGATCACGCACCACCTTGCCACGCTGGCGCGACTGGCACCTCGGGGATTATTGGCGCAACGCCGGCCGCTCGGTGCGCTTTGCGGTGTCGCTGCGCGACCGCGATTACGTCGTGTTCGAAGCCAGGGGCGCCGCAGGCCCGCGCCTGTTCGGGCTGCCGCCGGGCTTCGGCGTCGGCCTGCTCGGTGCGCTGATCGGCATCGCCGCCGTCATCGCGATCGCGCGCGAGGCGCGGCCGCTGCGCCAGCTCAGCCGCTCGCTCGGCCAGTTCAGCAGCGATGCCACTGCGGTGCCGGTGAAGCCGTCCGGCGCGCCTGAAATCCGCAACCTGATCACGGCCGTGAACGACATGCAGACCCGCATCTCCGAGCTGGTGCGCGGCCGCACCCTGCTGCTCGGCGCGGTCTCGCACGACCTCAAGACCTACATCACGCGGCTGCGGCTCCGCGTCGAGCGCCTGCCCGAGGCGGAGCAGCGCGACAAGGCGGCCGGCGATCTCGACGAGATGACGCACCTGCTCGAGGATGCACTGGCGGTGTCGCGCGGCGGCTTCGCGGCGATCCAGCGCCAGCCGGTCGATCTCGCGGCGATGCTCGCGGGGATCGTGGACGACCGGCGCCAGAGCGGCGCTGACATCAGCGCAGAACTCGGCCGTGCGCCGTTGACCGTGCTCGGCGAGCCGACCGCGCTGCGCCGGCTGTTCATCAACCTGATCGAGAACGCGCTGCGCTTCGCGACGCGCTGCACCGTGCGGGTGCTGCCGGACAAGGCCATCGTGATCGCCATCGACGACGACGGCCCGGGCATTCCGCCCGAAGCCCGCAACGCCGTGTTCGAGCCGTTCTTCCGGCTCGACAGCTCGCGGAGCCGGAGCACCGGCGGCAGCGGGCTGGGGCTAGCGATCGTCAAGCAGATCGCCGACGCCCACGGCGCGCGCCTTGATCTCTCAACCTCGCCCGAAGGCGGCCTGCGGGTGCGTGTTGCATTTCAGCAGACGGGCTGAAAGTCCAAGCGGCTTCATCATTGAGCCGATCTCCATCGGCAAGCGCGCTGCAACCTCTCCCCGCTCCTTTGCGGGGAGAGGTTGGATTGCGTAGCAATCCGGGTGAGGGGCATGGCACATGCGGCGCTCAGTTGGCGGTCCATCGGACGGGCACATGCTTAGAAGGCAGCCAAACTGATTATAATGTAAATAGGAGAATTAGTTCGTTGCCCAACAGATGCACCACCCGTGCCGCGGCCCCTCACCCCAACCCTCTCCCCGTAAGAACGGGGCGAGGGAGCGCACCGCTCGTGTCGCTGACAGATGCCTCAACTATCCACCCGCGCCCAGAGTGATTCAGCCCGAGTACCGGCCTCTCCAAACCTCTCCCCGCCCTTCTGCGGGGAGAGGTCGGATTGCGCAGCAATCCGGGTGAGGGGCATGGCACACGCGGCGCTCAGATGAGGGTCCATCGGACCGGCACATGCTTACGGATAGCGGGCAGCCAAACTAACTATAGCGCAAAAAGGAGAATTAGTTCGTTGCCCAACAGCTGCACCACCCGTGCCGCTGCCCCTCACCCCGACGCTCTCCCCGTAAGAACGGGGCGAGGGAGCGCACCGTGCGCGCAGCTAACCTATCCCAAACAATCAACTGCCCTTGCGGTCGCGCAGCTGGGTGACGAACATGTCCTGCCAGTTGGCGGGCTTGACCTTGATCGAGCCGACGCCGTGCATGAACTCGGCGATCTTCAGCACGCCCTCCGGCGTCGAGGAGAACCAGGTGTCCTTGTCCTGCAGCATCTCCAGCACCTCCTCCTTGGTGGTCTTCACCTTGGCGGTGCGGGCGTAGATCTCGGCGGCGGCGGCCTTGTCGTTGGCGATCAGAGTGCAGGCCTCGTCGAGCGCGTCCAAGAAGGCCTGTACGACCTTCGGATTGGCGTCGACGAAACGCTTCGGCGCGAACACCACGTCCATTGTCAACCGTCCGAGCACGTCGGCCGAATTCGCGACGCGGCGGATCTTGGAATCCTTCAGCTCGATGTAGGAGAACGGCGGCGAGGTGAAATGCGCCGTGATCTCGGTCTTGCCCGAGGTCAGCGCCGCCACGGCTTCGGGATGCGGCAGGCCGACGGTCATCGGGTCGAGCTTGGCGTAGTTCTCCTTGCCGAACTCCTGGGCCGCCATCATCTGCAGCATCACCGCCGACAGCGAGGTCTTGATGCCCGGCAGCGCGATCTTGTCGCTCGGCTTGAAATCCTTCAGCGACTTGATGTCGGGATTGTTGGTGTTCATCCACAGCGACGTCGAGCTCAAGCCGCTGACGCCGACGACCTCCACCGCCGGAATGCCCTTGGCCTTCGCCCACAGAGTGATGAAGCCGGGCGCGCCGGTGCCGGCGATGTCGAGCGAACCGGCCATCATCGCGTCATTGATGATGTTGCCGCCATCGAGCAGCTGCCAGATCACCTTGAACGGACCGAGGCCGGCCTTCTCGGCCTGCTTCTCCATCAGCTTCTGATCCTCCATCACGATCAGCGGCAGATAGAGGATGCCGTAGCCCTTGGAGAGCCTGATCTCCTTGACCTCGGCCTGCGCGGCGGTGGCGCCGAGCAGCGTGGCGAGGCCGAGCGCAGCAGCGGCGAGTGATTTGCTCCAGGACATTGTCGTCTCCCTTGTTGTTTTGCTTATAGCTGAATTCAGTGCTGCATGCCCCAGCGCCGCACCGTCTTGCGTTCGATCGTGGCAAACACGACGTTCTCGACCACGAGGCCGATGATGATCACCGTGAACAGGCCGGCGAACACGTTCGCCGTCTCCAGCTGGTTGCGGTTCTCGAAGATGAACCAGCCGAGGCCGCCGGAGCCCGAGGACACGCCGAACACCAGCTCGGCTGCGATCAGGGTGCGCCAGGCGAAGGCCCAGCCGACCTTGAGGCCGGTGAGGATGGCCGGGAACGCGGCGGGGATCAGGATGAAGCGGACCAGCTTCAGCCCGCGCAGGCCGTAGTTCAGGCCGACCATGCGCAGCGTGTTCGACACCGAGCGGAAGCCGGAATGGGTATTCAGCGCGATCGCCCACAGCACCGAATGCACCAGCACGAAGATGATGCTGCCCTTGCCGAGGCCGAACCAGATCAAGGCCAGCGGCAAGAGCGCGATCGCCGGCAGCGGGTTGAACATCGAGGTCAGCGCCTCCAGCAGATCAGCGCCGATCCGCGAGCCGATCGCGATCGTGGTCAGCACGGCCGCCAGCGCAATGCCGACGCCGTAGCCGATCAAGAGCGTCTCCAGCGACACCAAGGTGCGCGCCGGGATCACGCCATTGCCGATGTTCTCGAAAAAGGCCGACAGCGTGTCGGTGAAGGTCGGAAACAGCAGGGGATTGCCGAGCCATAGGCCATAGGCCTGCCACAGCGCGGCCAGCGCCACCAGGATGATGGCCTTGCGCACCGCTCCGAAGCGATAGATGCGTTCGAGCCAGGACAGGCTCGCCTCGACCTTGACGTCACCGAGGGGCGTGTCAGCATTGACGATTTCGGGGCGCAGCGCCAGCGTCTCGCTCATGATGCTCTCCTGTTGTCTCAGTGATGGCCGAACAGCATGTCGTTGATGCGCCCTTCGAGCGCGACCTGCTCGGGCGAGCCCATCGTGCCCGGCGGCACGCTGTTGAGCTCGGCGCGGACGCGCCCCGGATGCGGCGACAGCAGCAGGATGCGTGAGCCGATCTTGATCGCCTCCTCGATCGAATGCGTCACGAACAGCACCGTGAAGCGCGTGTCCTGCCAGAGCTGCAACAGCTCGTCCTGCATCTTGCGCCGGGTCAGCGCGTCCAGCGCGGCGAACGGCTCGTCCATCAAGAGCACGTCCGGCTCCATCGCCATGCCCCTGGCGATCGCGACGCGCTGCTTCATGCCGCCGGAGAGCATGTGCGGATAGGAGTCGATGAACTTGGTGAGGCCGACCTTGTCGATGTACGACTTCGCCCGCTCCTGCGCCTCGGCCGCACTCAGCCGGCCGCTGGCCGTCAGCGCGAACACGACGTTCTCGCGCACCGTCTTCCAGGGCAAGAGCTGGTCGAACTCCTGGAAAACCATCATGCGGTCCGGGCCGGGCTCGGTGACGTCATGGCCCTTGAGGCGGATGCGGCCTTCGGTCGGCTTCAGATAGCCGCCGATCGCCTTGAGCAGCGTGGATTTGCCGCAGCCGGAGGGCCCGAGCAGCACGAAGCGGTCGGAATCGAACACCTTGAAATCGACGCGATAGGTCGCCGTGACCAGGGTGTCCGGCGTCTTGTACTGAAGCGTCACGCCCTCGACCGAGAGCAATGGATCGAACTGAGATGGCGTCTGATGGACGGTCATGCGTCCTCCCCTCCGTTATATTGCAGTGCGAAAATTCGCCTGGTGCACTTCGGCGCCCTTATTCGAAGTGATAGAGGAGGAGACTGACGCGAACCTGACTCCGGGACCGAGACAAGACTTTGCGCATCCTGCTGGTGGAAGACACGCCCGAGATCGGCGCCGCCGTGACCAGCCGGTTCGAGCGGATCGGCTATGCCGTCGACTGGGAGAAGGACGGCCGCACCGCGAGCGAGCTGATCGAGGTGCAGACCTATGACCTCATCGTGCTCGACGTGATGCTGCCGAACATGGACGGCTTCGCCGTGCTCAAGCATTTGCGCAAGCGCGGCCTGCGCACGCCGGTGCTGGTGCTGACCGCGCGCTCGGCGGTCGACGACCGCATCGGCGCGCTCGACCTCGGCGCCGACGATTATCTGATCAAGCCGTTCGACTATCGCGAGCTGGAGGCGCGCGCCCGCGCCCTGCTCCGCCGCGCCGCCGGTCAGTCCGACAATCTGCTGACGCTCGGACCGCTGGTGATCGACCGCGCCGGCCGCACCGCGAGCGTCGCCGGCCAGCCGCTCGACCTGACGCGGCGCGAGCTCACTGTGCTCGAGATCCTCGCAGCCCGCCCGGGGCGCTACGTCGCCAAGGAGGAACTCGTCGAGCAGCTGTTCAGCTTCGACCAGGACCCGAGCCCGAACGCCGTCGAGCAGTTCATCGCACGGCTGCGCCGCAAGCTTGCGGCGACATCCGTCGAAATCAAGACCGAGCGCGGCCTTGGCTATCAGCTCCACGCTTCGTGAAATCAGGGCGTCGCTGCGCGCGCGGCTCTTGATCGCGATCGGCGCGATCCTGGCCGTCGGCGCCGTCGTGCTCAGCCTCGCCGCCTGGCAATATGCCGCGACTGCTGCGCGCGATGCCTATGACAAGCTGCTCGCCGGCGGCGCGGTGCAGATCGCCGAGAACATCTACATGCAGGGCGGCGTGGTGACGCTCGATCCGCCGGCTGCCGCGTTCGCGACGCTCTCTGCTTATGATCTTGTGTTTTATCGCGTGACTGATCCGCGCGGCGTGGTCATCGCGGGCTATGATGATCTCGCCATCGCCGCGCCCGCTGCAACGTTGCGCGACGGCGTCGTGCTGCGTGACGGCGTCTATCGCGACCAGCCCGTGCGCATCGCAGCGGTGGCGCGACGGCTCGACGGCGCGCCCGGCGATGGCTGGAGCCAGATCGTGCTGGCGCAGACCCTGCGCGCCCGCGACGGCCTGACCTGGGATCTGGCCTCGAAGGCGATCGGCCTGATCGCTGCGATGAGCCTGCTGGCGCTGGTCGCGACCGCGCTGTGCCTGCGGCTGGTGTTCGCGCCGCTGACCCGGATCGAAGCCGAGATCGTCAAGCGCCGGCCGGATGATCTGAGCCCGATCGCGATGACGCCGCCGCGCGAAGTGCGCGCGCTGGTCGGCGCCATCGACGGATTCATGCAGCGGCTCGCCGAGCGCATCACGCTGATGCAGCGCTTCATCGCCGACGCCACCCACCAGTTGCGCACGCCGCTGGCGGCGATCGACGCGGAGGTGGAGCTGCTGAGCGATCAGACCAGGGATCCGAAGGCGCTCGACCGGCTGCGCGGTCGCATCGCCGACCTCGCCCGCCTCACCAGCCAGCTGCTCGATCACGCCATGATCCAGCACCGCGCCCAGGCGCCGCGCTTCGTGGCCACCGACGTCAATGCCCTGGCGAAATCGGTGCTGTCGCAGAGCGTGCCACTGTCGCTCGACCGCGAGGTCTCGGTCAGCTTCGTGCCGTCGGAGACCGAGGCGGTGGTCGACGCCGACACGATCAGCCTGCGCGAGGCGCTCGCCAACCTGATCCACAACGCGCTGGCGCATGGCGCGCGGACGCGGCTGATGGTGAAAGTGGAGTGGACGGCGTCGCAGGTTGCGATCGTCGTTTGGGACGACGGCCCGGGAATCGCGGCGGAAGCGCAGGCGAGCCTGCTGGTGCCGTTCCAGAAGGGCGACGGCTCCCACGGCTCGGGACTCGGGCTTGCGATCGCCAACGAGGTCGCGCTGGCGCATGGCGGGGACTTGCGCTTCGGTGGCAATGCGGGCGATTTCAGCGTGGCGATCGAATTGCCATTGGACAAACAGTAGCAGCGCAAACGGCGGTGCGCCCCCTCTTCCCGTTCTTCACGGGGAGAGGGTCGGGGTGAGGGGCAGCGGCACCGGCAGTGTGAGTTGTTAGATCACTTCCTATTACATCTCTCATGTAGTTGAAGTGAGAGATCACTGGCCCTCACAGACACTTCCCGTGTGGCTGCCCCTCACCCCAGCCCTCTCCCCGTGAAGAACGGGGAGAGGGAGCGCACCGCCGTTGCGGCGTGAGCGCCGCGTCAAAGAAGTAGCTCAGCCGCCTCACGCAGCCTTGTTCGCCTTCGCATCCCGGATCGCCGCCCACACCTTCTCCGGCGTCAGCGGCGTCTGCAGGTTGGTGATCCCCAGATCGAACAGCGCGTCCATCACGCCGTTGGTGACGCAGGGCGGGCCGCCGATGGCGCCGGATTCGCCGCAGCCTTTGGCGCCGAGCGGGTTGGTCTTGCACGGGGCGGAATCGTCGAGCGTGACCACGATCGGCGGCACGTCGTCGGCGCGCGGGATGCAGTAGTCCTGATAGGTCGCGGTCAGCAACTGGCCATCGGCATCATAGGCAACGTTCTCGTACAGCGCCTGGCCGATGCCCTGGGCGACGCCGCCGTGGATCTGGCCTGCAACGAGCATCGGGTTCACCGCGACGCCGACGTCATCGACGGTGGTGTAGCGCACCACGCGGCTGATGCCGGTGTCCGGATCGATCTCGACCTCGCAGACATGCGTGCCGTTCGGCCAGCTTGGGCCGTCGACCTCGCCCTCGCTGTCGACCGACAGCTTGGCGCCCTGCTCCTTCTGCGCGATCTCGAACAGGCTGATGCGGCGGTCGGTGCCAACGACGGTCAGGACACCGTCGCGATACTCGATGTCCTCGACCGCGGTCTCCAGGAGGTTCGACGCCTTCTCGCGTGCCTTGGTGATCAGGTCGTTCGACGACACGGCGACCGCCGTGCCGCCGACGAACAGCGAGCGCGAGCCGACGCTGCCGAAGCCGGTGGCGAGATCCGTATCGCCCTGCACGACGTCGATCTTGTCCAGGGGAATGCCCAACGTGTCGGAGATCATCTGCGTGTAGGTCGTCTGCAGCCCCTGCCCCATCGCCATGGTGCCGGAATGCAGGATGACGCGGCCCTCGGAGGTCGCATGCAACGACACCTTCTCGGTGTGGGCGCGGCCGCCGGTCCATTCGATGTAGGAGGTGAGGCCGCGGCCGTACAGCATGCCGCGCTTCCTGGCCTCGCGCTTGCGCGCGTTGAAGCCGTCCCAGTCGGCGAGCTTGGCCGCGCGCTCCAGCATGTGGGCGAAGGCGCCGGAATCATACACCTGGCCGACGGCGTTGGTGTAGGGCAGTTGCGCCGGCTTGATGTAGTTGGCTTTGCGGATGGTGCGCGGATCGATGCCGATCTGGCGCGCGGCGGTGTCGAACAGCCGCTCGACGATGAACACCGCCTCGGGACGGCCGGCGCCGCGATAGGCGCCGACCGGCGCCGTATGCGTCATCACGGTCTTGACCTCGAAGTGCACCAGCGGCAGGTCGTAGACGCCGGTCTGCACGAACGGGCCGAGCACCAGCGGGATGATGTTGGCCGCGCCGGACGAATACGCGCCGGTGGCGCCGATCGAGCGCACGCGATAGGCCAGCACCTTGCCCTTGGCATCGAGCGCGAACTCGGCGGTCGAGGTGAGATCGCGGCCATGCGTGCCGCCGACGAACTCGTCGGTGCGCTCGGCGCGCCAGCGGATCTTCTTGTTCAGCTTGGTCGCGGCATAGGCGACGATGCCGTCCTCGGGATAGAGGTTGGTCTTCTGGCCGAATCCGCCGCCGATGTCGCCGACCAGCACGCGGATGCTCTCCTTCGGCCGCTTCAGCACGGCGTCAGCGAGCACGTCGCGGGTCGAGGCCGGCGTCTGCGACTGTACGTACAACAAGAGCCGGCCAGTCTTCTTCTCAATCTCGGCAATGGTCGAGCGCGGCTCCATGGCCGACGGCACCAGCCGCTGGCTGTTGATGTCGAGCGAGACCTTGTGCGGCGCGCTGGCAAACGCCTGCTCGACCTTGGCGGCGTCGCCATAGCTCATCGCAGCGACGATGTTGTCGGGCGCCTCGGCCCACACCACAGGCGCGCCGGGCTCGAGCGCCTTGACCGGGTCGGTCACCGCCGGCAGCACCTCGTAATCCACGGCAATGGCTTCCGCAGCTTCCTGCGCGATGGTGCGCGACGTCGCGACGACGGCCGCAACGGCCTCGCCGGTGAAGCGGACCACCTCATGCGCCAGCAAACGGCGCGGCGGCACGGTCATCGGCTTGCCGTCCGGACGCTTGAAGATCGCGAGCGTCGGGATGGTGCCGATGTCGTCGGCAACGAGATCCGCGCCGGTGTAGATCGCTTCCACGCCAGGGATCTCGCGCGCGGCAGCCGCATCGATGGACACGATCTTCGCATGCGCATGCGGCGAGCGCAGCACGTAGAGCCACAGCGCGCCGTCCTCCGGCTTGTCGTCGATGAACTGCCCCTTCCCGGTCAGCAGCCGCTGATCCTCCAGACGCTTGACGGGCTGCCCCGCACCAAACCGCATGTTGTTGGGAAGAATGTTCATTGTCAGTCCTTGGTGAGTTCAATGTAATTGCATGCTTTTTAGCGGATTAGTGCTCCGCTGGCCAAGCCGAGATTGTGCTGGTGCGGCATACCACACCGTCATGCCCGGGCTTGACCCGCCTGCGCGGCCGTAGCCGCTTCGGCGCGGCGAAGGCCCGGGCATCCAAAACCCCGTTTCCGCTCGGGATGGGATGGCCGGGTCAAGCCCGGCCATGACGGCCTGGGTTCACCCCAGGCTTTGCAGCACCTCTTCGACCACCTTGCGCTGCTCGGGGGTGAGCGCGGCCTGCGGCGGCACGGGATCGCCGACGTCGTAGCCCTGGATCGACAGGCCCGCCTTGATGCAGGCGGCGAGATTGAAGCGGGCGAACGCCTCGTTGACGCGCCACAGCTTCCGCTGCAGCGCCAGGGCCTCGTCCCAGCGCGACGCCTTGCAGAGATCGTAGAGCTCGACGCTCTGCCGCGGAATGATGCAGGCGGGTCCGGCCATCCAGCCCTTGCCGCCGATCAGCATCACCGCCGCGGGGATGTGCGACGACGCCGCGAACACCTTGATGGCGTCGCCGCAGCGGTTGATGATCGACAGCAGCCGGCCGGTATTGGTCGATGCGTCCTTGATGTAGTTGATCCGCGGGTGCTCGGCGAGATCAGCGATGACATCGAGCGACAGGTCGGAACGCTGGAATTGCGGGTTGGTGTAGATGACGACGGGAATGTCGACGGCATCGGCGATCGCCCGAAAATAGGCTTTGACGCCGGCATCGTTCACCGGGAAATAGGCCTCGAGCACCGCCAGGATGCCGTTTGCGCCGCGCTTCTGATAGGTCCTGGCTTGGTCCACCGCATCGGCGATCGCAGTCGACGCCACGCCGGCAATGACAGGCACCCGGCCCCTCGCCGCATCGATCGTCGCCTCCACCACCTTCAAGCGCTGAGCGCGGTCGAGATAGGCGAATTCGCCGGTCGAGCCGAGCGGCGTCAGGCCATGCACGCCGGCATTGATCAAGTCATCGCAGAGCCGCCCGAGCACGTCGGTGCGGATCGTGCCGTCCGCGTCGATCGGCGAAGCGAGATAGGGGAAGACACCATGAAATTCGGTCATGCCATCGGTATAGCGGCCGGGCTGCCGCTCCTGCAAGCGAACCAGCTGAGCTGGTGATCGCAGCGGAAGCGGCGTTAAACGCTGCTTCAAATTTACCGCTCATCATAGGCGCGGGCCTGAATCCAAGGCGATTACCTGTCGAAATTCAATCCAAGATTGCGGTCACGTGCGGGGACGCTCAAAATGGGCTTCAACTCGGCAGAAATGGCTCAGCACTTCGCCACTTTAAGTCATTTTTCCGCCGAATTGCCCGCTCATCATGTCAGGTGGAACGAGTTAGTACGAGTGCTCCAGCGTAAAATCGCCGTGGGATTTTCGGTCGGAGACGAAGGAAACCTGCAGCGAGCGCGACGATGAAGACGCTTTACGATTTGCTCGGAGCTCTTCCCGACGATGACGCTGAGGACATCCGGGCTGCCTTTCGCAAGGCCGTGAAAGAGAGTCATCCCGACCTCAACCCCGGAGATCCCGACACCGCATTGCGGTTCCGACAGATCGTCCGCGCCAACGACATTCTCGCCGACAAGGATCAGCGCACGGCCTATGATCGCCTGCTCGGTGCTGCGCAGGACGAGCAGCGGCAGGAATCCAAGCTCGCGGTCGTCGCCAGGGTTCACAAGGTGGCTTCCGGCGTGATGGCGCTCGCCGGGGCCTCTGCGGTCGCGCTGACCGGCTATCTGCTGTTCACTCACATGTCCTCGGCCTCGATCGCAGCGGTGGAGCCGATCGTGGTCGCGACCAACAAGGTCAAGCCGAGCGAGGTTCCCACCAAGCCGATCGAGAGCGCGTCGGCGGCACCGGAGGGCGTGGTCGCTGCCGGGTCGGCTCCCGCGGCCGGCAGCGATACCGCAGCCGGTGCGTCGTCAACGACGCCCAACGCGCCGTCTGCGACCGAGCAGCTGCCGTTGCGCGTCAGCAAGGTCGATGCGGTCTATTCGGCCGAGCAGGAGCGTCCCGGCTGTGGGCCGAGCGCGCCGGCGGCGTGCAATGCGGAGGGCGCGTTGGCCGCCAATACGCCGTCGAACGGTGCCCGCGCCCTGCGTGATCGCGGCATGGCGTCGTTCCAGAAAGGCGATCTGACCGCGGCGCTGACTGATCTCGACGCGGCCGTCCAGCTCGATCCGCGCTATCAGGAAGCCTATATCGACCGCGGTATCGTGTTCTATCGCATGCGCAAGTTCGACCGCGCCTTCGCCGACGTCGCCGCGGCCAAGCGGATCGAGAAAGCCAACAGAGCGGTCATGGATGCCATGGCGAAGCGTCAGCCGCTCCGGCCGCTGAAGCTCGAGCCGCCGAAACACGATTCGGCGAAGGCCGATGCCCCCAAAGCCGATCTGCCGAGGGCTGACCAGGCCAGATCCGAACCGCCCAGAATCGAGCCGCGAAATGTGGCGACGGCGGCTCCGGTCTCGGCGCGAATGTCGGCCTCAATGCGGATGTTTCCGGGCGACGTCGGCCGCGGACAATGACGTGGTGAGCGCAAGCGAAGGTATTCGATAACTTCCAAGCTCACCTGATCAATCACACACCGCGCACGGCCGGCATGGTCAGGGCGCCTCTATCGAACGCAGCAACGCATCGACCTCATCAGCATCGAGCTCTCCCTCGCGCCCGATCACGACGAGCTGCGCCGTCAGTCCATCGGCCGGCGGCAGCGGCGAAGGAGCAAGGGTGCCGCGCGTCGCGACCGACTGGAACACGACCGGCCGCCCTTGGTGGTCGGTGAACGTCAGGATGCCCTTGATGCGCAGGGTGCGGCGTGCGAGCTGGCCGATCACCTCTTGAAAGCGCGCCAGCGACAGCGGCGCCTGCGAGGTCCAGGTCAGCGTTGCGAACGGCTGCGACATGGCCGGGACCTGACGCGGCAGCTCGCGTGCCGCGCCGACATCGCGGCTGAACAGCAGGTCGGGCGCGACGACACCATGCGCCATCTCGAAGATCGCCGAAGCCGGCTTGGTCCGGCCGACGATCGCGCGGGCCCGGTCGAGAGCATCGCGATCGAGCAGATCCGCCTTGGTCAGCAGTACGAAGTCGGCAGCGCGCAGCTGCGATCGCCACAGCGCATCCTGCGCGATCTCGGGATCGTCGAGCAATCGCTGCGGATCGACCAGCGTCACCACCGTCTCCAGCGGCGCGACCTTGAAGATCACGGGATCCATCAGGTTGCGGATGATCTCGGCCGGATCCGAGATGCCGGAGGTCTCGATCGCGATCGCGTCGGGCGCAGGGTCGCGCTTGATGACAGACGACAGCGTGCGCAGCAGATCGCCCTGCAGCGAGCAGCAGATGCAGCCGTTCTTCAGGCTGATGACCTCCTCGGTCACCGTGCCCAACAGTTGCGCGTCGATGTCGACGGCGCCGAAATCGTTGACGACCGCGGCGATCCGCCGTCCGCCCGGATTGGCCAGCAGGTGATTGAGCAAGGTCGTCTTGCCGGCGCCGAGCGCGCCGGCGACCAGCAGGACGGGAACGATCATGACAGCACGGGCCGGCGCACCGCCCGCCCCGGCCTGGCGTCGCGGATCAGCTGTCCCCCGGCGATCACGGCATGGCCGTTGACGAGCAGATGCCGCACGCCTTCCGATGGCCGGTTCATGTTGAGGAAGTCGGCGCGGTCCCGCAAGGCGGCGAGATCGAGCACCGCGATGTCGGCGTCGCAGCCGGCCTGCAGCCGGCCCTTGCGCCGCATCGCCGGCGTCGACGGCTCCAGAATGCGGGCCGGGATCAGCGTGCACTTTGCAAGCCCCTCTATCAGCGGCACCGTCTTGCGTTCCAAAACCCATTCGCGAAGGAATTTGGTGAAGGTCGCCGACGAGCGCGGATGCGACACCGCATCGTCCGGCAGCGGCCACGCATCGCCGGTGTAGTCGGTGCCGTTGGACAGGATCCACGGCATCGCATCGGAGGCGATCGCGCCGCCCGGAAACAGCACGGAAACGTCGAGCAGGTCGCGGTGGCGCTGATTGACGGCGACATCCAGGAAGTGGATCAGCACCAGCGCGCCGGGATCGTCCTGCTGCCGCGCGAGCAGTTCGTCGCGGCTGCCGAGCCGGTGCCGCTCCGCCACCATCTCGATCGCGTCATAGCCGGTGCCCATGCGCTGGCAGAAGGCGGGATCGGCGAAGAAGCCGGCGCCGACCACTGTCGAGCCGGTGCCGTAGGGATAGGCCTCCGTCGTGACCTTGAGGCCTTGCGCCTGCGCGGTCTGCACCAGTTCGGCGCAGCGCTCGACGTCCTGCAGGCTGGTGCTGTTGAAGTGACAGATGTGCATGTGCGCGCCGGTCGAACCGGCGAGCCCGATCAGCCGTGTATAGGCGTCGACCGAGCTGCGCGGATCGATGTTCGACATGTAGGCGATGTGCGTATAGGTCGGCGCATTGTGCCGGGCGGCGAGGCTGCACAGCTCCGACAGCTCCTTCATGCCGGTGCCGGGCGCGTAGGCGTTCGGAAAGGCGATGCCGAGGCCGCCCTGCTCCAGGCCTTGCCGCGTCCGCTCGACGATCTCGGCGGTCTCGGCCGCGGTCGCCACCTCCTCGACCCAGCGCTTGTCGCGCGTCGCCTCGCCCATGCCTGCGATGTTGGAGGCGGTCTGCTGCGTCGTCATCGTCGCGATGCGCGCGAACACCCAGCCTGATGCTGCGCCGTAATTGAGCGTGCGGCCGATCGCCTCCTGCTCATCATACCAGCGCGCCACCGGCATCACGCCGATCTCGAGCTCCAACGTCGTTGTGACGCCGTCGAACGCCTGCATGCGGTCGGCCGGCAGCGACTGGCCGTGCGCGTGCAGGTCGATGAAGCCCGGCACGACCGCCAGCCCGGCCGCATCGATCATCCGGTCCGCGCTGCCTGCGACGTCGCCGACGGCGACGATCGCGCCATCCTTGACGGCGACGTCGGCGGTGGCGTCGAGTTGCGTCTCCGGGTCGAGCACGCGGCCGCCGCGAATGATCAGGTCGTAGTGGGTCATGCCGTCCACACGCTCGCTAAATGGAACTGATGGCAGGCCTAACACAGATGATCGCCGATGAGAACGAGGCGACGAGGAGCGACGCCCTCCGTCCAACGCATGGCGCGCACTTGTCAGTACGCTTCAACCGCAATCCCCTTTCCTCGATGCGGGGGATCGGTCAGGATCAGAGTCCTCGCGCGGCGACTGCCGCGCCATGGCACAGCGGAGATCCTGCATGACGTCGACGGGCTCGCGGCGCATCGCCGAGTTCAGTTGCGAGAAGCGGCCGGCGACCGGCTCCCGCGGCATGGTGGTGACCAACCATCCGCTGGCATCGAGCGCGGGCGCCGAAATGCGGATGCGCGACGGCAACGCCATCGATGCGGCCGTCGCGGCCTTGTTCGCACTCACCGTGGTCGAGCCGATGATGGTCGGCATCCTCGGCGGCGGGCTGTCGCACATCCGCCTCGCCGACGGCCGCCACGTCGTGCTCGACGGACTGAGCACGGCGCCGCGACGGGCCACGCCGGGCATGTACGATCCGGTGTCCGACGAGATCGCGCTGGCGCGCGAGACGCGTGGCCGCCGCAACGCCGTCGGCGCGCTCGCCGTCGCGGTGCCGGGCGCACTGAAAGGCTGGTGCGAGGCGCTGGCGCGCTACGGCAAGCTGCCGCTGGCCGAGGTGATGGCGCCGGCGATCCGGCTGGCCGAGCATGGCTTCGTCGCGAGCCCCTATCTCAACGACTGCGCCCGCCTGGTCGCCGGCGACCTCGCGCGCGATCCCAACCTTGCGGCGCTGTTCCTGCCTGGCGGCAAGCCGGTGCAGGCGGGCGCGCGGGTGATCCAGAGCGACTACGCGGCATCGCTGCGGCTGATCGCCGAGCACGGCCCCGCCGCGCTCTATGGCGGACCACTGGGCGCCGCGCTGGCCGCCTACATGGCCGACCATGGCGGCCTGATCGACACCGCCGATCTCGCGGCCTACGACATCATCGCGCGCGCACCGATCCGCGGAACCTATCGCGGCTATGAGATCGTCGGCCCGCCGCCGCCCTCCTCCGGCGGCGTGCACATCGTGCAGATGCTGAACATCCTCGAAGGCTTCGACATCGGCGCGCTCGGCTTCGGCTCGGCCGACGGCGCCCACCTGCTGGCGGAAGCCCTGAAGATCGCGTTTGCCGACCGTGCAGTCGCGACCGCAGACCCCGCCTTCGTCGACGTGCCGGTCGAGCGGCTGACGTCGAAAGCTTATGCCGGCCAGCGCCGCGCACAGATCGACATGGGACGCGCGCAGGGTTTCGGTCCGGGTCTGTCGCCGTCCGAATCCGCCAACACCACCCATGTCACCGTGGCCGATGCCGACGGCAATGTCGTGGCTTCAACCCAGACTATCAACGGCCTGTTCGGCGCCTGCGTGCAGATCCCGGGCACCGGCATGACCGCCAACAACTACATGTACAATTTCGACCCGCATCCCGGCCGCGCGCTGTCGATCCAGCCCGGCAAGCGCGTCTTCACCTCGATGGCGCCGATGATGGCGCTGCGTGACGGCCGTCTGCGCTACGCGCTCGGCCTGCCTGGCGGATTGCGCATCTTCCCGTCCGCGTTCCAGGCGCTGGTCAACCTGATCGACCACGGCATGTCGCTGCAGGAGGCCGTCGAAGCACCGCGGCTGTGGACGCAAGGCGGCGTGCTCGAGCTCGAGCCGGTCTTTCCCGATGATGTCGCGCAGCAGCTCGCCGCGCGCGGCCACGAGATCAAGCGCGAGCCGGTGGTGGCCGGCGGCATGAATGCGATTGCCTTCGGCGACGATGGAACGATGACCGGCGCGGCGTGCTGGCGTGCCGACGGCACGCCGATCGCGATCTCCGGCGGCCGCGCCCGAGCCGGACTGCGCTTCACGATCGGCTGAGGCTCAGGAGACCGTTCGCATCGTCGTCGCGTGCAGCCACTCTGCAATGCCGGTGCGGCGTGAAGCTGTCGTCGACTCAGGCCTCCAGCATCGCGACGCAGGGCTTCGCCGCATCCTCGCGAACGAGGCATGACGCCACGGCGATGACCTCCCGGGCCGATTTCCACGCGCCGCCGCCGCCAGCGGGGCCATTGGTGTAGAGCGTCTCGACCTCGTTGCCGATCCTGATCGCCTCGGCCATCGTCTCGGTGCGTCCTGCGACGCGAACACGCACTTCGTACGGCTCGCTGCCCTCGGCCCGCGCATCGCCATGCAGCGCGTTGAGCCCGATCAGATCGCAGCGGAGCTCGCTCACCGCCACGCCGGTCAGCGCAAGCCGCTCGCGCACGATGTCGAGCGCGAGGCGGCCGCGCGCGACGGCACCTGGGCCCGCATAGGAGATCTGGCCTTCGCCAACATAAGAATCGAGATAGCCGACCGAGGTCTTCAACAGGCAGGTCTTCGGCTTGCCGCGACCGCCGACCACCCTGACGCGATCGGGGCCAAGCTCGTCGATATGGACGTGTGAAAAATCCGCCACCACATCGGGCTGAAAATATTGCGTGGGGTCGTGGATCTCGTAGAGCAGCTGCTCCTTCACCGTAGCCGGCGTGACGCAGCCACCGGAGCCTGGAACCTTGGTGACGATGAGCTCGCCATCTTCACGCACCTCGCCGATCGGGAAGCCGAGCCGCGCGAGACCGGCGACGTCCTTCACTCCGGGATCGGCGAAATAGCCGCCAGTGATCTGACCGGCGCATTCGAGCAGATGACCGACAACGGTGCCCTGCCCGAGCCGGTCCCAATCGTCCATCGCCCAGCCGAACTCATGAACCAGCGGCCCGAGGAACAGCGCCGGATCGGCGGCGCGTCCGGTGATGACGACATCGGCACCGGCGGCGAGCGCGTCGGCGATCGCACGGGCACCAACATAGGCGTTGGCCGACACGATGCGATTGCCGAGGCCGGTCACGCGGTCGCCGGTGTCGAGCGCAATGTCGGTCGTCTTCAGCTGGTCGAGCACATCGTCACCGGTCACCGCCGCGATCTTCAGTCCGGCAAGCCCAAGCCGGCGCGCGATCGCGCGGGTGGCCTCCGCAGCGGCAGGCGGATTGGCCGCCCCCATGTTGGTGACGATGCGGACGTTGTTGGCACGGCAGATCGGCAGCACCGCTTCCATGCGTGCCGCCAGCAACGGATCATAGCCGGACTGCGGGTCCTTCAAGCGCGCCTGCTGCGCCAGCGCGATGGTGCGCTCGGCGAGACATTCGAACACCAGATAGTTCAGCCCGCCATGTGCGGCGAGCTCGACCGCCGGCTCGATGCGGTCGCCGGAATAGCCCGCGCCGGCGCCGATCCTGATGCTCCGCATCGCGGCTCCTCCTCTGCATGCGACGTTTGCACCGAGGATAGCCAGTCGACCGGCACCTTGCCAACCGACGCGTGAGATTGGTGGCTCACGTGGCCCTCTTCGGCTACCGCGGCTAGCTCGCCCAACTGTCGCGGAATTCGCCGAACAGCGTGATGCCGCCGCACGCATAGATCGTCTGTCCGGTGATGTAGCTCGCCTCCGACGAGGCGAGGAAGGCAAACACGCCGGCAATTTCCTCGGACGACGCGACGCGTCCCATCGGGATGTGCGATTCGACGACCGCGCGCTTGTCCGGATCGCCGGTCCAGGCTGCGTTGATCGGCGTATCGACCGCGCCGGGACCGACGGAATTGACGCGAATGCCGCGTCCGGCAAACTCCAGCGCGAGCGTCCGGGTGAGACCGGCCATCGCGCTCTTGCTGATCGAATAGGCCAGATAGCCGGGCTTCGGAATGATCTGGTGGACGCTCGACGTATTGATGATGTTGCCGCCGCCCCGGGCGACGAAATGTTCGAGCGCGTGGCGCGCGCATAGCACGGCGCCGTTGAGGTTCACCTCGAGGATCTTGCGATAGGTCTCGACGTCGAGCGCCTCGCTCGGCGATTCCCGCTGGAAGCCGGCATTGTTGACGAGACAGTCGAGCCGCGGCCAACGCTTCAGCAAATTGTCGAACATGCCCGCAATGTCGGACTCGACGCCGATATCGGCTCTGACCGCAACATGATCGCGCTGATCGTGGCCATGCGCGGCGGATGCTGCCTGCACCAGCGCCAGGGTCTCGTCACCCGATGCCGACGGCCCACCAAAATTGACCGCGACGTGCGCGCCCTCCTCGGCGAAGCGCACCGCAATCGCGCGGCCGATCCCTTGCGCCGCGCCCGTCACGAGCGCGTAGTGTCCGGCAAGGCGCGGCGAACGTCGGGCGGATGGGTCGGATGGCTGCATGTCTCAACTCCTCGCAATGATCTCGCCTCAGCGCCCCACGGCATAGCCCGCCTCGCATGGCAAAGCCATCGGGAGTCTGGTATCGCTCGATGCCTCATCCCTCGTTGCGCATGCAAGCGTGAGGCGCCATGTATCTCGGCATCGATCTCGGCACCTCGGCGGTCAAGACCGTACTGGTCGACGCGGCCCAGCGCGTGATCGCGAGCCGGAGCCAGGCGCTGTCGATCGAGGTGCCGTGCGCCGGCTGGGCCGAGCAGGATCCCGCCGCATGGATCGCGGCCGTGTTCGCGACGCTCGATGCGCTGAAGGCTGATCATGCCACGGAGATGGCGCAGGTCGAAGGCATCGGCCTGTCCGGCCAGATGCACGGCCCGGTGCTGCTCGACGCCGGCATGACGCCGCTTCGGCCATGCATCCTCTGGAACGACGGCCGATCCGCCGCCGAATGCAAGGTCCTGGAACAGCGCTGGCCGGAGTTGCGCGCGATCACCGGCAACAAGGCGATGCCCGGCTTCGCAGCGCCAAAGCTGCTGTGGATCGCCGATCACGAGCCGGAGATCTTCGCGGCGACGCGCCTCGTCCTGCTGACGAAGGCCTATGTCAGGCTCGTGCTGTCGGGCGAGGCGATCGAGGACGTATCCGATGCGTCCGGCTCGCTGTGGCTCGATGCCACCAGGCGCGACTGGTCCGACGAAGCGCTCGCCGCCACCGGTCTGACGCGCGCACAGATGCCGCGGCTGGTCGAAGGCTGCGCGCCGGCTTGCCGGCTGCGCAGCGAGCTCGCCGCGCGCTGGGGCCTGTCGAAGCGGCCGGTCATCGCCGGCGGCGCCGGCGACAATCCGGCCGGTGCGATCGGCATCGGCGCGATCCGGCCGGGTGCGACGTTCATCACCTTGGGCACCTCGGGCGCGGTCATCACGCCGGTCTCATCCGTCACCGCCAATCCCGACCGCATCGTTCACACCTTCTGCCATGCGATCCCGGCGATGTGGCTGCAGGCCGGCGCGATGCTGTCGGCGGGCTCCTGCCTGGCCTGGATCTCGCGCCTGCTCGGCGCCTCCGAGGCCGAGCTGCTGGCCCCGCTGGGCGCGCAGCCCGCAGCGCCTTCGCCGGTCAGCTTCCTGCCCTATCTCGCCGGCGAACGGACGCCGCATGACGATCCCGATGTCCGCGGCCGGCTCGACGGTCTGAGCCACGCCACCGACCGCAGCGCCATCGTGCAGGCCGTGCTCGAAGGCGTCGCCTTCGCGCTGGCCGATTGCCGCGATGCGCTGACGGACACGGGGCTGGTCATCGCGGAAGCGGATGCGATCGGCGGCGGCTCGCGCTCGGATCTCTGGCTCGCGATCCTGGCCAGCGTGCTCGACATCCCGATCCATCGCCTCGCCGATGGCGAGACCGGCGCGGCCTTCGGCGCAGCCCGGCTGGCGCGCCTCGCGGTCACGGGTGAAGCGATTGCGACCGTCTGCACGCCGCCGGCCCGCATGCGCACGTTTGCGCCGGCCCCCGGCCTGGCGGCCGATTATGCCGAGCGACTGCTGCGCTGGCGCGGGCTCTACCGCCCGCGCAGCGAAACGGGCGGTGCATAGCAAGGGCTCTCGCGAGGACGTGCTGTCCTGGTTTTTCTTTCATATTGTATTCGGCAGCAGCCTCTAGTTTAATGGCTTCCCCGCGCCAGACTTCAACGAGCCGCGGGAAGTAATACGGCGTGCAATGGGAGGCACGATGAGCGGTCCGATCCTCGAGATGCGCGGGGTGTCGAAGTCCTTCTTCGGCATCAAGGCCCTGCAGAAGGTCGACCTCACCGTCTATGCCGGCGAAGTCCATGCGCTGATGGGTGAAAACGGCGCCGGCAAATCCACCTTGATGAAGATCCTGTCCGGCGCCTATCGGTTCGATCCCGGCGGCGAGATCCGCATCGAGGGCAAGGTGGCGCGCATCGAAGGACCGATGGGTGGCCGAAACGCCGGCATCTCCATCATCTACCAGGAGTTGTCGCTGGCGCCGAACCTGACGGTCGCCGAAAACATCTATCTCGGGCGTGAGCTGTCGCAATCCGGCCTGCTGGCGCGCGGCACGATGCGCGAGGGTGTCGGACCGATCCTGGACCGGCTCGGCGCCGACTTCACACCATCGACCCTGGTCGCAGAGTTGTCGATGGGCCAGCGCCAGCTCGTCGAGATCGCCCGCGCGCTGCATGCGCGCTCCAAGATCCTGATCATGGACGAACCGACGACGTCGCTGTCGGCCGGCGAGAGCGAGAAGCTGTTCGCATTGATACGTCAGCTCCGCAGCGAAGGGCTCGCCATCATCTACATCTCGCATCGCATGGACGAGGTCTACGCGCTGGGCGACCGCGTCACCGTGCTACGCGACGGCCGGCTGGTCGGCTCGCTCGACAAGCCGGAGATCCGCGCCGACAGCATCGTCCGCATGATGGTCGGCCGCGACGTCTCGTCGTTCTACAAGAAGGATCACGACCCGCACGCCAAGCGCGATCGCGCGGTGCTCACGGCGGTCGATCTCGGCGATGGCCATCGCGTCAGGAACTGCTCGCTCACGGTTCATGCCGGCGAGGTGGTCGGTCTTGCCGGGCTGATCGGTGCCGGGCGGACCGAGCTCGCCCATCTCATCATCGGGGCTGCGCCGAAGACCACCGGGCATCTCGAGCTCGACGGCGAGCGGATCGAGATCGGCACCCCGCGCGATGCGCTCGATGCCGGCATCGCCTATCTGACCGAGGACCGCAAGGCGCTCGGCCTGTTCCTCGACATGTCCTGCGCCGACAACATCAACCTCGCCGTGATCGGCCGCGATGCGCGGCTCGGCGGCATTCTCGATCGCGACAAGGCGCGCAGCCGCGCCGACGAGGCGTTCAGCGCGCTCGGCATCCGCGCGCCGAATCCGGGCGTCACGGTCGGCGGCCTGTCGGGCGGCAATCAGCAGAAGGTGCTGCTGTCGCGTCTGCTCGCGACCGCGCCGAAGGTGCTGATCCTCGACGAGCCGACGCGCGGCGTCGACGTCGGCGCTAAATCCGAGATCTATTCGATCATCGACAATCTCGCCAAGTCGGGCACCGCGATCCTGGTGATCTCGTCCGACCTGCCGGAGATCCTCGGCATCTGCGACCGCGTTCTGGTGATGCGCTCCGGCCATCTCGCCGGCGAGCTGCAGCAGAACGCGACATCACCCATCACCCAGGAAGACATTATGGCGCTGGCCACGGGGACGGAGCACGTCGATGCCTGACAACAGCCCAGCTCAAGCCCAGCCCGCGGCAGCGCAATCCAAGGCGGCGGCGGGCCTGCCGGCCGCGTCCGACAACAAGCAGCAGCGGCTGCGGCTCGTGGTCCGCGCCGCCGGCATGCTTCCGGTGCTGCTGATCCTGTGTATCGGCTTCCATATGCTGTCGGAAGGCCGCTTCTTCACCGGACAGAATCTGGGAATCGTGCTGCAGCAGGCTGCGGTCAACACCGTTCTCGCGGCCGGCATGACCTTTGTCATCCTGACCGGCGGCATCGATCTCTCGGTCGGCTCGATCCTCGCCGCTGCGGCGATGGCCGGGCTCACGCTATCGAAGATGCCGGATCTCGGCGCATTGTGGCTGCCGGCCGCCGTGTTGACGGGACTCGCGTTCGGTGTAGTCAACGGAGCTCTGATCGCGCTGCTCAGATTGCCTCCGTTCATCGTGACGCTGGGCTCGCTCACCGCCGTGCGTGGTCTCGCTCGCCTGATGGGCAGCGACACCACCGTGTTCAATCCGTCGATCCCCTATGCCTTCATCGGCAACGCTTCGCTGACGATCATTCCAGGTGTCGTGTCGATCCCCTGGCTGTCGGTGATCGCCCTGCTGGTCATCCTCGGCTCGTGGCTGATCCTGCGCCGTACCGTGCTGGGCGTGCACATCTATGCCGTTGGCGGCAATGAGAGCGCGGCACGCCTCGCCGGCATCAAGGTCTGGGCCGTTCTGCTGTTCGTCTATGGCATGTCCGGCCTGCTCGCCGGCCTCGGCGGCGGCATGCAGGCGGCGCGGCTGTACGCCGCCAACGGCCTGCAGCTCGGCCAGTCCTACGAGCTCGACGCCATCACCGCGGTCATCCTTGGCGGCACCTCCTTCGTCGGCGGCATCGGCTCGATCTGGGGCACGCTGGTGGGCGCGCTCATCATCGCGGTGTTGTCGAACGGGCTCATATTGGTCGGCGTGTCCGACATCTGGCAATACGTCATCAAGGGGCTCGTGATCATCGGCGCCGTCGCGCTCGACCGCTACCGGCTACAGGGATCGGCCCGCACCTGAGACATCGGCGAGCGCCGCCCGCGCTCGCCACAATGAATTCTTCCACGGTGACTGGTCCGCCGTGCGTAGACGAACAAGGAAGGACCAGGGAGGAAACCAATGTTGAAGTCGATGTTGTTTGCCGGTGCCGCGCTGGCGCTCGTCATGAGCTCCGCGCCGTCGTCGGCCAAGGAGCTGAAATCGATCGGCGTGTCGCTGGGCTCGCTCGGCAACCCGTTCTTCGTCGCGTTGTCGAAGGGTGCCGAGTTCGAGGCCAAGAAGACCAACCCGAACGTCAAGATCACCACGGTCGGCTTCGAATACGACCTCGGCAAGCAGGTCACCCAGATCGACAACTTCATCGCCGCCGGCGTCGACATGATCCTGCTCAACCCCGGCGATCCCAAGGCGATCGGTCCGGCGATCAAGAAGGCGCAGGCCGCAGGCATCCTCGTCGTCGCCGTCGACACCGCGGCCGAAGGCGCCGACGCCACCGTGACGACCAACAACGTCCAGGCCGGCGAGATCGCATGCCAGTACATCGTCGACAAGCTCGGCGGCAAGGGCGACGTGATCATCGAGAACGGCCCACAGGTGTCGGCGGTGATCGACCGCGTCAACGGCTGCAAGAATGTGTTCGGCAAGGCATCGGGCATCAAGGTGCTGTCGAGCGACCAGGACGGCAAGGGCTCGCGCGAGGGCGGCCTGACGGTGACGCAGGGCTATCTGACGCGCTACACCAAGATCGACGCGATCTTCGCCATCAACGATCCGCAGGCGATCGGCAGCGATCTCGCCGCCCGCCAGCAGGGGCGCACCGGCATTGTCATCACCGCGGTCGACGGCGCGCCCGACATCGAAGCGGCGCTGAAGGATCCGGCCGCCCAGCAGATCCAGGCCTCTGCCTCGCAGGATCCATTCTTCATGGCCCGCCGCGCCGTGCAGATCGGCGTCGGCCTCCTGAACGGCCAGAAGCCGGCCTCGACCGTCGAGCTCCTGCCGTCCAAGCTGATCACCCGCGACAACGTCGGAGAATACAAGGGCTGGACCTCGGAGCGGAAGGAGTAGAGTCCTCCGCTTGATCAGCGTCGCGCTGCATAAACTTGAGAACGCCGCCCGCCTGGGCGGCGTTCTGTTGACACGCTCCGTCTTTGGCATCGTGGTTCCAGCCAACGCCCGACAGGAAGCACGGACGACTGACTCGCGCCCCGCCGGGAGATATGGCAAACAACGAACGCGACGGAGAATTCCGGCGACGCCAGTCGCATCGAAGCTGGCGAAAGTCCTTTTCGGGGATGAATGCCGATGGCTGCGACGCTCGACGACCTCTTGCCTGCGATCACCAAGGCCGGTGATCAAGGACTGAGCCTGGCGAAGATCAAAGCCGCGTTCGGCAGCAAAGCGGCGGCCAAAAAAGGCTCGCCGGAACTTCGAGACAAGCTGGCCACGCTGGTCCGGAGTGGTGATGTCTGGGGCCCGCTGAAGCAGGGCGTGGCCCAATTGTATTTCGCCAGGGGGCGCGGCCCTTCCATCGAGACGGCGAGCCATGCCATCGTGACGGCGATCGGCTCCTCCGGAGTCAAGCTGATTTCCAAGCCGGGTTTGGAAAAGAAGATCACCGGCACGAACAAGAAGTTCTTCCCGGACGGCCTCAAGCACGCCATCGCCAGCCAGGCGATCGTCGAGCTGACCTGCGGCAGTTCGAAATATTATCTGCATCGCAACGTCGCGGCGGACTATTTCGGTTTCGAGGCCACGACGTCCGATCAGGCGCCGACGCCATCCCGGGCGCGCGATGGAGCGCCTGCTTCAGGGCCCACGCTCACGTTGGAGGACCTGCTCCCCGCCTATCGCCATCTCAAGGCCGAACAGGGCGGCTTCTCCGCTGTGAAGATCTTCGACCTGATGAAGGCAAGCGGTGAAGCGAAGGAAGATCTTCATCGTCTGCTGATCGAAGAGACCAGAGCGGGCCGTGTGACGATTCATCCGACGACCACCGTCGACCTTCCCAGGGAGGAGATGGACGCCGGCATCCGGCTCGCCGGCTTTCCCGAGCCATTTGTGACGGTGGTGGTCAAAAACGAACCATGACCGACGCCTACGTCGACATCCAGGTCAATCCGTTCGAGGACGCCATCGTCCGCGAGCCCCGGGACGTGACGTTTTCGGTCAGCGGTCTCAATGATGCGCCACTCGACCGCGTGCTCGCCAAGTTCACCGCACTCGACCGGGGCGAGCTGCCGCGCAACAGCCCAGTCAAGGCCGACCGCGCCCAGCTCGTGGTCTCGCCCGATCGCGGCTACGGCAAATCACATCTGCTGGGCCGGCTGTTCGCGTCGCTCGGCCGCAAGGCCACCAAGGTGTATCTCCGTCCCTTCCAGGATCCCTACAAGGCCTGGCAGTCGATCCTGCTGCTGACGGTCCAGGAGCTGGATCGCCCCGATGACGGGACTGCTGATGCGCCGACCCAGCTCAGCTCGCTGGCCATCGGAACGTTGGCGCATATCGTTGCCGACTTCGCACAGAACGGAGCGCCTGAGATCAACGCAGCGGTGCCGGCGCTGCGGCAGTTGGCGAGCGGCACACTTCCCGCAGCCGAGATGCCGGCCCGGCTCGCATGGCTCGGCGCGCTGTTCGCCAGCAACGGGCCGATCAACCGGCTGGTTGGCCTTCTCAGAAGCCGGCACATCGACCTGCATGGACACGAGAAGGCCTGGCTCAAGATTCTCGTGGCCTGCGCGTTCGACGAGCCCGACGGCGAGCGGCGGCGCGCCGCGCTCAAATGGCTGCGGGCCGAACCGCTGGAGCAGGACGAGGTCGAGCAGCTTCGCCTGGAGCAGTCCGACAATGACGGGCGCGGCGACGCCAGCCCCCAGGAGATCAACACCCTGAGCTTCCGCCGTCTGCAGGGTCTTTGTCAGCTCGCGTCCTACTACCGCCCGTTCGTGTTCTGCTTCGACCAGACCGAGTGCTATGCCAGCGATCCCCTGCTGATCAAGGCGCTCGGTAATTGCATTGAGCAGCTCTACGCCGAGCTTCGCAATCATCTCACCGTCGTCACGGCCAATCAGCGAAACTGGGTCGACGACATCAAGCCGCATCTGGAGCCGGCGCACCGCGACCGCTTCTCCCAGGAGATCGCGCTCGAAGGCATCAACAAGGCCGGCGCACGCGAACTGATCGAAGCACGGCTGAAGAGCGGCGGAGTGCCGGCCCGGAGCATTGCGCGCTTTTTTGCCGACAACTGGTTCGACGAGCTGTTCTCGACACTCGTCGAGCTCGGCGTGCGCGCGCTGCTGATGCGCGCGGAGGATCGGTTCAGGGCCCTGGCGCGCCCCAATGCTGCGCCGCCGGCCCTGCAGACGCTCGACGATCTCTTCCAGATCGAGCTCAACAACATCCGCTCCCAGAAAGCGCTGCAGGCCTACAATCAGGATTGCCTGATGTGGTTCGCCAAGGATGTCGGCCAGGCGATGGCCTGCGTGAAGGTCGGCCGCACCTCGGGCCGGCGCTACTTCTCGTTCGAATGGCGCTGGCCGGATCGCAGCGTCTATTTCGCCTTCGAGGGCGGCGACCATTGGCGGCGCTGGAAGGCGATCGCTGACGAGGCGATTGCCTTGGCCGATGCGCAGGCCGGGCGGCGCACGCTCAGCTATGTGTTCCGCACACCCGATCTCGCCCGGGTGCCGCGCGCGTCCTGGGCAGTCGCCAAGGCGACCATGGATCGCGCAAGCGGCCGCGGCTTTCACATCGTCGAACTGACCGCCGATCAGGTCTGCGAGCTCCACGCCGCGCGCGAGCTCTATTCCAACGCGCTGCAAGGCAACATCGCCTTTGGAGGCGCGGAAACGCTGGCCTGGCTGCAAACGCGGTTCGCGGCGATGCTGTCGGACATCGTATCCGCCGGACTGCCGATCCGGGTCCGCCGCGTCGATGCCGGCGGTCCGGCCCCGAAGGAGCGTGCGAAGGCGGAACAAACCTCCGCTGCATCGGACGGGCTCGATGGCGAGCAACTTCGTCGCGTGCTCGACCTCGTCCGCGAGCAGCGCGTCGTCGACATCTCCGTCGTCCTCGACAGGCTCGGCCGAGTTGATTTGCGCGATCCGCTGTTGCGCAGCGTCGAGGCCCATCCCAATCTCAAGGCCCATCCCGGCCCCAAGACGATCTTCCTGCAATGGCGCATCACAGCATAACGGCGACCGAGCTCACCTTCGCCGTGCTCGAGCCGGACTGGCGCAAGAGATGGCTTGATGGCGAGAAGCCGTCGACCAAGAGCTTCGCGCCGCCCGGGACCGCGCGTGCCATGGGCGTGCAGTTCCACAAGGAGGTGGAGAAGGTCGTCACCTGGCTGACCGCGCCGGGTAGCCTGAAAAAGGCAGCGCGCATCGACACCGCCAGCGGCCTCGTCGACCATGTCTGGGCTACCACGCTGCAGGCCATGACCGACAAACTGTTCGAGGCGGGACGCGGCGAGGATGCCGCCGCCTTCACCGAACGCATGCGTCATTTCTGCGCCCGCCTGATCGCGCTGAGAACGCGAGCGCGCCACTTCGAGACCTGGCAGGACGTCTTCGTCGGCGCCGAGCAGGATCTGGCTTCGATTCCCGTCCGTGTCGGCGATGGAACGGTGGAGGTCCGCGGCCGCGTCGACGCCATCCGCATTCACCCCGCCGGGCATCTGGAAGTCATTGACTACAAGCTGAGCCAGGGCGCGCGGCAGAAGGCCGACCTCGTGCAGCTTGCGATCTATGCACACCTCCTGCCGATCTGGCGTCCCGGCTGCGAATTCGCCGGCACGCTGGAGTACTACCTGCCGGAATTCCAGGAGGTCTCGGTCGCACCCGACGAGCTGAGGGACATCTTCACCGGCATGGTCGAGCCGGTGCTGCTGGAGATGTTCAGCCACGAGGCCGGCTCGCCTGCGCGCGCTGCGGCCACGCCAATCAAGGCACGGCCGATCGCGCCGATACCAGCCGAGGAAAGCGCGCACGCAGCACCGCCCGGCTCGAATTCACTCGGCAAGGCCGTCGTCGAGGCGTTCCGCAGCTTCAA
The DNA here is from genome assembly GCF_051167715.1 of Bradyrhizobium sp. HKCCYLS20291. Classification (NCBI taxonomy): domain Bacteria; kingdom Pseudomonadati; phylum Pseudomonadota; class Alphaproteobacteria; order Hyphomicrobiales; family Nitrobacteraceae; genus Bradyrhizobium; species Bradyrhizobium sp. HKCCYLS20291. The sequence goes on along the minus strand of NZ_JBNPTO010000013.1, from coordinate 49,740 downwards.
CCTCGCGGTCGAATGCGCCGATGTCATCGAGGGACCGCAACTGATCCGGCTGCGTCTCACGCCGGGCTCCGGCGTGAAGGTGTCGTCCCTCGCCAACCGCGCGGCGGACCTGCAGGTGAAGCTCGATCTCACCGAACCGCCGCTGATCAAGGCCGGCAAAGGCTTCGTCATTCTCGATCTGCCGCGGCCCGATCCGAAGCCGTGCCTGCTCAAGGACGCGCTGGCCGGTTCGCTCGCGTCCGCCTTGAAGAGCATCGTGAGCTTCCCGATCGGCATCAACGTCGACGGCAACATGATCGTTGCGGATTTTGCCGATCCCAACACCTGCCATGCGCTGGTCGCCGGCTCGACCGGCAGCGGCAAGAGTGAATGGCTGAAAGCCATGGTCGCGAGCATGCTGCTGCGGGGCTCGCCCGACCAGGTGAAGATCGCGCTGATCGATCCGAAGATCCTGACCTTCGCGGGCGTCGAGGGCAGCCCCTATCTCTGGCGTCCGGTCGCCACGACGCTGACCGAAGCGCTAAAGATCCTGCGCGATGCCGTGAAGGAGATGGATGCGCGCTATGCCATTCTGAGGCGCGAGAACGTCGTCAATCTGGGCGACTACATCAAGGCCGGAAAATCGGACCTGCCATTTCTCATCCTGATCTTCGACGAATTCGCCGACCTGATTCTGACCGGGAAGGAGGACAAGAAGGAATTCGAGACCCTCGTCGCCCGCATCGCCGGCAAAGGCCGCGCAGCCGGCATCCACCTCGTGCTGGCGACGCAGCGGCCGGATCGCGCCGTGGTTACGGGCCTGATCAAGTCCAACCTGCCGCTGAAGGTCTGTCTCAAGGTCGCCAACGCCGTGAACGCCCAGATCGTGCTCGACGAGCCCGGCGCCGAGAGCCTGTTCGGCAAGGGCGACCTGCTCTGCGATCTCGGCCGCGGCCTGGTGCGCGCGCAGGGTCTGTTCATCCCCCAGGCTGAATTCCTCGCCGCGCTCGGCCGCAGCTAATCGGCCTGTCGCGTTTGCGACAACGATGCAGGCCTCCACGCGATTTGTAGGCTGTCTCCGCTGGTCCGGAACTTGCGTGAGGCTGCCTGACGGCATCAATCAGCGGGTGATCCGATGGCTTTCACTGCAGTCTGTCCGACAAGCGCCATGACCGAGGGCGGCATGGGCCTGTATCAGGTCGGCAAGAAGAGCGTGCTGCTGCTATGGCCCGCCGGCGGAGAACTGAGGGCCTATCGCGGCCGCTGTCCGCATGCCGACGTGCCGCTGACCGAGGCGACGTTCGATGGCAAGACCATCATCTGCCCGCACCATCAATGGGGCTTCGACGGCGTGAACGGCAGGTGCGTGACCCATCTCGTCCGCAATGCGCTGCACGCCTACCCGCTGCAGGTCGAAGGCAGCGAGATCCAGGTCGACGTCGGTCCGGTGAAGCCGGCGCGCGCCGCCAACTGATCGGGTCGAACTCGCCGCGGCTGCGCGACGTCCGCGCAGCAAACGGCGGGCGACGGGTTGCCCCGACTATCCCGTCGCCATCAGCCGCTTCATGAACTGGTCGACCTCGCGACGCAGCGTTTCGACCTGACCATGAACCCGCTCGGACGCGTTGTTGACCCGCGACGCGATCCGGCCGGTGTCGGCGGCAGCGCTGCTGATCGCGCCGATGTTGGACGCGACCCGTGCCGTACCGGACGAGGCTTCCTGAACGTTGTGCGCGATGTCCTGCGTCGCCGCGCCCTGCTGCTGGATCGCGACCGAGATGGTCGAGGCGATCTGGTCGATCTCCGCGATCGTTCGTGCGATCGCCTCGACCGCCGCGACCGACGTGGAGGTCGAGTGCTGCATCTCGGTGACCTTGGCGCTGATCTCTTCGGTCGCCTTGGCGGTCTGGTCGGCAAGACTCTTGACCTCGGCCGCAACGACGGAGAAGCCGCGCCCGGCTTCGCCGGCTCGCGCCGCCTCGATCGACGCATTCAGCGCCAGGAGATTGGTCTGTTCGGCGATTTCGCTGATCAGCTTGATCACGTCACCTATCCGGACCGCGGCATTGGCAAGCTCGCGGATCTCGCTGCCGGCACGATTGGCCTCACCGACCGCACGCCCCGCGCTTTCGGTGGAGCGTGAGACCTGCCGGCCGATTTCGGCGATCGAAGAGGCGAGCTGATCTGCCGCGCCCGCTGCCGTCTGAACATTGGACGACGCACGCCCCGAGGCGGCGATCACATCTTCGGTCTGACGGCTGGTTTCCGTCGCGGCGGTCGCAACGTGGCCGGCGTCGGACTCGAGATCCTCCGCTGCCCCGGCGAGGCCGACGACGATCTGATCGAGTTGCGTGCCGAATTGCCGCGCAAGGCCCGCGATCTCGACCACCCGGCGGCCGAGGCTGTCGGTGCCCTGGTTGATGAGCGCTGCCGAGCGGCGGAATGCACCAGGCAAGCCTCGCACCATGATCTTGCGGAAATGCTTGCCTCGGCTGGCATAGTCCATCGACGCCGACGCCTCGCGCACGAACGCATCGGTGATGTCGAGCATGTCGTTGATCGATTTCTGCAGCAAGCCGAGGTCGCCGTGCTGGCGCCGGCTCAGCACCCGCGGCTCGAGATTCCCCTTGGCCGCGCTGTGGCAGACCATGGCCGCCTCCGCGACCACGGCGGCGGCGACCCGGAGCTGCCACAGGGCAAGGCCGAGCAGCAGCACGACCGCGATGAGCAGCGCCACGCCTCCGGCGAGTGGGGTCGCGCCGGCGACGACGAGCCAGACCATCCCGCCGAGCGCCAGCAGCGCAGCGGCCGCGATCGACATCTGCGCCTTAGAGAGAGAGCACGAACTCATCATATTCAACGCCCTGTTGTTTGATCACGCCGACCATCATGTCGAAGCTTGCACGCAGGCCGTCCTTGGCATTGGCGTGGCGCGCCTCTTCGTCGCACAGCGTCTTGTAGATGGGCTTGAGGCGCTCGATCGGCGCCCGCTCCGGTCTGCGGCGGTTGGAATGATAGCCGATGATATTGCCTTGGTCGTCCAGCGTCGGCGTCACATGGGCGAGCACCCAATAGTGGCTGCCGTCCTTGGCCAGGTTGATGACATAGGCGAAGATCTCGCGCTTGGCCTCCAGCGTATCCCACAGCAGCTTGAAGACGCAGCGCGGCATCTCGGGGTGGCGGATCAAATTGTGCGGCGCAGCCAGGAGCTCATCATAGCTGTACTTGGCCATGCGGATGAAGACGTCGTTGGCGTAGGTGATGCGTCCCTTGCGGTCGGTCTTCGAGACGATCAGGTCCTCTTCGCCGAGCATGTGCTCGATTCCGGTCGGTCGCACAATATGGGCCATGGCTGGTCCTTCTCGCAGTCATCACGATGCAGGGCGGACAGACGGGATGGCCCGGTCGACGCGTTGGCAGAACCGGCGCCGCCCGGCGAGCGGCCGGGTGTCGCCAGAACCCCCATCGGCCGGCTTTCGTCGGCGCCAAGGAAAAGGCTGTCCGCCTCCCGGGCCTCAATATGACGTTAACTGTCAAACATCCCGTTAACCTGGAGCTCCGCCAAAATACAGAAGCGGCCCGCGGCGGGGCAGGACGTTTCCCTGCTCGGCAGCGCCGCCGAGCAGGTCGCCGGCCGCCGCGAGCTGATGTACGGCGAGCCAGCTGCCATGGTCGATGATCTCGATGGCGAGACCGGGCGACAGACGATGACGAGCGCCGCGAGACGTCGTGGATCGTCGACCAGACCCAGACGTTCGGGGTGAGTTCGAGGACGAGGCCTATCCGTCACGGCGGGACGAAGTCGGTTCCGCACGCAGCGCGGTTTCGGCTATATCGGAGGTGGCCGCCCGACCGGCGGCGACGTGAGCCACCGCTGCACCGGAGACCGCGATCCAGATGGACCTCTCGACCGAGGAACTGCTCGGCCTGTCGGAGCCGGCCTTGATCGCGGCCTACGCCGATGCGCGCCGCCGCTTCGTGCAACAGAAATTTGCGCGGGACACGCAGCGCGCGCGGCTCGAATGGATGCGGGCCAAGGCATTCGTCAACAGCTCTGGCAACGTGACCGAGCGCAACATGGCCGTGATGTTGTCGGACGAACTCGCGCGCAAGGGCCAGGAGGTCCGTGAGCTGACGCGGGAGTTGGACCTCGCCAAAGCCGAGGTCGACGTGATCGACATGGTGATCCGCCTGCGCGGCGCACATGGGCTTTCGTCCCGCTCATCGTCGACCGGACAAGCCGACGAGCCCGGCGAGGGTCTCGCCGAGCCGGATGCCGAGCAGGATCTGGGCTGACGCACGGGCCGGTCGGGGCGCTCATGCCCGACCGGCCCGGCGCCCCCTGCCTCAGAAGAAGCCGAGCTTCTTCGGGCTGTAGCTGACCAGCATGTTCTTGGTCTGCTGGTAGTGGTCGAGCATCACCTTGTGGGTCTCGCGTCCCACGCCCGACTGCTTGTAGCCGCCGAACGCCGCATGCGCCGGATAGGCGTGATAGCAGTTGGTCCAGACGCGTCCGGCCTGGATCGAACGGCCGAAGCGGTAGCAGGTGTTGGCGTCGCGGCTCCACACGCCGGCTCCCAAGCCGTACAGCGTGTCGTTGGCGATCGACAGCGCCTCGTCCTCGGTCTTGAAGGTCGTGACCGAGACGACGGGTCCGAAGATCTCCTCCTGGAACACGCGCATCTTGTTGTGCCCCTTGAACACCGTCGGCTTGACGTAGTAGCCGCCGGCGAGATCGCCGCCGAGCAGATTGCGCTCGCCGCCGATCAGGAGCTGCGCGCCCTCGTTCTTGCCGATGTCGATGTAGGATAGGATCTTGGCCATCTGCTCGGACGAGGCCTGCGCGCCGATCATGGTCGCCGGATCGAGCGGGCTGCCCTGCACGATCGCGCCGACGCGCTTGAGCGCACGCTCCATGAAGCGCTCGTAGATCGACTCGTGGATCAGCGCGCGGCTCGGGCAGGTGCAGACCTCGCCCTGGTTGAGCGCGAACATCACGAAACCTTCGATCGCCTTGTCGAGGAAGTCGTCATCTTCCGCGCAGACATCCTTGAAGAAGATGTTCGGCGACTTGCCGCCGAGCTCGAGCGTGACCGGGATGAGGTTCTGCGAGGCATATTGCATGATCAGCCGCCCCGTCGAGGTCTCGCCAGTGAAGGCGATCTTGGCGATGCGGGGCGAGGACGCCAGCGGCTTGCCGGCCTCGAGGCCGAAGCCGTTGACGACGTTCAGCACGCCTGGCGGCAGCAGGTCGCCGATGATCTCCATCCAGACCATGATCGAGGCCGGGGTCTGCTCCGCGGGTTTCATCACGACGCAATTGCCGGCGGCGAGCGCGGGCGCAAGCTTCCAGGCCGCCATCAGGATCGGGAAATTCCACGGAATGATCTGGCCGACGACGCCGAGCGGCTCGTGGAAGTGATAGGCGATGGTGTCGTGATCGATCTCCGCGATCGAGCCTTCCTGGCCGCGGATGACGCCGGCGAAGTAGCGGAAGTGATCAATCGCAAGCGGGATGTCGGCGGCTGTGGTCTCGCGGATCGGCTTGCCGTTGTCCCAGGTCTCGGCCAGCGCGAGCTTGGCGAGATTGGCCTCCATGCGGTCGGCGACCCGGTTGAGGATCAGCGCCCTCTCGGTCACGCTGGTGCGTGCCCAGCCGTCCTTGGCCGCATGCGCGGCATCGAGTGCCGCCTCGATGTCGGAGGCGTCGGAACGCGCGATCTGGCACACCGTTTGGCCGGTGATCGGCGAGACGTTATCAAAATACTTGCCGGCGTTCGGAGCCTTCCAGCCGCCGCCGATGAAGTTGTCATAACGCGCAGCGAACGGCGGCTTGAGCGCCGCATTGACGTCAACCTTGGTCATCTGTCTCTCCCATTCACGCCGATGCACACGGCGTTGAGGACAAGCTCGGTCAAATGCGCGCGACAAGCCAGAGGCCGGCTCGACCCCTGCTGCGGAAGTGTCGCAGTTCTGAGACAGATGGCAGTGGAATGATGGAGGAGCGGACGCGATCAGAACTCCTGATCGGACGAAACGATCGCCACAGGATCGTCAGCCCGCCGGCCCGCGCCGCCACATTGTTAGTTCCGCGAAGACAGCTACGCCCGGAGTAAGATCCGGGCGTGACGACGAACTAACGACATTGGTTCTAGTTGCGACTGGTCAGCGCTCGAGCCCGAGCCGCTTCATCTTCCGGTGCAGCGTCGCGCGCGACATGTCGAGTTCTTTCGCCGCCTTGGAGACATTGCCGCCGGCGCGCGCCAGCGCGCGCTTCAGCACAGCCCGCTCGGCGGCGTCGATGTCATCGTCCCCGGCGGTCGTGCCCTTGATGACGTCACCGGCCGGCACCGGACGCGCCAGGGCTGAGCCGGACAGGCCCAGCGCGCGGCGGGCGGCGCGCGTGGCACCGACGACGAGGTCGTTGTTGTCGACCGCGAGCAGCGAGTTGATCTCGCGCTCGCTGTCCGGCGTCAGCACGATGCGGGCGTGCGGGAAGGCCTGGCGGAAATTCTCCGCCTCGATCAGCCGCGCGGCATCGGCCACCGTGGTCGCGATCAGCCGTCCGAAGCCCTCGGTGAGATCGGTGCGGCAGGACGACACGTCGAGCGCGGCCTTGAGCTGGCCGTGCTCGTCGAAGATCGGCGCAGTCGTGCAGAACAGCCGCGCATTGCGGGTGAGGTAGTGCTGATCGCGGTCGATGGTCAAAGGCCGCTTCTCGACCAGGCACGTGCCGATGGCGTTGGTGCCCTCGTGCCGCTCGCTCCAGACCGCACCGGTCCATAACCCCCAGGACTCGAAGGTCGAGTCGTCGCCGCGCGCGCCGCGGCGGTCGAGCACGGTACCATCGGCATCGGCGAGCAGCACCGAGCAGCCGACGCCGCCGACGGCGAGGAACAGGCGATCGAGGCTCGCCTGCGCGATCGCGAGCAGCCTCCCGAGCCGCTCGCGCGCGGCGGCGATCTCGGCCGCCGTCAGGCGGCAAGACGGGGCGTGGGTGGCAGGGTCGAGCGCATGCAGATGACCCGAGCGGCGCCACGAGGCGGCAAGCGCCGACACCGCCGGCCCGCCATTGGCGACGACGTCGAGCACATGGTCCGAATGGGAATTCCCGGGCAAACGCCCCATGTCCTTCCTCCGGCCCTCTCCCAGCCCCTGCGGCCCTCAAGGGTCCCGCGGGTATTTTCGTCATATTGAAGGGACTACAACACCCCGCCTTGATCCGCGTCAAGGATCGGCGGATCGGACCTGCGCCGGCTCCGGTGTTGCCAAGCGCGTGAGCTTCGTGGCAATCAACTCCCCGCGCCATGGCGGCGTGGCATACCGTTGGTCGTCCAGGCACTTGCGGCAGAACGAAGCGACCGTCGGATCCGCCGCACGGTCGCAAAGCGCCGCAAGGCCGCCGTTCAGACGCAGGCGGCAAACATCGGGCCGCCCCCGAACCGGAGTTCTCGCATGAGCCGCCTCGTCTATGTTCTCAACGGGCCCAACCTCAACCTGCTCGGCAAGCGTCAGCCGCACATCTACGGCCACGAGACACTGGCCGACGTGGAACGGGATTGCCGGACGCTGGCAACAGAACTCAGGCTGGAGATCCGCTTCCACCAGTCGAACCGCGAATACGAGCTGATCGACTGGATCCACGAGGCCCGTGAGACGGCGGGCGGCATCGTCATCAATCCGGCGGCGTTCACCCACACATCGGTCGCGATCCTCGACGCCCTCAACACGTTCGATGGCCCGGTCATCGAGGTCCACATTTCGAACGTGCACAAGCGCGAGGAATTCCGTCACCATTCCTTCGTCTCCAAGCGCGCCGACGGGGTGATGGCCGGATTCGGCACCCAGGGCTATCAGCTCGCGCTGCGGCGCGTGGCCAGGCTGATCGACGAGGCCAAATCGGGATCATGACCCGCCCGCGCGTCCGGCTCGCCGTTGCCGGCGCTGGCCTCATCGGCCGCCGCCACATCGAGCAGATCGGCGCCTCGCAAGAGGCGGTCCTGACGGCGATCGTCGATCCCGCACCGGCGGCGCAGGAGCTCGCACGGGAGCTGAACGTTCGCTGGTTTTCATCGCTCGACAAGATGGCCGCCGAGGCCCGGCCGGACGGCGTGGTGGTCGCCACTCCGAACCAGATGCACGTCGCCAATGGCATGGCCTGCCTCGCCGCCGGCCTGCCTGCGCTGATCGAGAAGCCGCTCGCCGATGACGTCACGGCGGCCGAGACGCTGGTCGAGGCGTTCGAGCGCGCCGGCGTGGCGCTGCTGACCGGCCATCATCGCCGCCACAATCCGATGATCCAGCGCGCCAAGGCGGAGATCGAGTCCGGCCGGCTCGGCCGGATCGTCGCGGTCAACGGCCTGTTCTGGCTGATCAAGCCGGATGACTATTTCGACATCGCCTGGCGGCGCGAGCCGGGCGCCGGACCCGTGCTCGTCAATCTCATCCATGACATCGATCTGCTGCGTCATCTCTGCGGCGACATCGTCGCGGTGCAGGCGGCGCAATCCAACCGGGTGCGCGGCCACGACGTCGAGGACACCGCGGCCATCATTCTCCACTTCGCCTCCGGAGCGCTCGGCACGTTCGCCGTCTCCGATACGGTCCAGGCGCCCTGGAGCTACGAGTTCACCAGCGGCGAGAATCTGGCCTACAGCCGGACGCAGGAGAGCTGCTACCAGATCGGCGGCACGAAGGCGTCGCTGGCGATCCCGCAGCTCGACCTGTGGCATCATCCGGGCGCGGCAAGCTGGTGGACGCCGATCGCGCGCGAGCGGCTGAGCTACGAGATGCACGACCCGCTCGGCCTGCAGATCGCCAATTTCTGCGCCGTCATCCCCGGCACGGCCGCACCGGTCGTCAGCGGCCGCGAGGGCCTGAACACGCTGCGCGTGATCGCCGCGATCAAGCGCGCGACCGCCAGCGGGGCGTGCGAGCAGGTCTGAAGCACGGCGCCCGCCCTCGGCGGGCCCGATTCACTTATGGATGAATCTCTATATTTACACTATCTTGACGTGTATCAGCACGAATAGTAGCTTCATAGTCGGAATGCCGATTGATCCGCGACGCCGAAGCAGCGTCGCTCTAGCAATGCAATGACCTAGACATTTTCAGAGAATGCGACGGGTGCTGATTGGCGCCTCGTGGCCCGAGGACGTCAGCTGGAGGTGAGCGCGACAGACGCCGCCGCTCATCCCTCATCAGCTCATCCCGCCGACAAGGAGGACCAGACCATGAAAAGCCAATCCACAAAGCGTATGGTCTTGCTCGGGTGTGCGGTGTTCGGCTTTCTCAACGTGCCATCACAGAGCTGGGCGCGGAGCACCAAGCCTCAGTGTCAGATCAAGCACGTGCCAGCCCTGCTCGAGGGCTGGAAGACCGCGTTGAACAAATCCACGCCACAGAATCCATCGCCGGTTCTCGATACCTATCAGTCCGATGCCGGCCGCAATCAGGCGGTGCTGCTGCCGACCTGCGCCAATGGTCCGCTCGTCGGCCAGAAGGAGATCAAGGGCTATTTCGAAGAATTTCTGAAGAAGAGCCCTCAAGTGGAGATCGACGTCGACAAGGCCAAGATCAACGGCAATTGTGACTACGCCGTTGCCAGCGGTCTCTACGAATTCACGTTGAAATCGCCGTCGCCCAGCCCGACCGTGCTGCTTCGCGCGCGCTATACATACGTCTTCCACAATCGAAAGATCGTGCAGCATCACTCCTCCGTAGAGCCCGATTCCGGGCCTGGAAATGTCTGCCCTCCCAAGCCTTAGGGATCATGAACCACGGACGAGCTTGAAAGGCATGCCGGTCGAGCCGCCCTGCAGATCGCCAATTTTTGCGCCGTGATCCGCGGCACGGCCGTCTAAGCGAAAGCGCCGCACTCACCCACCGTGGTCGAAGCGCTTCGCGCAGCGCGTAGCGAGGTCGCCGTCAGTCACGCCGGTGAAGCCGAAACCATTCCAGGCATAGACCTGCGTCCGGGTCGATGAGGGCGTCGCCGTATCCAGCATGATGAAGGAGTCGCCGCGATGCAGGGCGCAGAGATAGGACTGCCCTGAATCGTCGGCGACCAGCGCCGCATCGAGCAGCGGCCAGGCCAGCGCCGATCCGCGCCACTTTGCCACCAGCCCATGACCAGTGACCTCGTAGACATAGGGTCGCGGACCGTCCTCGCCGTCGATCGGCGAGGCGTGGCGCTCGAGCGTGAACAGCAGCGGCGGCTGATCAGCAGCAAGCCTTCCGGCTTCCGCCGACAGCAGCGCGCGCGGCGGCGTGCGCCAGCGGCTGGCCTCGGCGCGGCCTTCGAGAACGAGGCGGTCCGAGGCGATCGCGCCATTGCGGATCCATGGGCTGATGGCCTGCCCAGCTACACGCAGCGGCGTCCCCGCCTTGACCGGACATTGCGCAAGACTCGTCGGCGACGAGTCTTGGGCCTTCGCCAAGGCCGGATATGCCGAGCCCTCGGGAGTCCTGGTGTCCAGGCCGCCGCAGACGAGGCGATCACCGTTGATCTCGCAATCGGCGATCAGGCCGCGCTTGGTCTGCGGATATTTCTGGTCGAACACATGATTGCCGAGTGAGTAGAACACCGGCTTGCCGTCGACGCAGGCCGGCGGCTGCACCACATGCGGATGCGCGCCGATGATCAGATCGGCGCCCTGCCCGATCAGCCATTTCGCGCCGGCCTCCTGCTCCGGGACCACCCAGTCGGCGAGCTCCTTGCCCCAGTGCACCGAGACGATCACCCACTCCGCCATGCTTCGCGCCAGCCGCAGCTTCTGCGCCACCTGCCAGGACGGCAGCCGGTCGATCTGCCCGTCGCGACCGGCCACGAGGTTCAGGCTGATCAACGCGATCGTCCGCCCGCGGACATTGACGAACGCCGGCGACTCCGCCGACCCGATCGCACCGAGGCCAGCGGCCTGCAGCGCTTCGCGCGTCGCCCTGCGCCCGGCCTCGCCGAGATCGCCGCTGTGATTGTTGGCGATGCCGAGAGCAGTGAAGCCGGCATCCTTGAGCAGCGGCACCAGATGCGGATCGACCGCGAAACACAGCTCCTTCGGCGCCTCGCATGCCTCGGAGGCGCCGACCGTGGCTTCAAAATTGCCGAGCACGAGATCGGCGCCGCGGAGCACGTCGCGCAGGCCATGCCACGGCGACAGCCCGCCGCGCGCGGCGATCTCGCGCGACACCTGGCGGGACAGCATGATGTCGCCGGTGAGCAGCAGCCGCGCCGCGTCGGCGTCCGCCGCCTCTGCTCGCACGCTGACGAGCGCGAGCAGCAGCGCTAGCCAGATCCGCATCACGGCTGGCGCGCGGGACACGACAGCACGTTCGCCGACAGATGCCGCGACACCCAGTCCGGCCGCGCCTGCCCGTCGACCATCTTCCGCCACTCGGCATCGTCGAGCGGCCGCGGCGATGCGAACTCGTAGTAGGAATAGACGCCGCCCTTGACGATCTCCGAGCGGCCGTAATGCGGCACGATCTGATCCCATTCGAGCGGCCTGCCAACGCCGAGCTCGCGCGTGCCCGATGGCGCATCGGCGACGTCGACCACCTTCATCATCGGATCGGGATTGGACAGCGCGTATTGCGGATTCGACAGGCTGGAGAAGATCAGGAAGTTGTGCTCGGCAGCGCGGCCGACATATTGGATGAGCTTGTAGTCCTCGGCGCCGAGCATCTCGCCGCGCAGTTCCTTTTCCGCGATCCTCTGATACTTGCGAACATTGTCGCGCGATTCCGTCAGGCGACGGACGATGCCGTCGCGGAGCCGGCCATTGGCGGCGGGATCGGCGGCGAGGCTCCGGCTGTCGCGCACCATGGCGATGGTCGCATCGAACAGGTCGGCGATCGCCGCGAAGCTCGCCGGATCAGGCTCGACATAGCCGCGCGGCGGCTGCATCACGATGGCCTCGAAGCCGCCCTCGCCGCATTCGGCCACCGTTTTGTCGTTGACCAGCACGGTGGCGTGGCGCAGCGTCGCCCATGACGCGAGGCCGGTCTGCAGGCGCTTGGCGTTCCAGACAGGACCCGCGACCGCCGAATTCGTGGTGCTGTCGGCCCATTGCGTGGCCAGCGCGGCGATCCAGGAATCGTAGAGGCCGTTGCGCGACCTGCCGCCGGCTGCGGCAAAGCGCTGGCGCACGGCGGCGATGCGGCCGCCGAGATTGGGATAGGCGGCGATGTCACTGGCGAGCAGTTCTCCGGCGAGACGATTGCCGGCGACGGCCGCGAAATCGAGGCCCGAGGGCAGCAGGCGTGAACCACCATCGCGCGTCACGATGCGTTCGGATGCCGGCCGATCAGAATGGTCGACCACATTGTCGAGCGCCTCATTGTCCCAGCCCCAGGACAGCGGAAACAGCCGCGTGCCGCGCGTGTCCGGATGCGAGGCGATGGTCGAGGCCGCGCCACCCCAGACCAGGTCGAGCCGCGACGACGCGATGAACGGCCGGTAGACCGCGATCCAGTCGGTCGCAGCCTTGCCGACGGCGGCATCGAGGCCGCGCAGGACAGCGGTGTCCTCGGCCGACAGCGGCAGGGCGCTGAGATAGCGCACGGCGCCGAAGTAGCGCTTCTGCTGATCGGTCGTGTAGTGGCCGCGCGGCTTGAACTGGGCGAAGTCGAGCGGCGCCTGCAGCGCCAGCGACTGCTCGGTACCGCGCGCCGCGACGATCAGACGGGCCTCGGCATTCGTCTCGCCGCGACCATCCATCACCGCATGCGCTGCGGCAAAGGCCTTGGCCATGCGGCTGCCGGGATGGCGCTTGGCGAGCTCCGCATCGGCCGCGGCAACGAAGCGTGCGAAGGCCGGCGACGCCTGCTCGCGCTCGAGGATGATGAACAGCCCGTCGAAGGCGGCGCTGTACAATTCCCAGAACAGGTCCGTGGTCACGAAATACGGCCGCGTCGGCACCCGCGTATCGGGCGCGCCGCATTGATAGGATTCGGTGTCGTACAGCTTGAAGAGCTGGTCCATCTCCGGAAGCCGCCGGAACAGGCCGCGGTCGCGCAGGAAGGCCTGCTGATCGCCGGCGCTCTCCATGTACATCCAGGCATTGGCGACGTCGGCGAGCGGCACCGAGATCGGCAGATAGCGCAGGGTTTTCGTCGTCCCCTGAGCGGTCAGCGCGACGACGCCGCGGCCGTCCGGCATCTGCGACGGCACGGAATCCAGCTTGAACTCGTTGAGCGCCGACTGGTCGGAGCCGTCGATCAGACCCTTGATGCGAATGCCGGGCTGGCCGGCCTGCCAGTCGATCGCCGCGATGCCGTTCGGCGTGTAGGTCAGCGTATGGCCGCAGTCGCGGCCGAACGGCACGCTCTTGCCCCAATTGTCGGCGGCGTAGCTGAGCTTGTGCAGGCATTTCTTCTGGTCCTCCCAGACCAGCTGATTGCCGGCGGGATGGAATTGCAGCGGCAGCGCCGATTGCGCGATGGTCGTGTTCGGCGTCTCGTCGTCGTCCTTCTTGCCGGCGTCGCGCTGCGGCCCGACCACCGTATACAGCCCCTTGCCGGTCTCGGTGACGGTGCGCAGCGCGTAGGCGCCGCTGGCGAGCTTCTCGCCGAAGAACAGGCGCAGCACCGGCGTCTTCTCGCCATTCACCTCATAGGGGCGCGGACCGACGACGAGCCGTCGCAGCGACGCGGCGCTGGAATACACCGTCTGCGCGGTGAAGCTCGCCGCCTTGGCGTCGAGCTTCAGGATCTGCGATCCACGCTCGCTTGTCGCGAGCAGAAACACCGCCTTGCCGCGCGGGTGCCAGGTGATCGAGGCGAGCCTGATCTGGGCCGGCACGTCGATGCGGCGGGAGAATCCGTCGCGGCCGAACGTCCAGAACGCCACCTGCTGGCGGCGGGATGCGTCCTCGATGATGACGGCAACCTCGGCCCCGGTCGGCGATGCCTCGTAGTCGCGCAACGAGATCCCCTGCGGCAGATCGAGCGCGACCGCCTCGGCCGGCGATCGCGCCACCACGGTCTCTTCCTCGTCATAGGCGAACGGCCCCTGATAGGGCTCGCTCGGCGCCGTCGCCTCGTCGACGAGCGGAGCCTGCGCGCGGGCACCGGTCATCACCAGCAGGATGGCACAGCCGGCCAGCAGCGCGCGGGATACGATCGTCATGCGGTTCTCCGTTTCCCTGCACGCAGCCGAGTACGCCCGGCTCGATGGTCGGATCAATATGTCCGCGCGCGGCATCGAAACGTTCAATGGCACGGCTCGTTCGCGAAAGTCTGCGGCCGAGGCGCGCCATATGATGCGAAGGTCGATGACGGTGCAAGGGTGGCCTGGCCGAGCACGGCATGAGCGAAGACCACCGCAAGCGAAACGGGCCCCGCCGATGAGCGGAGCCCGTGCGCTGACGATGGATGTTCGGAAGCCTCAGCCTGCTATCGCGACCTCAGCCGTGACAGCCTGTTCGGGCGCCGGGCTTTCGTGCATCTCCCGCTCGCCCTCCCAGGTCGCGACGGCCGCGGTGGCGATGCCGTTGCCGATCACGTTGGTCATGGTGCGGCCCATGTCGAGGATCTGATCGATGCCCATGATCAGGAGGATGCCGCCGACCGGCAGGTTGAACAGCGGCAGCGTGGCGGCGACCACGACCAGCGAGGCGCGCGGCACGCCGGCGATGCCCTTGCTCGTCACCATCATCACGAGCAGCAGCGCGACCTGCTGCGCGATGCTGAGCTCGATGCCGTAGGCCTGCGCGATGAACAGCGCCGCGAAGGCCTGGTACATCATCGAGCCGTCGAGATTGAACGAGTAGCCGAGCGGCAGCACGAAGCTGGTGATGCGTCCCTTCACGCCGAACTTGGCCAGCTGCTCGATCATCTTCGGATAGGCCGCCTCGCTGCTGGCCGTGGAGAACGCCAGCAGCATCGGCTCGCGCAGCAGCCTGATCAGGCGGAACACCGGCGTTCCCAGCACGACCAGGCCCGCAATGATCAGGATCGTCCAGAGCACGAGCAGGCTGAGATAGAACGTCGCGATGAACTTGCCATAGGTCACGAGCACGCCGAGGCCCTGCATCGTCACGACCGCAGCGATCGCAGCAAACACGCCGAACGGAGCGAAGCGCATCACGAAGCTGGTGATCTGCAGCATGACGAGCACGAGCTCGTCGATCGAGGTCGCCAGCGTCCTCGCGTAGCCGGTTTTCAGCCGGCTGAGTGCCAGGCCAAAGAACACCGCGAATACCAGGATCTGCAGCACTTCATTGGTCGCCATCGCCTGCGTGGCGCTCGCCGGCACGACGTGGGTGATGAAGTCCTTCAGGTTGATGCCGGCCGTCTGCAGATTGGTGGCCGCGTCGGCATTGGGCAGCTGCAGCATCAGATCGTGACCGGGCGCGAACAGGTTCGTGAAGATCATGCCGAGCCCGAGCGAGACGACGGAGGCGGACACGAACCAGCCCATCGACCGGGCGGCGATGCGCCCGACGGCGCGGCCCTCCGTGCCCAGGCTGGTGATGCCGGAGACGATGGTCGCGAACACCAGCGGCGCGATGATCATCTTGATCAGGCGCAGGAACACGTCGGTGACGATCGAGAAATAGCCGGCGATGGTCTTGGCCACCTCCGGCGTCGGCGCCATGATGTGGCAGATATAGCCGGTCACGATGCCCAGCAGCAGGCTGGCGATCAAGGCATGCGTGAGGCGCTTGGAGTGCATCGTCGAATTGTCGGCGGCGCTCGTCATGGTCGTTTGGTCTCCCTTGATTTTATCAGTTCAGGTTCGTGGCGGCCGGCCGCTGCCCGTCGGCCGCGCAGTCCTTGCGGCGATCCCGCAGCGGCGGTGGCCGCACCGCGCCCTCCTTGTCGCCGGCAGGCACGAAGATGCTTTGCGGCCGCGTCAGGTTTTCCGGCTTGAGAATCTCGGCGAGCTTCTCATCCGAGAGCAGGCCGCGCTCGCGCACGAGTTCGGCAACGCCGCGACCCGTGGCATGCGCTTCGACGGCGACGGCGGTCGCTGCGGCGTAGCCGATGTAGGGATTGAGCGCCGTGACGAGGCCGATCGAATTCTCGACATCGGCCAGCAGCCGGTCGCGGTTGGCCGTGATGCCGTTGACGCAACGCTCCTCCAGCGTCAGGCAGGCCTGCCGCAGATGGCTCGTGCTCTTGAACAGGCTGTGCGCGATGATCGGCTCGAAGGCATTGAGCTGCAGCTGGCCGGCTTCGGCCGCCATGGTCACCGTGAGATCGTTGCCGATCACCTCAAAGGCGACCTGGTTCACCACCTCCGGAATCACCGGATTGACCTTGCCCGGCATGATCGAGGAGCCGGCCTGAACCGCCGGCAGATTGATCTCGTTGAAGCCCGCGCGCGGCCCGCTCGACAGCAGCCGGAGGTCGTTGCAGATCTTGGAGATCTTCACCGCGATGCGCTTGAGCACGCCCGAGACCTGCACGAAGGCGCCGCAATCCTGCGTGGCCTCGACCAGGTCCGGCGCAGTCATCAGCGGCAGACCGGTGATCGCGATCAGGTGCTTGCAGACGATGCGGGCATAGGCCGGATGCGAGGCGATGCCGGTGCCGATCGCGGTCGCGCCCATGTTGACCTCCTGGATCAACAGTGCAGCCTCGTGCAGGCGCTCCTGGTCTTCGCCGAGCATGACGGCGTAGGTATGGAATTCCTGCCCCAGGGTCATCGGCACCGCATCCTGCAGCTGGGTGCGGCCCATCTTGAGCACGTCCTTGAATTCGTCCGCCTTGCGGGCGAAGGCGAGGCGCAGGATGTCCATCGCTGCAGCGAGATCGCGCAGGCCCCGGCAGGTCGCGATCTTCAACGCCGTGGGATACACGTCGTTGGTACTTTGGCTCATGTTGACGTGCTCGTTGGGATGCAGCCGCGCATAGTCGCCCTTGGCGTGGCCGAGCAGCTCCAGCGCGCGGTTGGCGATCACCTCGTTGGCATTCATGTTGGTGGAGGTGCCGGCGCCGCCCTGGATGGCATCGACCGGGAAATGCTCATGCAGCTTGCCGGCGCGAACCTCCTTGCAGGCCGCGACGATCGCCTGGCCACTGATGTCGTCGAGCAGGCCGAGCTCCATGTTGGCGAGCGCCGCGGCCTGCTTGATCGCGGCGAGCGCGTTGATCAGCTGCGGATAGCTGGAGATCGCGACGCCGGTGATGCGGAAGTTTTCGGCCGCACGCAGCGTATGCACGCCATAGTAGGCCTCGGAAGGGACCTCGCGGTCGCCCAGCAGATCATGTTCGGTACGCACGTCTCTTCCCTTCGTTGTCGTTGACGGTCACGCCACATTGATGCGTCGCAGCGCGCGGGCCCGATGCGGCGGATGTTTTGTTCAGGACGCGGCAACGATCCAATGCTATGTGCGCACCCGTCATTCCGAGTTTGCATGAACTCCAACGCTGCAACCGGGTATGACGCCGCTGACGCCTCCTCCGATCGAAGGGCTTGCGCAGTGGGAGGAACGAGGTCGGATCATGGAATTGAAGTGGCTCGAGGACTTTCTCAGCCTCGCGCGCACCCGCAGCTTCTCGCGCGCCGCGGAGGAGCGCCACGTCACGCAGTCCGCATTCAGCCGCCGCATTCAGGCGCTCGAGCTGTGGCTCGGCGTATCGCTGATCGACCGCTCGAGCTATCCGACCACCCTGACCGCCGAGGGCCGGCTGTTCCTCGAGACCGCCGAAGAGACCGTTCGTATGTTGCATGCCAGCCGCGTCTCGCTGCAGGCCAACATGCGGCCGAGCACGCAGATGGTGTCAATCGCGGCACTGCATACGTTGTCGCTGCGCTTCTTCCCGCGCTGGTTTCGCAGCATCGAGCAAAGCATCGGGCAGGTCGGCAGCCGGCTCTTGCCAGACGATTTCCATAGCTGCCTGCAGGCGATCGTCGAAGGCAGCTATGATTTCCTGCTCACCTTTCACCATCCCCACGTGCCGATTCCGCTGGAGCCAGAGTTCTACCCGCATCTCGTCGTCGGCACCGACAGCCTGGTCGCGGCGCGCAGCCCGCAGCTGGCCGGCGGCGAGAGCGCGCCGCTGCCGCTGCTGAGCTATGCGACGAGCTCTTTCCTCGGGCGGCTCGCGACCTTTGCCCAGGCGCAGTTCGCGCAGGCCGAGGGGGCGCCGCCGGTGCAGGTGGCCCATACCAACGAGAATGCGATGGCCGACGCGCTCCGCTTCATGGCGCTGGAAGGCCACGGCCTCGCCTGGCTGCCGCGCAGCCTGATCGCCCGCGACCTCGATGAAGGCGCGCTGATCCTGCTCGGACCGGAGATTCCGCTCGAGATCCGGCTGTATCGCAGCCTGCGACGGACCCGCCCGGTGGTGGAGCGGGTCTGGACCGCGGCGAGGCAGCTGTCGCCCTAAACTATGCCAAATCGGAATGGCGCTGTCGGCCTCGGCATTGGATTTGACCGCGCCGCCCCCGCATTGTCAGCGGGACAGAGAGGAAATGAGACGATGATGCTTGGCGTTCTCGGCGGCATGGGCCCGATGGCGACGGTGGATTTCATGGGCAAGGTGATCCGGAATACGCCGGCGGCCTGCGACCAGGACCACATCGAGATGGTGGTGTGCTCGGCCACCTCGGTACCGGACCGCACCGCCGCGATCCTCGATCAGGGCTGCGATCCCCTGCCCGCGATGCTCGACGCGCTGAAGCGGCTGGAACGCTCGGGCGCGACCTGCATCGCCATTCCCTGCAACACCGCGCATCATTGGCACGGCGAGCTGCAGGCGCGCACCGCGGTGCCGATCCTGCACATCGTCGATGCGCTCGCCGATGCGCTGGCCGAGCGCGGCCTGCAGGGCGCGGCGATCGGCTTGCTCGCGACCGACGGCACGGTCCGCGCCGGCATCTATCAGCGCCGCCTCGCCAAGCGCGGCTTCACCTGCGCGATGCCCGATGCGGATGGGCAGGCCGAGGTGATGCGCGCCATTCGTTTGGTAAAGGCCGGCCATGTCGACACCGCGACCGCGATCCTGAGCCGCGAGGCAAAGGCGCTGATCGCCGAGGGCTGCGCCCAGGTGGCCATGGCCTGCACCGAGATCCCGCTGGCGCTCGCTGCCGTGCAGGACGATCTGGCATCACGGCTGCTCGACCCGACCGACACGCTGGCGCGCGCCTGCGTCCGATCGTGCCTCGCCGGGCCCGAACGGCGGGTGGCCTAGACGAGCCGAAGACCGCAGACGAAAGAGGCCGCCTAGAACGAACCAGGCGGCCTCTTTGTATCGTCGTCGTGCAGCGCGCTGAACGCTGTCGTCGTCACCGGCCGCGCGACAGCGTCCCGAAGTGATAGTTGACGCCGATCAGAGCCGTGTGGATCTGGGTCTTCTGGCTGACGACGTTCGGACCGCCGGTCACCGCGGCTGCGCCGGGCAGCGTTCCGGTCACCGTTCCGAAATCGGCGTAGTCATATTCGGCGAAGGCCGACCAGTTGCGGGCGAACATCCATTCGGCGCCGGCGCCGACCGTCCAGCCGCTGCGGTTGAAGGCCACGCTCGCGGAGGCCCCCGTAGCAGCGTTGGTCGCCGTCACGCCGGTCCGCGTCCACGCGGCACCGCCACGCGCATAGAGCAGCACCTCGGGCGTCACGAGATAGCCGGCTCGCAACGTCGCAGTGTAGAGGTTGCTGGTGCGCGAGTTCAGCGTCAGCTGCGGCGACACGGTGGTCGACGCGTTGGTGATGCCGAGATCGGCCATCGCCTGGATGCCGACGACGAAGCGATCGACCTGATAGTCGCAGCCGAGCTGGATGCCGCCCACGACGTCGCTGTTGTTGGTGGCGACGGAAGCCGGAATCTGCAGCGCCACCACGGGCAACGGCAGCACGCCACCGCCACCGGGCGGCGGATTCTGCGGCGGCTGTCCGCCGCCATTGTTACCCGGCGGTGGCTTCATCGGCCAGCCCGGCTTGTTGGGCGGCATCGGCTTCCAAGCCCAGCCGCCATGGTCGTGCTTCTGCCAACCATCCTTCGGCCAGTTATCTTTCTGCCAGTTGTCGTTCTTCCAATTGTCCTTCTGCCAGACGTCCTTCTGATAGCCGCCCTTCTGCCAATTCTTGTCGTGGTCGTCGTCGCGGTCCGGCTTCAGCCAGGCGTATTTGTCGTACTCGCCCTTGCCCGGCTTCGCCCAGACGAAGCTCGGCTTGTCGTGATCGTCCTTGTGATCGTGTCGCAGCCAGTCGTAGCGGTCGGAATAGCCGCTTGAGCGGAGTTGCGACCAGCCGCCGGACTTGTCGTGATCGTCGTCCGACTTTTTCCCGAACCAGCCGCCGCCGGCATATTTCTCGTCTTTATAGCCGGGCTTGTCGTCGTCCTTGTCCTTGCCGCCCTTGTACGGCTTCGCCTGCCACGGCCAGCCATGATCGGCATGCTCATAGCCGCCGCCCTTGCCGATGTGCGGCCAGCCATCGCCATCGTCATGATCCGGCTTGTCGTACTTGTGGTCATGCTTATCCCACGCATGATCCTTGTCCTTGCCGCCGTGATGGTGCTTGTCCGGCTGCCACCAGCCGCCGTGATCGCCATAGACCGGCGGTTTGTGAGGCGGCTTCCATCCGCCATGGTTCCCGCCAGGGTTGTTCGGCTTCGGCGGCGGCTTGGGCGGCGGATTGACGACCGGCGGGTTGACGACCGGAGGATTGACGACTGGCTGGCCAGGGGCCGCGGGCGCACCGACGCCATTGACGCCCTGGTTCCAGGCCTGCTGCTGGCGCGACCAGGCGATGCCGGCATTCGCACCGGCATGGCAGCCACTCCACCTGTAGGCGAAGACGTCGGGCGGCGGAAGCGGGGGAGGCAGGGCAAGATCAGTCGCCCAGACCGATGTCGTACTTCCTGCGAAAGTAGAAAGACAAAGACACACGCCAAATACGCGACGCATCGAACTCACAACTCCTGAACACGTGCCGCAACAAACGACGGCCGCATCAGGAGGGTCAGATTGTGTCGCGATCTGAATTGAAAAATGTCAGCCGTAGGAAATGCGCGTCGCGATGCCGACGCGCTCAAACTTGAAGATTGAGTGTTGCAAGCGGGACGCAGGATTCTGGCGAAATGTAGTAACGCATGTGAAGCGATCGCGACGCGGTTGCGCGCAGACTTCATCACACGCGGCCAACGCGGCGCGCATGTCGATGCATACGCGGCATCGGCATCGCGAGGATCGCGCGCGACGCTGGCAGCCTGCTGCAGCAGCCTTCGCGCATCCGGGCGACGCGCGCCGCCGGTCGCCACGATGCGAGCGCGGCCCGTCGCGCGCCGCGTCGTCGCGACAATCATAGTGAGGAGCGATGCCGGAGACGGCGCCGCATCGGACATGCACGCTCATCGTCCTGCCGCATCCGAGATGGCGATGACGGCGTGCGATGTTGCGCAGCGGCCACGACGATGCGTACGCGCGCGCCACATGATCGCGCGCATTGCCGCCGTGCCGCTGCAGTTGCGGCGTGATTGACGAGGCGATGCGGGGGAACGGCGGCCGAACTTTGTCCGCATCCCGGCGCGCCATGGTTTCGCGCGCGGGCTTCGACGCATTCGCGCCGCGACGGCGTAGGTCCGCCGCGGCGCGACGATCAGGGATTGCGGCGGGAGAACGAGATCGCGTAGGCGGCGTTGCGGATGTCGATCATCGGATCGTCCGACGTCTCGATGCCGTCGGCGAGCTGGCCCGGCAGGAACAGCAGCTTCTTCTGCGCGGCGTCGCTGTCGTCGACCGCCTTGTCGATGGTCAAGACGCCGAGCTCGACCAGCTTGCGATCCTCAGGCCAGGGCTTCGCAGGATCCTTGGTGTCGTCGCCGGCAGCGGCGAGCTGCGCCATGAAACGGAACGCCACCTTGCCCTGCTTCAGCCGCGCGGGCAGCTCGGCCATCAGGAAGTCCGGCGCGCGCCTGGCGGCGTCGTCCTTGTCGAGATGCACGACCTTCTCCGGCAGCATCTGCCAGCGCACGGCCTGCCTGGCGCCGGCCTTGTTGACGAGCACGAAGGCGTTGACGCCGAAATAGGCCTCGTCGGCAAAGCTGTCCGGCGTCGCGATGGTGCCGAGCGCCGCCGGCACCGACGGGTGGCTGCCGATGAACTGCTCCAGCTTGGTCGGCTTGGCCGCGTTCGGCCCGCTATCGGCGATCGCCAGGAACAGGTCGCGCAGCTCAGCACCGGTCGAGACCGGAAAGAACTTCAGCGAGTTGATGACGAGGTCCATCTCGCTGCCGTCGGCGAGATGAAACTTCACCGCCATGCCGTGCGGGTTGGCATCGCTGGAGCCGTCCGGCAGGTTGGGCACGCCAGTGGAGTCCGAGAACCGGACCGTCACCGGAATCTCAGCCCCGCCGAACAGCGAGGCCTTGCTCAGGCTCGCCGCCTCCGCCGACGGCTTGAATTTGCCCTCGACCACCACGCCCTTGGCATGATTGGCGCGGAACCCGGCATGCACGCCGAACACCTTGTTCATCGCATTGACGAGTTGCTCCTCCACCGGAGCGTCCTGCGCGAAGACTGCGGCGGGCAAGGCGATAACGATGGCGGCCAGCGTGGCGACGCGTGCGCGATGGATCATGAGCAGCATCCTCCAGTTAAGAGCACCGCAGCTTAGCAGCCTCGATTGACATGCGAGCGACTTTCGCCGGGAAGACGTTGCTCATTATTATCGCAATCGGCTTCGCGGCGATGGAACTCCACGCGCACACCGGTCATGAGTTCCCAACATCCGGCCATGGTGACGGAGTCCGGGCTCGCGCTTCGCGCGCCCGGGAATGACGAGGGGCTCAAGCCGCCGTCGTGGCGCTGATCGTCACGTAGTAACCGTCAGGATCGCGCAGCGAAAACTCCGGCGTTCCGGTGTTGGGGTTGAGATGCGGCTCCTCGGAGAGCCGCGCAGCGAGCTGACGCGCGCGCAAAAGGGCGTCGTCGAACGCGTCGAGGCGAAAGAATAGCAGGAACCCGTTGCCCGGCGTGCCCGCGTGCGGCGACGCCAACGACGGATGATCGTGCGCGCCCCAGGCATGGCAGCAGAGCAGCATCGTTCCATCCGACGCGATGACCTGCCCGAAATAGTCATGCGCCGGCACCCCATCGGGCAGGCCCAGCAGGGCCTGATACCACGCCACACTGCGCGCCACGTCGGCGACGCCGATGATCGTCCACAGGCGTGTCATCCGTTCCTCCCTGCAGTGACAATACCCCGGGCCGGTCGCGACCGGGCCATGATCAACGCCATCAATGCGATGCCGATCCGCGCTGGACCTGGCGCCCGTCAGCCGCGCCTTGCCGCGAGCGGCGGAATGTCCCTATTGTATCCCCTCGTGCCCGCGTCTCCATCCACGTCCGGTCTGCCCAGTGTCCGGAACCCGGGGTCGTGACAGTGTCCGACCGCGCACGCCCATGACGGAGTTTCGATCGTGTCCGCACCGGAAAGCTTTGCCATCGACAAGATCCACGTTCCAGAGAAGAAGCGCAAAGCGCTCAAGCAGGACGTGGTCGACGCGCTGGCCGAGAGCATTTTGGAGTCCGGACAGCGCGAGCCCATCCTGGTGCGCCGCGACAAGGACCATTTCGTGCTGGTCGACGGCCTGCACCGCCTGGAGGCCTGCAGGGCGCTCGGCGAGCCCGCCATCAAGGGCGTGCTGATCTCGGCCGAGGAAGCGCGCCAACGCGAGCTGCCGCCACCGCCGCCGGATCCGGAGCGCGAGAAGATGGAGCGGCTGCGCAAGCTGCGGCTGGAGAAGGAGGAAGCCGACAAGCTCTCCGCGATGCGCGGCGGCCAGGGCGCCCACGCGGCCATGCGTCCGCGGGCGGAGACCGCAGGCGGAAGCGGCCGCACCGCGGCAACGAAGCCGACTCGCCCAGCGGCGGGAGCAGCGCCAAAAACATTGTCGGACTGGATCAAGCAACAGGAGCGCAGCGGCGGCCGTTATTGATCTCGTCCGTTCGCCGATGAAGCCGGTGCGCGATCGTGCACCAGTCGGCAAGCCGTCGTCAGCGCCAGCACTCAATGGGCCTCTGCAGCCGGCTCCGTCCACGCATTGGCAGGAACGTGAGGCCACGGGCCAAGTGCTGTCCTTGCCGTCCGGCCGACCGGATCTCATGCTCACCGCACCCGCTGCCAGCCCCTCGGTGTCCAGCGCAGGAGCATATTGGAGAGCGGCTTCGGAGCGCGGACCGTGAGATGGCTGGCAAGCGTCCGCAGTGCGTCGATCGCGGCGGGCGACTCCTCGCCGCTATAGAGCATGAGGTCCGGAGACGGCGGCGCCCAGCTGTCGATCAGCGCCAACCAGCTGCTCTCATAATAGTCGCCGGTGATGTGGCCGAACTGTCCGGCCGGCACCGCCTTGGCCACCGTACCCATCGCGTGCCCCGCGAATGCTGCAGGACTGGCGGCGCGGCAGCAGGACAGTTTGACGCGCTTCGGCCGCAGCCCCGTTCGGAACGCCCCGTGGGCCCACACGTTGCCGAACCACGCGGACCGACAGCGCGGTGCTGCCGAGCAGCCGAACCGTCCGCGTCATCCATGACATACGGCTCAGCGCGAGCCGCGACGACGAACTGGAGCACCGATGCGAGCGACCCTTGTTGCCCTTTCCGCGATTCTTCTCACCGGCTCCGCCGGAGTGTCCGCCGCACCGGCGCCTTCTGTGACAGTGGCGCGCGAAGCGGTGACGGCTCCGATGCAGCTCGCACAGCGCGATCATCGCGACGGGCGCTGGCAGCACGAGCAACGCCGCCATGACATGCGCGGCCACCACGGCCGCCGCCACGGTCCTCCCGCCGGCTGGCAGCGCTACCGCTATCGGCCACACGACTATCACCGCCGCGGCTGTACGCAGATCGGACCGGCGTGGTTCTGTCCGTAGGCCCGAGATCGTCCCGCGCGCGTCCTGTTCAAGGGACCCGCGCGGGGCTCGCGGACCGCTCGAGCGCGGGCCGAAGCCTTACTCCCTGCGCATCAATGACCCGTCAGCACCACCTTGACGCTCTGTGAACGATCGAGCGCAAGGCGCAGCGCATCTGGCGCGGAGCGGAGCGGACGTTCCGCCGTCACGAGGGCAAGCACGTCAACACTGCCGTCGGAAATCAGCTCGACGGCAGTCATGAACTCCGGACCGAAGCGGAATGAGCCGCGCAGGTCGATCTCCTTGGCCATGATCGCATTTGACGGCGTCGGAATTTGCCCGCCCGGCAGATTGCCGATCTGCACGACCACGCCGCCGCGCCTGATGATGCCGATCGCGCCGGCAAGCCCGGCCGCCGTTCCCGACACCTCGAACGCGACGTCGAACGGAGCGGCAGCCGCCTGGGCCTTCAGGCCATCGTCACCGCCGGAAATGTCGAAGACATGGTCGGCGCCGAGCCGGCTCGCGAAAGCGAGCGGGGCCGGGGCGATATCGACGACCGTGATGTCGGCAGCGCCGGCGCGGCGCGCGGCGAGCATGGTGAGCAGCCCGATCGGACCGGCGCCGAACAACACGACGCGCTCGCCCTGGATGCCGCCGGCGCGTGCCACGGCGTGCAGGCAGACGGCGAGAGGTTCGGCCAGCGCTGCAGCCTGATAGGAGACGTGATCCGGAATCTTCACGCACTGCGCGGGAATGGCGTCGAAATAGCTGGCAAAGCCGCCCTGCATATGTGGGGTCTTCGAGGCGGAGCCCATGAAGAAGATGTTCTCGCACAGGTTCAGGCGGCCCTCGCGGCAGGGTCCGCAATGGCCGCACCAGCGCGACGGGTTGACGGCGACGCGGTCGCCGACCTTCACGCCGGATACGGCGCCCGAGACTTCCATCACCTCGCCGGCGATCTCGTGGCCGAGCACCAGCGGCGACGTCACGACGAAGTCGCCGGTGCGGGCATGGCGGAAGTAGTGCATGTCGGACCCGCAGATGCCGCCGGCGCCGAAGCGGACCCGCACCATGCCGGATGCGAGCGGCTCGAGCGGCCGCTCCACGATGCGCAGATCCTCAGGGCCAAACAGCGTGGCGGCAAAGCTCGTCAAGGTCATTTCGCAAGTCCCATGTATCTCGGAAGTCCCAGCGTGAGCTCGGGGATGTAGGTGATGGCGATCAGCGCGAGCAGCAGCGGGACCAGCCAGGGAAGAATCGCCATCGTGGTCCGCTCGACCGACAGCTTGGCGACGCGCGCCAGCACGAACAGCACCATTCCGAGCGGCGGATGCAGCAGGCCGATCATCAGATTGAGCGTCATGACCAGACCGAAATGGATCGGATCGATGCCGAGCTTGAGCACGATCGGCATCAGGATCGGGACCAGGATGGTGATCGCCGCGATCGTATCGATGAAGCAGCCGACGAACAGGATCAGGATGTTGGCCAGCAGCAGAAACACCCACTTGTTCTGCGTGACGCTCAGAATGGCATCGGTCAGCGTCTGCGCAGCCTGCGACACCGTCAACAGCCAGGCAAAGATCGAGGCGGCGGTGACGATGAACAATACGGAGGCGGTCGTCTCGATGGTGTCGAACGTCGCCTTCGCCACCGTGCGCAAGGTCATGGTGCGATAGCGCACCAGGCCGAGGAACAGCGACCAGATCACCGCCGCAACGGCGGCTTCCGTCGGCGTGAACCAACCGAGCGTCATGCCGCCGATCAGGATCACCGGGGCCATCAGCGCCATGACGGCGGAGAAGTCGAAATACCAGTCGATTGCGAGCAGCACGACCAGACCGAGTCCCACCGCGAGATTGACCGACAGACCGGCGACGACGAGCAGCCATACGGCGAACGGAAACGCCAGCACGATCAGAACTTCGAGCGCAGCCGAGCCGAGCTGCGGCCAGGAAAACGGCGAGTCGCTGCCCCAGCCGTTCTTGTGGGCGAAATAGGCCACCGTCGCCATC
Organism: Bradyrhizobium sp. HKCCYLS20291; assembly: GCF_051167715.1. Taxonomy (NCBI): domain Bacteria; kingdom Pseudomonadati; phylum Pseudomonadota; class Alphaproteobacteria; order Hyphomicrobiales; family Nitrobacteraceae; genus Bradyrhizobium; species Bradyrhizobium sp. HKCCYLS20291. The sequence goes on along the minus strand of NZ_JBNPTO010000013.1, from coordinate 22,942 downwards.
ATGGCCAGCGTCATCACCGCACCCGGGATGAGGCCGCCCAGGAACAGCGCCCCGATCGAGACGTTCGCCATCATGCCGTAGATCACGAACGGAAGCGACGGCGGGATGATCGGCCCGAGCGTGGCGGATGCGGCCGTGACGCCCACAGAGAACTCCGTGGAGTAGCCGTGATCCTTCATCGCCTTGATCTCGATGGTGCCGAGACCGGCGGCGTCGGCGATGGCCGTGCCGGACATGCCGGAGAAGATCACCGAGCCGATGATGTTGACGTGCCCCAGGCCGCCGCGCATCCAGCCGACCAGTGCGACCGCAAAGCGGTAGATGCGGCCGGTCACGCCGGCGATGTTCATGAGATTGCCGGCCAGGATGAAGAACGGAACGGCCAGCAGCGGAAAGCTTTCGACGCCGGCGATCATGCGCTGCGCCAAGGTGACGTCAGGCGTGATGCCGGTGACGAGGATGTAGAGTAGCGAGGCCACGGCCATCGCGAGCGCGACCGGCAGGCCAACCAGCATCAGGAGGAGGAACGATCCGAGCAAGATCAGCATGGCGTCAATCCTCCGTGCCGTCGAACGCGCCGGGACGTTCGAGAATGGAATAACCGCGGCGCCAGTTCTGAATCGCAACCTGGATGGCGCGCGCGCTCATCAGAACGAAGCCGAACAGAACGAGATAGTAGACGTACTTCTTCGGAAACTTGATCGTCGTCATCCGCTCGTCGCCGATCACCTCGATGAAGACCCAGACGAGCTTGATGACATAGGTCAGAAACGCGATGCGGATGACGTCGATCGCCGTGGAGAGCGCGCGCGCCGGAAGCCGCGGCAGATAGCGAAACACCAGGTCGACCTGGATGTGCCGGGACATCCGCACGCACATCGCCGAGCCCACGAACACCACCGCGATCAGGCAGTAGGTCGCGATCTCCTCGGTCCAGGCGTAGCTGTCGTTGAGCGCGTAACGGGTGAAGAATTGCAGGAAGACGCAGAGCGCCATGATCCAGAAGATCGCCAGCGCGATCCAATCTTCGGCCGCATAGGGGCTGAGGTCGGCGGTGACGGGCTCGCCTTCCTGGAAGGTATGCGCAATTTCATCGGCCGTGGCCTGCCGATGCAATTCAGCGGTGGACATGGGAATTCCTTAAGCGCGCTAGGTGGTGGAGGCAACCCGTCCTTCCCGCCGGAGCGGCGGAAAGGACGACAGCTGCGCCGGCGTTACTTGACCGCCTGGATCCGATCCCAGTCCGACTTGCGATAATCGAAGCTCTCGAAGCTGATCGCCTTCATGACCGCGTCGCGGAACTCGTCCTTGTTCACCTCGGTGACGGTGAGCCCCTTGTCCTTGAAGAAGGCAACCAGCTTGGCCTCGTTGGCCTTGATCTCGCCCGTCGCCTTCGCAGCCGCCTCCTGCGCCACGTCGGTGAAGATCTTGCGGTCCTCTTCGCTCAGCTTCTTCCAGAGCCCGCCGGCGACGACCGTGTTGAGATGGTCGACGATGTGTCCGGTCAGCACGATGTACTTCTGCACCTCGTAGAACTTCTTGGCCTCGATGGTCGTGAGCGGGTTCTCCTGCGCGTCCACCGTGCCGTTCTGCAGCGCCAAATAGACTTCGGCGAATGCAATCGGCGCGGTGTTGGCACCGCAGGCGCGCGGCATCGCCAGATAGGCCGGCACGTCGGGCACGCGCATCTTCAGGCCCTTCATGTCGGCACAGCCCTTGAGCGGCTTGTTCGACGACGTCTGCCGCACGCCGTAATAGGTGACGGCGAGGATGTGATGGCCGCTCTTGTCCTCATAGCCCTTGGTGAGCTCCTTGAAGACGTCGCTCTTGGTGTAGGCCAGCAGATGGTCTGCATCGCGGAACGTGTAGGGATAATAGGTCACGCCGATCGGCGGATAGGTCTTGGCCGCAAAGCTCGAGCCGGAAATGATGATGTCGACCGAGCCGAGCGACAGGCCCTGGTTGATGTCGGTCTCCTTGCCGAGCTGCGACGCCGGATAAACGTCGATCTGATAGCGGCCGTTGGTCCGCTTGCCGATCTCCTGCGCCGCCCACACCGAAGCGGTATGGAACGGCTCCGAGGTCTCATAGACATGGGCCCATTTCAGCTTGGTCTGAGCCATGCCGGCGGTCGGCGCGGCGATCAATGCGGCGGCCGCGATGGAAAGAACCGTCAATCTCTTCAACATTCCAACTTCCTCCCCTGGTTTGATGTTCTGTTCTTCTCAAATGAAACGACGATGTCATCCGCTTCGCGAGCGAACCCGCGGTGCTGGCGTTTCTGCACCGAAGCTCTGGGCAAACCGGCTTTGCGAGCGCGCCAGATGGTCGCGCATCGCGCCCTGGGCCCGTCCGGAATCGCGCGCCACGATGGCCCGGCGGATCTCCTCGTGCTCGGCATACGCCGTCCGCCACGATTCCGGATTCTCGAAGTAGTTCGCGAGCTGCGTGAAATAGGGATTGAGGCGCTGGTCGAACAATTCGCCGACCACGCGCATCAGGACGGCGTTGCCGAGACATCCGGCCACCGCGATGTGGAAGGCGCGGTCGTGCACCATCATCGATTCACTGGGATCATCTGCGGCAGCCATTGCGGCCAGCGCCGCATCGATGCGCGCGACGTCCTCCGGTGTCGCGAGCCGCGCCGCTTCACCTGCAATCGCGCCCTCGATGAACTCGCGCGCCCGCAGCAATTCGAACGGGCCTTCGATGATCCCGGTGGCCGGCACGGCGAATGCGGGCGCAGTGGGCTCGATGACATAGATGCCGGAGCCGACGCGGATGCGGACCCTGCCCTCGACCTCGAGCGCGATCAGCGCTTCGCGCACGGTCGGGCGCGACACTTTCAGTTGTTCGGCAAGCTCGCGCTCGGTCGGCAGGCGGCTGCCGACGGGATACTCGCCGCCGTCGATCAGCGCGCGCAGTTGATCGGCGACCTGGCGGTAGAGGCGTCGTGCTTCCACGGCTTCCAGCGGCACACCGATATCCCTTCCCCAGCAGGGCTTTCTTTTGGCCAATTGGCCTGACCAATTGACCAGAGCATTGACGGAACTTGGTGGACATGTCAAGCGAGTGACCGAAATCCTCCACTTCCAGCCCCCATTGGAGGCATTTTGCGCCTCTCTGCCTCGACACTCGATCGGCTGCCGGCCGCCATCCGCCGCCCCCGCTACGACCGGACGACCGTCAAACCGGGCATCGTCCACCTCGGCGTCGGTGCGTTTCATCGCGCTCACCAGGCCGTCGTCATCGACGACCTGCTCGCCGCCGGATCCGCCGAATGGGGAATCGTCGGCGCGAGCCTGCGCAGTCCCGAGACGCGCGACGCGCTGGCTCCGCAGGATTGTCTTTATACTGTGGCGGTCAGCTCCGGCGCCGGCACCGAGATCAGGGTGATCGGCTCGCTGCTGGCGATGGAGGTGGGTAAGGAAGATCCGGAGCGCCTGATCAGCCGGATGGCCGATCCGGCGACGCGCATCGTGTCACTCACGGTCACGGAGAAGGGCTACTGCCACACGCCACAGACCGGCGAGTTGGATGAGACGCATCCCGACATCGTGCATGATCTCGCCAACCCGCACGCGCCGCGGTCCGCCCCGGGATTTCTCGTCGAAGCCCTGGCGCGCCGGAAAGCGGCGAACCTGCCGCCCTTCACGGTGCTGTGCTGCGATAATCTTTCCGCCAATGGCCGCACCGTGCAGCGCATCGTCAGCCGCTTCGCCGAACTGCGCGCGAAGGACCTCGGCCGCTGGATCGAAGACCACGCCGCCTTCCCCTGCACGATGGTCGATCGCATTGTGCCGGAGACCACGGCGGCCGACCGGTCTGCGATCGCTTCCGCACTCGGCATGACCGATGCGTGGCCGGTCATGACCGAGCCGTTCACGCAGTGGATCGTCGAGGATCGCTTCACCGCGGGGCGACCGGATTTCGCCGCTGCCGGCGTGCAGCTCGTGTCCGACGTCACCCCGTTCGAGCACATGAAGCTGCGCCTGCTCAATGCCAGCCATTCGGCGCTCGCTTATCTCGGCTATCTCGCGGGCTACGAGACCATCGCAGCGACCATGACTGACGCGAGCTTCGCAGCGTTGGCGGCGCGCGTGATGGACGACGCGGCGGTCACGCTGCAGATGCCGGCGGGTACCGATCTCGCCGCCTATCAGGCCTCCCTCCTGCAGCGCTTCGCCAATCCGGCGCTGCATCACCGGACCTGGCAGATCGCCATGGATGGATCGCAGAAGCTGCCGCAACGGCTGCTCGGCGCCATGCGCGACCGACTGAAGCTGGGCTTGCCGATCGAACCCCATGCGCTCGCGGTCGCCGGCTGGATGCGCTACGTCACGGCGCGCGACGAACGTGGCAACGACATCGATGTGCGGGATCCGATCGCGGCGAAGCTGAAAGCGATCGCGCAGGAGACAGGTCCCGTCGCCGAACGGCTCGCGCCGGCCTTGCTGGCGGTCGAGCCCGTGTTCGGGACGCTGGGAAGCGATCCCCGCGTGGTAAGCGTGGTCACCAGGCAATTGGCGCAACTGTTTCGATTGGGTGCGCGACAAGCGGTTGCCGAACAGGCGATGCCCCCCCGCACGAGATAGAGATCGCGCCGGCTTCAGCGGCGCGGCTCAACGCTCCATGGCAGATCCGCCGTTCCCTGGGCCGTCATGCTCTCGGTCCGGTCGCGCGGCACGGCAACCGCGGCCGGGCTCGGCTGCGGCAAACTCAGCACCGTCTTGCGTTGGTCGCGCTCCAGGATCACCTCGCGCCCTTGTACCGAGCGCAAGGTCCAGCCCTGGAATTCGTCGCCGAGCCGCAGCCGCAGCCCCACCTTGGTGGCCTGCTCGACGAAGATTGCAAAACTCTCCGCATCGCTTCCGACGGTGCCGACCAGGATCAACTGCGGACGCTCGTCCTGCGGCGGCTTGGCTGATGGCGCGACAGGCTTCGGCACGGCGGTCGCCGCGGGAGGCAGCGGCCGTCGCGACGACGAGAAGATGGGACGCTCCCGCGTCACCGTCAGGCTGGAGAGCGGAATCTCCCAGAGCGGGTTGGGGCTCAGCGTACGCTCAGCCGCAGCGGACGGCTGTGGCGCCTGCGGCCGAACGACGATGACCGGCTCTGGCGCGGGCTGCTCCCACACTGACGACGGCCCCGAAGGGGCATCCTGGCGTGATGATGTGTCGAGATCAGGCGCGCCAGTCGGCAGCGCCATCGTGACTCCAGATGTGGCAAGCGAGGCTGCGACCAACAACGCGAGCCTCGCTCGGCATTTGCGCGAAACGTTCATCATGATCTGGCGCCTTGCCATTGTCCGGACACGCTGAGCAGAACGCGCAATTTGCCTGCGCCCGAAGAGCCCAGGCTGGCCGGCACCTGGACCGTCAGCTGCTCCAGGAACAGGAAGGGCTGGCCCGCCTCGAGATCGTAGAGCAGTTGCTGCAGGCCGGGTTGGTCAATGTCGCAGCTCGCGACGATGGAGAGAAAGCCGTTCTTGGCTTGCGTGCCCTGCAGGTCGACCTGCGACGACAGCACGTTGCCGCCAAGCTTCGTGACCGCGGCCGTAACCCGCTGCAACAGCGCCGCGCCTGCAATCGTGACGGTCGCGCCTTCGAGAAACGGCGACCCGGCGGGACCCGTGACATCGTCGATCTGTCCGCGGGATGTCACCGGCTTTCGGCCCTCGAACTGCGCGAGCATCGTCTGCAGGTTCGAGACCTCGGCGTGCTGGCTCAGGACATCGGTCACGGCACTGCCGATGGCGAACAGCAGCAGCAGCATGACGCCGAGATATGAGCCAGCGGCAAAGATCGGCGTGGCGACGAGACTCCTCAATGTCAGCTTCCGAGTCATGAGCGGGATCCGAAATCGGCGGTGATGTGCGCCTCGATGTGAAAGCGCTCGCCCGGTTCGTTCTGGCCGCGCGTGGTCGGCGCGAAGAACGTCGCACGGGTGAACTGTGGCGACTGCTCGATCAGCCTGATCAGGGACGGCGCATCCTGCGTGAGACCCACGACCTGAACCTTGTCGCCATCGATCCTGAGTTCCGTCACATAGGTCGTGTCGGGCAAGGCGCGGGAGATCGCTTCCAGCACCATGACGCCCGACGGCGAGGTCTGCTTGCGCCTGGCAAGTAGCGCTTCCGCTGACCCACCCATCTGGTTGGCGCGCAATGCAGTGCGGTGCCGGGTGATCGCGCGCGCCAGGTCCTGCTGCTCGGCCTCCAGCGCGCCGCCGACATAGGCTGCAACCACAAACGAAGCGGCGGCGGACATCGCCACGCCGATCAGCAAGCGTCGCAACAATCGCGGCATGTCGATGGCCGCGCCTGCCGGACCGAGTCTCCGTTGAAACACCTTGATCGGCGCCGTCGTTCCGACTGCGTCATCCGGCTCGACCAGCCCGGCAACCGACGCCGCGCCCGCGCGCGCCGCCAGTCCGACGAGTCGCTGGACCCTGTGCTGCGATGTCGCGGCAACGATCAGCGCGATCCGCTCGCCCGCGACCGGCGCTGGCGCCGACAAGCCAAATACGGCATCGGCGGCGGTCCATGGGGTCAGGCGATCGATCTGGGCACGGACCATACCCTGGAGGAAATCGGTCGCGGCTTTCGGAAACTCGACCGTGCGGCATAGCACCTGATCTGATCGCATGATCAGCTCGATGTGGCTGCCGCGCAGCGCGGCCTGCCATTCGCGGCTGAGCGCCGGTTCGAACCCGCCGTCCCACAGACGGAAATCAGTCGGCGGCAGACCCGCGCGCTTGCCCGGCGCCTGCTGCGCGGAGAAATGATCCGCTTCGCCTTCCACCAGCCGGACGCGCCTCGGTGGCTTGATCCGCGCCAGGGCCGCGTCGATGGCCGCAGCCACCGCCTCCATCCAGGCTACGAACAGATCCTTGATCTCCGAGATCATCGCTTTGCGCTCCCGTCACATCGCAGCCGGCCGGCGAGTCTGCGCGGCGGTGGCGTCCTGCCATGACAGCACACGGAAAGGATCCTCGCCGTCGCGCATCGAGATGACCACCTCCGAGCCGAACTCGCGGCCACTCGCGAGCCGAACAAGGATTGCAAGGCGATAGGCCTCGCTTGGCGCCGCCGCCACGCTTGCCCTGGTGACGCCAAGGGCGGCTGCGACCGCCGCCGGTTCGCTGGCTAGCCCGCCTCGATCATTGAGAAACTGCTTGAGCCGCAGCGGAGTCATGCCGGGAAGTGCTGCGACTACCTCCGGCGGCGCGTTGAGCGCGTCGACACCGGGCATGCCGGAAAACACTGTGACGAACGGCAGCGCGCGCTCGACGAGTGCGGGCGGAAGACCGAGCACGAGCGCCAGCTCGTTGACGTGTGCAAACGGCGCCTTGCGCGGCGCATAGGTCCGGCCGGCTGCCAGATAGAGTGAATCTTCACGGTCTGACGTCTCCGCGGTCGCCCTGCTGCGCCAGCCCACGATGCGCTCGGCATGTTGCGAGGCTTGGTCCGACGATGCGCCGAGCACGGCCATCAATCCGGCGAGCAATTCCTTCGGTGCAGCATTCAGATCGATCCGCGCAGCCTCCGAGACGAAAGCCACGAACAGTTCGGCACCTCCGAGCTGCGCCTGAAACGCGCCACGAGGGGGGCGGGAGCGCGTGCGTGGAAGCTGGTTATCCTCACGCTGCGGCGGCGCCTGTTCGTCGGCAAGCCATATGCGATACGCAGTGAGCTCGACCGCCGCAGCGACGAGGGCCTCGGCCTGCAGCTCCGTGTCGTTGAGCGCGAGTGCCCGCGCCGAATTCGAGAGGTGCACGGAGAAGATCACGGCGAGTGCTGCGAGCACGGCGATCAGCCAGAGCACCGCGACCAGGACGAAGCCACGCTGGCAAGAGGCTGGATGACGAAGCGGAGAGGTCGGTGCCATCATCAACGTCTCCGCTCCGATCTCGTCCCGCCGGCGGCGTTGTCGGCACCAGCAGCTTCCTTTTGAGCGTCCTTTTGAGTCCCCTTGCCGTCATCGTCGGCCGTTCCGCCGCGAGCAGGAGCCTCGACATGAACACGCGTGACGGTCGATGCCGCCAAGGCGCGCTGACTGGCCGCATCCCGCACGGTCAGCCTGATCGCCGTCGGCAGTGCTTCCATGTCGCGCCACACGTCATGGAAGATATGATCGGGACCGGCATAGGCGAACGACAGGCTGAACGGCGGCCGCAGCAGCACGACAGGGTCCGCCACGCGGATTCGGCCGGCTTCGGCGCCTGCCGCCAACGGGACGAACGGCACGCGCATCCGCGCGGTCACCAGGCGTCCTTGATCCATGATCTCGCCGAACCGCACGACATCGAGGCCAGTGCCGGCATTGGGCCCCAATGCCGTGCGCACGAAGGTCACCGCCAGCGCAGTGCCCTCGAACAGCGGCTTCGGCGACGTACGGCCGGCGGCGACGAACTCGGCGGCAGCAAGATCGGCTGCAATTCGCCGCATCGAAATCCCGATCAGCTCGCTCTGCTGGATCCGGTCAAAGCCGCGATTCCAACTCGGCAACCATTGCGCCGTCAGCGTGGCCAGCGCGGACAGGACAAGGCCGGTCAATGCCAACGACGCCAGCGCTTCGATCAGCGTGAAGCCCTGCTCGCCGGGGCGAGCGACTGCCCCTTCCGTCCTCACCGTTTCGGCCCCCGCATCAATCGGACAGTTTCGAGCTCGATCGCCGCACCGGAGGGGGAGCGCACGTGGACCCGGACCTGCGCCGGGATCCACGCCGCCTCGCCACGATCGTTCATCGCGCGTCCAGCGAATGGAGCAATGTCAACCTGCCAGCGGTGATCGTTGATGTTGCCGGTCAACCGGCCCGGCGCCAGATCCTCATGGAGAGGGATGGCGGCTGCGAACACGGCTTGCGTGGTCTGCGCCAGGGCGACGTGATCCTCGAGCGTGCGCACGCCGCGGGCATTGGTCGACATCACATGGCCGATGGCCACGATCGAAAGGGCGAAGATCGCGAGCGCGGTCAGCACCTCGATGATCGTGAACCCGGCCTCGTCGGCTTCAGCTGGCACCTTGACTGCGTGAAACAACTTCCACCCTTCCCGTCAGCCAGTTGACACGAATTTCATAGGAACTATCGAGCCCGGTCAGCGCGACGGCGCCGCCGCAGCTGGTGCCGTCGGCAAAGAAGCTGATCGTCGACAGCACGGCCCGCCGCCGGCAGGTCTGCGGCAGCAGCGCATCGAAGCGCACGTCGGAGGGGATGCGGATCGCCTGCCCGGTCGCGCCCGATCGGATCGCGCGCGAGGGCGCATCCACCAGCGTCGACATTTCGCCGCCGCCACGGATCGCGGCGTTGCGATCCGCCTTCAGCAGTGAGGCAGCCTCGAGCGCATAGGCGTGCAGCCGCGCCCGCGACGTATTGCGCGGGAGCAATGGCAGCGCCACGGCGGCGAGCATCGCGACGAGCGCGATCACGCAAACCACCTCCAACAAGGTGAAGCCGTGTTCCGCCCTCCTGGCCTCGGGCCTCATCGGACGGCCTCACTCGCTGCTCGTGCCGGTCACACCGTCGAGCGAGATGTCGGCTGCCGTGCCGCTGCCACCTTCCTGCCCGTCGGAGCCGAGGGAGACGATGTCGAAGGCGCTGCGACCGCCCGGCGCACGATAGATGTACGGATGGTTCCAGGGATCGTTCGGGACGCTGCCGCCCTTCAAATAAGGGCCGTTCCAACCTGCTATCCCCGGCGTGCGCCGGGTCAGCGCGACCAGCCCCTCCGAGCTCGACGGATAGCGTCCGGCATCGAGATTGAACAGATCGAGCGCGCTGGCCAGGCTCTGCATCTGGATCTTGGCGGCCTTGACCTTGGACTCGCTCAGATAGTTCAGCACGCGTGGGCCGACGAGTCCCATGATCAGCCCGATGATCGTGATCACGACCAGCATCTCGACCAGGGTGAAGCCCTGCTCGCCGCAGCGTGCCCTGCCCTGACCAGCGCCGCGTGCATGAACTAATCGTCTCGACATCACTCCTCCTCCCCTATCCGACAAGCTGGGTCACCGAAAGCAGCGCGGTCATCACGGACACGATCAAGCCGCCGACCACGGCGCTGATGAAGATGATCGCGAGCGGCCCGATAACGGCGACGACGCGATCGAGGCTCCGCTGCAGCTTCGCTTCGTAGAATTCGGCGACCCTGCCCGCGAGAACGGGCAGCTGGCCGGTCTCCTCACCGAGCCGCAGCATCCGCACCGCCATCGGCGGCAGGCTGCTCGACGCGGACAAGGCATCGGACAGCTTGCCGCCCTGCCGCACGCGATCTGCGGCCGCGTCCCAGGTCCCGGCCTTGCCGGTCACCGCCATGATGTCGACCAGAATGCGCAAGGTGGCCGTCAGACTGACGCCGCTGCCGAGCAGCACGCCGAGATTGCGGCAGAACAGACTGACCCGATAGAACTGAACGATGCGGCTGATCCCTGGAAAACCTGCAACCAGACCGATGATCATGCTCCGTGCGTGAGGCCGGCGCAGCACGACAATAAGCAGGGCGATCAAGCCGGCGCTCGCGAGCAGCAGCGCGGTCGCGTTGGCGCGCATGAGATCCGACAGGCGAATGAAGAAGCTCAGCGCCGAGTCCGACTTGCCGCCGAAGTCCTGCAGCACCGAGGAGAATTGCGGCAGCACGAACAGAATGAAGAACAGCATCACCGCGATGGCCGCGATCAGAACGAACAGCGGATACTGCATCGCATCCGTCAGCTTTCGGCGCATCGCTTCGGCGCGAAGCCGCTCCTGGCCCAGCAGCTCCAGCACCTGGTCGAGCGTTCCGGAGATCTCGCCGACCCTGACCAGCGCGACATACATCTGCGGAAACAGCGTGGCATGAGCGCCGACCGCATCGGCGAAGCTCTCTCCGCTGAGCAGTGCCGTGCGCAACCGGGCGACGACGGGACGAAGCCTGCCGACATCGGCATCGCTCGAGAGCAGCTCGAGCGCATCGTCGAGGCGGGCACCGGCCTTCAGCAGCAGCGCGAGGTCGCGGGTGAAGGTCGTCACCTCGCTGCGGCCCGGCTGGCCGAAGCTGCCGAAGCCGCCGGCCGAGGTCGGAGCGCGCTTCTCCTCCACGGTCTCGATCGGCAACAGCCTGAGATATTCGATCCGGGCCGCGACCTCGGTCGCATTCGGCGCCGACAGCCTGCCGTTCACGATCTCGCCGGTCTGCGTCAAAGCGCGGTATCGATAGTGCGGCACGGCTCACCTCGTCGTGGTGACGCGGAGGATCTCCGCCGGGCTGGTCAGGCCTGCACGGCACTTCGCGAGCCCATCGTCGAGCATCGTCGTCATGCCCCGACGAATCGCTGTTTCGTCGATCTTGAGGCCGTCGGTCTTTTCACCGATCAGCGCGCGCAGTTCGCCGTCGAGCTCGAGCACCTCGAACACACCGATCCGGCCACGATAGCCGGACCCGCCGCAGCGCTCGCAGCCGGCCGGCTCGTGAACGGTTTCGCCGGCGCGGAAGCCGAGCACGCCGAGCCGCGGGTCCTCGGCGAGATCGGCTTCGCAGAGCATCCTGCTCGACTTGCAGCGTTCGCAGAGCTGGCGCACCAGCCGCTGCGCGATCACCGCGCGCAAGGTCGAGCGCAACAGGAACGCCTCGATGCCGAGATCGAGCAGGCGCGGCAGCGCCGCTGCCGCGGTTTCGGTGTGCAATGTCGTCAGCACGAGATGACCGGTCAGCGCGGCGTGGACCGCGACGTTCGCGGTCTCGGCATCGCGCACCTCGCCGACCATGATCACGTCGGGGTCCTGGCGGACGAAGGAGCGCAGCGCAGTGGCGAAGGTCAGGCCGATGGCAGGCTTGATCTGCGACTGGTTGATGCCGGGAATCTCGTATTCGACGGGATCCTCGATGGTGAGGATCTTGCGGACGGGCTCATTGAGGATCGACAGGATGGTGGCGAGCGTCGTGGTCTTGCCGCTGCCGGTCGGTCCGGTGATGACGATCATGCCATGCGGCAGCTTCAGCAGCCGCCGCAGGCTCGCTTCGTCGCGCGGCGCAAAGCCGAGCCGGTCCATCACCAGCAATCCACGGTCCTTTGGCAGGATACGAATGACGGCCGCTTCGCCGTGCTGCGTCGGCATGATGGCGACGCGGATATCGATGTCGGCGCGGCCGGCGCGCAGCCGCGCCGCGCCGTCCTGCGGCAGCCTCCGCTCGGCGATATTGAGGTTCGCGATGATCTTAATGCGCGAGATGACGGCCTGGGCAGGCACCGCCGCGGGCGCTGCGACCTGGCGCAGCAAGCCGTCGATCCGGAAGCGCGTCGTCAGCCCGGCCGCGAACGGCTCGATGTGGATGTCGCTGGCGCGCAGCTCGACGGCCTTTTCCAGGAGATCGTTGACTGCACGCACGACAGGCGCACCGCTGGCGAGGTCGCGCAGGCTCTCGATGTCGTCCTCGCGAAGCTGCGAGAACGCGGCGGCGGCAATGGCGGCGTCCGGATTGTCGCTCGCCAGGCGCTGGTCGAGCACGGCGGCGAGATCGTCGAAGGCCGCGACCTTCATCATGACCGACGGGCCGAGCACGATTTCGGCGGCGCGCCTGGCCGCAAGGTCGGTCGGATCGGCCACCGCAAGCACGGTCGTCTCGTCCGGCGATCTGAACGGAAACATCAGCGTGTCGCGCAGGAAACGCTGCGAGAAGGACGCGACCAGCGGCGCGGCCTCCAGCATCTCCTGCAGCGTGACGCGGGACAGGCCATGGAAGGCGGCCGCCGCGTCGGCGAACTCGCTCGCCGAGAGATCAGTCAATTCCCACAGCTTCTGCTGCGCGCCGAACGGCTGATCGCGCTGTGCGCTCTCGCCATCCCGTCCGGATGCAGCGGGATTGGCAGACGCAGCGCCGTCAGCCGACCACCGATGCTCGGAGCTCAGGACGTGGCTGGCAAATCGCGCCGCTTCCTGACTTGTGCTCATGGCCGTCGTCCATGGCGCGCTTCGACCGCCCACTGCGCGGCGAGCCGCTGGCCCTCGGCGATCTGTTGGGTGGCCATTTTCGACGCGACCGCATTGCGCAGCCGAACGAAGTAGTCGCGCTCGTGCTTCGGGGCGCCTGCCGCTGCGAGGTTCAGCCATTTGTAGGCCAGCACAACGTCCTGCGGCACGCCATGGCCCTTGTCGTACATCAGGCCGAGCATGGCCTGGCCGAACGGGTTGCCCCGGATCGACGCCTTCGCGTAGAGATCCGCGGCGACGACATAGGCCTGCGGTGCGCCATAGCCGTTCTCGAACATGAAGCCGAGCATGGCCTGCGCGCGCGAATTGCCGCGCAGCGCGAGCGGGGTCAGGACATCGACGGCCTGAACGTAGTCTCCCCTGGCATAGGCAGCGTCGGCGCGCGCCAGCGGGTCGGCATGGGCGCCGCGCATCTGGAGCACGCAACAGACGACGAGCGCCAGCGCAGCGCCCCGCGCCATCAGGCGCGCGGCGGCGAGCGCTCCGTCAACGGACCGTGTGACTGCTGAGGTCATCGGTGCTCGCTCCGACCGTGCCGCGCAATTTCGACCGCAGCTCCTCCGCGACATGATGCGCGTCCGAACTGTCGCGAATGATCTGCGGACGGATGAAGATGATCAGCTCCGTGCGCGTGCCCTTCTTGTCCTGATGCGAAAACAGATCGCCAAAGCCCTTGATTTCGTCGAGCAGCGGGATGCCGTCGCGCCGGCCGTCCTGCTGTTCGCTGATCAGGCCGGCGAGCAGCACCGTCTGGCCGGACGCGACCGAGATCGAGCTCTTGACCCGCCGCTCGGAGACCGTCGGCGTCAGGCTGGTGGCCGATTGCGGGGCGACGTTGCTGATCTCCTGCTCGACGTCGAGCCGGACATGGCCGTTGACGTTGATGCGGGGGGAGACGTGCAGGATGATGCCGGTGTTGCGATAATCGATGGTGTTGACCACCGTGTTGCTGGTGGTGAGCACGGTCGCGCTGCCGGTCGAGACCGGCACGACGTCGCCGACCTGAAGCGTGGCGACCTGGTTGTTGATCACGACCAGCGACGGATTGGACAGCACTTTGACGCTGGTCACGGCATGCAGCGCGTCGAGAATGGCGTTCGGCTGCGCCTCGGCGCCGATCAGGAAGTTGAACCCGGGAAGCGCGCGGTTGATCAGCGCCTTGGCCACGGCGCCGGCTGTGGTGTCCGGCCGGGTCTGGGTATTGAGCGCCGACCCCTGGTCCGGACGCAGGCCCACGTTCCTGCTGTTCAGATAGAACTGGACGCCGTAGCTCAGCTCGTTGGTCAGCGTCACCTCCGCGATCGTCGCGTCGATGGCGACCTGCAGCGCAGGCTGGTCGATCCGGAGCAGGGTCGATTCGATGATGTTGTAGTTGGCGCGATCGGCGTAGATCAGGATGGTGTTGTTCACCACGTCCGGGGTGATCCGGACGCCCTGCATCAGCGGCTGCCCGGCCGCGGCCGAACTGCGCGTGTCCGCCTGCGTCCCGCCGGGGACGAGGCTGCTTGCGGGCGGCGGCGTTCCGAGACCCGCCGACATGCCGGACGCCGCTGCCGCGCGCGGGCGCTGACCGAAGCCGGCGGGCTGCGACGACGTGCCGCTCGTAGTCATCGACAGGCGGTCGCCGCTCGAGCTCGCGGACAGGCCCGATCCCGGCGCCAGCTGATTTTCGGCGCTGTCGAGCGAGGACGTCGCACCGCCGACGAACATGTCGGTCAGCACGCGCGCGATCTGGCGGGCCTCGCCATACTTGACCCGGTAGACGTGGACGCTGGTGCGGGCGGCGTCGGTGCGATCGAGCCGCGCGATCCAGGTCGCCGCCGTCTGCAGCAGCGCCGGCTTGCGGCTCACCACCAGGATCGCGTTCAGCCGGGTCACCGGCTGGAACTTGACCACGCCCTGGCTGAGGCCGCTCTCGCCGGAATCCATGATCTTCTCGAGCTCGGCGCTGATCACGTCGGGCGTGCTGTTGCTCAGCGGATAGATGCCGACCGATTGGCCGCGCATCCAGTCGACGTCGAAGCTGATGGCGGTGTCGACGGCGGTGCGGCGCTCGGTGCCGGTGCCCTGGATCAGCAGGAGATTGCGCGCGGGATCGGCGCGAACGCTGCCGGGTTTGGTAGCAAAGGAATCGATCAGCTTGAGGACCGCCGGCGCCGACACGTAGCGCAGCGGCACGACCGAGACGCCATAGCCGGGCTCGGGACTGGCGGCGGCCTGGTCGACGCGGCCGCCGCCGGGCGCCTCGCCGAGCGGCACCAGGCGATAGCCCGCGGCATCGCGCAGCAGCACGATTCCGGACACCCGGAGCGCACTCTCCACCACGAACACGATGTCGGACTTCGCGACCGGGCGCACCGAGACCAGGCTGACCGTGCCCTGCACGCGGGGATCGATGACGTAGCCGGTGTTGAGGATGTCGCCGATGACCACCTTGGCGACGGTTGCGATCGGCGTGCTCTCGAAGTTCAGGTCGTAGCCGCCGCCGCCGGCCGCCGGCCGCGCGGGGGCCTCGCCGACGTCGGAAATCTCCGCGCCCTCATACACCGCGGCCTGCCCGCGCCGGCCGGCACTGGCGGCCTGCCGATCGACCGGCGGGGTCTGCCGCGGCAGGATGTCGAGCGAACGGACCTTGTCGAGCACGTCGATGTCGGCTGGCGCTGCGGTGGTCCCGTCCGTCAGCTTGCAGGCGGCCAGGACGGGCAGACCGAGCACGACCAGCACGACGGCCGCGGCGCTGCCGCGACGGGCCCCGAAGGCGCCGAGCCGATGGACGCATGACCGATACGCACCGGACAGAGCAGCCACAGATCTCGGCACGACCGGCACCCTCATGACGCATCCCGCAACCAGCATCCATCGTTCGGGCGGCGATGAGCTCGCCGACCGTTTGTTCGTGCTCTCAGTAAGACATTCCTCGTGAGAAATCGGTCGGCGCTGACGTGCCCTCGGGCATCCGCAGCGCCTGCAATCCTCCCCCGCATTCTTCGTTAGTTGCGGACCGTTTTATAAGCGAAAACAAATTTTGTCAAAGAACACGTCGCGAAATCGCCGCGGAATCGACTTCGCGTGCAAAGCGAAAGGCACGCACGGGCGAGACAAGCGCAGTGCAACTGCACTGCAGCGACGGCACTGCACCGCCCCGTAGTCCGGAGATGCCGCACCGCGATGCATCTGCTGGTTGTGAATGAAAGCCAACTGGAAACCTGATTAGTACGCTCCTCCCCCACGTTTCGACGGCCGAAACGACGCCTATGCGCAGCGTATTCTGTAATCAAACTGAATTAGTTGAACGTCTCTCCCGGGGCGAACGCAGGCCGGCTCCAACCATGCCATCGCGCCACTCTACCGCAACGCGATTAGTGATTTCTTTGACAAAACAAAATTTCGCCTATAAAAACTCGCCCGCACTCAACCACAGCGTGGGGAGTGGCGAGAATGGGGAAACAACAAGGAGAAGAACTCCATGGGCATTCGAACTAATTTCTTGCGTAGTTGCATGGGCGCGCTGGCGCTGATAACGCTGCAGGGCGCATCGATCGCGGCGAGCGAGGAGGCGAGCCAGATGGATGCGGTCAACGACTATCTGACGGCGTTCAAGCAGCGCGGGCACGCGCGTCCGATCGTGGAAACGCACATCCACTTCTACAAGCCGTCGCGGCCGGGCGGCGTGCCGTGGCCGGACTGCCCGTCCGCGCTGTGCCGCGACGTGCTGCCGCCGGAGTACAAGGCGGTGGCGGCGGCCAACGGCATCGTCACGGCCGGCGTCGTCGAGGCGAGCCCCCTCTTCGAGGACAATCTGAAGGTCCTGGACATGCTGGGCCGGGACCGGTTCTTCTCGTTCTACGTCGGACAGCTCGAGATCGGCTCATCCAGCTTCATCTCTGGCCTCAACCGGCTGTCGGCCGATCGCCGCTTCGTCGGCATTCGCGGCTATCTCTGGAGCCCCGCCGAGGGCATCACGCTGAGCGCGGCGCAGCTGCGTGACCTGCGCGAGCTGGCACGGCGCGGCATGTCACTCGACATCATCAGCCGGTCCGACAAGAATCCGAAGAACCAGGTCGAGGCGCTGTGCACGACGGTCCCCGATCTCAAGATCATCATCGACCATCTGGGCGGCGCCAAGGGCCCGCCGCCGGTCGATCACGAGTGGGAGTTCTCGATCCGCCGCCTCGCCGATCTCTGCCCCAATCTTTACATGAAGTTCTCGTCGTTTTATGACATGTACGCGCCCGGTGATGTTCCCTTCATCTCGCCGACCGACCTGCCGTCCTACAAGGCACATTTCGACGTGCTGATGACGGCGTTCGGTGCGGACCGGTTGATCTGGGGCAGCAACTGGCCGGTCTCCGATCTGCACGGCACGATGGCGAACGAGATCAAGCTGGCCGAGGACTACCTGGCGCCGCTCGGCGAGCAGGTCCGCGACAAGGTCATGTTCAAGAATGCGTTGCTGTTCTATCGCAGGCATCAGCCCGGAGGCGAAGACTGATCAAGCGTAGCAATCGCGCCGGCGGAAGAACTGCGGGTCCGCCGGCGCGCCGCAAGCAGCGGCCCGCCGAAGTTCGCTATCCCGTCCCGGCCCTCGACAAGGGGCTCGACGTGCTGGAGCTCCTGGCGCGCGAGCCGGAGGGACTGCTGCTGAACGAAATCGCCAGCTCGCTCGGCCGGACGCCGAGCGAGCTGTTTCGCATGGTGATCGGGCTGGCGCGCCGCGGCTATATCGAGCAGCGACAGGGCGAGCGCTATACGCTGACGCTCAAGCTGTTCGAGCTGGCGCACCGTCACCGTCCGATCAAGTCGCTCACCGCAGCGGCGGCGCCGCTGATGCTCAGGCTGGCGCAGCGGGCGCTGCAGTCGTGCCATCTCACCGTGTTTCATGCCGGCCGCGTCATGGTCGTCAGCGAGGTCGACAGCCCCGAGCGCTATGCGTTCGGCATGAAGATCGGCGCCCTGGTCGGGTTGACCGACACGGCGTCCGGCTACGTCCTGCTCGCGTTCCAGGACGAGGCGACGCGGCGCGCGATGCTGGAAGCGCATCAGAAGGCGGAGGGCGAGCTCGACGTCGATCCCGTCAGGCTGATGAAGATCGTCCGCGAGGTCGAGCGGCAGGGCTACGCCGAGGTCCAAAGCCGGCAGACCCACGGCGTCACCAACATCGCCTTTCCCGTGTTCGGCGCGACCGCGCATGCGCACGCGGTGCTCAACGTGCCCTACATCAAGCGCATCGACAACAAGGTCACGCCTTCGATCGCCGACATCAAGGAGCTGCTGCGCGAATCCGCCGCCGAGCTGTCGGTGCTGATGGGCCACGTCGCCAGCGACTGAGCGCCGGACTCCGCGCCGACAGCACGCGCAGCCGGGGGCCCGCTCGCGTCGCCGTTCCGCCCTGCGGAATCACGCCGTCGCGGAACGGAGGAGGCCGGAACTCGTTTGGCACTCGACGATCGTCCCCGCCGAGGCGCCGGCACAGCATTGCACCGGTCCATCGCTGCGCCTATCCTTGCGCGGATCCGCGCTGGCCCGCCGCCAAGAGGAGCGCCCCATGCCGACCCTGGCTCCCCTGGACGAGACCATCGGCATCGCCGAGCTGACGCACGATCCCTATCCGATCTACCGGCGCCTGCGCCGCGAAGCGCCGGTGTTGCGGGTCAAGTCGGTGGGCCGGACGTTCCTCACCAAGGCGGCCGACACCAAAGTCGTCAAGGACAACGCGGCGCTGTTCTCGTCCGACGATCCGAACACGCCGATGAAGCGCGCCTTCCTCGCGCACACCCTGATGCGCAAGGACCACGACGAGCACCGCGCCGAGCGCATGGCGATGATGCCAGCGCTGATGCCGAAGACGATCGAAGCCGTCTGGGAGCCGCTCTACACCAAATTCGCCGGCGAACATCTCGACCGGCTGCCGCGCGGCGAGATCGTCGACCTGTTCCCGGCGCTGGCCGGCCCCTTGGCCGCGCGCATCCTCGCGCATGTGATGGGCGTCCCGGACGCCAGCGATGCCGACATGCAGCGTTGGTCGCAGGCCCTGATCGACGGCGCCGGCAATTTCGGCTGGACGCCGGGGCCGTTCGACGCCTCCGACATCGCCAATGCCGAGATGGACCGCTGCATCCTGGCCAACATGGATCGCGTCCGCGAGGCGCCGGAGTCGTCCGCGCTCTCCTTCATGGTCAACGCGAAGAACCCGATCCCCGACAGCCAGATCATCGCCAACATCAAGATCGCGATTGGCGGCGGCATCAACGAGCCGCGCGACGCGCTGCTGACGATCCTCTACGGCCTCTTGACCAACCCAGAGCAGTTGGAGGCCGTGCGCGAGCAGGAGAAGTGGCGCGCCGCCTTCGAGGAAGGCGTGCGCTGGGTGGCGCCGATCCAGGCGAGCTCACGCCTGGTGATGGAGGACACCGAAATCCGCGGCTGCCTGATCCCGAAGGGCGACACCGTGATGACGATCCAGGCCTCCGCCAACCGCGACGAGGACGTCTTCACCGACGGCGAGCACTACAACGCGCTGCGCGACCCCAATCCCCACCAGGCCTTCGGCAACGGCCCCCACCACTGCGCCGGCGCCCACCTCTCCCGCCGCACCGTCGGCGCCATCCTGCTGCCGATGCTGTTCGAGCGGTTTCCGAAGATGGAGCTGGTGGATGCGGCGAGCGTGCGGTGGCATGGGTTTGGGTTCAGGGGGCCCCTGGGTTTGGCGGTGAAGATGGGATAGGAAGGGCGGCGAGGCGCTGGCTCTTTCGTATTGCCTCACCGTATCTGATCTGGCCGCAGGTTGATCGATCATGCTCTGTGGCGTGGCACGACGCACACAGGTTGCCGCCACTGATATCGAGATCTCAACATGGTACGCTGCCCAATAGCCAAGTTGCTACATATAGAAGCTATAGCTGACTTGCGGCTTTTCGGTCGGGCTGACGTATTTCATGATGTCTCCGATTTTCCGGGCGCATTCCAGCGTGATCGGCAGACGACCATCCATCTGAGTGTTGTTCCAGTTCATCTTGGTCAACCCCAGTATCTCCTCGCACAGACTCTCGAGAGATGAGTCTTGCTCGTAAACAGTGACCTTCAGAGGAGCAGGCACATACATGCCGGGATAGGTCTTGTAGAAATCGACAGTGCCTCGCGTGTAGAGCACGCCCTCGCTCTCAGAGATCGTCATCAGCGTACCGCGCTTCGGTGGATAGTCCCCGTCGCCGAACAGCCTGATGTCCGTGTCCGTTATCGCGACAAAATCTTTCGCCCGAATACCCTTCTCCTTGATAGCCCGAACAAGACCCTTGCGTTCGCTGTCGCGAAACTGGCTCGACTTGTGGATGACAATGCGTGCCGGCATGTGCCCAAGCGCACGACCGTACTCGTCTAGCGCGTCTCGCAGCAAATCATAGGCCTGATCCTCGCTCAAGTAAGGGCGACGATCCTTCTTGTCGATCGATACCGGCGTACCGCGAAGAATGATGCCGTGGCCAAACTCGTCGAAGACCTGAGCTAGGCTTGAAGATACAGTCTCCCCATCGCGGCTCTTGTAGAAACCGATACCGATGTAGCATGATCGCAGCTTCGCTGTGTCCTCAACAAGCCGCCAAGGAATTGTCTTGTTACCCTTGTAGTATAGCGCGGTGACGAAGTTCCAAGCTTTCGTGGCCGGATCCTGTTGATCGCCCGCCTGCTTGGTGATTAGGATGGTCTTCTCACGAACCAACTGCAGTGGCGTGCCGAGATGCATGCTCTTGGCCTTCAGGATGCGCCTGAAGTTGTGCTCAAGTTCACTCTCCCCCGAATCGCCGTCGTCGCTCTCTGCCGTCGTCGTGACGGAATCGAACATCTCGTTCGGCATGACGCAGACGATCACGTCAACCGATCTGTTCTCGGCCAGGAAGCGAATCTGTTCGTAGTAGAGCGCAACGGCTTTCTCTACTCGCTCCACCCGAGACGTAAGCTTGACCACCGCGGAGATATCCGACTTCTTGATAGTTCGGGTGTATTGCGGGGAATTGATAATCCTAGTCAGGAATCCGTAATCCTGATTGATGCCGCCGAAGCCGCGAAACAGGTTCAGCAGCTTGGACCCCTCCTTGCGCTCGATCCCATCCCGGCATCTCTCCAGCCAATCGTCCAGAAGGTCGATTCCTTCTCCGCGTCCGACCACACCGATCCGCAGCTCGGTTCGACGCAAATCGTCCCGCTTGTCGTAGACACCCAGGTGCTCGATCCCCGTTCGCGGGCAGACATGCGTGCCGGTACCGAATTCGAGCAGAGGCTCCGGTAGCGTCGTGAGCTTCATGCTGCTGCTCCTCCAACCGCTTGGATATCTTCCTCGTCGTCACCAACTGGCTCCGCCTCCTCTGCATCCTGAGCGTTGAATTCAAGGAGGGAGAGAAAGCACAGCCCACGGTCCTCGTCATCAATCTTGCCGACGCCGGACAGGAAGTAAGCGACAAAACGAACCATGTTTCGAACGGTTGCGTTGTGCTCAAGACGCTTCTGCGCCGACAACAGTTCGTCGTGCCAGCGCGATTGCCTGTGGCCGTCATAAGAATAGTACCAACTCGGCACGATCTGCGCATACCAATCGTTCCCCAGCTTCGTGAACGTCAGGTCAAACGAGAAATGCTTCTGGTGCGCAACCTTGGAGGGATCCTTGCGCTGGTACTTGACCTCGAATACGCGGCGGACCGCGGTCCTTTTCCCGACCCAAGTTTCCTTCCGCTCAAGCTGTCCCTCCTCAGTCGGTCCGAAGTAGAAGAATCCGTCGATGTTGTGCATGCGCACGTGGTGCTTCTTCAGCAGCTCCCGCGTCTCAGCCGATAGAAGCTGCTTCAGGATGTTCACGTTGTCCGTCTCGGCGGAGTCGGCCAGGTCCGAGACGTCCAAGCGCTCTACCGATCCCGCGTCTACCACGCTGATCAGGCCGCACTCCGCGATATCGTGGAATGAGAAGAGCTTGTTCTCGTGGCAGACCCAGGCATCTGTATCCACATCATTCAGGAGCAGCGCCATCTTCACGACTGACTTCCTGCCCCGCGCCTTTCCTCCGTAGTTGAGCTTTGCCTTCCCCTGCGTGATGACTTTGCTATCTTCGATCGTCAGTTCGGCCACGTAGACCGCCTTGGGCAGGTTCACGATCTGAAGATTGGACGTGATGGCCGTTGGTGCGGCGATACTCTCCGAGCTGAAGCTGATGTACGCGTCGACTTCGCCGAGGATGCGCTTGAACTCGGACAGCACTCGCTCCTGGGCAGCGAGCCGCAGACCAGCCACTTGACCGAGAAGGTCGCCGAGATCGATGATGTGCTTCTTGCAGTTGAAGGTGAACTGGTCGGTCAGAAGCTCGTTCACCGATGCTTGGCTGTAGGACGACTGCTTATGCCCGAGCATGAGGATGTAGAGCTCGTCGAACGTGTTGTAGTAGGCCCGTTCCATGAACTGCTGGATGGTCGACTTCACCTTTTCGAGCGTCGTCGTGGACGTTATTTGGAACGCCACGCGGTCGTGGTCGTCGCCTAGATCGATGCCCGGAAAGTTCTTTTGCTTGCGATTCAGATTGATGAGGTGCGGGAGGTTGTAGACCGATTTCAGTATGGGAATGAAGGCGTCCTCCAGCGCCAAGTTGATATCGGTCCGCCCCTGAGAAGTCGCCAATTCAACCTGAACGATGATTCGGCTGACCACATCGCGGAGTTGGTTCTCGACCTCAAGTTGCCTCATCCCGCGCCCCATCCTTTAGACGATCAACTCTACTTGGGAACGCACAGTGAACATTTCAAGGATCGACCTGAAGCTGCGACAAGGTCCGTTCGCTACTGCAAAAGAAAGCGGTCCGTCTGCGCCAACTGCCCGTCGTGCCAGTTTGTCGCATTCCGTCGGGCAAATCTTCGCTTGTGTCGTCGGGCAAATCAGATCGATCTTCCTCGCCGTCTCCTGCTCGCTGAAGGGGCGTTTCGCGATCGTCACGGACCGTG